>JACRKZ010000114.1 GCA_016235455.1 Armatimonadota bacterium | reverse complement strand
GTCGGCTGCCAGGCCTCGCTTGCCTCCTCGGCCAGTAGATCGCTTCCCCCGCTGGACATGGTTCACTGTTCCAGGCCCGAAGACTCGTTCCTTCGTGACACGCTAAGTGTACCGGTCCGCCGGCTCGAAGGCCACCGCGCCTGCCCTACCCGCCGACCGTCGGTGTCCGCTGCGGCCCCGCGCCGGCCGGCACCAGTACGTCCGAGTCCAGCTTGTCGGTCGACTTCCAGGTGTCGATGATCTTGTCGATGCTCTTGCCGCGCGCAGCCAGATGCTCGGCGATCTCCTTGGCCGCCTCGCTGTTGGCCGCCTCGGAGCCGCGGCGCAACGTGCCCTGCAACAGAGTCTCGATCTCGCCCGCCGATAGGTCGCGCACGCCGTCGGCCACCTTGGTCATCTTGGCCGCCGGCAGCAGGCGGTCGAGATAGGCCACCTCCTCCTTGTAGAAGTCGCCCTGCTCGATGGTCACCGCCTTGGGGTTGAAGGTGCCGGGGGTAACCTTGCGGTAGGTGTAGGCATCGCGCAGCAGCCGGGCCTCGTCCACCACCTGGTCGCCGCTCAGCGGGTAGTTTGGCACATGCATGATCTGGCGCAGGATGTTGGCGTCCTCCACGGGCACCTTGCCCAACGCCGCGTTGCCGAAGTCGATGCCCCACACGCGGCCCGAGCCATCGACCAGGTAGTTGCCCAGGTGCACATCGTAGTTGCCCGTGTAGGCCGACAGCGCCCGGAAGGCGGCGATCTGCTCGGCCAGCACGGCGCGGGCCCCGGGCTCGAGCTTATGCACGATGTGCGTGCCTGGCACCCAGCGGATGAACACGCCGTCCACCGTCCGGCCGCCGACGCCCAGCATACTCACCGGCTCAGCACGGGGCACGTTGAGGCCCAGCTTCTTGGCCAGCCGCGAGACGAACACCTCGCTGACCAGGTTGCCATCGTCGGGCATGCCTTGGATGCCGGCCCCGCCGGGCGGCGCCGCGGGCTTCCACAGGCCCATCATGCGGCCCTCGCGGTCGAACACCACGCGCGGCCCGCCGGCCGTCGGCTCCGTGCCGAAGAAGTCTGAGAAGCGCGTCTGCTGGTTGACATCCAAGCCCGACAGGTAGCCCTTCTCATCGGCCGACAGTGGCTCCAGCGCCTTGTCCGCGCGCGCTCGTGCCTCGCCGATCCACGGCGCCTCGGCGCGTTCGGCCAGGATGCGCGCGTAGCGCTGTGCCTGCCGAGCCTCGGTGATGCCCGCTCGGACCAGCTTCACATCCTCGGCGTTGAGCTCGGGGTTGAGTGCCGCCTGGCGGTACCAGGCCTCGGCCTCGCCGAACTCGCCCGCGCGCATGGCGTTGCGCGCCAGCTTCAGCGGCGGCGCGCTGGGCGCGCTGCCCACCGCCGCCTGGGCCCGGGCGCCCGAGCCCAGGTCGGCTGAGTTGGGCACCTTGGTGCGAATGGGCGTCGCGGCGTCGTTGACCAGCGGGCCGTCGCTGCCCGCGGCCGAAGCGCCCGAGGCGGGCGCCTCGGCCACACGTTGCGAGGCCTGTTGCAGGCCGGACTCAGCCTCACGGACCGCGCCTGCCGCCTCCTCGCCGGCGCCAGCCAGCCGTTGCGACGTCTGCTGCGCCAGTTGCACGGCCTCGGCGTCGCCGCGACGCACCGCCTGCGCCAGCCCGTCGGTCGCCTGCGCCTGCTCGATGGGACCGCGCGTGCTCGAACTGGGGCCGGGGCCGCCGGCCTGCTGCTCCACGGCGAGCGCCTCCTGCTCCACCCGTCGCGCCGTGGCCGAGGCTTCCTCGACCCTAGCCAGCTCATCGGCGGACAGGGTCTCGCCACGAGTCAGGCGGCTGGCAGCGTCATCCACGGTCTGGCCAGCTTGACTCACTTCCCGGGCCAGCGCGCGGCCGCGCTCTGCGGCGCGGAACTCGGCCATGGTGGCCGCCACGGCGGCCGTGCGCGCCTTGCCGAAGGCCTGGTGCGCCAACTCCGCGGGGTTGCCCACAAGCGTGGCCATGGCCTGGCCAAAGAACTCGCCCACCTGGCCGCCGACCGCCTTGCCCGCGCGGCCGGCGGTTTCGAAGATGGCCAGTTCGGCGACCAGACCCTCGGCGCCCATGGCGATGCGCGCCGCCAGTGGCCCGTCATAGCGTGCCGAGAACCAGGTGTTCAGGCCGTCGCGCAGCGCGGCGCCGGTCTTGGTCTTGGCCAGCGCGCCGGCCACCTCGGGCAGCCGCGCCGCCGAGGACAACCAGTCGCGCGCCGTGACCGCGCCGTCGAGCCCGGTACCGAACAGCGCCTCCATGCGCTCGGCGCCGCTGACACCGCGACCCACCACCTGCGCGAACCGCGCCGTCAGGCTGGCGCCTGTGCCCGCCGAGCTGACCACCGCGCCCGGCCCGAGCAGCAGCAGCGCGTTCTTCACGTTTATCGCGTCGGCCGCGTGCGCCAGCAGCCCGTCCTCGAACTCCGCCTTGCCCGCCCAACCCGCGCGCAGGTCGGCCTCGCTGGCGACCTTGTCGCCGCGCACCATGTTCATCAGCCGCTGGTCGCGCAGCGCCACCGAGACCGCCGTGTTCATCATGTCCGCCGTCTCGAAGCTGACCTCCGCGCCCAGCTTCTGCTTGAAGGCAGAGCGGATGCCATCACCATCGAGCGCCATGATCTCCTTGAAGCTCAGGCCCGCATCGCGCAGACGAATCATCACCTGCAGGCCGTGGCCGCCCATGGCGCGCTGGTCGGCCTCCTCGCCTGCCAGCGCCGCCAGCCGGTCGGTGCGGCCGGCGTAGTACTCGAAGCTGTGCCTCATGCTGCCGGTGAAGAACTGCTTGATGTAGCTGTCGCTGACCTGCCCCGAGTAGTTGGACCAGGCCTTCTGGATCTGGTCGGACTCGCGCCCGAAGGTGTCGGCCAGCGCCTTCATGTAGGCCACATCGAGCGACTGCGCCTGCACCGCGAAGGACTTGCCGATGGCCTGGTCGGCGTAGCGTTGGGCGCCGTCGCGCGCCATCAGCAGCGCATTGGCCAGGTGCCCACCGTCGAGTTGGTCCTGCACACGCAGCAGCAGCACATGCGGTGCCAGCGCGGGATCCTGCTCGGCGCCGCCGGCCAGTGTGCGGAACCGCTCGGCGTAGCCGGCCTGCAGATAGAGCGTCAACTCGCCAATGGTCTGACGCCGCTGAAGCACGGTCTCGAGCTTGGTCAGCATGGCGCTGACCTCGGGCTTGTCCGCGCTCTCGGCGATCTTGTCGGCCAGGCTGGCGTGCAGGTTGGTCCAGCGCTCGAGCGCGGCGTTGAGCCGCTCGTCGCGCTCGCGGGTCAGCTCGGCCAGATCGCCCTTGGCACGGTCGATGGCGCGTTGCAGCACCTCGCGCAGGTCGGCGCGAACCGCCGTAGCCAGCAGACGTTCGTTACCGGCGATCTCGGCCTCCAACTCGCGGATGGCCAGCACGTTGGCGCGCAGCATGAAGCCGATGACCTGCATGTCATGGTCGAGCAGGCCGAACTGCTCCAGGAACGCCGCCACCCAGCGCGTGGCCTCGCCCCACGTGTCAGGCGCCGCGGCCGTCGGCGTCGGCGGCTTGGGCGCCGGGCCCAGGATGCCGAGTTCCGGCCCGGTGCCCACACGCTGGCCCTGGTCGTCCAGGACGGCCGAGGGCGACCGGCCTATCTGCGGGCCCTGCGGCCGTTCGGCCCAGGTCGCGCTGGTCAGCAGCAACAGAGCGAGGACGGTGCGGCGCATGGTGGGCCTCCTCACGGCGCGACCGGCGCGAAGCCGGTGCCCTGGTCCAGCGTGACCGTGGCCAGCCAACGCTCGCCCGGCCCGTCGGGGTTGCGGCCCAGGCAGGTCTCGTCACTGACCAGCACGCCCGGCCCGAAGGCAAAGCCGTAGCCCGGCCTCATGCCCTCGGCGATGACCGTGACATAGAAACTGTGGCCCGCCTCGCCGCGGTCGGGCGTGATGGCCAGAATGCGCGGCGGCGTCAGTGGTGGCGGCGCGGGCGGCGGCCCATCCAGCAGGCCGACGCCGCGATCCTCGCCGTACAGGCCGATGCTCTTCAGGCCATGGGCCACCAATGCGGGCACGAGCCCGAAGCTGTCGGTGAACGGTCCCTCGACCTGGTCGAGCGAGTAGCCGAACGTGCCGCCCATGCCGTCCGGCAGCTCGATGGAGTTGCCGCCGCGCGGCTCGCCTTTGACCATCATCCAGAAGTCGTCCTTGACCGGCCCGTTCATGGTGCCGTGACCGGTGGCGTGGACCAGCCGCTGCGCGCCGAAGGTCTTGCGCACGCCCAGGCCCACCGAGCGCAGCAGCGCCAGCTCGGCGCCATAGTTGTAGCCGCCGTAGCCGGCCACCAACGCCTCGGGGTCCCGCGCCAGATGCACCGCCACCTCGGCGCCGGCCAGGCTGGCCACGACCACCTCGCGCGGCTGCGATGTCGGGCTGAACCGCGAGCGCACGTCGGTCAGTTGCTTGACCAGCGCCCGTAGCGCGCTGTCGTAGCTGCCGAAGCGGCGGCCCAGATCGACCAGCTTCTTGGGCACAGCGTCCTGGCCGTCGCCGGCCAGCAGCGTCTCGGCGCGGGTCACCGGCTGGTCGTACTCGGTGCGGGTGCCGATATGCAGCCAGACGCCGCCGGTCACGTAGACCACCCAGTCGCGCAAGCCGGGCGGGTCGGCGAACGGCTGCACGCCGAGCACTTCGGTGCCGAAGTCGCGCGGCTTCTCGGGCACATCGGCGGCCTTGAGCTTGCGCTGGTAGTTGCTGGCTGGCGGGAAGATGGGCACCTCGTCGACGATGCCCAGCCGCCGCATGGCCACGGCCAGGCCGTAGTTGTCGCGGTACGGGCCTTCCCATTGGTCGGCAACGTAGGTGAACGTGCCACCCAACCCGTCGGCCACCTCGAACGATGCCTTCTGGGGCTCCTTCTCCAGGGGTTGCGGCGGCGATGAGAAAGTGGTCCAGCGGTTGTCCACGGCCCAGCCATCCACCGTGGAGTGGCCCAGCGCGTGGACCAGCCACAGCCGGCGATAGCTGCAACGCGGGGTCAGCCCGTGCGCGGCGAGCACCGCCTTCTCGCCCTCGAAGTCGTAGTTCTCGGCCATGGTCAGCGCTTCGGGGTCGTTGCCGCCAACCAGCCGCAGCCGGTAGTCCTTGCCCTCCAGGCGCGCGGCGACGATCTCGTGCGGCGCACCGGTGGGGTCGTAGGCCACGACCACGCGAGTCAGCCGCTCGCACAACCAGTCGAGCACCTTGTCGCGGTTCTCGAATCCGCCCTGCAGTTCGGTGTTGACCAGCGGCTCCTCGCCCTGGCCGCCGAGGATCTCGGCCCGGCGCGGCGTGGTGGCCTTGAACTGCGCGCGTGACCCCACGTGCAGCCAGCCCAGGTCGTTGGCCCAGACCAGCCAGTCACGGTCAGCGTCGCCCGTGGCCCCGCCGGCGGCGCCGGTGCCGGGCTTGGGCAGGTCGGGCAACTGCTCAATCGTCAGCTTCTCGAAGCGCACCGCCGCCGCGGGCACCTGTGCCGTGCCCGTCGGCCCGGTCACCACGCCCAGCCGCAGGAAGAGCGGTGCGCGCGGATCCCAGTCGAGCATGGCCAGCGTCTGCCAGCCATGTCCGCGTTGCACGGCCACACGGATCTGGCCCAGGCGGCGGAGGATCTGCAACTTGCCCTCGCGGTCGTCCGTGAGCGTGGCGAAGCGTGAGCGCCACTGGCCGTCGCGGAAGGTCATCCCGGCGTACTCGTCGAGCGTGCGCTCCCAGCCGCGGCCGACCAGCACTTGCGCCTTGGCCTCATCGCCGTCGGCCAGGCCCAGATGCGCGCCGAGGGTGGCGTCGGGCCCGGTGACCCAGGCCTCGAGCCGGTAGCTGACGGTCACCTGGAAATCACCGTTGACCGGTGCCTTGGCGACGAGTTCGGCGGTGCCGCCGGAGCCCTTGGGCACCGACAGCGTCACAACGCCGTCCGCGAAGGCGACCTGGCCGTCGACGCTGCGGTCCTGCCAGTCGTCGGGCCGCAGCTCCAGGCCGGGTGCGACCGTCGCCCAGCCCAACACCATCACCAGAAGGTACGGCCGCCAGCAGACCATCTCGGTGCTCCAGCCACATCGTGACCTGCCTTGGCGCGCGTGGCCCGCTATTCCTCCCCGTACATCTCAACACCCATGTCATAACCGCGCGCCGCACAGCGGTTATGCTGAGAGCAGCAGGTGAGCCATCGTGCGCGCCAAATCGAATCGCTACGCCGTCAGTTCCCGACCCGCCCCGCCGGCACCGGCGTTCTACACCGTCAATGACCGGCCCGTCCAGCTCGTGCCGACGGGCGAC
Source organism: Armatimonadota bacterium (assembly GCA_016235455.1). Taxonomy (GTDB): domain Bacteria; phylum Armatimonadota; class UBA10988; order UBA10988; family UBA10988; genus UBA10988. The sequence continues at coordinate 8,896 of JACRKZ010000114.1, read as the reverse complement.
GGCGGCCTCGACGTGCTGGCGCTGGACATGGTCACCGGCCGTTTCGTGCGCGCCATGAACTACCTGTCCCGCTGTATTGGCGGCGCGGGTGATGTCGACTCGATCACCACCCAGGCCGAGTTCGATGCGCTGGTAGCGGCGATTCGCGCGCGCATTGCCGGGCAGGAGTAGCCGCGAGTCCAGCGAATGGGCCCGCGGGAGAACGAGCGATGGACAGGCGTTCCTTCGTAGCGGCCGCCGGCACGGCGGCCTTGGCGGCCAGCGCGGCCCAGGCACAAGCGGGACTGGAGGGCCGCGACCTCTATGAACTGCGGCGCTACACGCTCAAGGCCGGCGAGCGGCAAGCCGCGTTCGACGCGTACCTCAAGACGGCGCTGCTGCCGGCGCTGGACCGGCTGGACGTGATGCCCGTCGGCGTCTTCAAGCCCGTCACCGAGGGGCCTGACCCCGTGGTCTTCGTGCTGGCCGTGCACGGCTCGCCTGAGACCATCGCCATGGTCAACATGCTCAGCGCCGACCCCGAATTCGCCAAGGCGGCCGCGCCGTACCTGGACTTCCCGCCGGCCGATCCGCTCTATAAGCGGGTCGAGAGCTCGCTGATGCTGGCCTTCACCGGTCAGCCGCGCCTCGCCGTGCCCAAGCTGGACAAGCCGCGTATCTTCGAACTGCGCTGCTACGAGAGCCACAACGAGCGCTCGGCGGCCAAGAAGATCGACATGTTCAACAACGGCGAGATCCCCATCTTCGCCCGCGCGGGGCTGGCGCCCGTGTTCTTTGGTCAGACGCTGGCCGGGGCGGCCATGCCGAACCTGACCTACATGATCACCTGCGAGAACGACGCCGCGCGCGCCGCCGGCTGGAAGGCGTTCGGCGCCGACCCCGAGTGGAAGACCATGTCGGGCAAGCCCGAATACCAGAACATCGTCTCGCACATCACCAGTACGGTGCTCGCGCCGACGGACTTCTCGAAGGTCTAGCCCATGCCGCCTGTCTACCTGCTCCTGGGCCTGCTCGCCACCGCCGAGCAGGCCCCGCTGGACCGCCACGCCATCGTCAGCCGGCACGCCATGGCCGGCGGCGCCAGCACCGTCTGGCCGGTAGGCAATGGCGAGTTCTGTGTCGGCCTCGACGGCACCGGCCTGCAGACGCTGGCCGGCAACACCATGGCGCACTGGGGCTGGCACAGCTTCGCGCTGCCCGCCGGCATTACGCCCGACCAGGTACCTGCCACCGGCACGCTGGCCAAGGGCCGGCCCACGGGTCCCGACCACTTCCCGCCGGGCCAGGACGCGCTGCGCGCCTGGCTGTTCGACAACCCGCACCGGCTCAATCTGGGCCGGCTGCGCCTGAGCCGCGCCGATGGCCGCGCGGTCACCGCTGGCCAACTCACCGAGGCCTCGCGCCGGCTCGATCTGTGGACCGGCATCCACACCGCCGAGTACCGTGTCGACGGTCGGCCGGTCATTGTCGAGACCGCCGTGCACGGGCAGCAGGACGCCGTGGCCGTGCGCATCAGCAGCCCGCTGCTGACCGACGGCACGCTGCGCGTGACGCTCGATTTCGGCTACCCGACGCTCGACAACACCCCGTCCGTGGGCGACTTTGGCCGCGCCGACGGTCATGTGACCCGCTTGATCCGGCCCTCGGCCAGCAGCGCCACACTGTCGCGCGAGGTTGATGCCAGCCGCTACGACGTGAACCTGGCCTGGTCGCCGAGCGCCACGCTGGAGCCGACCGACAGCCCACATCGCTACCAGGTGCTGGCCCACTCCGACGCGCTGGAACTGACCGCGCGCTTCGGCCTCAATGCCAACACCGCCGCCGTGCCGACCGTGACCGAATGCCTGCAATCGACCACCAAACGCTGGGCCGATTACTGGCAGTCGGGCGGCGCGATCGACCTGTCGGGCAGTCGCGACGAGCGCTGGCGCGAGCTCGAGCGCCGCGTGGTGCTGTCGCAGTATCAGATGGGCGCGCAGCAGGCGGGCAGTTGGCCCTGCGCCGAGACCGGCCTGCTGGGGCTCGACCCGTGGCGCGGCCAGTTCCACATGGAGATGGCCTGGTGGCACCTGGCGCACTACGCGCTGTGGGGCCGCTGGGACCGCGCCGAGCAGGCGCTGACCTGCTATCAGCGCTTCACCCCGGCCGCGCGCGCGTTGGCCGAGCAACTGGGTCTGCGTGGGCTCAAGTGGCCCAAGTCGGTGGGTCCCGAAGGCCGCAGCGCACCGTGGTCGGGCAACCAGGCACTGCTCTGGAAGCAGCCACACCCCATGTTCTTCGCCGAGCTGGCCTACCGTGCGAAGCCCACGCGAGCCACGCTCGACCTGTGGTGGCCGGTCCTCGAAGGCACGGCCGAGCACATGGCCGACTTCGCCCAACGCGGCGCGGACGGCCTCTACCACCTGACGCCCGACATGCCGCCCAGCGAGCAAGGCTTCACGCGCGACACGGTGTTCGACCTGGCCTACTGGCGGTTCGGCCTCGACCTGGCCCAGCGCTGGCGCGAGCGGCTCGGCCTGCCCCGCGAGCCGCACTGGGACGAGGTGCGCCGCGGGCTGGCGCCGCTGCCAGAGCGCGATGGTCTGTTCTGCCATTCGGCCGAGTGGCTGGATACCTACCAGAAGCGCAACTGGGAGCATCCCGACCCGATCGGCGTGCTGGGCATGTTGCCACCCATCGACGGCGTAGACCCCGAGACCGCGCATCGCACGGTCAACAAGGTCTGGACCTCCTGGCAATGGGGCCGCTGCTGGGGCTGGGACTTCCCCTGGATGGCCATGGCCGCCGCGCGGGTCGGCGAGCCCAAGACCGCCGTCGATGCGTTGCTGGCGGATTCACCGCGCAACCACTACGACGAGCGCGGCATCAACACCGGTGGCCCGTGTCCGTATCTGCCGGGCAACGGCGGCCTGCTCTATGCCGTGGCCATGATGGCCGCCGGCTGGGACGGCGCACCGGCCCGGCCAGCGCCAGGCTTCCCCGACGACGGCTCGTGGACGGTGCGCTGGGAAGGACTCAAGCCCGCGCTGTGAGGCGCGGCTCGGCGCGAGTCACGGCTGCCCCCGGCGGCGTGCAGGTCGGTCACCGCACATCGGCGCCGTGCGCCATACTGCCTGGAGGATGCTCGGCGCTCAGCGCGAATGCAGCGTTTGCGGAGGCCACGATGGTCAAGGAACGAGGCGACATCAACCGTTGTTTGGGCCGCAACACGGCCGTGGCGGTAGCCCTGGTCAGCACCAAGACCAATGTCCTGACGGTGGCCATGGTGCACTACTTCTCGTTTGACCCGCCGACTATCGGCGTGGGCATCCACAAGGACCGCTTCAGCTACGAGCGCATCAGCGTCGAAGGCTGCTTCGTGGTCAACATCCCCACCAACGCCGACGCCCAGATGGTGAACGCTTGCGGCGCCCTCTCGGGCCGCGATGGCGACAAGTTCGCCGCCACCGGACTGACCGCCGTGCCGGCCGAAGAGATCGACAGCAGCCTCGTGGCGGAATGCCCCGTCAACATCGAATGCCGCGTCATCCAGACGCTCGACCTGGGCGAGCGCGTCTGGTTCGTTGGCAAGATCCTGGCGGTGCATGAGGCCGTCGACTGGGACCCGCGCCGCGCCATGATCTACAGCGGCGGCACGTACCACGCCATCGGACCCGCCGTGGCCCGGCGAACATAGCCGCGGCAGCACACCGACGGGCGCTACAGGCGCGCCAGCCAACGCTCCGTCGCCCATGGCGTTGTGAGGCGCAGCACGGGCACCTCGCTGTGGCCCGGCTCGTCGAGCCACAGGAACTCGCGGCGGCGCCGGCGGTAGGTCGTGATACACCACCACAACAGCGAGTCCCGGCTGTAGAAGTGCGGCAGCAGGCGCTCACGGTTGCCATTGCAGCAGGATTCCCCGCTGATACCGCGCCGGAACGTGCGACACAGCAGTCGCCAGAACACCAGCGGAAACGGATAGTCCAGGATCACCAGCAGATCGGCGCGCGGCCAGTACAGGTCGCGAACTCGCTTGTAGTTGCCCGCCACGACCCATGTGTCGCCGTCGGTGGCCTGCCGCACCAGGTGCCTGAACAGCTCGATCGGCGTCTCGCGCCAGCCCGGCTGCCAGCTCAGATCGTCCAGCTCGACATAGCGCAACGCCAGCCGCTCAGCCAGCCGACGCGCCAGCGTCGACTTCCCGCTGCCCGTCGTGCCCAACACTACTATCCGTCGCGGCGTGTCCATCGCACGTACCATTGTAGCCGAGCCACGCCTCCAGCCCAAGTATCATTGCAATGAATGATGATGTCACTTGTTTCACTAGATGCAACAATGGGCCTGGTAGCGCCAGCAAACACTTGACACAGGACGACAGATGTCGTTTGCTCAGGCCGGAGGTGGTCGATGCCCAGACCGCATTGCCAGCGACGAATCACCGGGGTGCCCATCACGGCGGCGTTCAAGCCGGCCGGCATACCCATGGCCCGGCTGGCCGCGATAGCGATGACGCTGGATGAGCTGGAAGCCCTCCGGCTGGCCGACCTGGAAGGGCTCTATCAGGCCGCCGCCGCTGAACGCATGGGCATCTCGAGACCGACCTTCGGCCGTATCGTGGCCAGCGCGCGCCGCAAGACTGCCGACGCGCTGGTCAATGGCAAGGCACTGCTGATCGAAGGCGGCCCGGTGGTCGTTGACCCGCCGATCGACGTCAGCTGAGCTGGATCGGCGCGGCCTGCCCATGGCAGCCGTCACCCTCGCCGTGGTGGGCGCAGGCCTCGGCCGGACTGGCCTCCATCAACTCACCCGCGGCCAGCGCCGCCAGCGCCCTGCGCACCGTGCCGGGCCGGGTCAGATAGACCTTCATGCCGGTCTCGCGCAGCCGGGCCATGGCCCCTGCGCCGATGCCGCCCGCCACCACCGCGTCGACGCTCTCGCCACCCAACGCGCGGAGCGGCTGGCAGGCGCCATGAGCATGGTCGCTGTCGCCATTGACCACCATGCGCGTCACACCGGTCTCCGTGTCCACCATGGCAAACCACGGCGCCGAGCCGAAATGCAGACTCACCGCGCTGTCCAGCCCCTGATCAGCTGTCACCGGCACACAGACTTTCATGACCCGTCTCCACTGCCACAATTGTGGTCATATGACCAGAATTGTCAAGCTATCTGGAGCGTTGCCGCGCGGCGGGGTTGGTGCTATCGTGTCGGCGAGGCACCACCATGGCAGCAGAGACTCCTCGCGTTTCGTTCGTCATTCCCTGCTACAACGAGGTCGGCACGGTGCGCGACCTGTGGCAGCAGGTGCGGGCTCAGCTGGAGACCGCCGGCGTCAGCGGCGAGTTTGTCTTCGTTGATGACGGCAGCACCGATGGCACGCGCAACGTGTTGCGCGAGCTGGCCGCCGAGGATCCGCTCTGCCGGGTCATCTTCTTCCGCCGCAACCTGGGCAAGGCAGCCGCGCTCGACACCGCCTTCCGCTGCGTGCGCGGCGAGGCCGTCATCACCATGGACGCCGACCTGCAGGACGATCCCGCCGAGATCCCCCGCTTCCTCAAGGCGCTGGAGGAGTTCGACGTGGTCAGCGGCTGGAAGGCCGTGCGCCACGACCCGAAAGAGAAGACGCTGCCCAGCAAGCTGTTCAATGGCACCGTGCGGCGGGTCACCGGCATCGGCCTGCACGACATGAACTGCGGGTTCAAGGCCTATCGCCGCGCGGTCATCGACGAGTTGCGCCTGTGGGGCGAGTTGCACCGCTACATCCCCGTGCTGGCCTCGGCCCGCGGCTTCACCATCGGCGAGCTGGCCGTGACGCATCATCCGCGGCGCAGTGGCGTCAGCAAGTACGGTCTCGAACGCTATGCGCGCGGCATGATGGACCTGTTCACCGTCGTCTTCATCACCCGCTACCGCAGCCGTCCGCTGCATATGCTCGGTGGGACCGGCCTGCTCATGGTGGTCCTCGGCCTTTGCAGCTGGTTCTGGATCCTCCTCTTCGGCTGGCACCGGTTGGAGGCGCCGTGCGCCGGCCTGCTGGCCGGCGGCCTGGCCTGGATCGCCGCCGGTCTGGCGGCCGAGGCCGCGCACAGCCACGCCTACCGCAGCCTGCCCGACTACCCCGTGGCCGAGCGGCTGAACTGCGAGGAGTAGCCCCATGAAGTTCGCCGCCTGCAACGAGATGTTCGGCCCGACGCCGTTCCACGACATCTGCCACCAGCTCTCGGAGCTTGGCTACGACGGCATCGAGATCGCGCCGTTCACGCTGGCCGACACCGTGCATGACCTGCTCGAGGGCGACCGCGTGGCACTGCGCCGCATGGCTGAGGAGCACGGGCTGGAGGTGGTCGGCCTGCACTGGCTGCTGATCAAGCCCGAAGGCCTGCACCTGACCACGCCGGACGACGCGCTGCGCGAGCGCACGCTGGCCTACATGCTCGACCTGGTGGACTTCTGCGGCGATATCGGCGGCGGCATCATGGTCTGTGGCTCGCCCAAGCAGCGCACGGTGCTCGACAGCTACGAAGCCAGTTGGCAGCGCGCGGTCGAGGGCTTCCGGCGCCTGGCCGACCGTGCCGCCAGCCGCGGCGTGACCTTCTGCATCGAGCCGTTGGCGCCCAGCGAGACCGACTTCATCCAGTGCGCCGCCGATGGCCGACGCATGGTGTCCGATGTGGACCACGAGCACTTCCAGATGATCCTGGACATCAAGGCCATGAGTGGCGGCGAGACCGAGCCCATGGCCGACGTGATCCGAGCGTCGGCGGCGCATCTGCGGCACTTCCACGTCAACGACCCCAACCTCCTCGGCCCCGGCATGGGCGATTTCGACCACACCACCGTCGCCGAGGCGCTGCGCGCCATTGGCTTTGGCGGCTACTGCTCGGTCGAAGTGTTCCGCTTCGAGCAGGAGGGCTACACCATCGCCCAACGCAGCCTCGAAGGGCTGCGCCGGTGGTATGGAGACGCACAATGAGCGACCTGGCGGCAATCCTGACCAAGTACAAGCTGTACCTCAACCCCGGTCTGGCCAAGCTGCTGGACTTCATGGGTTTCGGTGTGGTGGAGCATCGCGCCGAGGGCTGCTACGTGTGGGACGAGGATGGCAACCAGTACCTGGACTTCCTCGGCGGCTTCGGCGTCTACAGCCTGGGCCACAATCCGCCCGAGGTGCGCGCCGCGGTGCACGCGCAGCTCGACCTGATGCCCATGAGTTCCCGCCTGATGATGAGCCGCCAGCAGGCCGACTTGGCCGAACTGCTGGCCGAGATCACCCCCGGCGAACTGCGCCACACCTTCTTCTGCAACAGCGGCGCCGAGGCCGTGGAGGGCGCCATCAAGCTGGTGCGCATGTTCTTCCACGCCCAGGGCAAGCCGCGCACGCGCATCGTCAGCACCTGGGAGGCCTTCCACGGCAAGACGCTCGGCGGCCTGTCCGTCTCCGGCCGCGCCAAGTACCGCGCGCCGTTCGAGCCGCTCATCCCCGGCGTGGTGCATGTGCCCTACGGCGACGCCGAGGCGCTGGCCGCGGCGGTTGACGACAACACCGCCGCGGTCATCCTGGAGCCTGTGCAGGGCGAAGCCGGCGCCATCACGCCGCCGGACGGCTACCTGCGCGCCGCGCGCGAAGCCTGCGACCGGCACGGCGCCAAGCTCATCTTCGACGAAGTGCAGACCGGCTTTGGCCGCACCGGCTACCTGTTCGGCTGTGAGCACGACGGCGTGGCGCCGGACGTGATGACGCTGGCCAAGGCGCTCGGCGGCGGCGTCATGCCTATCGGCGCGGTCATCACCACGCCCGAAGTGTGGCAGCCGATGATCGCCAACCCGCTCATCCACACCAGCACCTGGGGCGGCAACCCGCTGGCCTGCGCCGCCGGCCTGGCCGCGGTGCGCAGTATCATTGCCCAAGACCTGGCCTCTAAAGCCCGTGAGCGCGGCAACCAACTGCTTGCCGGGCTGCGCGAACTGCAGGGCCAGTTCCCCGAGATGGTCAAGAGCGTACGCGGCCGCGGCCTGCTGGTCGGCGTCGAGTTCTTCGACGAGGACATCGGCGGCCTGTGCATCGCCAAGCTGGCGCTCAAGAAGCTGCTTATCGCCTACGCGCTGAACAAGCCCGAGACGGTCCGGCTGGAGCCGCCGCTGGTGGTCACCGCCGAGCAGATCGACCTGGTGCTGGGCTACCTGCGCGAGGCGCTGGGCGAGACGGCGGAACTGGTGGCGGCGCTGAAGTCGGCCGGTTAGGCGTCGCTCACCCCGCCAACGCAGCCGCCGCACGCGCCAGGCCATCGGCCACCTGCCGCGCCGCATCGGCCAGATCAGGCCGGCCCACCAGGCCCAGCAACGCCACCGGGTCCACGAACGACACCATGATCTGGCCGTCGCCGAGGTCGCGCACCGTGACGTTGCACGGCAACAGCAGCCCGACATCGGGCTCGGCCTGGAGTGCCAGGTCAGCCATCTTCGGGTTGCAGGCGCCCAGGATGCGGTACGCCGCGCGGTCAACGCCGATCTTCTCTTTGAGCGTGGCCGCGACATCGATGTCCACCAGCACGCCGAATCCCTCGGCCTTCAACGCAGCTGTCGTCCGCGCTACTACAGAGTCCATGTCGCCCTGCATCGTCACCTTGGCACCGTCCATGGTTCACTCCCGCTCAACTCATCGTTTGCGCGCAGGAGGGCAGTTGTCAACGGCCAATCCCTCGGCGTGGAGGGCCAGACCGTGTCGCTGCTACCACCCGTGACCGACTTTGAGGCGCACAACGCCGAGGTGCGCGAAGTGTGGGACGCCTACCGCGCGCGCCGGCCCATCCGGGTGCCGCTGGTGCTGGGCATCAATGTGCGCTACACCATGCGCCGGCCCGAAGCCAACCCCACCGGCATCGGCTTCCCGGCCTACTTTGGCGACGCGCGGGTGCAG
>JACRKZ010000043.1 GCA_016235455.1 Armatimonadota bacterium | reverse complement strand
GGATAGCAGTACGGCCCCAGGTGCGCGCCGTGGATGTTCAGCTCCTTGCTGTCGCCGATGATGGTCCAGTCGACGCTGACCGGCTCGGCCATGACGCTGAACTCGACGAAGGTGCCAAGCTTGCGGATGGCGTGCAACCCCTGCTCGACCGCGCGCGGATGGCCGCTGGCCTCGATGTAGACATCGCAGCCGTAGCCCTCGGTCAGCGCGCGCACGCGGTCGACGACGTCGTCGCGGGCTGGGTTGAGCGTCAGGTCGGCGCCCATCTGGCTCGCCAGCGCCAGCCGCTCGTCGTTCATATCCACCGCGATCAGCAGGCCGGGGCTCTTGAGCCGGGCCGCGCCGACCATGCCCAGGCCCAGCGGCCCGCAGCCGGCAACCACGACGGTGTCACCCAGCTCAATCCCGCCGCGCTGCACCGCGTGGATGGAGCAGGACAGCGGCTCGATCATGGCCGCCGCCGCGCGCGGGATGCTAGCCGGCACGCGATGACACAGCGCGCCGGCGGGGAACTTCATGTAGCGCGCCATGCCGCCGGGCACGGCGCGGCGGAAGCCGAAGATGTCGTGGACCTGGCACATCCAGTACTGCCCACGGCGGCAGAAGCGGCAGGCGCCACAGGGCACGATCTGCTCGGCGATGGCACGGTCGCCCAGCGCCAGCCGATGCCGCTCGCCAGCACCTTCGCCCAGCGCCACCACGGTGCCGACGAACTCGTGGCCGGGCGTGATGGGCGGCTGGACATAGCCCTCGCGCCGGTCGTCGCCCCAGAACAGCGGCGCGCCGCCGAAGCACTTGGCATCGCCCGCGCAGACGCCGCAGGCCTCCACCTCGATGACCACCTCGCCGGGTCCGGCGACGGGCGTCGGCAGCTCCTCCAGACGGTAGTCGTGCGGTCCGTGGCAGACCACGGCGGGCATGGTGCGGGGCAGGTCGACCGATGGCATGGCGGGCCTCCGAGACTCGGTGGTTCGCCGCGCGCGGGGCGGTGACCTTCCGTTACCGCCCGCGCACCACCAGATGGTAGGCCTGATTCTGCGAGATGCCCGGCAGCGTCACAGTGACGGTGCCCATGGACGCGGCCACCTTGGCTGGCAGCAGCGGGATACGGTCAGCGGTCAGCACGCCGTTGACGTCGTCAGCGGGGATCAGGTAGACGCTGACGCTCGGCGCCTCCAAAGCCACATGATGGAAGACCACTTCGAGCGGACCGGGTGTCGGCCCGACCGAGCCGATCAGCACCTCGACATGCTCCTTGTCCTTGGCCGCCAGGGCCGCCAGGCCGGGCCGCGTGCCCTCGACGGCGATGCGCGTCATGCCCTTCTGCTGACCGTACAGCCGGTAGACCTGGTAGCTGGGGTGCGGCTCATGCTTGTCGGTGACGATGCCGCCCAGGTAGTCGTCCTCTTTGCCCCAGTTGGCGCGACAGGCGCGGTCGACCCGGTAGACTTCTTCGAGGCACTGGAACCAGTTGACGGCCAGGCCCGGCAGCAGTCGGCCGGGCGCCTCGGCGTTGGGCTTCTCTGGCCCGGCACCCCACTCGTCGCAGTGAATCTCGCGGATCTTCTGCTCGGGATAGGCGGCGATGAACTCGTGCAGCCGCTCCAGGCCCCACTTGCCGCGCTCGGGCTGACGCGGGTCCCAGCCGGTGTAGTGCCAGGCCAGGTAGTTGCACTCGACGCCGCGCGCCCGGCAGGCGTCGAGGAACTGCCGGTAGCGATCGTGGTTGGGGAAGGCATAACCCGGCCCGCAGATCTGCGCCTCGGGCTCGGCCGCGCGCAGCGCCCGGAAGGCGTGCTCGTACAGGTCGTAGTAGGTCTCGATCGGCTTGTGGCTGATGTCGGGCTCGTTGACCGGCTCCCAGATGACGGTCTTGGCCCGCGGCCCGACCGAGGCGACCAGCTTCTTCACATCGGCTTCGTAGACCGCCCAGTCCGTCGGCTTGGAGGCGATCAGGTCGCTCATGACCAGCTTGTACCGCGCGCCCAGCGATTCCACGCGGTCGATGGCCGCGTTGAGCCCGCCGCCGATGCGCCCACGGAACTGGTGGCCGATACGCCACAGACCGATGTTCATGGGCCGGAGCAGCTCGTCGGGCGTGCTGTCGCGCAGACCGCCGAGGAAGCCGGTGACCGGCCTGGCCAGGCCGCGCTCGGCGCCGGCGTCGACGGTCAGGGTGCGGTTGGGCTGGGCGGCCAGCGGCGCCAGCAGCAGCAGCACAAGCGACAAAGCGCGAGGAGCGATGAACATGGGCCAGACTCCAATGGGCTCGATCGTACACTGACGCGCCACCGATGGCCAGATGTCAACGCGCTGAGTGAAGTGGCGGTGCGCCCTGTGGCCGCCTATACTCGTTCGTGACCACTGCGCCGCGCCGCGCGGCGGTACGGGAAGGCCGCAATGGGACGCTTGCTTGGACCGCTTGTGCCACTGGCCGTGCTGGCGCACGCCGCCGCGGGCGCACTGGCCGGAGAGGGGGCCGCGGTGCTGGCCATTGGTTCGCGCCTGGAGCTGTTCGTGGACGACTACCTGGTCCAGCAGCTCGATGGCACCAGCTTCCGGCTCCACGAGCCGCGGCTGGCGCCGACGCCGGAGCACCCGGTGCGCGGTTACTACATGACGGTCGTCAAGGACGGCGACACCTACCGCGCCTGGTACCGCGACTACGTGCCCGGCTGGAAGGGCGAGACCAACGACGGCAACCCGGGCGAGATGACCTGTTACGCCGAGAGCCGGGACGGCCACGACTGGACTCTGCCCAAGCTTGGCCTGTGCGAGGTAAACGGCTCGCGCGAGAACAACGCCGTCCTGGCCAACAGCCCACCGTTCTGCCACAACTTCTCGCCGTTCCTGGACACACGGCCGGGCGCACCGCGCGAAGAGCGCTTCAAAGCGCTGGCGGGAACGCATACGAGCGGGTTGTTCGCGTTCGTCTCGCCTGATGGGATCCACTGGAGGCGGGTCGGCGACAAGCCTGTCATCACGTCCACGGCCTTCGCCTTCGACTCGCAGAACGTCGCGTTCTGGTCGGAGGCAGAGAACTGCTACGTGTGCTACTTCCGCTCCTGGGAGACGCCGCACGGCCAGCTTCGCTCTGTCAGCCGGACCACATCGCCCGACTTCGCGACGTGGGCCAAGCCCGTGCCCATGGCCCCCAATCTGCCCGGCGAGCATCTCTACACGAGCAACACGCAGCCGTACTTCCGCGCGCCGCACATCTACATCGCGCTGCCGACGCGCTTCATGCCCGACCGCGGGTCGTCCACGGACATCCTCTTCATGAGCTCGCGCGGCGGCGACCACTATGACCGGCTGTTCACCGAGGCTTTCATCCGGCCCGGTCTCGCACCCGAGCGGTGAGGCAATCGCGCCAACTATGCGGCCCAGAACGTCGTGCCGACCGGACCGGCGGAGATGTCCATCTACCACGCGCCGGGAGGCCTGCGCTACACCTTGCGCACCGACGGCTTCGTATCGGTCAATGCGCCCGCGAAGGGGGGTCAGCTGCTTACCAAGCCACTGGTGTTCGGTGGCAGGGAGCTGGTCATCAACTACAGCACCTCGGCGGCGGGCCGCGTTCAGGTGGAACTGCAGACCTCTGACGGTGATGCCGTGCCGGGTTTCGCGCTTACCGACTGCCCGCCCATCGTGGGCGACCAGATTGAGCATGTCGTGGCCTGGAAGGGCGGCAGCGACCTGAGCGCTGTCGCCGGCAAGGCGCTGCGCCTGCGGTTCGTCATGAGCGACGCGGACCTGTACTCACTACGCTTCCGCTAGGCGCACCCCAAACGCCGAGGGCCCGCTCTCGCGAGCGAGCCCTCGGAAGGGTTGGACCAACGGCCAGCTTAGCGCGTGGGCAGCATCGCCACCGCCGGCTTGCCGCCGTTGTCCTCGAGGATGACGCGGAAGCCGACGTCCCACACCGGCTGATAGGTGTAGTAGCCGAGCCGCCAGGAGCTGGTGCAGCGGAACGGGCGATCGCGCCAGCTACCGCCGCGCACGGCCTTGAGCACGCCGGCCTTGGCCTCGTTGCGGCCATCCTTGTCGGCGTACGGGTAAGGCTTGTAGTCCGACCGCGTCCACTCGGCCACGTTGCCGTGCATGTCGCACAGGCCCCAGGCGTTGGGCTGATAGCTGCCGACCTCGGTCTCGATCAGCTTGCCGTCGTTGAACCGTCGCTCCCGCGGCACGAAGTCCTGGAAGATCGGGTTCGGGTTGGCCACCGGCTGCGGGTTGACGCCGTCGACGGCCAGCAGCTTGATGGTCTGATCGGCCAAGTTGGCCACCTTGCCGAAGTCGGTATCGAGCCCGCCGAACCAGAACGGCGTGTCCGAGCCCGCGCGGCAGGCCCATTCCCACTGCGCCTCGGTCGGCAACTGCACCAGGGCGCCGGTCTTGCGGCTGAGCCAGGAGCAGAAGTCGTTGGCCACGTCCCAGTTGACCCGGACCACCGGCTGCTTGGGCAGGTTGGCCGGATAGCCGGGGTTGGTGTGGTCCTTGTGCTGCATATCGATGTAGCGGCTGTCGTGCTTCGGGTCGAACGTGTTGAACTGCTCGTTGCTGACCTCGGTCACGCTCATCCAGAACGGCTTGTCGATGCGCACCCGGGTGACGGGCGCCTCATCGTTCGCGCCGCTGATGCTGCCCATGGCGAACTCGCCGGCGGGCACCAACACGAACTCCATGGTCTTGCCGCCGCCCAGGTCGACGACCCGTCGCGCGGGCTCGGCGGCGTTCGCCACCGGCTTGGCCTTGGCCAGTTCGGCGGCCGCGGCCACCTGCTGGCTGCGAGCCGTATCCGTGTTGAACGGCCAGCCCTGGATGTTCGGCGGTTGGGTCACGCGCAGGGGCTCGGGCCCCGGCTTGATGAAGTCGACCGGCTTGAGGCCCAGGTCGGGAATCACCTCGGGATCATCGTCGACGCCCGCGTACTTGGTGCGCATGGCAATCCGGCGCTCGCGGAAGTTGCCCACGTTGTTGCCGGGAATGCCACGGTGCTCTGTCCAGGTACCATGGTCGGGTACGTTCAGGTCGATCCAGGTGTACAACCGGTCCCACGCCTCGTCGTCGAGCTTGACGCCGTGGTGGCCCTTCTGCAGCATCTGCACCAGCTCGCTGGTGTTGGCGAAGAAGTCCATCGGCGCGAGCATGTGGTCGTCGCCTTCGGGACCGTGGCGACGCACGAAGGGATGCAGGGCGATGTACGACTTGTCGAAGCCGCCCCAGCCCTTCTCGTTGGAGGCGCGCAGATCCATGTGCGGCTTGCCGTCGTAGGCCGTGGTGCCGTCGTGGCAGCCGACGCAGAACTTGTCCAGCACCTGCGTCTGCACGTCGCGCTTCCAGGAGAAGCCACGCACCGGCCCGCGCCAGGTGGCGATGTCGTATGGCTGGCGACGCGCCGCGGCGGTCGTCGGCCGGTTGCCGATGGCGCCGTTCTGGCTCTCATGGCAGCCGGCGCAGGAGATGACCTCGCCGGGCATGGCGGTGTACCAACTGCGCATCATCTGCAGCGCGCGGCCCTGAGCGTCGCACGCCTGGAAGGAGATGGGCGTGTTGGCCGGCACGTTGAACGCCACCGAGCCGTCGTCGTTGACCGGTACGGTGCCGAGGATGCGGCGCACGTCCCACGGGCCTTCGATGCCGATGTTGATGTGGCCGCCCATGTTGTTGTAGCTGTAGTGCGGCGTGTAGAGCCGGATCTGCTTGACCGTACCGCGCGGGATGCCGGCCAGGCCCGGTCCGGCGTAGAGGTCGGCCACGTAGACCGAGGCGTCCTTGCGCTCAGGCTTGACCGCGTCGGGGATGATCGGCGGCACCGGTCGCGCGAGGACTGCCACGGGCTCGAGCAGGGCGAAGCCGGGCTCCTCGCGCAGCAGCAGCATGTTGTCGAACTTGTCCACCAGGTAGATGCCCCAGTTGGACTGCGGCGTGGGCTGAGAGGCGACCAGGAAGTACTTGTCCGACAGCGGGTAGGGATGCAGGAACTTGGGCCAGGAGTTGTTGACCAACTGGTCCTCGACCTTGTTCTCCACCGGCTTGCCGTACTGCGTGATCAACTGCTCGGCGCCACCGGTCTCGCGCCGGCCCTTGGAGGGGTCGATGATAGCCATCTCGCCCATGCGCGGCACGCCGTGGTGGCCGCTGACGATGGTCACGACCTTGGTCGGGTCGTTGGGGATGGCGCGCGTGTAGAACATGGAGTTCGGCCAGAACGAGTTCGAGCCGTACATTTCCATCTGGCGCGTGCCGTCGGGGTTCATCTTGAACAGGATGCGCGTGAAGTAGTGCGCGGTATCCGAGTACTCCCAGCGGGTGTACATGACGCGGCCGTCGTTGGTCACCGTCGGGCACCAGTTATGGTCCTGGTCGAAGGCCAGCATGCGCACGTTCTTGCCGTCGTTGTCCATGACGCAGAGGTTGCCCACCGCGTCAGCGCCACCGACGCACGGCACGCCATGGAAGACGCGCGTGGAGCAGAAGATGATCTTGCCGCTGGGCAGGTAGCAGGCGTCGTAGTTGTCGACGTCCGGCTCATCGTTGGGGCCCACTTCGCGCAGGCCCTGGCCGTCGGGCTTGACCTCGAAGATGTCCCAGCGGTTGTCCGCGTTGGGCATGGAGAACAACATGCGCTGGGCGTCCCAGTGCATGTACAGGTTGCCCACGAAGCGGCCACCCTCGGGCTTGTAGACCGTGGTCACCGAGCCGTCGCGCAGCGACAGCCGGTCGATCTGGTTCTCATAGCCGGTGCGAGCGATGGACGTATTGCCCTGCCAGTTCTGCGGCAGACCCATGTTGTTCGTGCGGCGCTTGACGTAGACGAGCTTGTCCAGCTCGGCCACCAGCGGATTGGCCATGAGCACGTCGCGGCGCAGCGTTTCCAGGTCGGCCGCGGTCTTGGCCGCGCCTTCCACCGCCGACGCGTCGCCCTTCTGAGCCCCGTCGATGGCCGCTTCGCGCGCCTTCTCCAACGTGTCCAGACGGGCGGCGAACTCCTTGCCGCGCGGGTAGCGGGCGTCGCCGTAGGTGGCCGTCAGGTCGTCGAGCGCGCGGCGCAACGGCGCCGAGTCGAAGGCCTTCATGCCGGCGATGCCCTGCGTGATCAGTTGCGACTTCTCATAGACCTTGGCCAGCGGCACCAGGTCGCCAGGCGTCTTGACGGCGGCGGCCAGGCGCTTGGCCTCGACGACCAGGTGGGCCACCTTGACGGCCTTGACGTAGCGGTCGGCAATGGCCTTCAGGTCGCCCGCGGTCCAGTCGGCGTTCCAGATGCCGTCGGCGCGCTCCCACTGCATCTGGCGGCGGGCCGCTTCGTCGGCGAAGTCACGCTCGACCATCGACCACAACTGGTTGCGCGCCTCGACGCGGGGGTCGGCGCCCTTGGGGCTGGCCTGCAGCGCGAAGTAGAAGCCGTGCCCACCGGTGTTGTTGTGGATCTTGAGCAGCAGCTTGTTCTCGCCGGCCTTCATGTTGAGCGGGGCCGAGGCCTGGTTGGCGCCGGCGCCGCGCGGCACATCCTGGCTCAGCAGCTTCTCGCCGTTGAACCAGACCACCAGACCGTCGTCGCTGCCGAAGTAGCCGGTCAGCGTGATGGCCTTGGCCGCGGTGATGGTGCGGTAGAGGTAGGTGTTGGCCGCGTCCTTGCCCGGCAGGTCATGGACCGTGCCGTCCTCGTAGTCGGACTTGACCCAGGCCAGCTTGTCCGCGCCGTACGACTTGTCCAGGGCGATCTCGGCCTCGGGCGGAGCGGCGTCGGCAAAGGTGCACATGCCCTTATCGGCGAACGGGCCGATGCGGTACCACGGACCCAAGGTCACGGGTTCCTTGACCTCGGGCTTGGCACTACGAGCCGCCTCTTCTTCACTCTTGATAAGGGCCTCGCGGGCCGCCAGCAGCGTCTCGCGCCAGCCGTCGCGCTTGGCGTAGTAGCCGGGGTCGGCCAGGGCCGAAAGCGCCAGGCCCAGCACCATCGCCAGGGCCATGTACCGCATACGCATCACCGTCTCCTCGGGGCCGATTCCCGCGACCCGCGCGCTGCCAGATCGCTCCGACAGGCTACCACATGGAATCGTTCCCACCTGCGCCGGCAATTCTAGCAGAAGGCCCGGCGATTCCACAAGGACCTACGGCCACCAGCGCGAAGGTTTGTGCCGCTCGAGGTGAACTATGAATGACCTGGCCCTGCACGGTGGCACTCCGGCTTTCGCCCAGCGCACCGGCCAACCGCAACCCAAGATCGGCACCGCCGAGTTCCTGGCCCTGGCGCATCGCTTCGGCTACAGCGAGGAAGCCCTGCAAAGGCTTGCAGCCGCTGTATCCGATGCCGATCTGCCGCCCGGCGGGCCAACCCTGTCGCGCTGGATCACCGCCTACCCCGGTCCGCCCGAAGGCGAGCTGTACGAGGCCGAGGCGCGCGCCAAGTACGGTGTGAAGCACGCCCAGGCCGTCAGCTCGGGCACCGGCGCGCTGCACTGCGCGGCGCAGGCTGTCGGCCTGCGACCAGGCGACGAGGTCATCGTGCCGGCCATGGGCTTCCTGGCCACCAGCATGGCCGTGGCCCTGGTCGGCGCCACGCCGGTCTTCTGCGATGTGGACGAGTCCCTGCAGCTCGATCCTGGCGGGCTCGAAGCCTGCCTCACCGCGCGCACCAAGGCGGTCATCCCCACCCACCACTGGGGCTTTGTCTGCGACCTGGAGCCAGTGCTGGCCTTCGCCCGGAAGCACGACCTGGCGGTCATCGAGGACTGCGCCCAGTCGCCGGGCGCCACCTACCACGGCCGTTTCGTCGGCACCTGGGGCGACCTCGGCTGCTTCAGCATCTCCGCTTATAAGATCACCGGCGCCGGCGAGGGCGGCATGGTCCTGACCAACGACGACCGGCTCGCCGAGCGCGCGCTGCAGACCGCGGAGGGCGGCGGCTTGTGGCGGCCCGACCGCTTCGCGCCCGAGCGCTACGCGGGCGAACTGTTCGCCGGCACCAACTACCGCCTCTCCGAGCTCGAGTCAACGCTGGACCGTGTGCAGTTGGCCAAGCTCGACGACGTGGTGGCTCGCTACCGCGCCGTGTTCCGCCGCATCGTCGGGCAACTCGGCCGCTATGCCGAGATCACCTGGCAGAAGTCCAACGACCCCGAGGGCGACATCGGCTATATGCTGCGCTTCTTCCCCCAGACCCACGAACTGGCGCAGCAGATCGTGGCCGCGCTGGGCGCCGAGGGCATCGGCGCGGGTTACCGCGGCCCCCAGGCCGCACCCGACTGGCACCTGTACAGCGACATGTACCCGCTGTTTGGCGACCATGCCGACCAGTGCCGCCCCGAGCGCTGTCCGCGGGCGGTCGACCTGTACAACCGCGTGGTCACGGTCCACCTGGACCAGTGGTACTCGCCCGAGGACGCCGACGCCATCGCGCTGGGCCTGACCAAGGTGCTCGACGCGTACTGCACGCGCGTCGAATGAGGGAGCCGCCCATGGGCCGCTGGTCGCTGTTCGATGCCAACTGCGTCGTCGGACGCCATCTGCGACTGCGGCCCGGTGGGCTGCACACCGCGGACGATCTGCTGGCCGAGATGGACCATCACGGCATCGCCGAGGCGCTGGTCGTCGATGCCCTGGCGCGCGAACACCATCCGCTCGACGGTAACCGTCGCGTGTTGGCCACCGTCGCCGGCCACCCGCGGCTCCATGCCGCCTGGGCGGCGCTGCCCGCGGCCGGGGACGATGAGCAGCCCACGGGCCAGGAGTTGCTCGACCAACTGCGCGCCAACCACGTCGGAGCGGTGCTGCTGTACCCGCGGCAGTACCGCTTCAGCCTCGCCGACTGGTGCGTCGACGCCTTCCTGGAGCCGCTCGCCGCCGAACGCGTGCCGGTCATCATCAACCCCAATGAGATCGGCCCGGCGGGCGCCGGCGGCATGGACGACACGCCGTGGGAGTCGGTGGTCGACCTCTGCCGACGCTGGCCCAGTCTGCCGGTGGTCGTCAGCGAACACCGCATCCGCCGCAGCCAGCGCCTGGCCTATCGGGCGCTGGAGGCCTGCCCCAACCTGCACCTGGAGACCAGCGGCTGGTGGCTGCACCGCGGCATTGAGTACTTGAGCCGCACCTTCGGCCCCGAGCGCCTGCTGTTCGGCAGCAACTGGCCCGAGTTCGGGCAGGGCATGACCCAGGCCACGCTGACCGGCGCCGAGATCGACGACGACGCCAAACGCCTCATCGCCGGCGACAATCTGCGCCGCCTGATAGCTTGGTCGGACAGGGCGCAGCCCGAGGTCGAACTGCCGCCGCCCGCCGATGCGTACGTCGCCTTCGGTCAGAGCGGTGAGTTCCCGGCAGGGGAGCCGCTCATCGCCGACTGCCACGGGCACCGCGGCGACACCGCGGCGCACTACCATCTGCCCGACGGCGACCTGGACAGCGTGGTCCGCGAGATGGACCGGCTCGGCGTGGAGCAGACCTGCATCTTCAGCTTCACCGGAGTGTTCAGCGATGAGCGGCCGGGCAACGACACGGTGGCCGAAGCCGTGGCGCGCTATCCCGGCCGCTTCCTCGGCTTCACCATGCTCAACCCGCACCGCGGCGAAGTAGCCATGCTGGCCGAACTGGAGCGCGGCGCAGCCATGGGCCTGCGCGGCATCAAGCTGATCCCCTACTACCAGGGCTATCCCGAGGAAGGCCCGCTGCTCGATGTGGCCTGCGCCTGGGCCAACGCGCACCGGCAGTTCGTCCTCGACCACAACTGGGGCTCGGCCCAGCAGATCCAGCGACTGGTCAGCAGCTACCCCGACGCCTGCTTCATCACCGGCCACAGCACCGCCGCCTATGCCGAGGTGATGCGGCGCCACGAGAACCTCTATGTGTGCTCGTGCCCGTTGCTGGGCCCACGCGGCTGCGAGGACCTGGTGGCCACCATTGGCGCGGATCGACTGATGTTCGGCTCCGACCTGCAGGATCTGCCCATCGCCTGGGGCCTGGGCCCGATCCTCTTCGCCCGACTCAGCATGGAGCAGAAACGACTGATCCTGGGTGGGAACCTTCGGCGACTGCTGCAGCGCTACAGTCTCCAGGCGGAGTAGGTCCATGTATCGAGCGATGATCGGCTGTCTGGCGATGGCGGCGATAGCTTTGGTGGCCAGCGCGTTCTACTGGTCGGCGGTGCCCGACCCGATGCCCAGTCACTGGAACATCCACGGACAGGTAGACAGCTTCCTGCCCAGGTCGGTCGGCTTGATGATGTCGCCGGCCCTGGCCCTGTTCATGGGCCTGAGCCTGGCGGTGGCGGCGCGACGCAGCGACCCCGCGGGCGCACTCGGCAAGGCCGCCGGCACCATCTGCTTGTGGACCTCCGCGTTCTTCGTCGTCGTGCACGGCCTGCTCATCCACGCCTCGAGTGGACGCTGAACAGCGACCGCGTCTGGACCGCCACGCACCGCTTCGCCGGCCCGTGCTTCGTGGCCGCCGGCCTGGCCGTGCTGGCCAGTTGCGCGCTACCGCCGACCGGCATGATCGTCGTGCTCCTGGTGGCGGTGTTAGGCGCCTGCCTGATCGCGCCGCTGGTCTTCGCCAAGCTGGCCTGGGATGCCGACGTTCGCACCAGGTGATCGGTGCCGGGCCAAAAGAACGGTGTCAGCAAAAGAACGGTGTCAGGGACCGTTTTCGCGAGCGAAAGCGGTCCCTGACACCGTTCTTTTAGCCCGGCACCGATTGAGCTTCTGGTGCTGAAAACGGTCCCTGACACCGTTTCTACGTCAGCTCGGCCAGAATAGCCTCACAAGCCGCCTCGATCAGGTCCAGCACGTGCTCGAACCCCAACGGGCCGCCGTAGTACGGGTCTGGCACATCGATCGGGCTGCCCGGCGGCAGGAAGTCGCTCAGCAGACAGACGCGGGCGCGCCCGCCGGGGTCCATGGCGCGTAGCGTCTTGAGGTTGTCGCGGTCCATGGCGATGATCAGGTCGCAGCGGTCGAAGTCGGCCGACTGCACCTGCTGGGCGCGACTGTCCAGGCGGTAGCCGCGCCGCGCCGCCGCCTGGCGCGATCGCGGGTCGGGCAGTTCGCCAATATGCCAGGCGCCCGTGCCGGCGGACTCCACCTGGATGCGCTGGCTCAGCCCGCGCTCCGCCACGACATGAGCCAGCACACCCTCGCCGCTGGGCGACCGGCAGATGTTGCCCAGGCAGACAAACAGCACGCGTTTGGGTTTGGTCATGGGTTCTGCTTCACCGACAGTGCACGCGCGGGGACCGGCAGCCTGGTCCCGTCGGAGAAGCTGACCGCGCGCGGCGTCGCTTGGCCATTGTAGGCGACGTACGTGCGCCGACCGTCCTTGACGAACACTGTGTTGAGCCAATGGTCGGCTGTCACGCCGGCGTCCACATGGCCCAGGCGGTCGAGCGTGTGCACCCAATGGTCCATGAAGGCCAACGAGTTGCCGCCCTCGAGTTTGGGGTCGGGCGTCGCCTTCAGATAAGCGACCGCCGGCGCGGGCTCGGCCAGCGCGCCAAACATCGCCACCAGGTCGCCCCAGCCATTGTTGTAGTCGCCGTGGCGCTCGCGCACTTCGACGATGCGGGCGTGGTTGCGTGCCACGTAATCCGGGTGCCGGCCCATGTACAGCGATGCCGGTGTGAACGGCAGCCAGTTGATGCCGTGGATGCAGTCGATATCACCCGAGAACCAGGTGCCGAAGGCGCCCTTGCCACCCCACACCATGCCCAACGCCACGTTGGGATAGTCCTTGGGGTAGTTGGTGCCGTCCACGTCGAACCAGTACTGCTCAACCGCCGTGCGCTCGGTGTTGAACAGGTAGAGGCCGGCATCGCGCAGCGCGGCATCGCCGGTGGCCTCACCCCACAGCGCCGTCCCGTACCAGGCGTTGAGCGATTCCGACGAGGACTCCTGGTTGTTACCGTCACCGAAGTTGGCATCGCCGGACGCCCATGAGTGGCCCGCGTACTTGTCGAAGCAGCGCAGGAACGGGAACAGCGGGTCGCGCCGGTCGGGGCTGGCGATGTCCCGAATGAGCAGCTTGACCATCGGCCCCCACTTCGTCGCCCAGGCCGCGTCATGCCGCGCCACCTCGGCCGCCGCGCGGATGAAGTAGCCGTAGTGGAAGTGGTGGTCGTTGAGCGGCATGTCGGAGCCATACGACGGCCGACTGCCGATCAGCGAGCCCCACACCGCGTTGTAGTAGAAGACCGGCTGGTCCTTGCCCTCGGTGGCGGTGAACCAGGCCTCCAACCGCCGCCGGAGCTCGGCCTGGAAGGCGGCTTGCAGGTCCGTCGCGCCCGCCGCCTCGGCCACGCCGCTGAGCGTGGCCAACCGGCCCAGATGCTTGCCTTCCCAGTAGGTGTCGCCGAACCCGGGCGCCTTACGTTCCGCTTCGGCCCGCAGCAGCGCCAGCGTGCGCTCGCGGTCGACGATGCCCTGGTCGGGCAGCCGTGGCAGCAGCCCCTGCACCGGCGTGGTGGTGACGAAGCTCGTGCCCGCGCCAACCTTCATCGTGCCGCGCACCGAGCCGTAGGTCAGCTCGGTCAGCGGGCTCGACATAGTCTTCCACTGGTGGGGGTACAACGCGAACAGCGTGCCGACACCGCTGCCTTCCAGCGGCCTGGTCGTGTAGGCATACGTGGCTGTGATCCGCCCGCCGGCCACGCTCCAACTCACCCGCGTGTCCGTGACGTGGTTGTGCGCGGTCTTGGTGAACAGCGCCAGTGTCTCCGGCCGGGCGTCGGGCAGCAGGGCCACGGTCAGGTAGTCGCGGCCCTTGGCGGCGCAGATGAGCGCCGGACCGTCGAGCCCGGTCCAGGTCGAGCCTACCGGGCCGAACAGCCCGTAGTGATGGCCGTTGACAGTGATGCCCAGCGTGGCGCCGTTGGCCGTGCCCGACCAGATGGTGGCCTTGCCGCCGAGGGTCAGCGCGGCATCGCCGCCGACCGTGCGCACGAAGACGTACGGGCTGCCGTGACCGAAGCTCACGCGCAGACCGGCGGGCCCATTGCTCATGGCCGCCGTGACGAACCAGTCCGAGTAGCCGCCGCAGTCGGCCCGCGGGAAGCTCGGCGCGGTGGAGTGGCCGATGCGCAGGTCGCCGTTGGGACCCGCTCCACCGCCGAAGATGCCCACCTTGTCGCCGTGGATGCGGTCGCCGGGGTAGCTGAGCGTCACGCCGCCCTCGGTGCAGCGCAGCACCAGCGGATGCGCGAACATCGGCTGCGAATACGTCTGCCAGACCAGCGAGCTCCACCACTGCCCCGTCGCCATCGGCCCGGCGACATCAGCGGTGCGGAACGGCACGGCGGCGATTGGCTTGCATGGCGCGGGCGGCGTGGTGAGGTAGCCACCGGCGCCGACCGGCACCACCTCGGCGCCGACCAGCCGGGCGAGGGCCAGCAGAACAAACAGACGGCAGCAAGTCGACACTGGAATGCTCCGAACGGGCAGATCCAGCTTAGCACATACGAATGCGCAAGGTCAATGCAGCGGCGAGACTGGGCCGCGGGTGATGGGGGGCGTGGCCAGCCGGTGCAGGCCGGCGTGCCAGAAGGCCTCGCGGGCCGCCTCGATCTCCCAGCCGCTCGGCGCGCGGCTGAGTTCGGGCAGGCGCACGGCGCGGTGGGCGGGCTGGTAGGTGCCAGTGACGGTACACCAGGTGTCGAGCGAGATCTCGTCGGCCACAAACTTGGCCACCTCGCGCGAGCCGGCCAGGCCGCCGGGCAGCACCATATGGCGAACCATGAGACCGCGCTGGGCCACGCCGCGGCGGTTGATCTGCAGGTCGCCCACCTGGCGATGCATCTCACGCACCGCCTCGCGGCAGACGCCGACGTAGCCGGGCGCCTGGGAGTACTGCTGGGTGGTGCCGTACTTGAAATCCGTCAGGTAGATGTCGATCAGTCCGTCAAGTTGGCGCAGCGTGTCGACACTCTCGTAGCCGCCGCAGTTGTAGACGATGGGGACGGTCAGACCATCGGCATAGGCCAGCGCCAGCGCCTCAACGATCTGGGGCACGATGTGGCTGGGGGTGACCAGATTGATGTTGTGGCAGCCGCGGTTCTGCAGTGCCACGAAGATCATGGCCAGCGCATCGGTCTCCACGAGCTGGCTGACCATCTGTTCGTCGGCCGGCTGGCTGATCTCATGGTCCTGACAGTAGCTGCAGCGCAGTGCGCAGCCGGCGAAGCGCACGGTGCCTGAGCCGCCGGTGCCGACCAGCGGCGCCACTTCGTCGAAATCCGGCCCAAACCCAGCCACGGCCGGGCGGTCGGGCGTATGGCACAGCCCGGCCTCGCCGCACAGCCGGTCGACGCCGCACTCACGCGGACAGACCCGACACGGCGCCATCCAGCCTTTCAGCCGGCGTGCGCGTCGAGCCGCCTCCTGGGCGCGGCCTAGCCGTTGTTCCTCGGTCAGCATGACTGACCCGCCTCCTGGTACTGATGGTATCGGGCGACAGCGAACGACGCGCAGAGACATCGTTTGGCGCTCGATGGGGTGGTTCGCGGAGCGTGCCCGTCGAACTCGATCCAAGGACTGCAATCACTCTGCCGCAGGCGAGGGGGGTTGTCAGTGACACGGTGGGGTCAGGTTGGGGAGGACTGGCCGCGAGTGGGCGGCATCATCGCAACTCCAGGTCGCGGTCGGTTGATGCTGCCAGGCGCTGCTCGTCGAAGGTGGTGGCCAGTACTGCCTCGGGCAGTGCCTGGAGCCGGTGCAGGCAGCCCTGCACCGCTGGGTCGGCGGCGAGCGCCTGTCGGAAGGCCAGCACACAGTCCCAGTCGTGCGTCGTGGCAAAGACCTGGATGTTGAGGTCGCGCGCGGTAGCGCAGATCATCGGCCAGAGCGCGCAATGGACCGAGTAGTGCAGGCCGGCACCAACCCCATCAAGCAGCAGCACGCCACCCTCAGCCGTGGCCAGCGCAATGGCGGCCGCGAGCAAGCTCCGGACACCGTCTCCCGCCGAGCCAAGAGGCACCGGCTTCGCGACATCCCGCAGCTCCACCTGCGGCTCCCGGCGGCCGGAAGGAGACTCAGCGAACTGGATGCCCGTAAGCTCTGGGCAGGCCAGCCGCAGAATGCCGAGCACGGCGTTGGCCGCCGGGAGCAGCGCTACCTTCTCCCACGTCTTGGCCAGCCGCTCGAGATCCGGATCGCTGAGGCGCCAGCGGGAACAGATGGTCGAGCCGTCAGCGTGGTCACCGCGCGGTGCCAGCGACAGCAGTTCGCCGCGCAGCGCCGCCGCCACGGGGTCACGCTCGAACAGGCCGAGGCTGAACGCGTGCCCATTGCGCGTCAGGCAGATGCGGAGGTCCTCTTCAGGGCCGTCAAGCCCGTGAGACTGGCATAGCGCCAGCGCCAACGTGGCCTGCCCGCGGTCCGCTGCGAGCGTGGCTTCGACAGGCGCCAGATCGGCCGGCCACCCGTAGAAGAGGGTGTCGAAGCGGTGCCTGGGCAACTCGCCGAATGACCGCAGCCCGCCTGTGCGCTCGGGCGCCTGGGCCAACTGCCCGCGCTCGGCCATCTGCCTGAGCAGCGTCGCCAGAGTGGCCTCCGCCCCACACAGCTCCAGCGCCTCCAGCAGATACGACTTACCTACCGAGTTGCGGCCGGTGATCAGATTGACCTGCCCCAACTGCTCGATGTGCAGATGGTTCAGGCAGCGGAAGTTCTCGACCTTGATCCACTCGAACCCCATGGGCCGGACCTCCTGTACAGGCGAAATGCGGCATCGGCGGCCCGCCAATGGCTCGATGGCGCCTGCCGTCGAACCATCATCGGCGGGCCGCCGATGCTACCTCAGGCTCAGACTCAGCGCCCGGCCATCTTCAGCTTGGTGGCCACTTCGCCGCCATTGAGCAGGTGCAGCAGCGGCTGCGGGCGGTCGACTCCTTCGATGTAGCTCGGCCGCGCCTGCCACGGGGTCAGGCTCAGCACGTTGGCCAGGTCCAACCAGTACTCCAGCACGGCCGGCTTGAGGTCCCAGGTCATGTGGAAGTGGTTGGCCGGGGCGAACTGCTTGTACTCGCCCATGCTCGCGTATTTCGGCACCACCCAGGTGTGCGGCCAGTCGGGCGTGGAGGTGTTGGCCACGGCCCTGGCCAGCTCGTCGGGCAGGTCCACGGTACAGGCTTCATCCCACAGCAGCGAGAAGATGTTCTGCTCGGCCGAGTAGGCGAAGCGGCCGGCGATGCCTTCGATGCCGCCGGGCGAGGTGAAGGTGACCGAGTTGCCGCCGCCGGGGAAGTAGCCGGGGTCGGCCAACGGGAAGGTCACGCCCTTCATGCAGTCAGCCATCGACGCGCCGGGCTTCGCGGCCCAGTTGAACGAGGCGCTGCCGCTGTTGTCGCCGTCGACCAGGCCCTTGCGTCGCCACAAGCCGTCGGGGTCGACGCCGCCCAGGCCCAGTTCCTCGGCCTTGGCGTTGATCTCCCAGGGCTCCCAGACCTTGCGGAAGTCCATGAACAGCGGCGGGTTGCCACCGGACAGCCAGGTAAAGAACAGCATGGTCATCAGGCCCTGCATGTCGGCCTCGGTGCCGAACGGCAGGGCCGCCTTGGGGCCGTTGTGGTCGAAGGTGGAGTTGAACAGTGACTCCATGGCGTCGGCCACCGGCAGCGGCAGACCGCGCCGGTCACTGCCCCACTCCAACTGGCTCATGAACCCACCGCCCACTGCGTCCAGATCCTTGAGCAGGTCGCGGGTGATCAGGTACATCGACAGCGACTGGTCAAACCGCGCGCTGTCGGCATCGTCGCGGAGCGTCACGCCGCCCGAGACATCGCCGATCCAGGCGCGCAGCGCCTTCAGCTCTTCCTTGTCGTAGGCGCCCTTGGCCATCATGTCGGCCAACAGCTTCATATCCAGCCGCGTGATCTCCAGGCCCAGCAGGTTGCGCGTCGGCATGACGTGCATGAGCGCGGTTTCCATGCCCATGGAGTCGTGGCCGAAGATGGCCACGCGCCGGCCCTTCAGGCCCACCTTGGTCAGCGCCGCATAGCACCAGTCGACCAGCGCGTCGGCCGTGCCCTGGGTCATCTGGGGGTTGAGGCCGGTGTCGGGCCAGGTGCCCACGTTGACATGGCAGAGCTTGCCATACTGGTTGATGGCGCCGTTGGCGGCATGGGCGAACACGACGCCCGGCTTGGGTCCGCTGTTGCCGCAGGTCAGGTTGATCGGCGTGTCCTTGGGGAAGTGCGCGAGCAGCGAGATGACCGTCAACTGCGGGAAGGCCCAGGTGTCGGGCACGCCCACCAGGATGTTGACGCCCGCGGCCTCGAACTGCCGTGCCACCTGGTCAGCCTGCTTCTCGCCGTCGATGAGGATCGGACTCCAGACCACCTTGACCGGCGCGCCATCGGGCGTCTTCACCCGGTCGGCAATCACCGTGGCGGCCATTTCGGTGATGTTCACGCACCGCACGCGCGACTCCGCGTCGATGCGCGGGTCGCTGGTGGCGAACACGCCGATGGTCGGGGCCTTGGCCACATGGGCCTGGGTGTCGGACAGTCGAATGGCGCTCATGAACCTGTACTCCTAATCGTCGCTCCGGGCGGGTACCCAGAGGGTAGTATGCCGCTCGCCGCTGTGATGTTACCGCTACCATCGCCGATTCCTTCCGCCTGTGTCGATCACTTGGGCGGCAGATCGGTCTCTTCACGCGCCAGCACGATGCTGTCGAACGCGGCCGGTCCGCCTTCGGCGGTGAAGCTCGCCGACTGGATGCGCACCGGCTTGCCATACAGCTTCCACAGATCGAACCGCTCGCGCCGCCACTCGAGCGGCGGCGAGTCGGCCACCTTGGTGTAAACCAGCGTGCCCTCGCGGAAGGTCGGCGTCCCAGCCCGGAAGCCGTAGCCGCCGGACGGCCAAGGCCCGCCGACCAGGAGCGACAGGCCGGTGGTGTCACGGCTGAGCGCCTTCCAGGCGAACTGCAGCCAGCGATACTGGCCAGGCTGCGGGTTCTCGACGATCTCGAAGTCCCAGTTGGGCAGCACATGGCCAAACGGCGGTATGTAGACCGGATGTGCCGCACCGGCCCCGGTCAGCGACAGGCACTTGCCGCCGCTGGCCGCGTCCTCGTAGCGGAACTTGGAATTGGGCTGGAAGGCATCGTAGCCCTTGAGGTCGGTCTCGTCCTCGTCGAACAGCACCGCCACAGGCCGTTTGGCCTGCACATCGGGGTGCGAGGCGCCCAGCTGCCGGCCATGGAAGACGATCTCGCCCAAGGCCAGGTTGCCCGTCGGCCAGGAGCCGCCGCCGGTGCTGATCAGGCGAAAGCGCGCCGCCTCCAGCGGCGGGTCGACCCGGTGGCTGTGCACCGCCTGGTTGGACAGCAGGTACGGCCCGTCCAGCCAGCGCGCCTGCGCGGCGTTCCACCATTGCAGCCGGGCATCACGCAGCCATGTGTTGGGCCGCGCCGGATCCTCGACGAACGTCAGCGCGTCCACATGCAGCTGCGTATGGAACGTGTCGAAGACCAGCGTCAGCTTGTCGCGCCAGCCACTGTCGACGTAGTTCAGGTCGGTCCAGGCCAGCCATGGCTGGACCGGCGGCGTGGGCTGGCCGTCGCGCAGCAGGTCGACCGGGTTCTGCCAGATGCGCGGGTCGGCATGGGCTGGCGGATCGCACCGCGCCTCGATGAGCGCCTTGGTTTCGGTCAGCAGGTTCGGCGTCAACGGCAGCGGGGCACCGGCGAGCGCGTTGCCCCAGTCGGTCTTGGCGACGGTCGACAGCGCCGCGGCCGGTGGCAGCGCCGCGGCCGGAGACGGCGCCGCACCCGATGCCGCGAGCCAGGTTCGCCAACGCTCGTGGTACTGGCCATCGAGACGCACCACGGTGCCCAGCCAGGTGGCCAACAGCAGGTCGCCGTCGGGCAGCCAGACCGGCGTGGCCCAGCAGCCCAGGTCGCGGTTGAGCAGCGGCTGCCCGTCGGCCGACCAGACCAGCACGTCGCCCAGCTCGCTGGTCGCCACGAGGCGCCGGCCGTCAGGCGAGAAGCTCGGGCAGCGCAGCCAGTCCACCCCGCGCGCGGTCCAGAGCAGCCCGCCACTGCCATCGTAGAGCCGCAATTGGTCTTCCCGCACCGTTGCCAGGCGCTGCCCGTCGGGTGACAACGCCACCTCATCGGCCGGCAGCGGCACTTCGCCGGCCAACTTGCCGCCACGCACCAGCCACACACGCCCGCCCAGAGTGTCGGCCGACACCGCCACCGTTCGGCGGTCGGCGCTGACCTCCAGACTGATGATCTGACCCGTGTTGGCCAGTTCGAGCCGCCAGCGCTCGGCGCCGTTGGCCGCGTCGAGCGCCGTGACCACGGCGCCGTCGGCGGCAAGCAACGTGGTGTCATCGAGCGCCGTCAGGCGTGGCACGGCACGGCCCGTCTTCCAGGTATCGTGCGACCAGCGCGGCGTGCCGTCACGGCTGTAGGCGACGAGGCCGAGATCGCCGCCACAGGCCACCCACGAGCCGTCGGGCGCCGTGGCGAACTGGTTGATGGGCGGGCCAAGCTGCCGGGCACAGTGCCAGGCGGTGCCCCGCTTGGGCAGGCCATACAAGGCGAAGCGACGTTCGGCCTGGCCGTTGTCGTCGGCCAGGTAGAGGTGCCAGCCGTAAGCGCTGGCGTAGTCGAACCCTTGGACGGCCCAGCCGCGCCCGCAGGGTCGAGGGTTCACCGCCGCGTAGTCACCGACGCGCTGGCTCCAGCGCAGCCGGCCGTCGGCCAGGTCAACGCCCAGCAGGTTCGCTTCGCCACCCAGAGTGCCAAGCGCGACGGTGTTGCCGCCGGGCAACAGCACCGCGCTTCGCACCCGTGGGCCGAAGCGCTGTGCGGGCCAGACGCGCTTGGCGCTGGCCGTGCCGACGCCGCGGCTGTCCATGGCGGCCACCTGGTCGGACGGCGCCTTGGCCGGCGTAAGCGCGATGGGCAGGCTGGCCGTGCGGCCGCTGACCAGCTCCGTGGCGGTCAGCGTCAGCGCACCGGCGGGCGGATTGAGCGGCACGATGAAGCGTCCGGTGGCACCGTCGGTCGCCACGGCGGCGGCGTGGCGCTCGTCCAGCAGGCGGCCGTCGCCCGCGCGCAACTGCACGGTGACCGGCAGGCTCGTGGCCAGCGCGCGGCCTTGCTCGTCGTGCACCCAGGCGCCCCAGGCCAGCGGCGCCCCAGCCGAGACGCTTCGTGGCCCGCGCAGGCCGACACGGGCGATCGGCTCGGGCAAGATGGCATAGAGCCGGGCCGGCGACGTGGTCAGGTCGGCTGTGGGCGAGGCTGTCTCGCGCCGGCCCGAGAACAGCTCATAGACAGCGCTCGCGCCAGCTTGCGGCAGGCCGAGCGGCACACGCTGAGGCACGCGCTGGGTGATGGCCAGTGTGGCGCGCCACAGCTCGCCGGCCTCGCGCTCGACGGCGCGGTTGTTGACTACCCAGACGAAGCGCCCGGCCCCGTTGCCGCGCTCCGAGAGCATCACGCCCGGCGCGGTCACGTCGGCCACAGGCGCCACCTTGGCCAAGCCCTTGGCCAGCGCCTGCCCCAGCCGTTCGTACAGCGGTGGCAGCCGCAGCCAGGCAGAGTCATCCTGCCACGGGCTGGGATCCTTCTCCAGGTGGTCGAAGCCCATGCCCAGCGCCGTGCCACGGACCAGGCCCGCTCGGCAGGTGTCGTCGGTCAGCACCTTCGCCGCCGCGCCAGCCAGTGCCGCCGCCAAGGCCGGTTCGGGCTCCACGCGCTGGCTGACCACGAGCACCGCCTGATAGCGATCCAGCGTGCCGGCCTTCAGGTCATCGGCGAAGACGAAGCTGGCCGGCCGATGGGCATACAAGCAGGCCTGGTAGGCCTCGAACAGCCGGTTGAAGTAGAGGCCGCCGAGGTTCGACCACTCGTCGGTGCGCACCATGCGCCCGCTGACCACAATGGCCACGCGGTCGCGATTGCTCAACGTCGCCAGCCACGGCCCCCAAGGCGTCAGCGTGTCGGCCACGGCGCGGAACACGCTGGGCACGCCTGCCGACCCGCTGCGCGGATCGCCCGAGCCGTGGAACCACTCGGGAATGGCGCCCGAGCAGCCTACGCCATCAGCGCCCCGCATGACCATCTGAAGCAGGCTAGGCAGGATCTGGCCACCCGTGCCGTCGTCGTTCCACAGCTCGGGATGGCCATAGGCGCGCTTGCCAGGCCGCTTCTGGAAGTCTACGTTGTGCGGGGTGACCTGCGGTGGCTGGATCTGCTCGGACTGGTAATGCAGATCGACCTCGTCGACGCCGGCGAAGGTCACCGGCGGGTAGACATCCACCGAGCGGTACGGCCCAGCGCAGTTGTGCAGCAGGCCCGGCGCCAGCTTGTCCACCACGCCGGCGAAGTAGCGCTGCGCCTCGGTCGCGTAGCCCAGCCAGCGGCCCGACACCTTGTCCAGCACGGGCGACCAGGCGCCCGAGTCTTTGGCGGCCTTCAGTGCGGCGTCGTAGGCTGGCTTGTCGGCGGCGTCGGGGCCGCGGTCGCCGATCCACCAGTTGGCCACCCAGTTCCAGCCGCGGAAGGCGCTGTACGGTGTGAGCGCCTGGGTGACCGTGGTGATGTCGGCCGCGAACTGCTCGCGCGTGCGCTTGTCGAACGCGGTGCCGATGGGCAGGCCGGCGTCCATGTACAGCAGGATGGCCAGTTCGTCGGCGCCCAGCGCGCTGTAGCCGGCCATGGTCTGGGCCAGGGCGTTGTCCAGGCCCACGCGTTCGGGCGCCACGGCCAGCGGGTCGCCCTTCAGCCGCTCGGCCACCTGCGGCAGCGCACCGCTCTCGGTGAC
The DNA here is from genome assembly GCA_016235455.1 of Armatimonadota bacterium. Taxonomy (GTDB): domain Bacteria; phylum Armatimonadota; class UBA10988; order UBA10988; family UBA10988; genus UBA10988. The sequence continues at coordinate 79,506 of JACRKZ010000043.1, read as the reverse complement.
GCGGTTGAGGCTGCCGGCGCCCGTCATGCCCAGGCGGTCGACAAAGCGGTTGATGCCCAGCCGCCGCGTGCGCTCCAGGTGCCGGGCCACGGCGTCAGGCGCATCGAGCGGTTCGGTCTGCGGGTAGGTGGCGCCGTAGTCGCCATACTGCACAAGGTTCAGCGCCGGATCCGTCTCGCGCCCAGGCCCGATGGTCAGCGGTTGCGCCATGCAGGTCAGCCCCTCGACGACCGCCACCAGGCGGTAGCGGTCGGGCGCCAGCGCGCGGGTCCAGGCAGGCTCGATGACGAACTCGCCGTTGGCCGCCACCGATCGCTCGATCACCACCTGGCCAGCAGCGTTCAGCAGCCGCACCGGCGCCGTCGCGGGCAGGTTCTGGCCGCGCAGCAGCAGCCGGCAGCGGATGGCTTCGCCGCGCCCGAAGGCCACGCGTCCGCCGGGGGTCATGACCGTGGCGCTGCCGTGCGCGCCAGGCGGCCGCACCTCAACCACCTCCTCGAGGCGGTACTCGCTACGATCGGCGCCCAGGCCGGGGCAGATGCGCAGCTGGTAGAGCCCGGCCAGGTCGGCCGGCACGGTCACCTGGCCCCCGCTGAGCGGCAGTTCACGCCAGTCGGCGGTGAGCAGCGGGCGTAGCCAGACCCGCCACGGCGGCTTGTTGGCGCGTGTGGCGCTGGTCAGCTTGACGTCCAGTGGCACGTTGGCACCAGCGGTCCAGACCAGGCCCGGCAGCGTTACGTCCAGCTGCTCGATATCGGCGGCGACGGTGTGCTGCAGCGATCCACCGGCGCGGCTCCAGACGCTGAACAGCTCACGGTCCTGGTGCTGCCGGGCCAGAATGGAGTCCGGCCCCACAGCCAACGAGGCCCACCGTCCAGGCGTGCTGTGGACGGCCAGCGCCAGGCTGCCGGCTGGGTTGCCGTCGAGGCCATAGCGCTGCAGCGTGGCGCCACCCTCGCCCAGCACCCAGAGCGTGCCGTCGGCATCCACGTCAAAGACGGCCCGGTAGCCGTCCCACGGGCTGCCCTCCATGACCAGCTGCTTGCTCCACAGCAAGCGCCCGTCGAAGTCCAGCACATGCAGCTTGCCTGCCATGGTGGCCAGGTAGAAGCGTCGACCGGCCTCCCAGACACGCAGGCGGCCGATCTTGCTCACAAGGCTCTCGCCGCAGGCGGCCAGTGAGTAGGTGGTGACCATGCGGCCCGGCGGCGCGACGCGCACCACGCGGTCGCGGTTGCTATCGAGGCCATAGAAGTCGGTCTCGCCGGCCTGCACATCGCATGGGCCGGACCACCCGGCGGCATCGCTGACCAGGAAGTCGACCACGGCGCCCAGCGGCTCGAAGGCCGAGCCCCACAGCTTGACCGCGTGGTTGAAGTGCGCGTTGGCCGTAGCCACGACGCCGGCGCGGTTGGCGACCGCGTTCGTCGTGGAGTAGGTGAGCTTGGCGCCCAAGCGGTCGCCGCCGTCGGGCTTCATGCGCAGCACGTAGCTGTCGGCCGACAGGTAGACCAGGCCGTCGCGGCCCAGCGAGAGCTTCACGTTCCGGACCGGCAGGTCTGGCGATTCGCGCGAGATGGTGCGCGCCAGCGTCAGCGCATGCAGGGGCACGGCCAGCAGAACGACGACCAACAGGCTGACAGCCTTCGCGGATCGGCTCATGGCAAGGATCTCCCCCGCGAGAGCTGGCCTGCGGTCCGGCGACTCATCGCCGCGCTACCCCTGCGTTACGGCCATATCTCGCCAATGACTCGCCGGCACAGCCGCACAAACTCGGCTGGCCGCCGCGAGTCGCCTTGTACAGTCTCCACGTCCTTGAGTGTAATGTCCACATGGCACTCGCGGCAAATGTTCAGGTCGCGCCGCAGGACGCCGAGGACGCGCGCCTCGTCGAACCCGAAGCCGACCATGTCCGCCGGGCTCGGCCGATAGCTCAGCACGTAGTCGCGGCCGATGGCCTCGGCGCACTGGGCCACGTTGGCGAACGGCGACACAGCGATGCGCCGCAGGTTGGCGATCTGCCGCAGGTGCGGGATCTTGCGGCTCAGATCCTCGCAGCAGCCGTAGGCCGACAGCCCGAACTGCTCGAGGATCGGCTTCTGGTAGGCCAGCAGGAACTCGGACCACATGCCCGGCGAGACGCTGGTGAACTCCTGGCTGGCCATGTAGCCCCAAAGCTGGCTGCGGCGAGTGCCGCGCCGGCTCGGCGCCGGGACCGGCAGCTCCTCGGCGTACGGCATGGCCTGGTTCTGATGGGCCGACAAGCCCCAGTCGCCTGCGTCCTCCGCCTGCTGGTGACAGCGCGCCACACCGTCGGCCATGAAGCCGATGAGCTGGTGCAGCCACTGGGGCCGGTCGAGCATGTCCAGGCAGAAATGCTCGATGCCGCGCAGGTAGAACAGGTCGGTCGACAGGTCGCCGGTCCACATGCGATAGGCGCCGGCGCGGTCCACATCCACGGCCAGAATGTCGCCCAGCAGATCCTCGACCGGCGCGACGGCGGCCGCCGTGGCCGCTTCGTCCACCTCATGCCACGGCGCGCGCAGCCGGTCCAGGTCGGCCTCGTCGCGCAGCGGATAGTCGACCTTGAACGCGCCCCCGGCCGCGCCCGAGTGCTGCCGGCTGATGGGCACGCCCCAGCCGGCGCACTCGTACCGCGCGCCGACGGTGACCCACGGCTCGAAGACCGAGTCATCGCCCAGCGAGGCCCAGTAGAGCATCCGCCGGAAGTGGTCCTCCCAGCCGCGCAGGAACGGGTCGGCGCACTGGCAGGCACACTCGGGCAGCTCGTGCCAGGCGAAGGCACGCATGTAGATCAGGGGCCGGTCGCCGCGCAGGCTGTTGTGCTGGCGCCAGGCCGTCCGCCGGACAGCCTGGCTCTGGTCGGCGCAGGCCTCGGCGTAGCGCTGGGCGAGGTCGCGGACGAGGGTGCGGTCTGGGCTCATGGGCAGGGCTCCTCGGGCCGTGGCGGTAGGGTAGCTCCCATCGCCGCTGGAGGGTAGGTGTCGCGCGCCGCGAACACGGGTTCAGGCAGGAGGTCGGCATGAAGCTGACGTGCGACTGGCACATCCACTCGGACAACTCGTGTGACGACGCATCGATGCGCATCGCGGACCTGATCACCGGCGCCGCGGCTCAGGGCATCGTCAACTACGGCATCACCGATCACATCCACACCCCGGTCAACTGGCCCGACGTGGAGGCGTCGCGCGCGGAATACCTGGCAAGCGACCCACCGCTCGGCTTCCACTTTGGCCTCGAGGTCAGTTGCGTCTCGCGCTGGGAGCTCGACGAGGTGGCCACCGGCGCCCACGGCAGCCCGACCTACGGCCTGCGCCAAGGCGGCCCGCCCGGCGCCGAGCCGGCCTTGTCCATCGAGCAGGCCGACATCGACCGGCTGGGCATCGAGTACGTGGTGGCTGGCGTGCACTGGCCGATGTACGTCGAGCCGGAACGCGACACCATCATCCGCGACTACCACCGGCAGTACCTGTACTGCGCGACGCACCCGCTGGTCGACATCATTGCCCATCCATGGTGGTGGCATGGCCACTGGCGTGACGCCGACGGCCGCTACACAACCGACCCGTGGCTCGACGACTTTGGCAAGATCCCCGCCTCGATGCACGACGAACTGGCGTCGGCCGCCATCGAGCATGGCAAGGCGGTGGAGATCAACATCTCGGCCATCCTGCTCAACCCGGCCTACCCCGCCACGCTGGTGCCCCAGTACCTGGAGTATCTGGCCTACCTGCGCGACCGCGGCGTGACCTTCAGCCTGGCCAGCGACTGCCATCGCGCGCAGTACGACATCGACTTCGAGCGGCCGGCGGCGATGCTGGAGTCGATTGGCATCCGTGATGAGGCGCTGTGGCGGCTGCCGGCGCGGGTGGGCGCGGTGTGATCAGCCGGGCAGGCTGAACCGGAGCCGGCTCACCAGCCGCTGCCAAGTGTGACGCCAAAGTGACTGAGGGCCGTGGCGTCGAGCAGCGTGTTTGCCATACTTACGAACGACGGGTCGCCGTCGGCGGCGACTCACGGCCGACCAACGCGCGGCCGTCGGAAGGACCGGCTATGAAGCGACCGCGGAATGTCATCTGCATCTTGGCCGCGCTGGCGGCGTTGTACCTGGTGGGTTGTGGCAGCGACCAAGGCGGCATCTCGTCGGCCAACGGCGTGATCACCGGGCGGCTGTTCGACGGCGGCGCGGCCAACCTGGCCGGCGTCACGCTGGCCTTGCGGCGCGCCGGGTCCACCTCGGCCCAAGCCACCACGCCATCCAACGGCGACGGCTACTTCAGCTTTGGCGCGGTGACGGCCGGTGACTATGTGATCGACGTCGCTCGTGCCGGCGCGGTCGCTTGCCACCGAGCAGTGACCGTGGTTGGCGGCTGGACCTCGCGGCTGACCATCACCCTTGGCCCGGTGGGCACGGTGGAGGCGGTTGATAACAGCCAAGAGGTCGAGGTATCCGACTTGGACGATGTGGTGATCCTGCCCGCGGGCTGTCTGGCGGCGGGTGCGTCGCGTCAGATCACCAATGCCAGCGTGCAGATGACCGCGCTGGTGGCCTCCAATCCTGCCTACACCCAGTTGCAGCCCGGCGTGCTGCGTGGCGTGCCCGCCACACCCGCCAATGCCACGCCGGTCGCGCTGCGCACCTTCGGCATGATCGATGTCAGCGTCACGGGCAGCGGCGGCATGCCTGTTGCCCTTGGCAGCGGACAGACCGCCACGCTGCAGTGGCTCATTGAGCCGGATCCCGACCCGGGCGTCGAGTCCATCCCGATGTGGCGGCTGGATAGCGCAACCGGTCTCTGGCGCCAGGAGGGCGTGGCCACGCGCGCCGAGTGGTGCTATCGCGGCACCATCAACCGCTTCGGCGCGTGGGCCATCGGCGTGCCGCTGCAGGCCAATGCCACCAAGGTTGTGCGCATCGTCTCGGACGGCGCGCCTCAGCCCGGCGTCATGGTGCGCGCCACGGGCGTCGGCTGGGAAGCCACCGGCGTCACGGATGCCGCGGGCCAGGCCAGCCTGGCGGTGCTCCCGGAGAGCCTGGTCAACATCGAGGTGCTCGATGGCGCCACCCGCTGGCTCGTGTTGCGACAAGGCGAAACCATGCCGGCCGCGGGCGGCAGCCTGAACAACGAGTACACGCTGACCGCGGACCAGCTCGGCACCAGCCTGTTCCAGGTGACATTGTGTTGGGGTTCGTCGCCGCGCGACCTGGACTCCTACATGAGCGTGCCGCCGGCACAGGCGGGCGGGCCGCGCGCGATGATCTACTACCGCAACAAAGGCTCTCTGGCCGCCTATCCCTATTGCCAGTTGGACACGGATGATGTAGACGGCTATGGCCCCGAGGTCACGACCGTGCGACGCGGCGTGCCGGGTGTCTACAGGTTCGCGGTGCGGCCGCTGGGCGGCCGGCTGGACAATGCCGGCGCCAGCGTGGTTCTGGTCACCGCTGATGGGCGCGTGCGCACCTACAGGGCGCCAACGCCGCAGCCTGCGGACGGTCTGCAGTGGGCGGTACTCGATGTCGAGGTCGGCGCCAACAACAGCATCGTCGCGATTCGCGATGTCTCGCGGTTCGGCGGGCTCGACATCCTCAACCCGTCCTGAGCCGCTCAGAGGCGACGACTGGAGCTGGGCGGGCCAAGCCTGCCCAGTTCCAGTCGTCGCTAGCCTAAGTGGCCGCACACCGTGAACCGGAACAGGCACCCCTCGCGCCCGCCACTGGCCAAAGCCGACGCCACCACCTGCCCGTCGACCCGGCAGCCAAGCGCCGTGCCTAGATGGTGCCGCAGATGCCCGGCGCAGCACTCGCAGTAGGTCAGCGACAGCGGCTCCGCGGCGTGGGGCAGGCAGGGGCAACGGTGCTGCTCCAACCCCTCTGGGAAGAAGCACACCTCGATCTGGCCGTCGTCCAGCCGGGTCACGCTGTGGCCGAAGACGAACCTGGCCTCGTTGGCCGCGGCCAGGCGCTCGTCCAGCGTGGCGTGGTCGCGGGCGATGGCGCGTGACGTCTCCAGCCGCTTGCCGCCCAGGCAGCAGGCGCAGCCCTGGCGCACGCGGCGGCGCGTGGCCTCGTCCAGCCGTGCGTCAAGCCGTTCCATGGCGCCGGCCAGCCAGGCGGCCTTGTCCGCCGGGTTGGCCTTGGCCGCGATGCCTTCGCCGCCGGCCATGATCGCCGCAGTCTGCTCGGCCGGCACCTTGGCCTTGGCCAGTTGCTCGGCCAGGCGGCGGATGCGGCCGTCGGGATAAGTGTGCTGGGCCGTGTCTCACCCCCTTCTGTGTTGCTCAGTCGTCGTCGTCCACAACGCGGCTCACCGCCCATTCGGGGTACGGCGCGCGCGTGCCCATGGTGGCGCGCCACAGGATGCGGTTGAGCTGGTCCTCGGGCACACGGTCCGGCCCGCGCAGGTCGAGCTTGGCCGAGGCGATCGCGTCGCGCCGCAGTTGCGCGTCGGCGATGGTCTTCGGCTCACCGTTGAGCCAGTCCAGCCGCACCTGGTTGGGCACGCTGGTGAACGGCTGCCAGGGCACGCGCGGGTCGAAGCAGTCGAACATCGGTGTGGCCGCGGCATCGAACTGGTTCATCGGCGGCAGACCCAGGATCTGCTCGATGGTGCGGATCAGGCTGACCGTGTTGTACATGGTGCTGACCACCGCGCCGCGTTTGACATACGGCCCGGCGATGTAAGCCGTGGTGCGGTAGCCGCTGACATGGTCCCAGCCGGCCTGCGGGTCGTCCTCGATGCCCAGGATCAGCGTCTCGCGGCCGAAGCGGCTCTTGCCGAACGCCTCGACCAGTTGCCCGAAGGCCAGATCGTTGTCGGCCACATAGGCTTGCGGCGTCGGCGTGCCGGCACCGGTGCCGCTGGTGTGGTCGTCGGGCAGGCAGATGAAGATCAGGCTGGGCATCTGCCCCTGCGCCTCCCACTTGGCCAGTTGGCGCTTGATGTAGGCCGCGCGCCACACGTCGGGCACGCTCATCTCCCAGCCCACGTAGTCGGTCGGGGTGAAGGGGCGAATGGTCTCCACCGACGGCTGGCTGCCGATGGCCACCTGGCCGGTGGGCTTGAGGAACTCGTCGTAGTAGTCGCGCCACCGGGGCGAACCCTTCCGCGCCTTGTCGCGCCAGCCGCACTCGGGCATGGCGAACTCGCCGAAATTCCACAGGCTCACCTGGTGAGCCACGGCGTTGTCCCACAGGAACCCGCCGCTGGAGTAGGCCAACGCGTCGTTCTCGTCGACGCCCATGCCGTCGGGATAGCTGCGCGGCCAGCCGGCGAAGCTGCGCTCCAGGTAGTCGTTGCCGAACGCGGTGGTGCTCCACTGGTGGCCGTCGGCCGAGAGGATGCTGCAGCAGTAGGTGTTGTCCAGCAGCACGAAGTCGCGTACCAGCTTGTGCTGGTTCGGCGTGATCTCCTCGCCGAAGTTGCACAGCTCCCGGCTGCCATTGCCCGCCGCTACATCACCCAGGACCTGGTCGTAGGTGCGGTTCTCCTTGATCACATAGACCACGTGCTTGATCAGGCTGGGCTCGCCGATGCGCTCGGGCACGGGCCGCGGCGGCTGGTTGGGCCGCGGGGCCTGGGCGCTGGCGGCGATGCGCTCGCGGCGGATGCCCCGGTAGACCGTCTCCGACAGGGCCGGCAGATCGGCATCGCGCGGTAGCGGTACCAGGCTGACCGAGCCAGTGTACTGGTGCGAGTTGAAGCCGCCGCTCTTCGAGCGCCGGTCCTCCTCGGGCAAGCCCTTGATGTTGGCCACGCACAACTGGCGTCGGCCGGCATCGAAGGCCAGCGCACCGGGGAACCAGCCGACCGGCACCAGGCCGCGCAACTGGCTCTTCCCGGGGGCGAAGTCGATCACGGCCACGGCGTTCTGCGTGCCGTTGGCGGCATACAGCCGCCGACCATCGGGCGAGAAGGCCAGCGCGCAAGGCGTGGCGCCCAGCAGTTCCGACGGCTTGGCCTTGGCCCAGATGGTCTCGACCACCTTCTCGCTGCGCAGCTCAATCACGCTCAGGTTGTCGCTGCCGGCGTTGGCGCAGACCAGGTAGCGCCCGTCGGGCGACAGCGCCAACGCCGACGAGTGCAACTGCACGATGATGTCGCGCACCGGCGCGTCGCCGCTCAGTTCCACCACGCTGACCGAGCCTTCGCTGGCGATGTGGCGCACGGGATCGACCTTGACCACCGTGCCACGGCCAGCCGGGCCGGTCAGCTCACCCGCTTTAGCCTGTCGTCCGCCCCAGTTGCTCACGTACGCCTTGCCACCGGCCAGCACCACGTCGTACGGCGCGGCGCCAACGTCCCACGAGCGCAGGAGCTTGCCGTCGGCGGCGTTCACCGCGTGCAGCCGGTTGCCCAGGTTGCCGCAGACATAGAGCGTGCGGTCGTCGGCGGTCAGCGCCAGGCCGGCGGGGATCTCGGCCGCGCGGCGCGGCGCCTTGGCTTCGGGGATGGTGATGGTGAACAGCGGTTTGGCGTCCTGCTTGTCGACACCAAAGACCTTCACGCTGCCATTGACGTTGCTCAGATAGAGGCGCTTGCCGTCGTGCGAGAAGACCAGCCCGGTGTAGCTGAGTTGGCCCGAAGTGTCGGGCTTGAGGATGTTGGCCGAGGCCACGGCGGGGTTGGGGTCGTTGAGCTTGTCGTTCGGCAGTGCAACTCTGCTTCGCACAGTCGCAGTGGCCGGGTCAATGAGCACCAGGTCGGCCGACTTGCCGGCGGTGGCCAGCAGCGTGCCGTCGGGACTCAGGGCGATGGCCTGCGGCCGCGTGCCGGGCAGATCCACCTGCCGGCCGGTGGGCGTGACGAGCTGGCCCGTGGGCGTGACCAGCTTGCCGCCGGTGAAATGGCCGACCAGCTCCCTGCCGCCCTGGCTCAGCGCCACACCGGCCAGCAGCAGTACGAACACCCAACGCCGTGTCTTCATCCGCAGTCCTTATGGGAACCACAGAGGACACGGAGAACACCGAGTGATTCAGCGAATTGTCGCTCTCTGTGCTCTCTGTGGCCTCTGTGGTTCGGTTCGGTCCGGCCGTCAGGCCAGTTGGCCGAACATGCGCTCCTTGAGGTCCAGGTAGTACAGGTAGTCCTCGGGCTTGACGTTCGGCGGGCAGCGGTGGTCGCAGAACGGGATGTACCCGCCACGCTCGACCAGCGGCACCAGCGTCTCCATGTAGGCCTTGATAGCCTCCTGGCCGTAGCCCATCTGGATCTTGTCCACACCGCCCATGATGCGCAACTGGCCGTCGTACTGGTTCAGCAGTTCGCCGGGATGCGCGCAGCCGTTGACCTCGAAGGGGAACAGGCAGTTGATGCCGCCTTCGAGCAGGCCGGGCAGGATCGGGCGCACGTCGCCGTCGCAGTCGGTGTACCACAGGTCGATGCCGTGGGCGTGGAGCTTGGCCGAGATGCGCTTGTAGCGCGGCACGACCACCTTGTTGAAGAAGTCGACGCCGACGATGGGCCCGCTCTTGAAGCAGATATCCTCCCAGCCGGTGGCGAAATCGAAGTCGATATGGCCCAGCACCTGGTCGAGGAAGTCTTCGACCATGACGCAGCAGGTCTCGACCATATCCTCGATCATCGCCGGATAGTCGTAGATGGCGTAGGCCAGGCCCTCGAAGGTCAGCATGTCGCGGATCTTGCCGATCATCGAGCCGCAGCCGACGCCCAGCGGGTAGTCGCGGTCGGGCGTGTGGTGCTGCTTGAGGCGCTCGACGTCGACCTTGCGGGCCGGGTCGTCGCGGCGGAAGCGCTCTTCCTTGCAACGCTTCCAGTCCTCGGGCGTGACCACCGTGGCTTTGATGTAGTGCGGGATGGTGTCGTGCCCATCGAGCGGCACCTCGGCCAGCAGGCCGTCGCCATTTTGCAGGATGCGACGGTTGCCCTCGACGCCGATGACCTTGTGCTCAAAGCTCGGGCTCAGCCAGGTGTTGCCGCCCACGCCGCCCACGCGGTCGAAGTTGAAGAAGATGTCCGCTTCCCAGTTGTTCGTGATGTTGTTGTCCGCGAACAGCGGCCACTCATGGAAGTTCTCGTCCCAGTAGCCGAACTCCATGTTGAAGCAGCGGTCCACGCTCTGGTAATGCAGTTGGCGATTGAACCGCTCGCGGTCGGTCATGGTCCCGGCCCACTTCGGCCGGCATGGGGTGATGGTCTTGCCCAATATCGCTCTCCAGGCCAGGCGTCCCCGCTCCGTGGCGACGCTGCCCAACACCATACCTGAATCGGGGCGCCAGCGAGCCACGATCTTTGCGCGGCCAGCGGGACGCACGGTCCCGACAGCGCCGGCCGTCGCCAACGCCGAGGAGGGAATCGATCAATCGGAGCCAACATGAGACCTACGCCGCGGTGGCGACGAGGATTACCCATGTGCGCGATGCCCGTCCGCTCGATGTTGCTGTCCGTCTGCCTGCTGTCTCTGCTGACCACCGCCTGTGTCGCGCAGCAGACCGTCTGCCAGTTCGACCTGAGCCACGGCCTGCCGGGTGGCTGGAAAAAGGGCGTGCTGGTCAGCCAGGGCCTGCCCGCGGGCTCGCTGGGCGCAGTGAAGGCCGAGGGCAACGGTGACATCCAGGTCCAGGACAACTGGGTGGACGGGCACTTCGCGGTGGCCGACGACCTCTACCTCAACTACCGCTGCACGCTGGCACGGCCCGAGTGGTACCAGGTGTTCATCTTCTGCAAGGCGCGCGGCACGGCGGCCGACCAGATGACCCTCTACGAGGCCAAGGCGCCAGTCGATGCCAGCTTCGCGAACCAGTGGAAGGTGGTCAGCCTGCCGCTGTCGTCGTTCGTCGGCACCAACGGCCCGGGCCAAGGCAAGGCGCCCATCGCCGGCACCGTGTGCTGGTCCATGTTCTTCAGCTTCCAGAACCGCGATCTGGGCATGGTCGTCGACCAGTTGTGGGTCAGTCGCGGCAAGCCCGCCAGCCTGCCGGGCGGTGGATCGCTGCTGCCGGTGGCGGCCGACCAGACGGCCATGGCCGGCCCCTCGGCCGGATGGCCCGAGAAGGGCACCTGGGCCTTCCAGCCCTCGCCCGACACTTTCAGCACCGAGGCGCGGTTCGATCTGCGCACACTCAACGAGAGGGCCGCGGGCGAGTTCGGATTCGTCAAGCTCTCACCCGACGGCAACGACCTGTTGCTGGGCGACGGCCGGCCGGCGCGGTTCTGGGCGGTCAACACCAGCGCGAACACCAAGCACCCGCTCAAGCCGGCGCCCGACCTGGCCCGGCACGCGCGGTTCCTGGCCAAGCGCGGCATCAACATGGTGCGTTTCCACGGCAACCTGACGCCGGCCAAGGACGGCGCGCTGACCGACATCGACCGCGGCGAGCGCGACGGCCTGTGGCGCATGGTGGCGGCGATGAAGAAGGAAGGCATCTACACCACCTTCTCGCCCTACTGGGCGGTCAGCTCGCGCGTCAGCCCCGCCATGGGCGTGCCCGAAGCCGGCAAGGGCGGCAACTTCGGTCTGCTGTTCTTCAACGCCACGCTGCAGAACGCGTACAAGGCGTGGATGAAGCAGGCCCTGACCGAGCCCAATCCCTACACCGGCATCCCGCTTGCCAAGGACCCGGCGTTGGCCATCATCCAGCTGCAGAACGAGGATTCGCTGCTTTTCTGGACCAGCCAGAACATCGAAGGTGCGGCCGGCGCCGAGCTGCGCCGCCGGTTCGCCGCCTTCGCCACCCGCAAGTATGGCGGGCTGACCCAGGCCCTCGCCGCATGGCCCCAGGCCGGCCTCAAGGACGACGCGCCAACCACCGGCGAGCTGGGCTTCTACCCGGTCTGGGAGCTGACCCAGGACCGCGGCGGCGCGGGCCAGAAGCAGCGCTGCGCGGATCAGATGCAGTTCTTCACCGAGACCATGCGCGGCTTCAACCAACAGATGGCCGACTACCTGCGGCGCGAGCTGGGCTGCGGTCAGTTGGTCAACGCGGGCAACTGGCGCACGGCCGACGAGGTCAAGATGCTCGACGCCGAGCGCTACAGCTACACGGCCAACGAGGTGCTGGCGGTCAACCGCTACTACACGGGCCAGCACCAGGGCGCCAACAACGGCTGGGCCATCGTCAACGGAGACAAGTTCACCGACGACTCCGTGCTGCTGCGCCCGCGCGACCTGCCCGTCTCGCTCAAGCAGGTCGAAGGCCATCCGATCATGGTCACCGAAAGCTCCTGGGTGCCGCCACTCGGCTACCAGTCGGAAGGCCCGTTCCTGGTGGCCGCCTACCAGTCGCTCAACGGTGTCGACACCTACTTCTGGTTCGCCACGAGCGAAGAGGCCTGGCGCGAGCCCGGCTCGGCCAACGGCTACATGCCGTCGGAGGGCAAATGGGTCTGCGCCACGCCCATGCTCATGGGCCAATGGCCAGCAGCGGCCCTGATGTACCGGCTCGGCTACGTCAAGCAGGCGCAGCCTGCGGTGGTGGAGCAACGCGCGCTGACCGATCTGTGGCAGCGACGCACACCCCTCATCGCCGAGGACCCCGGCTTCGACCCCAACCGCGACGCGGGTAACCGGGCGCCGAAAGCCAACATTGCCGGTGGGGTGAGCCCGCTGGCCTTCCTGGCCGGACCAGTGGTGGCCAGGTACGACGCAACGCACCCAGGGCGCAGGGCGCCACGGGCTTTCTCGCCAAGGCCGGGCCGATCAAGTTGGGTGACCTGGAGATCCAGTGCGCCAACGACTACGCCACGGTGTTGGCGGTTGCCCTGGACAACCAGCCGCTGGCCACCTCGACGCGGGTGCTGGTGCAGGTGGGCACCGTGGAACGCCCCACCGGCTGGGCCACACGGCCGGACACGATGCAGGACGGTGGCCAGGCGCGCGCCGGCGAAGAGGTGGTCAGCTTCGGCAAGGCCCCGTGGCGCATCCGCGAAGCCGACCTGACGCTACGCCTCGGCAACGCCGCCCTGACCACCGCCGAGGTGCTCGACGCCAATGGCATGGTGGTGCGGCAGATCCCGCTCGCAACGGTCGGCGGTGGCAAAGTGCTGCGGTTCCCTGCGGATGCGCTGTATGTCGTGCTGCGCTGATTCCTCAGTGCATAGCGGGCGGCACGATGACCACGTCGGCCGCCCGCGCTTTCGGCGTCACCACCAGACCCTCCACCCGACCCCCACGCACCCGGCCAGTCAGCGTGGTCTGCCCCGGCGCATGGAGCCGGAACTCGCAGTCCCAGTCCTTGGGCCAGGCCGGCAGCAGCCAGATCGTGCTGCCGTCGGTCTGCATGAGCATCGACTGGAGCGTGGCCAGCAGCACGCTGCCGTGGTCCTGGTCGGGGATCCAGTCGTAGTTCGGCCCCCAGAACACCGGGAAGCGCGAGGCGCTGTGCTTGCTGCGCGCGCGCTTGACCAGTGAGCGCCGGGTCTCGTCGGCCTGGCCCAGGTAGGCGGCGAACAGACTGTCCTGGCGCCAACCCGAGTCGCCCCGGTCCCAGCGGTGCGTCAGCGCCCGCTCGCCCAACGCGCGGTTGTCGCGGTCGAAGCTGCACAGGCGGAAGGGGAAGACCGCATACAGCTCGGGATTCTCGATGTTCGGCTTATTGGCGAAACGCGCCGCGGGCGCCAGGGCCGGGCCGTCGGGCGTGTCGCGCGTGGGCAGCGGCGCCAGCTTGGCGGCCAAGGCCGTGACGAAGGCGCGGTCGCCCGCGGGCAGCCGGTCGCCCAGGGCCAGCAGCCGCTGGGTCACGGCATGCAGGCCGGCCAGCTCGGGCATGGGGTTGGTGCAGTCCCACCAGGTCTCCAGCGCCTGGCTCGGCGTCATCTTCAGCTTGCCCTGCTCGTCCAGCGCGTAGTGCTGGTCGAAGAAGGTCAGGATCTGCCGCGCCGTGGGTAGCAGCGTGTCGCTCAGCAGCCGCGTGTCGCCGGTGTGGTCGTAGGTATCGAGCAGCAGCCAGCACAGTTCCAGGCCCGAGACCCACTCGTACTTGTGCCAGCCGCTGGCCTGGAGCTTGTCCTTCCGCTCGGCGGCGGGCTGCCAGCCGTAGGTCTCGGTGAACATGTCGCCCCAGAAGTAGATGCACTCGGGAATGTACGCCCCGGCATGGCCAAGGTTGACCTTGGTGCGGTAGGCAGCCAACGGCAGCAGGTCGCGCGCATACATCCTGAACAGCGGCTCCATCTGCTCGTAGTCGCCCGCGGCACACATCGAGTAGTAGGGCAGCCGCGTGTTCTGCCACCAGTAGCCGGGTCCCCAGCGGCGATAGTCGGCGTCGCCCGGCGCCCCTGCCGAGGGCACGGTGAACAGCGAGCCGTTGAACTTGATGGGATAGCGCCCGCGGCCCGCGCAGGTCTGCACGTAGCGCTGGAGCAGGTAGGCGCGGCTGACCACCTCGGCGTCACTGCCCTCGGCCACCGCGCCGCTGGCGGCGCCGGTGGGCAGGCGCTTGCCGTTGACGTACAGCGAGACGACGCCGTCCGGCCCGACCACGGCGGCGACATGCTGCCACTCGCCGGCCTTCAGCACGTTCGGCACGCTGACCGTGGTCGGGCCGACGATGCAGCGCAGGCCGGGGCCGGGATAGGCGTCGAGCAGGAAGCCGTCGGACTCGCCGACGGTGATCTTGTCCAGGATGCGCTGACCGCCGGCCAGCAGCTCATCGGGCTTGATCCAGGCCGCCAGCGTCAGCCCGCCGCGACCCACCAGCCCCGCCGTGCCGGCTTGCTCGCCGAGGGCCGTGGTCGCCTCGCCGCGCTCGGCGGCCAGCTTGGCCACGGCCGCGTCGTCCAGCGCGCCGTCGCGCATCACCACCAGGCCGACCGCGCCGTGGAAGCGGCTGCCGCCATGCGAGTCGCAGCCGACGCGCACGTTCATCGGGTTGGCCGGCACCACACCGTCGTGGCTCTCCTGCGGAGAGCCACTCAGGCGAATCCAACTGCGCTGGCCCCAGGCCTGCCACCAGCCCTCATGCTCGGCACGGCGAACATCCAGCGGGAGGCGGTCCGCCTCCTCGAGCACCTGCTCGGCGGCGGCCTGCCAGCGCCGACCGTCCGACGGATACTCGGTCAGCGCGGCGATCTCGAACACATGGCGCGTACCGGCGACCGAGCCCAGGCGCGTGTCGTCGATACGCCGGCCGCCCTCGCCGCGCACCAGGGCGCCGAAGGTGCGGCCGAGCAACGGGTCGGGCCGCTCGAAGCTGGCCACGCCCTGGATCTCGGCGCACAGCTTGGGGCCGACCGACTGCTGGTTCTCGTGGTACCAGCCGATGCGGTCGCGCAGGCCGGCGAGGATGGTGTCGGGCGGCACAACGGTCTTCTCGGGCCGCGCATTGTAGATGTCGCTGCACTCCACGCTAGCCAGCGTCTCGGCCACGGTGCGCCACAGCTCGGCGGTGATCTCCGCGGTCTGCGGCTGGGCCGAGGTCGCCTCGACCACGATCACCGGCCGGTTGGCATCGACCCACAGCGCCAACTCGACGCGCTCGTCGCCCTGGCCGTAGGCACAGGTCAGCCGGCCGCGCTCGACCTCGAGTGCCTGCCGGAAGACCTTGGTGCGGCCGGTTGAGCCGTCGCCCACGCGCACGCGCAGGGCGCCGATCTTGAGCAGCCGGCCATGCTCGTCCCAGGTGTCGGTGCGACCAAAGTAGAAGCGCAGATCGCCCGCGGCATCGACCCAGGCATTGACGCCGATCTCGCCGTTGCCCAGCGGCATGGTGCCGTTGACATCCGCACTCGGTGTGGTCCAGACGACAGGGGGTGGCGCGGTTGCCGATATCAGCGCGCCAAGCACGGCGAGGGATGCGATCACGGCCGTCTCCTGAAACGAGGTATTCGGAGCATGGCGCCCTTTCCTTCTGGAAGGCACGCGGATCGCGATGGAGCACAGCCCCGCAGGCAATCGGATCGGTCAACGAGCCAATCGCTAACCGGGTGGTGGCGCCAACGGCGCATCGGCCACACTGCGGCTGGGAGCGCTGATGATGCTGTGCCGTCGCTGGTTGTTGCTGGCTGTCGTGCCCGCCTGCCTGGCCCCGTTGTGGGCCGGCGAGCCGTTCACGGTGCAGGTGGATCCGCCGGACCGGCTGGTCAAGGCCACGGTCTGGCAGCCGGTGGTCGAGGCCAAGGAGTTGGCCAAGGGGCCTGATCTGGACCTGGGCTACAACGACTACCTGCAACTGCGCCTGCGGCTGCCCAAGGCCGCCGTGCCGCTCAGCATCGACTACGGCACGAGCGTGGCGCCCGGCCTGGAGCCGGCCAGGCGCCGCATCAGCCTGCCCGCGGCCAAGCTGATCTGGGATGGCGCCTGGCACACCTACCGGCTGGACCTGGGCCTGGAGGTGCCCTGGCGCGACACGCTGCGCGACCTGCGGCTCAACCTGCCCGCCGGCGCCGAGGCCGAGTATGTCGAGGTGGGCGATGTGCCCGGCGATGAACTGGCAGTCAACACCGATCTGAACATCTTCGTGGGCGTGGACAAATGGCCCAAGGAGACCATGGCCGACACGCAGCACAGCGAGTCCAAGCACTGCACCTTCTGGTGGTCCAAGCAGAGCTACAACGAGTTCCGGAACTTCGATCCGCAGGTCATGGGCCGTCGCGCGCAGCGCATGGTCGAGGAGTGCTATCAGGTCTACTGCAAGCTCCGCGGCTATGCTGAGCCGTTCGTCTGCGGCGATGCCGCCAAACGCGATGGCAAGCGCTACAAGGTCAACGTCACCACCTGGTACGGCGGGTTCTGGATGGGTGGCCAGAACGGCTTTGGCTACCTGAACATCGGCGGCGGCGGCTTGCTGGATGAGGGCTGGGGCAACCCCATGCCGCACGAGTTCGGCCATGTCGTGCAGGGCGCGCAACCCGGCTTCCTGACCGGCTCCTACTGGGAATCGCATGCCAACTACCTGCGCAGCCTGCGCAACTCGTTGTACAGCGACCTGTTCCCCGGCCACGTCTCCGATGTGGGTCGCGGCATGTTGGATCTGTCGTGCTTCCAGCAGGACCAGTTCCGGCTGATCTACGCCGATTTCCGCATCTACAACGTGCTGGACGACTACGCGGTGGACTACGGCCTGCCCGCCGACATCGTCGCGCGGCTGTGGCGAGACGGGGACAAGGAGCAGGTGGTCTGGAAGAAGCTGGCCTCGGTGCTGCCCGCGGGCCGCTCCATCAAGGATGTCGCCGGCGAGGCGCTGCGCTACTGGGTGACGCTCGACCTGAAGGCGGGCGACAAGATGAAAGCGCAGTTGCGCCCCAACCCGCGCGAGGCGGCCTACATGGACCAGGCCACAGGCGCCGACCTGGAACCGCTGGCCGCCGAGGCCGGCTGGTACCGCGTCGCCTGGGGCCGCGCGCCCATGCGCTACGGCTACATGTTCTCCGAGCTGGCACCCGCGCGCGACGGTGCGACGGTCACCGCCGAACTGCGCGGGCTGGACCTGCCGGGCGCCGGCGAAGACTGGCGCTGGTCGCTCGTGGCACAGAAGGGCGAGGGCAAGCCGCGCTACAGCCCGGTCTTCCGGCCCGGTCTGGGCAGCCTCAAGCTCAATCCTGGTGAGGACCGCGTCTACCTGGTGGTGGTGGCCACGCCGGACCAGCTCGACGGCAGCCAGCACGGCCTGCAACATGAGCACCCGCTGGACCGCGACCCCAGCTTCCGGCGCTACCCCTACGAGGTGCGGCTGACCGGCGCCGTGCCGCGGCCGCGCGCCGCGCAGTGGCCGCTGCCCGCCGGGCACAAGCATCCCAACGGTGGCGGGTTCGTGGCCGACACCGCCAAGGTGGCCGACACGGCTTACGTGGGTCCCAACGCCCGCGTGCTGGATGCCGCCCAGGTGCTGGGCCGGGCGCGCATCGACGACTACGCCCTGGTGGCCGACCGCGCCGTGGTGGACGAGGACGCCCAGGTCAGCGGCTGCGCGGTGGTGCGCGACGGCAGCCAGGTCAAGGGGCACGCCCGCATCCGCGACCACGCCAAACTGCGCAGCGACTGCCGTGTCGCGGGCGATGTGCTGGTGCAGGACAGCGCCGACCTGGACCGCGTGCAGGCCCGCGATCAGGCCGTCTTCCGCGGCTGCACCCAGCCCTGGAACGCCGAGGTCAGCGGCCATGCCATCCTGGAGTACGACTACTCCATGGACTTCAAGCTGGCCGACGGCGTGCACTACAACCACGTGCCGTGGGGCGGCTGGTGGAATGAGTACTGGTGTCAGGTGCAGCGCAAGCCGCGCGGCCTGACCGCCTCGTACCGCTTCGACGAGCCCGACGGGCAGGTGGCGTTGGACGAGTTCGGCAGCCTGAACGCCACGCTGCGCGGTGTGCCGGCACGGGTGACCGACGCTGGGCATGGCTCGGTGGTCACGCTCAACGGCCGCAACCAATGGATCGAGCTGGACGACAGCGTGGTCGATGCCACGGCGTTGACCATCGGCCTGTGGTGCAAGCCCGGTGCGGGCCCCGCCGATCAGCCACTGCTGCATCTGGCCGGCGCGAGCGACCGCGCGCTCACGTTGACCCCGGCGGACGCCCGGGGCCTGCCGAGCCTGAGCCTCGCGCTGGGCAAGCAGAGCGTCGCCATCAGCGGCGCGCGCCGCCTGCCGGCCGGCCAGTGGGCGCATCTGGCCGCGGTGCTGGCTCCGGACAAGGTCACGCTGTATGTCGATGGGCAGCCGAGCAGCGCCGCGCTGCCGGCCGCGGTCGACCTGCGCGCCGCTTACGGTCGGCCGCAGGCCAACTTCGTCGGGCGCGGTGGCAACGGCCGGCTGTTCGCCGGTCAGGTGGCCGATGTGCGCTGTTACAACGTGGCGCTGACCGACGCCGAACTCGGTGCGGAGATGGCCCGCACCGGCGCGCTGATGGGCGCCTTCCTGCCTGCGGCCAAGACCTTCGACGGCCAGGCCACCACGGCCGACTCCGGTCTGCGCAACGGCGCGACGCGCACGCTCTCGGCATGGATCAAGCCGACCGCCGTCGACGGTACCCGACCGGTCTTCTGCTCGCGCGATGAACGCGACGGCGCGCGTCAGGGCGGCGGGCTGAGCATCGAGGGCGGCCGGTTCCGCGCCCGGCTGGACGGCCGCGGCTGGTGGGACACCGGCGTCGCCGCGCTTCCCGGCGAGTGGCAGCAGGTGGCGCTGGCCTTCGATGGCAAGTCAGCCCGGCTGTATGTGGGCGGCAAGGAGGTCGCACAGACCGCCTACGAGGCGAAGAACCTGTCACCCAAGCCCTATCGCCTGGGCTACAGCCAGGAGAGCGAGGACAAGAACAGCCGCCGCTTCTTCGTGGGCGAACTGCGCGACATGCGCGTCTTCAGCCGCGCGCTGAGCGCGACGGAGGTGGCGGCACTGGCCAAGTGACGGCGAACCGGTCGGCTACCTCTGGTTCTTGAGCCAGGCTTCCCACGCGGCGCGGGTCTTGCCCAGCTTCTGGCCACTGATGCCCTCCAGACTGGCCAACGCGGCCAGCGCCACGTTGGGCTCGTCGTCCAGCAGCAGCACCAGCGTCTCCAGCCCGGCGCGCTCCCGGAACCGGCCGAGCGCCCGCGCGGACAGCTCGCGGATGCGCGGGTCCTCGTCCTGGGCGGTGAAGATCAGCTTGGGCACCGCGCGCTTGTCGCCGAGGCGGGCCAGGGCGAAGAGCACCTCCTCCTTCACCGAGCGCACCGGGTCCGCCAGCGCGGCCAGCAGCGGGTCCAGCGCGGTGGAATCGCGCAGGTCGCCCAGCGACACCGCGGCCATTTCGCGCACGCGCTTGTCGGCATCGCGCAGGCACTGGGCCACGGCGTTGACGACGGTCGTGCCCTGGCCATAGCGCAGTGCGGAGACCGCGGCGGCACGCACTTGCGGTTCGCTGTCGGCCAGCGCGCGCAGCAGCGGCTCGGTGGGCACTGGCCGGCGCAGGCTCAGCGCATCAACCACCGCCAGCCGCAGCGTCGGCTCGGGGTCGGTCAGCGCGTCGGCCAGCCGCGCCGCCACGTCGGGGGCGTCGAGCGCGGCGATAGCCTTCGCCGCGGCCAGCCGCACATCGAGCGCCTCGGTGGCCGAGGTCAGCAGCAGCGCGAGCCGGGGCAGCGCACGACTATCGCCCAAGAGGCCCAGCGCCTTGGTCGCGGCGCTGCGCACGTTGCTGCGCGGACTGGTCAGTTGGTCCATCAGCGCCGGCACTTCGGCTCGTGCGGCATCGCTGCTGGTCCACTTGGGGTTGATGCCGCGCAGCGCGCGCAGCACCCAGTCGTGGGACAGATCGGAGTCGCTGGCCAGCGCCAGGACCAGGGGGCCCACGGCGCGTTGGCCCAGTCCGGCCAGGGCGTAGGCGGCCACTTCGGCCTGATGCAGCCGCGTGGGCGGCAGGTCGAGCACGACCGTGTCGGCGGCCTCACCCCACAGCAGCTCGGCCAGTGCCAGCACGGCGCCCGCGCCGTCGGGACCCAGCGCGCGAAGCTTGAGCATGGCGGCCAGCCGGTCGGGCAACGACTCGCCGCGGACCTGGGCAATGAGCAGCTTGACCGGCTCGGGCGCGGCCTGCTCGGCGGCCGCAAGCTCGCCGCGCAGCGCCACATCGGGCAGGGGCGCTGACGGCTCGGCCCGCAATCCAACCGCCACCACGGCCAACAACGCACCGAGCCAGGCCACCCTGTTCATGACATCACTCCATGGCGGCCACCACCGCCTCGGCGAAGGCGCTCGTGCTGGCCTGGCCGCCCAGGTCGCGCGTGCGCTGCTCGGGCTGGGCCAGCACCTTGAGCAGAGCGTCAAAGATGCGGTCCGCCGCTTCCATCTCGTTCAAATGCCGCAGCATCAGCAGCGCCGCCAACAGCAGCGCCGTGGGATTGGCCAGGCCGAGACCGGCGATGTCCGGCGCGGAACCATGCACCGCCTCGAACAGCGCGTGCTTGGGGCCCAGATTGGCGCCGGGCGCCAGGCCCAGGCCGCCCACGAGGCCCGCGCACAGGTCCGAGACGATGTCGCCGTACAGATTCTCCAGCAGCAGCATGTCGAACTGCCGCGGCCGCATGACCAACTGCATGGCGCAGTTGTCCACGATCATCTCGGTGTACTCGATGCTCGGGTACTCGGCGGCCACCTTCTGGCAGCAGGCCAGGAACAGCCCATCCGATAGCTTCATGATATTGGCTTTGTGGATGGCGGTGACCTTCTTGCGGCCGTTCTTGATAGCATAGTCGAAGGCAAACTGGGCGATGCGCGTACAGGCTCGCTCGGTGATGATCTTGATCGACTCGACCACACCGGGCACCACCTCGTGCTCGATACCCGAGTAGAGGTCCTCGGTGTTCTCGCGCACGACCACCAGGTCGATCTCACCATACGGTGTGGGCAGACACGGCAGCGAATGCGTCGGGCGCAGGTTGGCATACAGGTCGAAATGCTTGCGGAGCTGCACATTCACGCTCTGGAAGCCGCGGCCGATGGGTGTGGTGATCGGCCCCTTGAGGCAGATGCCCACCTCGTCGATGGCCGTCAACAGCTCGTCGGGCAGCGGAGTCCCCTTGCTGCCCATGGCCTCGGCCCCGGCCACATGGCTCTGCCAGGCGATCTTCACGCCGCTGGCCTCGATGATGCGCAGCACGGCGCCGGTGATCTCCGGGCCAATCCCATCGCCGGGTACGAGCACAACCTGGTGTTCTGTCGCCACGACCTGTCTCCCACCGCTAGTCTGTCACGCGGGCGCCCAACAGGCAGGAGGCGTACCACGCGCGGCCAAATGAGGGCTGGAGGATTGGGTCATGGGCAAGCTCGGCACCGCCGTCATCGGCGCTGGTTTCATTGGTCCGGTACACGTGGAGGCGCTGCGCCGCGCGGGTCAACGCGTGGCAGGCATCATGGGCGTCGACGAGGCCGAGTCCAGACGCGCCGCGGCGGCCCTGGACATCGACCGCGCCTACCTCTCGCTGGACGAGGTCTGGGCCGATGACAGCGTGCGCGCGGTGCATATCGCCGTGCCCAACCGGCTTCACTACCCCATGGCCAAAGCCGCGCTGCAAGCCGGCAAGCACGTGCTGTGCGAGAAGCCGCTGGCCATGAACTCGGCCGAGTCGGCCGAACTCGTCGCCCTGGCCCGGTCGACCGGTCTCGTGGCCGGCGTGAACTACAACATCCGCTATTACCCGGTTTGCCTGGAGGCCAAGGCCATGGCCCGCGACGGCCGGCTGGGCCGCGTCTACTCGGTCTGCGGCAGCTATGTGCAGGACTGGCTGTTCTTGGACACCGACTACAACTGGCGCCTGCTGGCCGCGGAAGGTGGTGAACTGCGCGCCGTGGCCGATGTCGGCACGCACTGGCTCGATCTGATCCACAACATCACCGGCCTGGAGGTCGAGGCGGTCTGCGCGGACCTCAAGACGGTGCACGAGACGCGCCGGCGGCCGCTGGGCGAGGTGGAGACCTACAAGGCGAAGGTGGAGCGACAACGGGCCACCGAGCCGGTGACCATCGACACCGAGGACTACGGCGCGATCCTGCTGCGCTTTGCCGGCGGCGCGCGCGGCGTTCTGTGGTGCAGCCAAGTCACCGCAAGTCACCGCCGGCCGCAAGAACTGCCTGCGCTTCGAGCTGGCCGGCAGCGAGTGCGCGCTCAACTGGGAGTCGGAACGGCCCAACGAGCTGTGGATCGGCCACCGCGAGCGCGCCAACGAGCTGCTGCTGCGCGATCCGGCGCTGGTCAGCGAGGGCGCGCGCGCGCACATCGCCTTCCCCGGCGGGCACAACGAGGGCTTCCCCGACACCTTCAAGCAGTGCTTCCGGTCATTCTACCAGTACCTGGATGCCGGCGACTTCGCCGCCGAGCCGAGCTACCCGACGTTTGCGGACGGGCACCGCGAGATCGTGCTGTGCGAAGCCATCCTGGCCAGCGCGCGCGCGGGCGCGTGGGTCGGCGTGGGCTGACAGCGGCGGCTCCGAACAGCCCCCACCCCAGCCCTCCCCGCGCGCGGGGAGGGAGCAGGCTGACCGTCCCTCCGCTCGCGGCGGGGACTGCAGGGGGGCTGCTCCCGTCACTGGTTGAGCGCGACGCCCGTCACCTCCGCCAGCGCGGCGACCGTGACCAGCGCGTCCGGCCGGACCACCGCCGTCACGCTCTTGCCGTCGGCCGCGGCTACCACCTTCTCCGCCTTGAGCTCGGCCAGCTTGGCGGTCACCGGCCCAACGGCGCTGACCGTCAGCCGCACACTGAGCGGCTGTCCGGCCGACAGCGCGGCGTAGGTCGCGGCATCGGCCTTGAGCAGCCAGGGCAGCAGCTTGGTCGCCTCGGCCCGGGCGGCGCGTCCACCGGTCTTGGTCACCATCAGCCGCCCGGCAAACGCCTCCACCGCGCAGACCCGTGGCGCGCCGCAGATAGCGGCGATGGCCTGGGCCGTCGGCACGCTCTTGAGCGACAGGGTCAGCGGCTCGTCCGCGTCGACATCCTTGCCCACGACCATCTTCAGCCCGGTCAGGCCGGTCACCTGCGCCAGAGCCTCGCGCAACGGGGTGTTGGCGAGCTCCAGGCTGATCGTCGCCGGCCAGTTGCCTGCCGGCAGGGACAGCCCTGCTTCGGAGGCGGCTTCGTGCGGCTCGCGGCTGAAGCGCATGGCCCCACCGGAGCCCGACATGCCGCCAAACCCGCCGCCACCAGCGACAGGCGCCGGCATGGCCGGGGCGGACATTGGCGGGACCGTCGGCTGGGGAGCTGAACGTACGGGCGCAGGCTTGGCTGCCGCGAGCCCAGGCATAGCCGACGCGCCGCCCAGCGCCCGGACGTCCATGTTATGGTTACCAAACACCCCCTCATAGCTCACGCCCTCAGGCATCTCCACCGGCACTACGACCGTCTTCGGCACGCCGTTCTCGGTGGTCGTGCGCTCCTCGACCGCGACGAACGACGTGTACGCGGTCATCAGCCTATAGTCGAGGCCGAGCTGGGTGATGCGTTCCTTGGTCTCGGGCTTCTGGGCCAGGAGGTCGTCGTTGGACAACGCCTCGATGGTGGTCCGCGCCCAGACCTGCGGCAGCACCTGGTGCGAGCTGTCGTCGGCGGTGAACTTGACCGCCAGCTTGCGCTCGAAGGCGCCCGCCGCGGTCTTGCCGCGAATGGTCAGGCTGCCCGAAGCCGGCTTGGTGAAGCGCCCGACCACCATCATCGGCTTGGCGCTGAACAGGTCGGGCAGCCGCGCGGGCTGCACATCGGCCACGGGCAGATCGCCCCAGTCCAGCGTGATGTCGGTCAGCACGGGGTTGCGCACGCGCTCGGCGAAGCGCGCCGCGGCGTCCTTGGCGGCGGTGGTGGCCTGAGGACCGGAGAGCGGCACGTACTCCACCTCGCCGCGCCCAGCGCGCGCCATGCCGTCGAGCAGGAAGCGGTTGACCGAGCTGCCAATGCCGAAGCTGAACACGCGGGCGCTCGAGTACTTACCGATAGCGTCGATGATCTGGCGGTCGTTGCCAACGTAGCCGTCGGTCATGAAGCAGACGATGCGCACGCCGCCGCCGGCCGCCGAGGGCCGGAGCGCGGCTTCGACCGCCTTCATCATCTCCGTGCCGCCACCGCCCGAGCGAGTGCGCAGGAAGGTCAGCGCGCGCACGATGTTCTCGTCGCTGGCCGGCACCGGCTGCTCAAACAGGACGCTGGTGTCACCCGAGAAGGTGATCAGGTTGAAGGTGTCGTGGGGGTTGAGCTGCTCGATGCACGACGACATCGACTCCTTGGCCCGCTGGATGGGGAAGCCCTGCATGGAGCCGCTGGTGTCCAGGACGAAGACGATCTCCTTGGGCACGGCCTGCTCGGGCGTGACCCGCGCGGGCGGCGCGAGCACCAGCGCAAAGTAGCCGTCGGGCCCCTTGCTGTCCGTCTGCGACAACACCGCATCGCCGATCTGGTCGGCGCTGGTGGTGTATTCCAGCACGAAGTCCTTGTTGGGGATCTCGTCCGCCCGGCGCAGCTTGATCTGCGCGCCCCATGGCTGGCGCGCGACGTCGGCCTCGTGGCTGGTGCAGCGCACCTCGCCCAGCGGCAGGCCGGGCGCCAGGTTCAGGCTGAGGCTGATGTCATGCCCCGCGCGCGTGCCCTTGGGCGTCACCGGCGGCGAGATGCGCGAGGCGTCGGGCACGCCGGTCGTGTCGGGCGACCAGCCGGTGCCTGACTGGCCGGTGGGCTGACCCGGCATGTAGCGTGGGCCGACGACCATGGGGAAGACGAAGCTGAACCGGCCGTCCTTATACGGCAGCAGCGCGGTGTAGCGCAGGCGCACTTCGACCTTCTCCCCGGGGCGGATGTTGGCCACGCTCTGGGTGAAGATGTTGGGCCGCTCCTGGTCCAGCAGCGCCGCCGTCTGGCCGGCCGCGCGAGCCTGCTGGTAGATCTTCGCCGCGTCTTCGCGCTTCTTGATCAAGCCGCGGATGACCCGCTCGCCGACCTTCATCTCCATATCGAAGACCGCGCCGTCGTGCGGCAGAGGGAAGGTGTAGATCGCCTCGATGCGCTCGGTGAATGGATTGCCGAAGCGCTGGGTGACGGTGACGCGGCTGACATAGCCGCTGACCACCGCCTGCACATCGGTGTGCTCCAGCGGGCAGGTGCCCTTGGGCTGGCCCTTGGCGTCCAGGGCGGCCAGTCCGGCCGCGGGCGGCGCCTGGGCCAACGACAGCGTTGCGCCGAGGCAGGCGATGAGACTGAGCAGGCTGCGCATCATGGCGGCTCTCCCCTCTGCGACAGGTCACGCTGAGCCCAGCGTGCCGTTGGGTGCCTTTACCCGGCCAGCGACGCGGGCGTTGACAGCGGAATCCGCCACCTGCGCGATACGTTGGCACGCTGTACACTGGAGATCGTGCGCTACAATTGCCCAGACGATAGCCGGCCTCAGCCGGCACAGCGGAGATGATGCTGATGGTGACCATGACCGAACGCGCGGCGACTGAGATCTCGAGCCTGCTCCGGCAGCAGAGCAAGGAAGATCACATGTTGCGCGTGTGGATCGCCGGCGGCGGCTGCAGCGGATTCCAGTACGGCATGGCCCTCGACGATCAGGCGGCCGACGATGATATGTCGTTCGACAGCCACGGCGTGACCGTGCTCGTGGATCCCAAGTCGCACGAGTACCTGGACGGCGCCGAGATCGATTTTGTCGAGACGGTGATGGGTGGCGGCTTCAAGGTCAACAACCCCAACGCCTCGGGTTGCGGCGGCTGCGGTGGCGGCTGCGGCGACAAGGAAGAGAGCTCCGGCTGCGGCTGTGGCGAGGGCGAGAAAGAGCATGCCCACGCCGGCGGCGGTTGCTGCTCGCACTGACCTGCGGTTTGCGGCGCGCGTCGCGGAGCGCTAAGCTTGCTCGTCGAGGGAGACCCCGATGGCAGGAACGCGTTTGGTGGCGCGCGCTTGTTGCTTTGCCCTGGCCCTGGCACTCCCGCCGGCTGACGCGGCCACGTTGTACGTGAACCCGCGACACCCCGCGGCCAGTGACCAGGCGGCCGCTACGGCCGAGACGCCGTTGCGCAGCCTCTCCGAGGCCGCGCGCCGCGTGCAGCCCGGTGATACCGTGCGCATCGCGGAAGGCGTCTACCGCGAGAGCGTGGTCGTCGAACGCAGCGGCACGCCCGAGCAGCCCATCCGCTTCGAGTCGGAGCCCGGCGCGCGCGTGATCATCACCGGCGCCGACCTGCTCGGCGACTGGACCCGCGAGCCCGGTCCCGAGGCCGTGTTCAGCACGCTGTGGGACCATGTGTTCATGGGCTGGACCAAGCGCCACGCCCACCCCGACGACGACTACCACGAGCTGATCGGGCGCGCTGAGCAGGTCTTCGTGGCCGACTACGCGCTACGCCAGGTGTTGCGCCGCGACCTGGTCACCCGTGGCACCTTCTTCGTTGACGAGGCGGCCAAGCGGCTCCATGTCCAGAGCGCGGACAACGCCGACCTGACCAAACAGCGCGTCGAAGCCTCCGTGCGCCCGGTGGTGTGGCAGAGCCGCGGCGCGTATGTGCAGGTGCGCGGCTTGTGTTTCCGCTATGCGGCCAACCACGCGCAGGAAGGCGCCGCTCAATTCCATGCGCACAGCCTGGTGGAAGACTGTGCGTTCGAACGGACCAATGCCTCGGGGGCCGTCTTCCTGGGCGAAGGCATCGTGGTCCGGCGCTGTTCGTTCACGGACAACGGGCAACTGGGCTTTGGCGCCAACGGCGCCCACAACCTGCTGTTCACCGGCTGCCTCGTGGCGCGCAACAACGCCAAGGGCTTCAGCCGCGGCTGGGAGGCCGGCGGCGACAAGCTCGTCCTGTGCCGGCGCGCGGTGCTCGAGTCGAGCCAGTTCGTCGCCAATCGCGGCTGCGGTGTGTGGTTCGACATTGGCAATGAGGAGTGCGAAGTGCGCCGGTGCCTCATCGCCGACAACGACGACGCGGGCATCTTTTGTGAGATCTCCTATGCCCTTCGCGCGCGGGACAACGTGATCGTGGGCAATGGCCTGGCCGACACGCCTGGTGCCTGGGGCGCGGCCGCGGGCATCTGCCTGTCCAGCTCGCCGGGCGCGATCATCGAGCGCAACCTGCTGGCGGGCAACAAGGAAGGCCTGAACTACCGCGAGCAAATGCGCACCACGCCGCTCATCGGCGACGGCGCCGAGCGGCCGGTCTGGAACCATGACCAGCGCATCGAAGGCAACCTGCTGGCCTACAACCGCGACGCCCAACTACGCGGCTGGTTCGACGTCGGCGACGAGCGCCACTGGCCCGCGGCTCTGCAGGAGAAGCGCGTCGAGACGGGCCAGGCCGCGGCCAACATCGCCGGCGACTACCTGGCGCGCGATGCCAAGGGGCAGCCGGTCGGCCTGTCGCTGGCCAGGCTCAAGCTCAGCCACGAGCGGAACGTGTTCGCCCACCGGCCGACCCAGGCGCTGTTCGTGTGGGGCGTCGCCTGGAAGCGCAACCAGACGTATGTCGACCTGGCCGAGGTGCGACGCGAACTGGGCCTGGAGCAGGACAGCGTGACCGCCGAGGCGCCCTTCGCCGACTGGCTGACGCGCGACCTGCGCCTGCCCGCCGACCATCCGGCGTTGCGGCTGGGCAGCTATCCGCGCGGTGAGGTGCCCGGCACGCGGCTGGGCGCAAAGTGAGTCGGCGGCCTTGCTTGGACGTTGCCGGTGGGCTGGTGTATCATAGCCGACGGACGAACCGTGGCTGGGGAGCTGAAGCGAGGTTGTCCACCTCCGAACGCTGGGTCTAGTGGCCAGGCAGCGCGCGACGTGCGCGCAGTGCCTGCCGTGACCCCTATACAAAGGGAGCTCCCATGACTGTCGGTTTCTATGGTCACGCTCGTCAGTACCACAACCTCAAGGCCGAGATCGATGAGGCCATCCTGACCGTGCTCGAGAGCGAGCAGTACGTGCTCGGTCCCACGCTGACCCGCTACGAACAGGAAATGGCCGAGTACTTCGGCGTCAAGCATGCCATCGGCCTCAACTCCGGCACCGACGCGCTGTGGTTGCCGCTGTTGGCCCTGGGCATTGGCAAGGGTGATGAAGTCATCACCATGCCCAACACCTTCTTCGCCACGGCCGAAGGCATCTGGTTCACGGACGCCACCGCGGTCTTCGTCGATTGCGACGCGAAGACCAAGAACATCGATCCCGACCTGATCGAGGCGGCCATCACCCCCCGGACCAAGGCCATCATGCCGGTCCACCTCTATGGCCAGTGCGCCGAGATGGACCGCATCTGGGCGATTGCCGAGAAGCACGGCCTGGCCGTGATCGAAGACAACGCGCAGGCCATCGATGCCGCCGGCGCCGGCTTCCGCGCGTGCGAGAAGTCCGATGCCATGGGCACCAGCTTCATCATCCAGAAGAACCTGGGCACCTTCGGTGACGGTGGCGCCATGGTCACCAACCGTGACGACATTGCCGCTACGGTCAAGAAGCTGCGCAACCACGGCTCGCCCAAGCGCTCCTGCCACTCGATGGGCTACAACAGCCGCCTGGACGACATCCATGCCGGCATCCTGAGCGTCAAGCTCAAGCACATCACTGCCTGGAGCGACCAGCGCCGCGCCATCGCCGCCAAGTACACCGCGGCCCTGAGCGACTGCACCAACGTCATCTCCCTGCCGTATGAGATGCCCGGCTACCGCCACGTTTATCACCTCTACGTGGTGGAGACGCTCAACGGCAAGCGCGACGAAATGCTGAAGTTCCTCAACGAGAACGGCGTCGATGCCAAGTGCCACTACCCCATCGCCATCCATCAGCAGGAAGGCTTCCCGTGGGGCAAGGACTATCGCGTGCATGGCAGCATCGCCAACGCTGAGTTCAACGCGGCCAACTGCGTCAGCCTGCCGATGTTCCCCGAGCTGACCGATGCCGAGTCCGACTACGTCATCGCCAAGGTCCGCGAGTGGGTCGCCGCGAACGCCTAGCAGCATCGATCCACAGATGGCGCAGATGACGCAGATAGAGCGACCAGCCCGCGGCGCGGACCGGCCTCATCTGTGTCATCTGCGCCATCTGTGGATTCTCTTTTGGGAGGACCGCCATGAGTGAGACTGTCTACAAGGTCGTGGTCGTGGGCATGGGCAAGCGTGGCAAGCACCATGCCTCTGCCTTCCACGCCGACCCGCGGTTCGAGGTCGCGGGCATCTGCGACATCGACCTGGCCCGCTGCGAGGCCGTGGCGCCGGAACTGGGCCACCCCGTCTGCGGCACCGACGCCGCCGAGGTGATGGCCAAGGTCAAGCCCGACGTCTTCTGCTTCGCCACGCTGCCCAATCTGCGCCTGCCGCTGATCAAGCTGGGCATCGCGGGCGGCGCCAAGCTGATCGCCTTCGAGAAGCCCATCGCGCTGAGCCACAGCGAGGCCAAGCAGGTCGTCGAGCTGTTGCGTGCCGCCGGCGTCAAAGCCGTGGTCAGCCACCAGCACCGCTATGGCAAGCACTATCAGGCGGTCAAGGAGATCATCGCCTCGGGCAAGATCGGCCGCGTGCATACGGTCTATGGCACCGCCACGGGCTGGCTGATGCACATGCTGACCCACCTGGTGGACTACTCCATGTGGTTCAACAACTACGAGCCGGCCCAGTGGGCCATGGCCAATGCCGCCGGGACGAGCAAGTACGCGGACATCCACGCCTCGCCCGACTATCTGGGCGGGTTCGTGCAGTTCGCCAACGGCGTGCGCGGCATCTATGAGGTCGGCGCGGGCGCGCCCGACGTGCCCGAAGTCGACTACTGGTGGCGCAAGTGCCGCATCGGCGCCCAGGGCACCGAGGGCTTCGCCGAAGTGCTGACCGGCGGCGGCTGGCGCGCGGTCACCCCCGACGGCGTGCTGTCCGGCGACGGCTGCATGAACTACGACAACGACATGCCGCCGTACATCGCCGACATGGCCGCCTGGCTGGACGGCACGGCCGAGCATCCCTGCAACATCGAGCACGCCTGGCTGGGCTATGAGGCCACCTGCGCGCTGATGCGCAGCGTGGTCGAGCGCGGACAGGTGGCCTTGCC
Organism: Armatimonadota bacterium; assembly: GCA_016235455.1. GTDB lineage: Bacteria > Armatimonadota > UBA10988 > UBA10988 > UBA10988 > UBA10988. The sequence goes on along the minus strand of JACRKZ010000043.1, from coordinate 49,059 downwards.
CCTGGCCGAGGGCCCGGCCGAGCTGGAAGCCATGCGCAGCGTCATCCCCGACCGGCCGGTCATCCTGTCGATGCCCGAGAACCAGAAGGAATACCCCGACGGCGTGCTGCCGGGATAGGGCCTGGCGTGCGGCGCACGCGGCGTAGGGCGTGGGGCGTCGGGGTGGAGCGATCCTGTCAGCGCGGTTGGGTCCGCGTCGACGGCCTTGCTGCTCCCCGACGCCCGACGCTTCACGCCCAGCGTGCGCCAGCACACCCTTGCCCCCAACCACCCCGTCCGCTACCATGCCGGGAGCCAACAAGGAGCGCCCGCATGTTCATCCATACCGTCTACTTCTGGCTCAACGACGACGCGCCCGCCGGCGCCGCCGAGCAGATCGTCGCCGACTGCCGCGAGTACCTGGCCAAGATCGAGTCTGTCCGCCAGCTCTGGGCCGGGCTGCCCGCCATGACCCCGCGTGACGTCGTCGACAATTCCTACGGCGTTGGCCTGACCGTCGTCTTCGACGATGCCGCCGGCCATGACGTCTATGCGCCGCACCCGCTGCACAATGAGTTCATCGCCCGCAACAAGGCCTCCTGGGCGCGCGTGCAGGTCTACGACTTCGCCGAGTAGCCGTCCGGGGCCAAGGAGCAGCGATCATGATGCAGCCGTGGTTCACCGACGCCAAGCTGGGCATCTTCATTCATTGGGGCATCTACTCGCGTGGCGACTGGAGCGAGTCGTGGGCCTTCTTCGGCGGGCAGGTGCCCTACGAGGAGTACATGGCCCAGGCCGCCGACTTCACGGCCGCCAACTACGACCCAGACGCCTGGGCGCAGCTGTTCGCCGAGTCCGGCGCGCGCTACGCCGTGCTCACCAGCAAGCACCACGACGGGTTTGCCCTGTGGGACACCGCGCTGAGCGAGCTCAACGCCGTCGACGGCTCGCCTGCCGGGCGCGACCTGATCGGGCCGTACTGCGAGGCGCTGCGCGCGCACGGGCTGCATGTCGGCCTGTACTTCAGCCACCTCGACTGGTCGCACCCCGACTATGCCAGTGTGCTGCCCGCCGGCGCTCAGCCCCACGACCACGCCAATCTGCACAGCAACCGCTTCGGTTACCCCCAAGGCGAGGAGGATCCCGCCGCCTGGGAGCGCTTCCTTGAGTTCCATCGCGGACAGCTGCGGGAGCTCTGCCAGCGGTATCGGCCCGAGCTGCTGTGGTTCGACGGCGACTGGGAACGCGACCCCAGCCAGTGGCGCTTCGCCGAACTGCGCGACCAACTCCATGCCTGGTCGCCCGGCGTCATCCTCAACAGCCGCATGGGCGGCCACGGCGACTATGGCACGCCCGAGCAGGCCATCCCCATCCAGCGGCCCAGCGGCCCCTGGGAGTTCTGTGTCACCATCAACAACTCGTGGGGCTACCAGAAGGCCGACACCGACCACAAGTCGGTGCGCCAGGTGGTGCGCATGCTGGCCGAGTGCGCCGGCATGGGCGGCAACCTGCTGCTGGATGTCGGCCCGCTCAGCGACGGCACGCTCCAGCCGGCCCAGGCCGAGGTGCTGCGCGGCCTCGGGCGCTGGACCAAGAAGCACGGCGAGGCCATCTTCGACAGCGTCGCCGGCCTGCCGCACGGCCACTTCTACGGCGCCTCGACGCTGAACAAGGCCCAGGACACGCTGTACCTGATCTGCTTCGACAAGCCCGTCGACCAGATCGCCGTCAAGGGCATCCGCAACGACGTCAAGCGAGTGAGCATCGTTGGCGGCGGCGAGGTGCAGGCGCGCAAGGTGGGCGGCGCACCGTGGGCGCACCTGCCCGGCGTGCTGTGGATCGATGTGCCCGAGGATCAACTCGACCCCGACGCGACGGTCATCAAGGTCGAGCTTGACGGACCGTTGGACCTGTACTCAGGCCAGGGCGATGCGGTGACCTTCAATGAGTAGTGCTTACGCCCAACGCCGCGCGCGGCTGCTGGACCGGATCGGCGCGGGTGTCGTGGTCGTGGAGTGCGGCCGCGAGCCGCGCAACCCCAGCGGCCACGACACAGCCTACCATCCGCGCCCGTCATTCCATTACCTGACGGGCTTTAGCGAGCGAGACGGCGTGTTGGTGCTGAGTCGCTCGAGCGAGGGCGAGACGAAGAGCACGCTGTTCGTGTTGCCGCGCGATGCCAAGGCGGAGATGTGGACGGGCCGGCGCGTGGGGGCCGAAGCGGCCCGGGAGCTGGTCGGCGTCGACGAGGCCCACGACCTGACCGAGCTCGACGAGAAACTGCCGGGGCTGCTGCGGGGCCATGCCGACCTGTACCTCGAAGTCTTCGAGGAGACGGCGTTGCGGGCCAAGCTGCTGGGCTGGTGCAACCGGCGGGTGGGCGCCAAGACGCCGGCCGACATCGTGCCGCAGACGCTGCACAACCTGACCTGGACGCTGGCGCAGATGCGGCTCTACAAGGATGACACCGAGATCGAGGCCATCCGCGCCGCGGTGGCCGTGACCGAGCCGGCCTACCGCCGGGTCATGGCCGAATGCCGGCCGGGGCTGACCGAGGGCGACCTGCAGGCGGTTCTGGACGGCGGGTTCCTGCGTGACGGCGGCCAGGGCCCAGCCTATGGCACCATCGTGGCCAGCGGCGACAACGCGAACGTCCTGCACTATGTGAACAACGACCAGCCGCTGCGCGACGGCGACCTGGTGCTCATCGACGCGGCAGCCCAGGCGCGGCACTATGCGTGCGACGTGACCCGCACCTTCCCCATCGGCGGCCGCTTCACGCCCATCCAGCGCGACGTCTACCAGATCGTGCTGGAGTCGATGCACGCCGGCTTCGCGCTGGCCCGGCCCGGCGGCAGCATGGACGCCATCCATGAGGCAACCATGGCCCGGCTGACCGACGGCCTGCTGGCGCTGGGCGCACTGAGCGGCTCGCGCGATGAACTGCTGGAAAAGAAGGCGGCCGGCCCGTTCTGTCCGTACAGCATCTGCCATCCCATCGGGCTCAATGTCCATGACCCCAGCCCGCGGCTGGACGATGCCGGCCACGAACTGCTGCTCCAGCCGGGCGCCGTGTTCACCGTGGAACCGGGGCTCTACTTCCCCGCCGACAACGCCGAGCTGCCCGCTCATCTGCGCGGGCTGGGCCTGCGGATCGAGGACGACCTGCTGATCACCGCGGACGGCTACGAGAACCTGACCGCCGGCATCGCCAAGCAACCGGACGAGGTGGAAGCCTGGTGCGGCGGATGAAGGCGACCCTGAGGAGCCGTCTACCTTGGTGACAGCGTTTGGCGCCCTGCGCGCCAGCGCCGCGGCGGTGGATGTGACGCCGCCCGTGGGCGCCTGGCTGGCCGGATTCGAGCAGAACCGTGTCGCCGAGACCACGCACGACCCGCTGTGGGCGCGCGCCATCGCGCTGGCCGTGGGTGAGGTGCCGTTGGTGCTAGTGGCGGTGGACTGCATCGGGCTGCTGGCCGCCGACTGCGACCGCATCGCCGACGGCCTGCCCATTCCCCGCGAGCAGGTCATCGTCTGCGCCACGCACACGCATTCGGGACCGGACACCATCGGACTGTGGGGGCCTGACCCGCGCACGCGCGGCGTGGATGAGGTGGTGCTGACGCACATCGTGGACGGCGCGCGCGAAGCGGCCCGCGAAGCGCTGGCGCAGCTCGTCCCGGCGCGACTGACGCTGGCGAGCACCGGCGCGCCGACGCGCTGCGCGGTCAATCTGCGCGACCCGGCCAGCATCGATCCCGAGATCAGCGTCATGCGGTTCACCGACCGTGACGGCCACGGCCTGGCCACGCTGATCAACTGGGCCTGCCACCCCGAAGTGCTGCGTTCGTCCAGCCATGCCTACAGCTCCGACTTCGCCCACGGGCTGCGTGGACGCGTGGAGGAGAGCCTCGGCGGCATCGCGTTGTTCGCCAATGGCGCGCTCGGCGCCATGGTCACCACCGACGCTGCCGCCGACACCTTCGACGAGGCGCGGCGCATCGGCGGGGCGGTGGGTGACGAGGCGGTGGCCGCGGTGGCGCGCGAAGGCCAGGGCACGGACTGGCTGACGCTCAACCTGGCCTCGGAGACGCTGGCGGTCGCCGTGGAAACGGCCGGCTTCCGCGCCGCCTTGGCCGCGGGCCTGCTGACGCGCGAGTTGTCGAGCGACGGTGAGGCCCGCACCCGCATGACCGCGCTGACGCTGGGCAATGCCACGCTGGTGACCTGCCCTGGCGAACTCCAGCCGCGCGTCGGCCGGCGCTGGAAGCGGCTCATGCAGCGGCCGTACCGGTTCCTGGTCGGCCTGGCCCAGGATGAACTGGGCTATGTGCTCGACCGAGAAGACTTCGGCAACCACCGGTACGCCTACGAGAGCGGCATGTGCATGGGGCCGGACACGGCCATCCGCTTGACCGTCGCGGCGCAACGACTGCTGCGTGCCGTGCAAGGGTAGCGCCGCTACTTGGGCAGCGTCGGCCCCTCGGGTGTCGGGTCGCCCATCTTGCGCAGCACGTACAGCACCTTGCCCTCGCTGTCGGCCACGACGCGCATGTGGCCCCAGGTCAGCAGCGACAGCGACTGATCCCAGGTTTTGCCCTCGACCTGCGGCGTGCCGACCAGTTCGCGCAAGGCCTGCACCGTGATGCTCGGCGTGGCGCAGAACATGACCACCGGCACATACGGGTCGCAGCCGGCATAGCGCACGATGCCGTAGCGTCCGTCGCCCACCACGCGCGGGTCGAGCAACATGCGCAGTTCCGAGCCCTGCACCGTGCGCTCGAAGCGCGGCCAGTCCTTCAGGTCGGTGGCCGGACGCACCGCGGCCAGCAGTCGGCGCGCGCGGATCTGGTCCTCGGGCCGCAACAGGTCGTGGCGCTCTGGCTGCGTGCCGCGCAGCGCCTCGACAGCGGTACGCCAGGACTCGTTGGTCGGCTCCAGCACGAGCAGGTTGCGGTAGGCGCAGAACGCCTCCTCGTACTTCTTGGCAGTGGCTCGAGCCGCGGCCAGGTCGGCCAGCTTCTTGAACAGCTCCGGCGTGGTCATCGTGCCCACGCCAGCCGGCGGCCGGTCCTCCTTGGGCGCCCAGACGATGTCGGGGTCATTGGGGTCCACCGCGGCCGGCTTCACCGGCGGCACCGGCTTCACCGGCGGCACGACGGGCTGCGTCGGCGGCGCGACCGGCTGGGTCGGCGGCGCGACGGGCGGTGCGACCGGCGGATTCGGCGGGTTCGGCGCAACGGGCGCCGCCGGGTCGACATGGGGCACCTGCCAGCGGTCGAGCGCGGCCTTGGCCTCCACCGCCTGCGGGCTATCGGGCGCCAGGCGGATCACCGCACGGAACTCGGCGATGGCCTTGTCGCGGTCGTTGCGGCCGGCATGCAGCCAGGCCAGCAGGTTGTGGGCTTCCACGTAGCCCGGCGCCAGTTCCACCGCGCGCGAGGCACTGGCCAGCGCCTTGTCCAGCGCCTTGGCCTTCTTCTGGTCCAACGCCTGCTGATACGCCGCCTTGGCCTCGGCCGAGGGCGCCTCCACCTTGGGCTGAGCGCCGGCCATCGTCACCGCCACAACCAGCGCCGCCCACAACCACCGTCCCCGCATGGCTCACTCCGGTCACGCGGGCCGGGCCCGCGCTCTCGGCAGGTATGACGACAGGTGTGGCGAAGGCGGTTCCCATGCCCACGCGACCCAACTTCATCGTGATCCTCACCGACGACCAGGGCTGGGGCGACCTCGGCTGCCAAGGCTCGGCCGATCTGCTCACCCCGCACCTCGACGCCCTGGCCGACAGTGGCGTCCGGCTGCCCGGCTGGTACAGCAACTCGCCAGTCTGCTCGCCCTCACGCGCCGCGCTGCTGACCGGGCGGTACCCCGGCAACGCCGGCGTGCGCGCCATCCTGGCCGGCCACCGCCAGGCCACCGGCCTGACCGCCGACGCTCCCACGCTGGCCACCGCGCTCGGCCGCCTGGGCTATGGCTGCAGCCTCAGCGGCAAGTGGCACCTGGGCGTGACCGAGCCCTGCCGGCCGCACCACGCGGGCTTCGACGACTGGTTCGGTTTGCTGGCCGGCTGCGTCGACTACTACAGCCACATCTTCTACTGGGGCATGGGGCCCGGCCAGGATCCGGTCCACGACCTGTGGGACAACAACGAGGAGGTCTGGCTCAACGGCGAGTATGCCACCGACCTGATCACCGACCGCGCCATCGACCAGATCGAGCATGCCGCCGCGGCCGCCCAGCCGTTCTTCGCCTACGTGGCCTACAACGCGCCGCACTACCCCATGCACGCGCCAGAGCCTTATCTGAAGCGTTTTAGCCACCTTCCTCCCGAGCGCCGCGTGATGGCCGCCATGCTGGCGGTCGTCGACGACGGCGTGGGCCGCATCGTCGCCACGCTGGAGCGGCTCGGGCTGCGCGAGGACACCTGCATCGTGTTCGTCAGCGACAACGGGCCCAGTCGCGAGACGCGCAACTGGCTCGACGGCACGAGGGACCCCTACCACGGCGGCACCGCGGGCGGGTTCCGCGGCCACAAGTTCAGCCTGTTCGAGGGCGGCATCCGGGTACCGGCGCTGATGAGTTGGCCCGCGCGCCTGCCCGCCGGCCGCGTGCTGGATGGGCCACTGGCCTCCATGGACGTCTTCCCCACCGTGCTCGCCGCAGCCGGCGGCGAGGCGGCGGGCTACGAACTCGATGGCACCAACCAACTACCCTACCTGTGCGGCGCGCTGCCCCAGCCAGCGGCGCGGCCCATCTTCTGGGAGATGGACCGGCAGACGGCGGTGCGCGAAGGGCCGTGGAAGCTGGTGCTGGACGGCCAGCTCGAAGAAGGGCTGCGGGCCGAGGACGCGGTGCATCTGGCGCATGTGGAGCAGGATCCCGGCGAGCAGCACAACCTGGCCGCCGACTGCCCGGAGGTCGCCGCGCGGCTGAGCGCGGCGGCCGGTGCGTGGCGCGCGGGCATCGAGCAGCGCTGGCAGGAACAGTGGTTACCCAATGTTCGTCACACGACGGCATTAGGGGAGAGCAAGGCATGACGCGTCGTGAGTTGCAGGGCGGTGCCGCGCTGGTCGGGCTGGCCGCGGTGTTGGCCAGCGGACGCCGGCTGGCGGCCCAGGAGACCGTGGATCTCGAGGATGAGTACCCGACCAGGCCCGTGAGGCTGGGCCTGATCGGCACCGGCCTGTGGGGCAAAGAGATCGCGCGGTCGCTGGCCAAGGTGACCAACGCTTCGCTCAAGACGGTGTGCGACAGCGCCGATGCCGAGCAGGCCAAGGTGGCGACGGTGGTGCCCGACGCCGAGTTCGTCGCCGACTACCGGCGCGTGCTCGACGACAAGGCCATCGAGGGCGTGATCATCGCCACGCCCACGCACCGGCATCGCCAGATCGTGCTGGACGCGCTGGCGGCGGGCAAGCATGTGTATTGCGAAGCGCCGCTGGCGGTGACCACCGAAGATCTGACCGCCATCTGCCGCGCGGCGCGCGAGGCCAAGGTGGTCTTCCAGCCCGGACTGCAGCGGCGCTGCCATCCGTTCACCAAGCGCGTCAAGAGCGCCGCGGTGGATGGCTCGTTGCAGGCCGCCATCCTGCTCAACTCCCATGCCCGCCAGCAGGTCAACTGGATGCGCGATGGCGGCACGCCCGAGCGCGCCAAGGAACGCAGTTGGCGGGCCTACGCGGACTCGTCGCTCGGCCCGGTGGGCGAGTTGGGCATCCACCAGATCGACGTGGCCAACTACTGGCTGAACGGCAAGCCGACCAGCGTACGCGGCGTGGGCCGGCAGACGCTATGGGTCGGCAAGGGTTGGGAAGTGCCCGACACCACCATCTGCCAGTTCGACTACCCACGCGGGCTCCAAGCCAACATCGAGTCGTCCACCGCCAGCTCGCACTGGGGCAACTCCGAGGAACTGGTGGGCGTCGGCGCCACGGTGCTCTACCGCGACAACGAGGAGCAGAGCCTGGGTTACCTATTCAAGGAGCCTGGCACCGCGGCACTGGGCTGGGAGGTCTACGCCAAGAAGGAGTCGGTGCTGGGCGAGATCGCCTTCATCATGCGACCTACGCCCAAGGGCGGCTTCGATATCAACAAGCTCGAGGAAGGCAAGCTGACCATCGGTGAGCCGCTGCACTACAGCCTCGGCTCGTTCGCGCGGCGGGTCGAGCAGGGCGGAGCGCCGCTGGTCGGCTGGCAGAAGGCCTATGAGGCCAATGTGATCGCCATCCGCGCCGCCCAGGCCGTGCGCGAGGGCACGACGGTCACCTTCGCCAAGGAAGACTTCACACTGGCCTGACGGAGCGCGCCATGGATCGACGCGAGTTCGGCGGTGGCGCGACGCTTGTCGGCCTGGCAGCGGCGCTGGCCCGCGCCCGGCGGGCGGCGGCGCAGTACAGCCCCATCCAGCCGCTCACCGCGCCGTGCACGCTCGGACTCATCGGCGCCGGCCTGCGGGGCAAGGAGCTGGCGCGGGCCGCGGCGCAGATTCCCGGACTCCGGCTCAAGACCGTCTGCGACACCGCGCTGGCCGAGCAGCCCAAGATGGCCGTGGTGGCCCCCCAGGCCGAGTTCGTCACCGACTACCGCCGTCTGCTCGACGACCGCGCCATCGACGGCGTCATCGTGGCCACGCCGACGCACCAGCATCGCCAGATCGCCGTCGATGCCCTGGCCACGGGCAAGCATGTCTACTGCGAGGCGCCGCTGGCGGGCAGTATCGACGACGTGGCCGCCATCTGCCGAGCGGCAGTGGCCAGCGGGCGCATCCTCGAGTCTGGCCTGTGGCGGCGCCGATTCCCTCTGTATCAAGTGTTCCGCAGCACAAGCCTGGGCGGCGGCGACGGCTGGCGGCCCGTCTCGCTGCGCAGCCAATGGCGCCAGCGGTTCAACTGGCGGCGCGACGGAGCCACGCCAGGGCGAGCCCACGAGCGCAGTTGGCGCATCCATGCCGACACCTCGCTGGGCCCGGCGCTCGAGCTCGGCATCCACCAGATCGACCTGCTCAACTTCTGGACCGGCCTGCGCCCGACCCGAGTCAGCGGCGTTGGCCAGCAGACCACCTGGGCCGACCAGGGCTGGGACGTGCCCGACACCACGCTGCTGACCCTGGACTATCCGGGCGTAGTCCATACGCTGGTTGAGTCGAGCACCGCGGTGAGCGCCGGCGGCCGGCTGGAAGAGGTCATCATGGGCGACGGGGCCGTGCTGTACCTGGACCGCGACGAGCACAGCGCTCAGTACTGGTTCGTCGAGCCCAGCGGGCAACGCCAGGGCTGGGAGATCTACGCCCGGAAGCGTGAGTTGCTGGGCGAACTGGCCATCGTGCTACGCGGCAGCGCCGACGAGGGTGGGTTCAGCATCGTGCGCAGCGAGGCCGGCCGGCCGCCCTGGACCTCGCCGCTGGTGCACAGCCTGCGCTGGTTCGTCGACCGCCTCGCTGGCCAGACGCCAACGACCGCTAAGTCGCTGACGGGCGCCTACGCCGCGCATGTCATCGCCATCCGCGCCGCGGGGGCCGTGCGCGACGGCACGACGGTCACCTTCGCCCCGGACGACTTCAAGCTGGCCTGACCGGCCTCACGCGCAGTTGCCCGCGCATGGTAAACTGTGTCGCGGGAGCCGCACCGCGCCGCGCTGTGGGAACCGCTTGCGCGCAGCACGCGTCACAAACCGCACCGGCGAGCACCCCGAGCGGGCTCGGTGAGGCACGAGAGAGGACGGAGACGATGGGACAGGACATACCGCGCCGCCACTTCCTGGAAGGCGCCGCGGCGGCCACGCTGATCGCGGCGTTGGCTAGCGGGAGCAAGCTTGTAGCGGCCGAGGGCGAGCCGGTCAAGGAAACGGACGAGCTGCCGATGCACGAGGTCAAGCTGGGCTTGATCGGCGCCGGCATGTGGGGCAAGGAGATTGCCCGTTCGCTGGCCAAGGTGACCAACGCCACGCTCAAGACCGTATGCGACAGCGCCGCCGTGGAAAAGGGCAAGGTGGCCCAGGTGGCCCCCAAGGCCGACTTTGTTGAAGACTACAGAAAGGTGCTCGACGACAAGGCCATCCAGGGCGTCATCATCGCCACGCCGACCCATCTGCACAAGCAGATCGTGCTCGACGCCATCGCCGCGGGCAAGCATGTCTACTGCGAAGCCCCGCTGGCCGTGAGCATGGACGACCTGACAGCCATCTGCCGGGCCGCCCGCGACGCGCAGGTCGTCTTCCAGCCCGGCCTCCAGCGCCGCTGCCATCCGCTGAGCAAGCGGGTCAAGAGCGCCACGGTGGACGGCTCCATCCGACAGGCGGTGCTGCTGCGCAGCCAGGCGCGCATGCGCGTCAACTGGATGCGCAACGCGGCCACGCCGGAGCGCGCCAAGGAGCGCAGCTGGCAGGCCTACGCCGACACCTCCCTCGGCCCCATCGGGGAGCTGGGCATCCACCAGATCGACATCGCCAACTATTGGCTGGGCTCCAAGCCCAAGAGCGTCACCGGCTTCGGCGCGCAGACCACCTGGGCCGACAGCAACTGGGAAGTGCCCGACACCAGCTTCGCCACCTATAGCGGCTTCACCGGCGGCGCGCGCGCCGTGGTCGAGTCGACTGTCGGCAGCTCGCACTGGGGCAATGCCGAGGAACTGGTCGGCGTCGACGGTACCGTGCTGTTCCGCGACAACAACGAGAAGACGCTCGGCTACCTGTTCAAGGAATCGGGCGTGGCCAGCGCCGGCTGGGAAGTCTATGCCAAGAAGGCCGATGTGCTCGGCGAACTCGGCATCATCATGGTGGCCACGCCGCCGGGCGGGTTCAGCATCGAGCGGATCGAGTCGGGCCACATGGGCATCATGGAGCCCCTGCACTACGCTCTCGGCTCGTTCGCCAAGCGCATCGACCTGAACGACCCGGCCCAGAAGCCGCTGGTCGGCTGGCAGAAGGCCTTCGAGGCCAATGTCATCGCCATCAAGTCCGCCGCGGCCATCCGGGACGGCAAGACCGTCGATTTTGCCACCGACGACTTCAAGCTCGCGTAAGCATTCCTAAGGAGCAGGACATGAGCGATATCACCCCGACCCCGGCCAGCCGACGCCGGTTCCTGACCACCGGCCTGGCCGCCGCGGGCGCCGCGCTGACCACCGACTGGCGCTCGCGCCGGGCGTTCGCCCAGGCCAACAGCCGCGTCATCGGCGCCAACGACCGCATCAACATGGGCTTCATCGGCGTGGGCAACATGGGCGGCGCGCACCTGGCGTACTACGCCAAGACCGCCGACGCCCAGAACATTCAGATCACCGCTATCTCCGATGTCTACGATGCGCGCCGCGACAAGGCCAAGACCAAGTGCGGCAACGACGCCGCCAAGCTCTACCCCGACTACCGCAAGCTGCTCGAGGACAAGGACGTCGACGTCGTGCTGGTGGCCACCCCCGAGCATTGGCACGCCAAGATGCTCATGGACGCGCTCGACGCCGGCAAGGACATCTACCTCGAGAAGCCGCTCTGCCTGCACTTCGAGGACGCCAAGAAGTGCCACGACTTCTACTACGAGAAGCACAAGGACCGCGTCTTCCAGCTCGGCAACCAGAACTGCTCCGACCCCAAGTGGATGCGCGTCCACGAGCTGCTGCCGACCATCGGCAAGGTCGTCTGGAGCCAGAACAGCTACTGCCGCAACACGCCCACCGGCGAGTGGAACACGACCATCGTGCCCGACGCCGGCGCGGGCAACATCGACTGGAAGATGTTCTGCGGCAGCGAGTTCGGCCTGTCGCCCGAGCGGCCCTTCGACCCCGAGCGCTTCTTCCGCTGGCGCAAGTTCTGGGACTACAGCTCGGGCATCAGCGGTGACCTGCTGGCCCACCGCATGTACGCCTTCCTCAAGGCCTTCTACGGCAACGACACCCCGCCGCTGCCCAAGCGCGTCACCGCCAATGGCGGCAACTACGTGCACAAGAAGGACCGCGAGGTGCCCGACACGTTCCTCATGACCGTCGACTACCCCGACGACCACACCATCTTCCTCGCCGGCAGCACCGAGAACGAGCTCGGCGTGCCGCCGCTGATCCGTGGTCAGAAAGGCGTCATCGAGTTCATGGCCGAGGCCGGCGGCAAGATCACCGTCTCGCCCCAGCGCCCCTTCGCCGAGGAGTTCGACCCCATCGTCGAGGACGCGCCGAACGTCACGGCCGCGCTGCACGAGCCGCACCGCGAGAACTTCATCCAGTGCTGCCGCTCGCGCAAGAAGTGCAACAGCCCGATGGACCTGGCCTACTCCGGCATGGTCGCCCTGTCGCTGGCCGACATCGCCTACAAGCACTCGATGACCTGCAACTTCGACCCGGTCAAGGGCGTGCTGCTCAACCCGCCGACCACCCACTGAGGTTGACGGCTGGTGGCTGACCAGGCCAGTACGTGTCACCACGGCGCCTGCTGCCTGACCGGCCGGACGAGATCGACTCGCCCGGCCGGTCAGACAGCGGCGCCGTTGTCTTGATGGGCGGCCCACCATGATCCGCGTCGCTCGCCCGGCCATGAACACGCTGTTCGGCATCGCCTTGCCCGACGATGCGAGCCACCGGGCCCGACTCGCCGCCGACGAGGCCCTCCTCGAGGCCGACCGCCTGGAGCGCTCGCTCAGCCGGTTCATCGAACGCAGCGACATCGGCCGCATCAACGCCGCCGCCGGTCGCGCCATGGTGGCCATCGAACCCGAGACTCTGGCGCTGCTGACCGAGGTGGTGGCGCTGGTCGAGGCCGTCGATGGCGCGTTCGACCCCACCGTCGGCCCATTGATGAACCTGTGGCGCGGCCGCTCCTACCCGCCCGACGAGTCGGAGATCGCCGACGCGCTGAGCATCGTCGGCATCCAGGGGCTGGTACTCGACGCCGACTCGTGCCAAGCGGGCCTGCTCTGTGAGGGCATGGCCCTCGATCTGGGTGGAGTCGGCAAGGGCTACGCCGTGGGCCGCATCGCCGACGAGCTGCGCAGCCTCGGCGTGGCCGAGGCCCTGGTCGACGGCGGCACGTCGAGCGTGCTGGCGCTGGGCAGCCACCAGGCCGGCATCGCTGAGCCCGGCACACCCGGCGAGCCGTTCGCCACGGTGCCGCTGCGCGACCAGGCCGCCGCCGTGTCTGGCGTGCGCGGCGCTGGATTCGCCTTCGAAGGCCGATTCTACGGCCATATCGTCGACCCGCGCACAGGCTGGCCGAGCCAGGGGCCGCGCGTGGCCGCGGTCATCTGCCCCTCTCCGGTGACCGCCGAGGTGCTGTCGACAGCGCTGCTGGTGGCCGGGCAGGCCCTGCTGGACCGTCTGCCCGAACGCTTCCCCGACGCCTGCGCCATGCTGGTGTGTGATGGTTGCGCGGAGCCTATCTTGTCGTCGGGCTGGCCAAACGCAACAAACTCGTCATAATCAACTAACTGGTGGCTTGTACAAGTGACGTCGCGCGGTGCGCTGCCGAGCCACGCGGTATACTCAGTGAGGCCTGCTGGGCCAAGGACCTGGGTTGGGGTCGTGCTTGGGAGAAGGTGCGGATGGCTGGCAACACGATTGGCGTCGATGTCGGTGGGACCAAGATCTATGCGGTGCTGGTGGATGACAGCGGCGCCATCGCCGCCCGGGCCAAAACACCAAGCCCGACCAACACACCCGAAGCGCTCATGGAGGCCGTCTCCAAGTGCGTGCGCACTGTCGCTGCCAAGGCGCACCTGGAGCCCACCGAGGTCGACGCGATAGGCGTCGGCGTGCCGGGCGTGGTGTCGGCCGAAGGCGTCTGCCTGTGGGCGCCCAACTGCCCGCTGACCGGCGTCGATGTCGCCGGCATCCTGAACGCCGAGTTCGGCGTGCCGGTGGCTGTGGGCAACGATGTCAACGTGGGTACGCTCGGTGAGAAGGCGTTTGGCGCGGGCCGCGGCTACGACGATGTGTTTGGCATGTTCGTGGGCACCGGCATCGGCGGCGGACTGGTGGTGCGCGGCCAGATCGTCGTGGGCGACCACTGCCTGGGCGCCGAGGTAGGCCACATCATCGTCGACACCGAAGCCGCCCTGGCCGGCGCCGAGGGCGGCGGCGAGTTTGAGTACTACGCGGGCCGGCTGGGCATCGAGCGCATGATCCGCGCGGCCATCGCCGAGGGGCGAGAGACCATCGTCGCCGAGCGGCTGGGCGAGGGCAACGACCGCATCAAGTCGGGCTTGCTCAAGGAAGGCGTGGAGGCCGGCGACGCCGTGGTCATCGAAGCGCTGGAACGGGCCTCGGCCATCATCGGCCTGGCCAGCGTGACGGTCATCCACCTGTGCGACCCGCAGGCCATCATCTACGGCGGCGGCGTCATCGAGGCCTGTGCCGACTTCATGATGCCGCGCGTCGACGCGACCATCAAGGCGCATGTGGCGCCCGGCAACGGCCGGCCGCTGCGGCTACTGGTCAGCGAACTGGGCGACGATGCCGTGGCGCTGGGCGCGGCCGCGTTGGCCTCCGGGGCTGTCGAATCCGGTCATCGTAGCCATGATGACAACGGAGACGACCACTACCCGGCGGTCGCCGCCACCGAGTTTGGCAGCGTCGTGGTGGACGGCCAGGTGCTCAACCGTGACCTGGTGGTCCGCGCCGACGGCCGGGTCAAGAAGCGCAAGAAGGACCTAAGCCGGGAAGTGCATGGCACGGCCCACGAGATCAGTGTCGAGGAAGTGAAGTATGTGTGCCGCCAAACCCCCCAGACGTTCGTCCTCGGCTCCGGGTACGAAGGGCTCCTCTCCCTCAGTCGTGAAGCGGTGCGCTGGCTGCAAAAGAGAGGCGTGCAAACTGTCGTGCTCCCGACGCCGGAAGCGGCTGATGCCTTCACCGCCACCGACGGCAGCAAAGCGCTCCTCCTCCACATTGGGTGCTGATCTGGCGGCATCGAGCGGCGCGGCGGACAACTTCCGCCGCAAGACGCTCGTGCGGCGCGCCGCTCGGCGCTTCATCGTCGAGCGCTTCGACAGCATGTGGGACTGCTTGCCGGCGGCGCTGGCCGGCGACCCCGAGGCCGGCATCCATCAGATGCGCGTCGAGGCCAAGCGGCTGCGCGAGGCCATGCGACTGTTCCGCCGCGCCTACCACGCCACCGACTTCGCCATGCTGTTGGCCGAGGTCGACCGACTCAATGACCATCTGGGCTTGGTGCGCGACGCCGATGTGCTGGCCGAGGAGATCGGCCGCTTCGACAAGAAGGCGGCCAATGAGGTGCTCACCGACCTGCGCGCCTCGCTCGGCGCCCACCGCGCCGACGATCAGACCGCGCTCATCACCTACCTCGACGAACTGGTGACCAGCGGCTTCGAGCAGACCTTCCGCCGGCTGTCACGCCTGGGTCGCTTCGGCGCGGACCATCGCATCGCCGGCCAACGCCTGGGCAAGTTCGCGCCCATGGAGGTCGGCCGCCGCCTGAGCCGGGTGCTCAAGCGCATGCGGCAGGTCAAGGGCGAAGGCGACGCGCCGGGTCTGCACCGGGTGCGTATCGCCAACAAGCACTTGCGCTACGCCATGGAGACCTTCTCGGGCATCTACGACCGCCGCTTCGCCACGGCCTTGGCCCGCGTGGCCGAGCTGCACAAGGCGCTCGGCGACATCCATGACCTCGATGTGTTGACCGAGCGCATCACCACCTACGCCGAGGGCCGCGACGGCCTGACCGCGGTGGCGCCGCAGCTCGAAGCCATCGCCCAGCGCCGCTCACGCCTCTTCGGCCGGCTTGAGACCGCCTTCACCGCGACCAGCATCGCCGCCTTCGGCCGCGCGGTGATGGACACGCTCGAGTAACCAACCGGCCTCGTCACGGCCCTGGGCCCGCCTGCGCCCCATCCATCTCAGAAGCAATCGCTTGCGTTCACACTAGCGTCAGCCAGCGGCTTGTGCCGAGTGGCAGATGCGCCGAAGATCCCCTGGTGGTTGGCTCGGAAGACGTGTCTGACCGGAGCCGGGGTGTTCTCTATGAGTCTGCGTGCACGACTGTTGCGGGCCATGGGCCTGCTGCTTGCGGTGATCGTCGTCGTCCTGGCGGCGGCGGTCCAATCGGTGCTGGTGCATGGTTTCCGTGATCTCGAGACCAAGGATGCGGCCCGCAACGGTGAGCGCCTGCGCGAGGCCTATGAGCGCGAGTTCGACGAACTGCGCACGAGCATCAAGGACTACGCGGCCTGGGACGACACCTGCACGTTCATCGATGACCACAACCAGGAATGGGTCGACTCCAACCTGGCCATGAGCACGTTCGGCGGCAAGCACTGGGACGCCCTGGTGGTGCTCGACGCGGCCGGCCAGGTGGTTCTGGCCAAGGGCGCCTTGCCCGATGCCGCCAGGGAATCGGCCACCGATGCGCCCGTGCCCCCCGAATTGCTCAAGGTGCTGGCCGCCAATGGGCCGTTGGCCAGGCACACCGCGATCGACTCGGTGGTGTCTGGTCTGCTGCCCACGAGCCAGGCGCCCCTGATGGTCGTATCGCTGCCGGTGACCAACAGCAACGGTGAG
Organism: Armatimonadota bacterium; assembly: GCA_016235455.1. GTDB lineage: Bacteria > Armatimonadota > UBA10988 > UBA10988 > UBA10988 > UBA10988. The sequence continues at coordinate 32,584 of JACRKZ010000043.1, read as the reverse complement.
GCCCCGGTGCGCGGGTCGATCGTGGCGGCGCGCTATCTGGACGAGGGCCAGATGGAGAAGCTGGCCAAGCTGACCAAGCTGGGCGTGAAGCTGACACCGTTGCCGGCCAAGGCTTACCAGGGCGTGTCTGTGGCGGTCGTGGACGGCCAGACTATCAGCGCCAGCACCCTCCTGACCGGCCTTGACGGCCAGCCGTTAACCACACTCCGGGCCACCATGCCGCGCGAGGTGACCGCCTTTGGCAGCCGCACGGTGCGCGCCTTCGCGGCCATCATGCTGCTGCTCGGCATCGGCCTGGTAGCGCTCGGCCTGTGGGCCGTGCGGCGCATCGAGCGGCTGGCCACGACCATGGTGCAGGGCTTCGCCCGCGCCGCGGAGGAGACCGTGGCCATGGCCATGCAGGTGGCCGACGAGAGTCACGGCATGGCCGCCGGCGCCGAACAGCAGACGGCCAGCCTGGAGGCCATGTCCGATGTGCTGCGCCGGCTGACCTCCGTCACCACACAGACCGCCGGCCATGCCACGGAGGCGGACGGCGTCGCCGACCAGGCGCATGCCGCGGCCCTCTCCGGGCTGGGCGTCATGAACCAGATGATCGCCGCGGCGGATGGCATCAAATCCGCCTCCGACGAGACGCTGCCCATCGTGCGCACGGTGGACGACCTGGCCTTCCAGACGCGCATCCTGGCGCTCAACGCCGCGGTGGAAGCGGCCCGTGCCGGCGAGGCCGGCGAGGCCTTCAGCGTGGTGGCCGCCGAGGTGCGGCGGCTGGCCGACCACAGCGCCGAGGCGGCCCGCGAGACCGATTCCCGCCTGCTCTCGGTGGGTGAACAGGCCGACCGCGGCGCGGCCAGCGCGCGTGAACTCAACGAGGTGTTCGGCACCATCGACAATCGCGCCGCCCAGGTCAAGACCGCCATCGGCCAGGTGTCGGCCGCCGCACTGGCGCTGGCGCAGGCCATCGGCGAGGCCGCCACGGGTGTGGCCGAGTTGGACACCGTGGCCAAGCACAACGCCGGCGGTGCCGAGCGCACCGCCGACGCCAGCCGCCAACTGCTCGACGGCGCCGAGCATTTGCGCGCCATGTTGCGCGAGGTTGAGATCATGGTCTGGGGCCGCTGACGGTTGCCAACGGCCCTCGGATCATGGCCGGGTGATGCCGAGCCCCAGCATGGGCACGATGTTGGCGGCTTCGTTGGGTCCGTAGTTGAAGATGGTGAAGCCGCCGGCGCCCTTCTCGCGCGCGATCTTGATCTGCTCGATGACCTGCTCGGGCGTCATGGCAATGCCCGTGGCGCTGGCGCCGATGCCGGGGTAGACCGGCACCTTGCCCGCCCAGCCGATCTGCCGGACGACCTCGCCAGCAAAGCGATAGTTGCTGGTCGTGTAGTCCATGGGGCAGACGAAGTCCAGCCAGCCCTTGTCGCACCACAGCTTCCAGTCCTGCCCGATGCTGTCGCGGTCCACCGCCCAGTTGCTGAACACGGCCGCCGAGAGCTGGATGCCCGGTCGCACCGCCCGCGCGCCCTCGCTCACACCCTTGACCACGGCCGTGATGTTCGACCGGCGCCAGTCGAGCCAGGCGGCGCGCAGGCGGCCGCCGGGCAGCGCGACCTTCGGCCAGTCGGCCAGCGCATCGCCCGTGCTCCGGGCGAAGCGCTCACGGCAGCCGGGGCAGAAGCAGTGGTTGTTGTCCGGGTAGCGAATGTAGTCAAAGTGCAGGCCGTCGACAGCGTAGCGCCTGGCCACCTCCACCATGGAGTCGATCTCGAGTTGCTGATTGGCCGGACTGGACGGACAGAGCCACGGCTCGGTCTGGCCCTTGGCGTCCATCTGCAGCCGGCCCTCGGCGCGCATCTTGTCCAGGAACTCCTTGGGCACCGACCAGCCGGTGTTCCAGTTGACCTTCCACACATGCACCTTCAGTCCATGCCGGCGGCAGGCGGCCAGGCAGTCAGCGATGTCGTCGCGCGTGGCCGAGGCCTGGGGCAGGAGGTCACTCCGCCCGAAGGTCACACCACCCCACAGCATGTTGGGCAGCACCGCCGTGAAGCCGTTCTTGGCCAGCAGTTCCGCCGCCTGATCCCAGGTCATGCCGCTCACGCCCGACGCCGAATGGCACCAGAATGCGCGGAACTCACCGGCGCGGGGCTTCTGTGAGGCGCACCAGGCGCGCGTCGCAGCCTCGGCGGCGCGGCCGGCCTGGTCGAAGGCCTCGGGGTAGCGGCCCGCGGCCAACAGCGTCTGCGCCGCCTGATGCTCACGCCGGGCGCCGTCGAGCACGTTGGCCGGCGCGCCGTCCTTGACCAGGGCCGCGGTCGCTTCGTCGAAGCTCGCATAGCGGCTGACCCGCGCCGCGCGGGCCACGGCAGCCTCGGCGGCGCCGCGCCAGACCTGAGCCGAAAGGCGCCCGACCATGGCCAGCAGCAGCCGCGCCTTGGCCGCGCCACCATCGCTCAGCAGGACATGCGTCAGCCACAGCGCCTGCGGCGTCTCGACGATGGCGCCGTAGCCCGTCGGCTGGCCCTTGTCGTCGAGCCAATCGGCGACGACCTTGGCCGGCCCGCCGGTCCTGGCCACGTTCACGTTCCACGACGCCTGCTTGGCCACGGCCGGCGCGCCGGGCAGCTCACCAGGTCGCACGGCGATGGCGGCGAACTGGCCGGGCCGTTCCTGGCGCTTGAAGTCGACGATCTCGATGCCCACCGCCTTGGCCAGCGCCGCGGGGAAGCCATAGCAGGCCAGCAGCTTGCCGCCGCCGGCCACGAACCCTTCGAGCGCGGCGAGCGCGGGCGCGGGCAAGGTCGGGTTGTACGGCAGGACGGCCACGGCGTACGGCTTGAGCAACTCGGGCGTCACCTCGGCCGCGCTGAGCATGACCGCGCCGATGCCGGCAGTGACCAGCTTGTCAGCCATCTGGTTGGCGAACTCGGCCCCGTCGCCCTCGTTGCGGATGACCACGACATTGGTATCCACGCCGGCCACGCCGGCGCGCGCCACCTGGCGCACGAACAACTCGGTGTCACGCGCCTCGCCGCGCCAGGCGGAGAAGCGGACCGCGGTGATCTTGCCCCAGCCGGCGGGCTCACCCTCGCTGCCCATGACCGACTTGTTGATGGTCACCGTACTCCAGCCATCGCCGCCGTCGGGGAACCACTCGGTGTGGTACCAGCCGGCCCCGCTCTGGAAGTACACGCTGAAGTACGACACTGGCGACGGATCGGCGCAGCGCACCTGGAAGGTGATGCCCCGGCTCGTGGTCAGGTCGAGCTGGGCCTGCAGGTCCCACGAGGCACGGTCGATGGTGGTGCCCGCGAAGGTGATGGGCAGCCGCAGCGCTGGTCCGTCGGGCAGCCTAACCTGCTCCACCGGCCGGGTGCCCGCCATCGGCACCCACGCCGCGCGCGCCGCCGCATCGTCGGCATAGGAGGGCGCCACGATGACCGGCGCCTCCGCGCCCATCGCCGCCGCCACCGCCAAGAACACCGCGCAAGTCACCACAGGGGACATGGCTCGTCTCCAGCCACACCCTTGGCGACCCGCCCGGCGATTCCTGCCGGACTCCTTGACATCAATATACCCATGGGGGTATATTGAAGGTGGCACTTGTCGTGGCGGGCCATATCGGCCATCCTGTAGAGCGTGGAGAAACCGCAATGGAGCCTCAAGGGCACGGACTGGCTGGACGCATCGTGGCGTACTTTGCCGACAGCAAGCTGACCCCACTGGTCATCGTTGCGTCGATTCTCATGGGGATCGCGGCGGTCATCGCCATCCCGCGTGAGGAGGAGCCGCAGATCGTCGTGCCCATGGTGGACGTGATGGTGCGGCTGCCGGGCGCATCGCCCGCGGAGGTGGAGAAGCGTATTGCCGCGCCGTTGGAGCAGTTCCTGTGGGAGATCCCCGGCGTTGAGTATCTCTACACCACGTCGGGCCAGGAGCAGTGCCTGGCCATCGTGCGTTTCAAGGTTGGCGAGAACCTGGAGGACAGCCTGGTCCGCTTGCAGTCGAAGCTGTCAATGCACTTCGACCGCATCCCGCCCGGCGCCATAGGCCCGCTGGTCAAGCCGCGCAGCATCGATGACGTGCCCATCCTGGCGCTGACCTTCTGGGCGCCCGGCTACGACAGCTACCGCCTGCGCCAGATCGCGGCGGAAGTGCGCGACAGCATCAAGCAAGTGCCTGACGCCTCGGAGACCACGCTCATCGGTGGTGAGCCGCGGCGCATCAATGTCGAACTCGACCTGGAGCGGCTGAGCGGCTATGGGCTGGCTCCGCTGGATGTGGCCAACATGCTGCGCGGCGCCAATCAGCGCCAGCAGGCCGGCGACTACAACCAGGGCGACCGCAACATCGTGCTGGAAGCCGGCCAGTTTCTGGCCAGCGCCGACGATGTGAGCCGCGTGGTGGTCGGCTCCTCGGCCGGCGCGCCGATCTACGTACGCGACGTAGCGCGGGTGTACGACGGGCCCAAGGAGCCCAAGAGCCATGTCGAGTACATGGCCGGCGCGGCTGCCGCCAAGCATGGTGAAGGCGCGGGCGAGGCGCCCAAGGGCTTCCAGCAGGGCGTCACGTTGAGCATCGCCAAGCGCAAGGGCACCAACGCCATCGTGGTGGTGGACAAGGTGCTGGCCAAGCTCAAGCCGCTGCGCGCGAACGGCACGATCCCGCCCGAGGTGAAGGTCGAGATCACGCGTGACTACGGCGAGACGAGCAACGAGAAGGCCAACGAACTGCTGGTGCACATGGGCATCGCGGTGGTCTCGGTGACGTTGCTCATCGGTCTGGTCCTGGGTTGGCGCGAGGCCGGCGTGGTGGCCTTGGCCATCCCGGTCACGCTCGCGCTGACCATGTTCATGTTCCACTTCATCGGCTTCACGCTCAACCGCATCACGCTGTTCGCACTGATCTTCAGCATCGGCATCCTGGTCGACGACCCCATTGTCGATGTGGAGAACATCGTCCGCCATTTCAGAATGCCCTGGAACAAGGGCCGCAACCCGCTGCATGTGACCATCGAGGCGGTCAACGAGGTGCGCTCGCCGCTGATCCTGGCCACTTTCGCGGTCATGGCGGCCATTCTGCCCATGGCTTTTGTGCGTGGGCTGATGGGTCCGTACATGCGGCCCATCCCCATTGGCGCGTCGGCGGCCATGTTCTTCTCCATGGTGGTGGCCTTCGTGGTCACCCCGTGGGCGGCCTATCGCGTGCTGCGGGGCATGTCGCAAGAGGAAGGCAGCCACGGCCACGGCGAGGCGGACAGCGCCTCGACGCGCTTCTACCGCCGGTTCGCCTGGGGCCTGGTGAGCCGGCCGCGCAACCGCCGGCGCTTCCTGGTCACGCTGATCGTGCTGCTGCTGGGCGCGGTGGCCTTGGTGCCGCTCAAGGCAGTCAAGGTCAAGATGCTGCCGTTCGACAACAAGAGCGAGTTCCAGGTCATCATCAACATGCCCGAGGGCACCAGCCTGGACCGCACCCACGCGGCCACGCGGGCCATGGCCCAGGTGCTGGCCGAGAAGCTGCCCGAGGTGCGCGATCTGGAGCTGTATGTGTCCACCGCCGGGCCATACAACTTCAACGGCCTGGTACGCCACTACTACCTGCGCGATGCCGACTGGCAGGCCGACATCCAGGTCAACCTGGTGGGTCGCAAGGATCGCAAGCGGCAGAGCCACGCCATCGCCAAGCAGGCGCGCGAACTGCTGCTGCCAGTGGCCGCCGAGTACGGCGCGCGCATGGCCGTGGCCGAGGTGCCGCCGGGCCCGCCGGTGCTGCAGACGCTGGTGGCCGAAGTCTATGGCCCGGACCAGGCCAAGACCGTCGAACTGGCCCAACAGATCAAGGCCAAGCTGGCGCAGACGCCGGGCGTGGTCGACACCGACATCTACACCGAGGCGCCGCGCACGCGGTTCGAGTATCTGCTGGACGAAGAGAAGGCCGGCCTCAACGGTGTCAACGCCGGCGATGTGGCCAACACGCTCGCGTTGGCCTCCGATGGACTGACCACGGGCCTGGCTCACGACGTGACCGCGCCCGAGGACGTGCCCATCGAGGTGCGTGTGCAGCGCTCCCAGGCCAGCTCGCTGGAGGCCCTGGGCAACCTGCGGCTGCACAACGACACCGGCGGCCTGGTGGCGCTGGACTCGGTGACCACGCGGGTGCGCGGCGCCGTGCCGCCGAGCATCTACCACAAGAACCTGCAGCCCGCGGTCTATGTGACGGCGGATATGGCCGGCAGCGAAGAGAGCCCGGTCTACGCCATCCTCAAGTTCAACCGCGTGCTGCACGCCATGCCCACGCCCGACGGCGTGCCCCTCAGCCTGTGGCAGACGCGCCAGCCGGACGACACCAACCACTACGCGGTCAAATGGGACGGTGAGTGGTTCATCACCTACGAGGTGTTCAGGGACCTGGGCATCGCCTTCGCCGCGGTGCTGGTGCTCATCTATGCGCTGGTCGTCGGCTGGTTCAAGAGCTTTGGCACACCGCTGGTGATCATGTCGGCCATCCCGTTCAGCCTGGTCGGCATCCTGCCCGCGCACGCCTTGGGCGGCGTGTTCTTCACGGCCACCTCGATGATCGGCTTCATCGCCGGCGCGGGCATCGTGGTGCGCAACTCGATCATCCTGGTCGACTTCATCAACCTGCGCCTGGAACAGGGCATGCCGCTGGAGGAGGCGGTAGTCGATGCCGGCGCGGTGCGCTTCCGGCCCATGCTGCTGACCGCCATGGCGGTGGTCATCGGCACAGCGATCATCCTGCTGGACCCGATCTTCCAGGGCCTGGCCGTGGCTCTGATGGCCGGCGAGATCGCCTCGCTGCTGCTCAGCCGCATGGCCGTGCCGATCCTCTACTACCTGAGCCTGCGGAAATCACACCCGCGGCCGGAGGCGCTCGGCTGGGACGAGCCGGACTGGCAGCAGATCGCCCACGACTTCACCGACGAGGCGCCGGTGGACTGACTCTAGGGAGCCTCTTCGGCCCGCAGCGCCTGGCCGGCGCGGATCATGGCCAAGTAGCTGTCGACCGGCACATAGTCGGGGATGGAGTTGCCCGAGCCCAGCGCCCAGCCGCGGGCGCTGACTCGGTAACGCCGGCCCTGGTCGAGCACGGTGTCGTAGATGACGTCGGGGCTCTGCGTGCAGAGGAAGTCGAGGTCGAACCCGCCCAGCAGCGCGATGCGGTCGCTGTAGCGGTCGATCCAGGCCTGGAACGGCGCGATGGTGTCCTCGTTGGAGTGCTTGGCATCGATGCCCAGCGCGATGACGTCGTCCATGACCTCGAAGATACAGCCGCACGAATGCCACAAGAACGGCAGCCCGGCGCCGTGGATGGTGTCGATGATCCGCTTGTACTGCGGCAGAATGTGGTCGCGCACGGTCCGCGGGTTGGTCAGCAGCGAGCGCTTGTGGCCCAGGTCGTCGCCCATGCGGCCGGCCACGTAGTACTGGCCATAGCGCGGTAGGAACTCGGCCCAAAGCCCGGTAAGCAGACTGCCGATCCGCGCGAACAGCTCGGTATACAGCTCGGGGTCATCCACCTGCATGTACGGCAGATGCTCCAGCCCGACGAGCGTCTCGGCGATCTCGAACACGCCGTTGCCCACCCCGCCCACCGCCTTCATGCCCGCGGGAATGCTGGCCACGAAGGCGTCGTACGACGGCGTGGCCACGCGCCAGAAGCGCTCGGCCAGTTCGCCCCAGGGATAGGCCTGGAAATCGGCGCGCGACTGGATCGGCCCACGGCCGCCACAGAGCGCACTGTTGCCCGGCAGGATGCCGCCGACGCACACCTCCCAGATGACCGTGTCGTAGCCCATCTGGGCGAAGAACTGGTTGTACAGGCGGAAGAACTCGACCTGATCGGCCGCATCGCCGCCCGACAGGCCCATGAACTCGCGCTCGAGCACGGTCTCCATGATCGCGGGGCTGAAGACGTGCTCATAGAAAGGCAGCCGCGCGGGCCGCTCGTTGCGCATGAGCGCTGCGAAGTGGCGGTAGTCGGGTTGGAAGGGCATGGCTACATATCCCCGCGCGCATTAGCCCGCGCGCGCTCAATTGCCGGCTTGTACAACGGCGATGCCGCCAACCCCGGCCGCAGCGCCAAGGCCTGCTCCCAGGCCGACACCGCGCCGGCCCAGCGGCCGCGTTTGGCCAGCGCCGCGGCCAGCGTCACCCAGGCGTCGACATCCTCGGGCGCCTCGCGGGTGGCGGCTTCGATGTGGCCGAGTGCCCGGTCCACATCGCCCCGACCGGCCAGCAGCGCTCGGCCCAGGTCGAGGTGGTGCACGGCCTGGCCGGGCTCGCGGTCGACCGCCACGGAGAGCGCCGCGATGGCCGCGGCCGGCTGGCCCAAGGCGCGGTGGCACAGCCCGGCCACATGGTGCGCGGCCGCCGGGCCATCGGCGTCCACCAGCAGCGGCGCCAAGGTGGCCAGCGCTTCCCACATCAGGCCCAGGCCGTACTGCCGCCAGGCCAGCGCGAGGCGCATGTCGGCGTCAGCCGGATGGGCGTCGAGCACGGCACGGTCGGCGGCCACCTGGTCCAGCGCCCACCTGCGGTACTGCTCAAGTGGCAGGCGCCGGCTGAACCCGCACAGCGAGCAGGCGTTGAGGATGCGGTAGGCGGTCAGCGGATAGACGGGCAACGGACCCAGACGGAACCACTCACGCGTGTCGTAGGAGTCCAGCGGCAGGCGCGTGCCGCAGTGCTCACAGGCGGCCGTGAAGCGCACCTCGGCGCGCCGGCCGAAGTACCCGCACCAGGCTCCCTGCACATCGATCATGCTCGCTCCCGCACCAGATGCTCTATCAGGCGCTGCACCATGGTCAATTGCGCGCTGACTTGCTCCGCCAAGGTCCAGGCCTGCGGCTCAAAGCGCGCGACCAGCGCCGCCAGCCGCTCACCGAAGCGCTGCACGCGGATCGGGCTGGGCCGTTGTCCGCGTTCGCGATCCAGCCGCAGCGCGGCGGCCTCGTTGGCCACACGAGCGCGATAGACCGCCAGCCGGCCGGCCAGAGCATACCCTACATTGGCCTGCCGGTCACCCCAGCTCTCGGCGTTGGCCAGCAGCCCGTTGGCCTGGGCCAGGCGGTGCTCGGCCTCGTGCGCGTCGATGGCCGCCAGTTCGGCCGCGGTCTCGGCCAGCTCGCGGCCGGTCCGCTCATCGACCTCGGCGCGGCTCAGGGCGCTGGGCGCCTGATCGCTGAGCGCCGGCACGCAGTACTGCGGCAGCTCGGAGACCAACGCCACCGGCACCTGGTGACGCGCGCGCGCCACTTGCATGGAGTTGAGCCGCAGCCAGTTGGCCGCGTCGGGCTGACCCTTGGCCAGGAAGGCGGACATGGCCTCGCGCGTCGGCGCGGTCCACCAGCCGGGCGCGATGTAGCCAAAGCCCTTGCGCCCGCCGCGATCCTCGTCGTGCAGCGTCTTGCGGCGACGGTGCACCATGTCATCCGACAACTGCGTGCGCAGCATCATCCAGCGCGGCACATCATCGAACTGGCCGAGGAACAGCGCGCCACCACCAAAGGCCATAGAGTGCAGGCTGGCATAGCCGTCCAGCCGCGGCAGCGCGTCCAGATAGCCGTGCCAGGCAGCGCATTCGGCGTGGGCCGCCTGCGTCGGCGTCTCGCCGTAGCCGAACTCGCGGTCCTGGCCGGGCGCATCGCGGCGAGCCAGCCGCAGGTAGTCGCCCAACGACGGCGTCGGCGAGAGCAGCCAGTCACGGTTGCGCAGCAGGCCCAGCGGGTTGAGCGTGGGCAGCAGATGCAGCGTCACCTGCTCGAGCAGCGGGCTCAGCGAGCCGCCCACAGCCAGGTCTTCGGCCAGGGCCATGATGGCCACGGTGCCCGACGGCTCGTCCGCATGGGCGTTGCCCACCACGGCGATGTGCAGCGGCCCGCTGCCCAGACGCAGCACGCGCAGCCAGGGGCGCAACTCGCCCTCGGCGATGGGGATGACCTCGACCTCGCGTTCGACGGCCAGCACCTGGGTCCGCCAGGCCACGTCGTCGGGCAGCAGGTAGTGCAGGTTGTCAGGCGCCTGCCAGAGCATCGCCCACCTCCACCGCCGCGGCCACCACGGCCAGCACGGAGTCCGCGGGCAGCATGGTCGCTCCCGGCTCGTAGCCGCCCTCGTCATAGATGTGCGGCAGCGGCAGATAGCCCACGTAGTCGTTGGTATAGCCGGCGATGACCGCGTCGGCCAGCTTGGTTTCGCGCTGGATGCGCCAGCCGGTCTCGGTCAGGCACTCGCCCGGCTGGCTGATCAGGTGCAGCGGCCCGAGCCGCAGAGCCTGCACCTCGGTGATGACCGCGCCATCCTCGGCCAGCCGCCGCTTGAGCGGAATGGACAGGTAGGGGTGGTCGCGGTGCGGCACGGTCAACTCGCGTCGTGCAGCGCCGACTCCCTCCGCTTCGCGCACCGTGGCCTGCGACAGCAGCTCGATGGCCGCGCCGCCAGCCCGATGGCCGATGCGCTGCATGGTCTGATAGCCGCGCACGCCCCACATCTGCGGGTTGATGTCGCCGCAGGCGCCGTTGACAAAGAGACACGTGCCGCCCAGCGTGGACTCCACCATGCGGCACATGAGCCCCGGCCAGTCGCCGCTGACCAGCGCTTCGGCCGAGCCGAGGCTGACCGGATGCGCCGTGCCACAGACCACGCTGGCATACAGCCGGCCGTCGTCGTCGAGCAGGCGCAGCCCGGTGGCGCGCTCGTCATACGGCCGCTCGGGGTCTTCGCCGATGAAGCAGCCGTTCGGCCCAAATTGCCGGCGGTTGATGCCGATGGGCAGGTGGCCAAAGGTCAGCTCGGCGCGCACCGGCCGCAGCCGCTGGCAGGCCAGCCAGACCAGTCCAGCCAGCTGACGCAGCAGCGTGCCCAGCCAGGCCGGCTCCACAGGCGCGAAATCGTACCAGTCGAGCGTGTCCGGCCCGGCATGGGTGTGGATGACCGAGACCATGACATCGTCCGGCGCCAGGCCGCAGAGCCGGGCCACATGGTCGCGAATGACCCGCACGTGCCGCCGCTCCAGCCACAGCAGCTCGGCCGAGAGCAGCGCCACGCGTCGCCCATCCTGCTCGACGACCAGCGCCCGCGCGGCCAACTCGTCGGCAACTTCCGTGCAGACACGTTCGATCCCGTAGCCGGCCAACTGCACGGGCAGCGGCGGTGTGATGAAGCCTTTGGCGATGCCAGCCCGCATGATCGGACCCTCCTGCTTGAAATAGCACCTGGCGGTATGGTATACAGATCGGACTCGCTGGGTTTGGCGAGTCGCGCGTCTGGGCAAGAGCAACCTGACATTGTGCGTCCGATCGCCGAACCCTTCAGGGCATCGTTGGCGTCAATACCAAAGGCGGCCGCACCCGCCATCATCCAGCACATAGATCGGACCAGAACCGCATCCAGCGGTAGGACGCGGGAACGAGCAAAGTATCGATCGCCGAGCAGCAGCAGGCTCGGGCGATTGCGGAGGAACCAGATGTCAGAAATCAACGAGACGACCGCTCCGGGCGCGTCGCGACGTGAGTTCATGGTCACCACCGGCGCCGTCGTCGCGGCCAGCGGGTTGGTCTTCGGCGACTGGACCAGCGCCCAGGCGGCCACCGGCCTGCCCAAGCGCAAGCTGGGCCGCACGGGCTTGAATGTGACGGCACTGTCGTTCGGCGGCATTCAGGTCTCCGACGCCAGCCACCGGCGCGTGGTCGACTACGCCATCGACAATGGCATCAACTACATCCATACCTGCCCCGGCTACACCGGTGGCAAGTCGATCGAGGTCATTGGCGAGGTCATGCGCGCCAAGCGCGACAAGGTCTACCTGGCCATTAAGTGCAGCCCTGGCGAGATCGACGGCGTGCTGCGCACGCTCAACACCGACCACATCGACGTCATGATCCCCGACACGCGCGACTTCTCGGACCGTGAGAAGGAAGCCTACGCCAAGCTGCGGCAGGCGGGCAAGATCCGCTTCTCGGGCTACGCCACGCACAACGGCATGGCCGAGAGCATCCGCAACGCCGTCACGGCGGGCTGGCGCGACGTGGTCTTGGTCAAGTACAACGTGGGCAACCGCGCCGAACTCGACCCGGTCATCAAGGACGCCGTCACCAAGCAGAAGATGGGCTTCATGGCCATGAAGGTGGCCGAGGGCGCCGGCGCCTTCACCGAGAAGATCGTCAAGCTGCTCAAGGGCAACCCCAACTTGACCACGGTCACCCCCGGCATGAACAGCGTGCAGCAGGTCAAGGACAACATCGCCGCCGTCTCGCAGGCCTTCGCCATGCTTGACCTGCCGGGCGAGCAGCCGATCCACACCGCCGCGGCGGGCTGCACCGACTGCGGACATTGCGCCAAGTCCTGCCCGCAGCGCGTGGCCGTGGCCGACTACCTGCGCGCCGACCTCTACAAGCGCCGCGGCGACACCCGCTTGGCTTCGGATCTGCTGCGCAGCATCCCCCAGCGGCACAGCCTGGCCGCCTGCACGGGCTGCAGCGAGTGCAACAAGGCTTGCCCGCAACGCATCGATGTGCTGAGCACGATGCGCTCGGTCTAGTCTCCGGGCACGTGAGTCTCGCGACGCGGGCGGCGGCAGCCGCCCGCGTCGCGTTTTGGGCGCCGCGCGGCGCATGGTGGACAACCGCCCGACCGATGTGCTATACCCAGCAGTGGGCCGGGTTGTTCGTTTAACAACGGCGCACCGGACCAATACGGAGGTAGAAGATGGCGGAGACGGTACAGCCGACGGCCAGTGGGGCCTCGCGGCGCGAGTTCATGGTCACCACGGGCGCCGTGGTGGCAGCCAGCGGGCTGGTCTTTGGCGATTGGACGAGCGCCCAGGCAGCCACCGAACTGCCCAAGCGCAAGCTCGGCCGCACCGGCCTGGAAGTGACAGCCCTGTCGTTCGGCGGCATCCAGCTGTCCGACGCCAGCCACCGCCGTGTGGTCGACTTCGCCATCGACCAGGGCATCAACTACATTCACACCTGCCCCGGCTACACCGGCGGCAAGTCGATCCAGATCATCGGCGAGGTCATGCGCGAGAAGCGCGACAAGGTCTATCTGGCGGTCAAGACCGGGCCCGGCGGCGTGGATGAAGCCCTGCGCACGCTCAATACCGACCACATCGACGTGCTCATCCCCGACACCAACGACTTCAGCGACGGCGAGCGCGACGCGTATGCCAAGCTCAAGGAGGCGGGCAAGATCCGCTTCTCGGGCTTCGCCGCGCACAACAACCAGGCCGCCCGCATCAATGCCTGCGCGGCCGCCGGCTGGCGCGATGTGGTGCTCGTGGCCTACAACACGGGCAACTCGGGCGAGCTCGACCCGGTGCTCGCCGACGCCGTCGCCAAGCAGAAGATGGGCTTCATGGCCATGAAGGTGGCCCATGGCCCCGGCACGTTCGGCGAGAAGCTGGTCAAGCTGCTCAAGGGCAACCCGAACATGCACACCTTGACCCCCGGCATGAATAGTGTCGACCAGGTCCGGCAGAACATCGAGACGATCACCCAGGGCCTGGCCAGCCTCGACGTGCCGCGTGACCCCGCCGTGGCCCTGGCCGCCAGCTGCACCCACTGCGGCACCTGCGCCAAGGCCTGCCCGAACCGCGTGGCCGTCTCCGACTACCTGCGCGCCGACCTCTATCGCGGCCGTGGCGATGCGCGCCTGGCCGCCGATCTGCTGCGCAGCATCCCGCCGCGCCACAGCCTGGCCGCCTGCACCAACTGCGGCGCCTGCAACCAGGCCTGCCCGCGCCGGCTCGACCCGCTGAGCACGATGCGCAGCGCGTAGCCGGCAAGGTCCAGACAGCAAGGCGCCCTGGTCGGAGCCAATCCGGCCAGGGCGCCCTGCGGTCTGGACCTTGCTTAGCGCTCGCGCCGCAATGCGTTGAGCGTCACCGCCAGCACCACCACCACGCCGGTCACCAGGCCTTCCCACATGGTGGCGTTGCGCGAGATGACCAGGCCGATGCCGTTCAGCACCGTCTCCATGAGCACCACGCCAAGCACCACGCCGCTCAGGCTGCCGGTGCCGCCGCTCAGGCTGCAGCCGCCGACCACGCAGGCGGCGATGGCCCGCAGCTCATAGCCCACGCCCAGTCGGCAGTCGCCCTGGCCTGAACGCGAGGCATAGAGCACGCCGGCGATGCCGGCCAGCACGCCGCACACGCCGTAGGCCAGTGTCTTGAGGCGCGCCGTGTTCAGCCCGCTGAGCCGCGCCGCGTCCTCGTTGCCGCCCATGGCGCGCAGCCCGCGGCCAGCGCGCGTGCAGCCCAGCAGCAGGCCCACCGCGATGGCCGCCGCGACGAAGAAGTACATCGCGTGCGTGCCGTCGGCCAGCCATTTGAAGCGCTCGATCTGGACCGGGACCGGCGCCGAGTTGGTGATCAACTGGCTGACGCTGCGCAGTCCGGCCAACGTGCTGAGCGTGGCGATGAACGGCGGCAGCCGCAGCTTGGTGACCAGCAGTGAGTGGAACAGGCCGGTCAGCAGGCCCAGCAGCGCGCCGGCGCCGAGGGCCACCAGCACACCGGCCAGACCGGCGTCGGGCTGCGCACCGGCGACGCGGTTGATGGCCAGCGCCGACAGCATGGCGCCCAGGGCGATGACCGAGCCCACCGACAGGTCGATGCCGCCGGCGATGATCACCACCGCTTCGCCGACGGCGAAGGTACCCAGCAGCGCGATCTGCCGCAGCAACTGGGTGCGGTTGTTCTCACTGGCGAACTGCTGGCCGCGGCCCAGCACGGTGATGGCCAGCACCACCGCGACCACGGCCAGCACGAGCGTCCACTCACGGGCCCGGAAGACGCGCCGCAGACCGCTCACGAGCCCTTCAGCCCCTTGGCGTCGAGCCCGGCCTTGAACTGCGGGTAGTTCTCCTTGGTGACGATATCCACGCCGGTGTCGATGAAGTCCCGGCCGCCCAGCATCTTGTCCGCGCCGGCCTTGTCGCCCTTGGCCAGCAGGTTGAGCAGGGCCACGCCCTGGCGGCCGAACTCATAGGGCCGCTGCACGCAGGTCACCGTCACCGTGCCGTCGGCCAGCAACGGCAGCAGGTTCTGCTCGGCGTCGAAGCAGATCACCTTGACCTTGTCGAGCTTCTTCTGGTCCTTGACCGTGCGGCCCAGCAGCGGACCGTTGTAGCTCCACAGGCCGAGCAGGATGCTCGCATCGGCATGGGCGGTCAGCGCGGTCTCGGCGTTCGACTGCGCCTTGTTCGGATCGACCGCGTCCTCGTAGATCTCCACCTCGACGAACTTGTCGCCCGCGCCCTGCTTGAAGCCGGCAATGCGGTCGCGCGCGTTCTGCGCCGACTTGGTGCCGACGAACGCGCAGTACTTGCCGCCGCCGGGGATCAGCTCCTTGACCTTCTGGCCGAGCAGCTTGCCGGCCTCGAGGTTGTTGGTGCCGATGAAGGCGGTGCGCGCCTCGGCCTTGCCATCGGCGTCCATGGTGATCACCGGCACACCGGCGTCGCGCAGCTTCTTCATGGCGTCGGCAATGCCCTGCGCGCCCGGCTCCAGCACCGACACGCAGACGCCCAGCACCTCGTCCTTCTTGGTCAAGGCCTGCGTCAGCAGATCAATCTGGCCCGCCACGTCACCGGCGGTGTTGCGCTGCATCTTGGCCTGCGCGCCGGTCTCCGCGGTGCCCTTCTTCATGCCGGCCTCAACCGAGTCCCAGAACGGCGAATTGGCATTGGTGATGAACAGCGCGTACTTGCCCCCAGACCCACCGGACGGCGCCAGTGACGGCGTCAGCTTGGCGTCGGGCGGCGGCAGGTTGGACGGCTTGTCGTTCGCGCCGTCCTTGGGCGCGCAACCGGCCAGCAGCAGGCCCATAACGGCCAGAATCGGCAACAACAGGCGGCGGATCATCATCTCGGGCTCCTCGTGCAACGTGGGGCGAGGGTAGCACAGGGGGCTGGTGCGCGGCAAGCGGCGGGCCGGCTGACGGCAAGGACACGGCGCCGGTGGCGCGTCGGCGCAGAACATCAAAGAGAATCAGATTATGGGTTGAGGAGAATCGTTGTGTCGACTAAGATTGCGTTGTGGAGGTGCCGAGATGTCCTTTAGCATGGTTAGGCGTCACCTGGAGACCCTTAAGTACATGTCGTACCCAGACGATGGCGGGATGCCAAGCGGCGAGGGCGTGCCGGTTGAGATCGTGGCCATGCCCGACTTGGTACTCGACTTCCGCGAGGACGCCCTCTTCAGCCGCGATCCGCGCGACAAGGTCCTGGGCATCGGGGGCCGTGCGGCGCGCCTGGCCATGATGCTGCTCGACCAGTCCACGGACGATGATGGGCTGTACCGGGTCCACTTGGCCACCAAGACATCGCCCCTCGGCAGGTACTTCCTGCGTGACAAGCAGGAAGCGCGTCGCTGCCCACAACGCAGTGACCGTGAGCTGCTGCACTGCGTCATTGGGCGCGAAGGCGGCGAGGTGCGCACGGCGCTCCGGAAGAGCAATTCGGGCGCCTTGCCAACCATCGCGCGCAGACCGGAGCGTGGCGGCGAGCTCGGCCCAGCAGATTTGGCGCGCCACTCGCTGCGCCGCCTTCTGCTCGAGGCGCGCGTCATCTACTTCAGCTCCATCGTCCATGAGCCGTACCGCCCCCTGCTGACCGGCCTTCTCGAGGAACTGGACCGTCTGCAATCTATGCGCACCACCCCTCCGCCCGTCTCGCTGTTCGCCGACGCCTCGCACGCCACGGAGGGTGAGCAGGTGGAGGTGCTTTGCCGACTACGTAACTGCCAGGGCGCCCATATAGCCGGTGTGTTTGTCGCCGACGATGCCTTCCAGGCAGTCGCCAAGCACCTTGCCTGCCAGTGCCGCCCACAGGATTTCGACGACGAGGCCCGGTGGGGGGACTTGGCCAATGCCCTTGGCGTGCCGCTGATCCGCTTTGGGAAGAGCTTGCCACCGCTCTACGCGCGGCCTGGCGAGCCGGTGCTCCGAGGCCAAGGCGCCAGCGTGGACCGTAACGAGGAGGGGCTCTCCGATGCGTTCAGGGCCGGGGTGGTGCTCGCCGAAGCCACTCGTCGAGCGGTCGCCGACCTGGCGGCGCGCGCCAGACAGCCGAAGGCTGACTCAACCCTGATCGCAACCACCAGCGAGATGGTCACTGAGTGGGGTGCTGAGGACTTGGACGATCCCAGTTGCTGGGACCGTATTCTAGACTGCGGTACCGACTTGGTGTCCGACCACAGGCGAGGCCTGAGCCCGAGCACGGTCAGGAACTGGCCACAACTCAACGCGACCGACAACGCGAACCACCGCCTGGCAGTGGAGCGCATCCCACCCGAGCGGCTGGTCGAACTTGCGCTGGCCAGGGAGTACGCGCTGGACTGCAGGAAGGCCGATGAAGGGCCCGACACCGGTGGCGACGCTGACGTCGCCAGGGACGATAGCGAGGGCGACAAACGGAGCGAACTGGACGCGCGTTGTTCGCCAAACGACGACGAGACGCCCGTCGCGAGCGGCGCCAAGGCGCCGGAACCCGAGATCGGCGTGATGCTCGATCTTGATGCGACCCTGATCAACTCCACACAGCAGCGCGAGGCCATGCTGCGATTGCCGATCCGCAAGCTGATCGAGGGCCTTCACGCTCAGGCCAAGTCCCGGGACCCCAGGTTCCGCTATCTCGCGTACGACGATGCCCCCGAGGCCTGGGAGGCACTGATCGACGCGTGGCTGGACCGCTTCACCAATGCCGTGTACAGGCCCCATCTACTGTTCAATCGACTGGACTACGGCGACTTCCGTCAGGCATGGAACTGCGTGGGATGGTACGCCACGCTGCTACTGCTGTCGGAGGCGCACCAGGATGAACTCGGCGGAGCAGCGCGAACGACCGACCCGAAGCGGATCAGGCGGATCGAGGAGGTGGAGCGTCAGCTGCGCCACCTCGGCCAACTCAAGGGCGAGGGCGCCGAGAAGCAGATCGGCTCGCTCCGGCTCGGTACCGACGCCGAGCCGGACTGGGTCGAGGACCTGCGCAGCGCCTACCGGGCCGTTCTGGCCGACCAGCGCGCACTCATCGAGGCCGCGCGCGATGTCTTCTGGGAGACGCCCATCACGCCGCTCAAGGAGGCCCGCGACCTGTTGCGCTCGCTGACCGTCGAAGGGCGGTTCCGGGTCTATGTGGTGTCCGAGGGCGCCGCTGAGGTGCAGTGGGACAAGATCCGCAGAGCGGGTCTGGACGAGTTCATCCCCGCACACATGATGCTCACCACCAGCGAGGCCGCGCAACCAGCCAACGACCACCGCATGTTCAAAGACGAGCTGAACCGGCTGCGCGCCGAGCGGGGCAACGCCATCGACGATCTGCGCCGTGCGCGGGACACGCTGGGCCAGATCTACGCGCTGGTCAAGCTCCCGCTCCAGGAGAGCATCGAGCACGCGCGTCGGCTGCAGTCCGAGCTGGACTGCCCTTCACCCGAGGACTGCCCCTTGACAGCGCTGCCTGCCGAGGCGGAGCGGGCCATCGCGGGGTTCGAGCGCGAGTACCTCGTGCGGTGCACCTCATTGACCGACCAGCTGGCGCTGCTTGAGCGCCAGATCACGGCCCAGAAGCTGGTCGGCGATGTTTTCGAGCGCATGGAGCATAAGGAGTACCTGACCTTCTATTCGGCCGCGATCCGAGCCATCTTGCACCGCCCCGATGCTCCCCGACAATGCCTGGCTTCGGTCTCGGAGCTATTCCGACGAGAGGAGGGCCTACCGAAGATGCGGCTGGCCATGGTCGGCGACCGACAAGAGAATGACATGGCGCCGCCGCTGGAGCTTCTCTCTGCCGAGCGGTTGCTGGCGATCCGGCTCAATTGCGGGTCGTACGTCGCCAGGGGCCAGAACCCACCTAAGCCGCACCTTGCACCGGCCTACGAAGCCGACACCTTGGCCCAGGTCAAGGCGGTGCTGTTAGGCCATGACTGGTCCAGCCAGGCAGTGGCCGTTGAGCCTGACTTCTACCGCTGCACGCTCATCGGCAGCGGCCAGTCGGCGCCCAAAGCCGGCAGCGACCTGATGCCCGTGAGCCTCGAAGTGCTTGTGGATGGCATCTGCATGGTGTCCGCCGACTACGATGTGATTCCGCGCGTGTGCGCCGGCATCCTCGCCGAGTGCCTGCAACGCGACCGCGACAACCCGCCGACCGCATGGGCCTCCTATTGCACTAAGCCCAGGCCGCGCGGTAGCTCCGCGCGCAATGCGTGGCACGCGTTCTTGGGGGCGCTTGAGAGGCTGGGCCACCAGGACATTGCCGATGCAGCTCAGGCTCTTGCAGACGGTGCCGATCAGACTGGGGGGCACTGATGCATAGCGAAGGCAACCTGCTGGAGTTGGTGAGCCGCTGGCTGGACGACGTGGGCCGGCGGCATCGTGAGGACCGCACTGACCGAGCCCCTGCCCTCGCTCACAGGCTCGCCCAGTGGCTCGGCGGCAGTTACGCCGACGCCGGTGGGCTAGACGAACTCCTCTGGCGATTCTACGTCGACGATGGCCATGGCCGAGGCACAGCCGGCGATGCAGTGGCCTTGGCCGAGGCCCGCCTCAAGTCGATGACCTGCCGTTCCGCGGTCACGCCCGAAGGGTGCTACCTCAAGTTCCTCAAGGACTACTCATCCTACTCGCCACTGCTACCCATGGCATCGAACCGGCACCACGGTGGAGGCTACTTCGCGTCGTTGCTCGGCTACGGCCTTGTCATCGACCCTGGACACGGGTTCCTCAACAACTTCTACGCCGCCAACCATACTATTGCCGACGTTGATGGCATCGTCGTAACGCATTTCCACGACGACCACTTTGCAGACCTACCGGCACTGCTGTCACTGCTGCGCGCGCGGGAGCGGCAACGTCCGGCCAGCGAACCCCAGCGTAAAGCCGGGCTGCTGTTCGATCCGGAGACCAGTGCCGCATTCGCCACCACGATCGACGACGGCCCGTTCTGTCTGATGCCCATGACAGATGCGGGCCAGTTCCTGCTCAAGGACGACGCCGGGTACATTCGCGCCGCGGTCACCAAGCTGCCGATGCGGCATGGTCGGCGCGAAGGCTTCGGCTTGTGCATCGCCATCGATGAACGCAACGCTTCCCTCATCATCACCAGCGACACGCGCTGGTGCCCGGAGGTGAAGGCGGCGTACGAAGCGCTCCACCTCACCGACGGTGCCGCCCGCCCGGGACCCGTACTGGTGGCGCACATCAGCACCGCACAACGTTCTGAACTCCTGACAATCGTCGGCGAGATGTCGCCCATGGACACCAACCACCTCGGCATGGTGGGCGTGCGCAACGCCGCCCTGGCCACGGGGGCTTCGCTGGTGATCCTATCCGAGGTCGGAGAGGAGTTGAAGGCGCATGTGACCGATGTGGCCAGACTGCTTACGTCAACGCACGACACGCCGATCGAGTGCTATGCTGCCACGAACGGAAGTGTGGTTCACTTCTTCCGCAACGGGCGCGCTCGCTGGACTCCCGGCCGTGGCGGGGATGTCGCGGGCAGCCCGCCTGAGTAGGTGGCCACACACCGAGCGAGCCCGTCATGACCCCTCACCTCCGCCTCACCACCGCCCTCCGCCGCCAACCGGTCGACCAGCCGCCCTTCTCCTGGGGCTTCGGCCCGACCGGCGAGATGGCCAACGTCCTGCGCCGCGACCTGGTGCGCCAGGGGCTGGACTGGGACCGGCTGCGCGCGGTGACCGACGACGTGCTGTCCGTCGGGCCGCGCTACGTCGGGCCGGCGCTGCCCCCTGGCGTCGACATCTGGGGCATCGGCCGGCAGGCGCAGAGCTACGGCAATGGCGCCTATGCCGAGATCAACGCCACGCCGCTGGCCCAGGCCGACAGCATCAGCGCGGTGGACGACCACCCTTGGCCCGACCCGGCCGCGTGGGACGACCAGGCTTTGCGCGCGGCCGTGGCCGGCGCCAGGCAGCGGTGGGGCGAAAAGGCCATCCGCGTCAGCGCCGGCAATCCGTTCGAGACCTACTCGTGGATGACCGGGCTCGAGCAGACCATGCTCAACCTCGCGCTACGGCCCGAGGTGGTCGACCGCGCGTTGGGGCACATCGTCGACTACTTCGTCGCGCGGCTGGACCGCATGGCGGCCGCGGCTGGCGACCTGGTCGATCTGTGGTTCTGCGCCGACGACCTGGGTGGCCAGCACGGCCTGCTCTGCTCGCGCGGCATGTACCGCGACGTCATCTGGCCGCACCACTGCCGGCTGCACCAACACATCCACCGCATCGCGCCGATCGGGCTGGTGCTGTATCACAGCGATGGCGCCGTAGCCGAGGTGCTGGCTGACCTCATCGAGTCGGGCATCGATGCGCTGGAGGCGGTGCAGACCGAGTGCTCCGGCATGGACCCAGCCGGGCTCAAGGAGCGCTTCGGCGACCAGATCGGCTTCCACGGCGGCATCAGCGTGCAGACTTGGCTACGATTCGGCAGGCCCGACGAGGTGCGGCGCGAGTGCGCGCATCTGCGGGCGACGCTGGACGGCGGCAGCGGTGGTTACGTGGCGGCGCCGTCACACGCGGTGCAGGTGGGCACGCCCACAGCCAATGTCATGGCCATGCTGGAGGCCGTGCTGGGCCCCGACCGGCTGGCCAAGGCCAAGGCGCTAGCTAGGCTTCGTACCGATTGAACCAGGCGCGCTCGTCGAACGGCAGCTTCTCGCGGCGGGGACCAGCTTCGACCGGCACGCCGATGGGCAGCATGATGCGTACGACCTTGCTCGCCGGCACGCCGAGCAGCGCGCCGATCTTCTGGGCGCGGTTCTCCACGCGCAGCACGCCGTCGATCCACACCGAGGCGTAACCCAGCGCGGTGATGGCCAGCAGCATGTTCTGCACGGCCGCGGCGCAGTCTTCCACCTGGAAGCTCATGTCCTCATAGACCGCCGGCGCCTTGGCGTCGACCACGGCGAAGATCATGGCCTGGGCCGTGCGTGAGGCGTTGCGTGGCGGCAGCAGGTCGCTGATCTGGCTGAGCAGGGCCGGGTCATCCACGGCGACAAAGCGCGTGGACTGGCTGTTGCAGCCCGATGGCGCGGCCAGGCCAGCCTGCAGGATCTGCTGTAGGTGCTCGCGCGGCACGCTCTGCCCGGTGTACTCGCCGCGATAGCTGTAGCGCTCGGCAATGGCTTCGAACAGCTCCATGACTTGTCCCCTAACTTGCTTCAGAGCGATGTTACCGCCGGTGCCGCCGTGGCTTCGTCGACATAGATGGCGGCGTCGCGATGCTCCTGGATGAAGGTCACCGGGTAGCGTACCGACGGCTCCTCCATGACCGCGCGGCGCCACACGGCGCGCTGCCACATGCTGCGGTGCGCGCAGAGTCGGATGCGGCGAGCGGCCAGAATGTCGCGCATGCCGATGGTCACGGCATAGGGCGGAATGGCTTCGAAGTTGCCGCCGGCCGAGGAGATGGCGTTGACCACGCGGGTGTCGGGCTGGAGGGCGACGATCATCGTCGGCGCCTCCTTCATCTCCTCGTCGCTGATGGCGTGGAAGTAGGTGCTGGGCGGCTCATTGAAGGCGATGTGACCATGCACGCCGATGCCGCCCCAGCAGGTGTCGACGCCGCCGGCCATGTCGATGGCTTCGGCCAGCGAGTCCAGGTGGCGGGGGTCGGGCGCCTTGTGGCGGTTCTCGGGCGGGCGCAGGTCGGGGTCGAGCTTGCTGAAGAAGCGGCGCCGGAGCGTGCCGGCGAAGCTCAGCGGGTCATCCTGGGGCAGCGTGCGGCAGGTCCAGTCCAGGTACTCATCCATCTGGAAGGTATACAGCCGGCTGAGGTCGATGCGGTCGCGGTTGATGATCTCGGTCAGGTGCTCATACTGGCCCGTGGGTCCCACCGGCAGGATCCAGCGCGTGGGCCGGTCCTCGGCGTTGTTCGCGCGCAGCTCGGCGGCCATCTCCTCGGCCATATGGGCAAACAGGCGCTGCTTGTCCGGCAGCACCACCACCGGCACCTTCGCCTGCGTCACCACATCCTGCCACGGCCAACCCAACCACTCGGGCTCACGCATCGGTCTGCTGCTCCTGGTCGCCTCCATTATACGCGAGGTGCGCCCAACGCCGCGTTACGCGGACGTTTGCCAGGCCTCAGCCTTCGGGCGGCGGCGGGAACAGCGGCGAGTGGCTCCAGCCCCAGCGGGCCAGCCGATAGGTGACCGCCGTGCCGACCACGCCGAGCCCGTAGACCACGGACCGGCGGAAGTTGATGCTCGACGAGCCGGGCTCATAGCGCGACGGGCAGCTCAGCTCGCCCAGGTTGAAGCCGTACCAGACGACCTGCGCGAGCATCTGGTTGTCGAACACGAAGTCGTCGCTGTTCACGTCCAGCGGGAGCGTTTCCAGCACGCGGCGCGAGAAGGCCCGGAAGCCGGTGTGATACTCGGACATCTTGGTGTCCATGAGCATGTTCTGGCCCAGGGTCAAGCCACGGTTGGCGATGTACTTCCAGCGGGGCATGCCGCTGTTCCAGGCCGAACCGCGCAGGATGCGCGAGCCCAGCGCGGCGTCGTACTCGCCATAGGCGATCATGCTGGCCATGGCGGCGATGAGGCGCGGCGAGTACTGGTAGTCCGGGTGCACCATGACCACGACGTCGGCGCCGCGGGCGAGCGCCTCGGCGTAGCAGGTCTTCTGGTTGCCGCCATAGCCGCGGTTGCGCTCGTGGACCAGCGTATGCAGGTTCAGCCGGCGGGCCACCTCGGCCGTGTCGTCGTGGCTGGCGTCGTCCACCACGATGATGTCGTCGACCACGTCGCGCGGCACCTCGGCCACCGTCTGCTCCAGCGTGCCGGCGGCGTTGTAGGCCGGCATGACCACCACGATGCGCTGTCCATTGAGCATGGTCGGCCCTCCTCGGGCAGGCTATCCGAAGGGCCGCCAGTGCGGCGCGTAACGCGGGTTGAGCACGAAAACCAGGTTGTACAGGCAGAACAGGTTGAGCAGCCCGAACCAGACCACGCCCAGCCAGCAGAGCAGCCGGCGGCCGCGCTCCGAGTCGCTCAGCGCCGACCAGCCCAGCGCCAGGAAGAGGATGACACCGTAGCCGACCGGCAGCGTGTAGCGCCCGCCCTGATACCAGCCGATGTGTTTGAGCACGGCGATGGCCATGATGTTCAGCCAGACCATGGCATAGGCCAGGAAGCCAAAGCGCACGGCGCGCGGCCAGGCCTGCCACCACCACTCGCCGGCCTGCCGCGCGGCCAGGCCCAGCCTGGCGTTGCCCGCGGCGGCCAGCGCGACGAGCCCGCCAATCGCCCAGTAGAGCAGCCGGGCCGCACCGGCGGGGAACCAGCCGACCTGCGTCCAGAAGCTATGGAACAGCCCGCCCACGCCGCGCCACACAAGCCCCCAGAACGTGGGTAGCAGCAGCAGCCCTTCGAGCAGCAACCCGCCCGCGGCATAGGGCTGGCCATGTGCGTTGCGCGGCTCCGAGCCGCCGGCGATGAGCAATGGCTGGCCATACACGCGCAGGTTGTGGATGAACCAGGGCGAGCCCAGCAGCAGCACAGGCAGGTAGCCGGCGGCCAGCGCGATCCAGAACTCGCGACGCCGCAGACTGCCCCGACCGAAGCTGCACAGCAGCCAGAGCAGCCATAGCGGGCTGACCGTGACGCCCTGACCCTTGGCGTTGACGAACACGGTCATGGTCAGGCCCATCCAGAGCGAGTCGGCCAGCGTGGGCAACCGGTCGTTGAGGCGCGCATACTGCCAGAACAGCAGCGCCCCCATGAGGATGGCCAGGACATCGTTGTTGATCACCGCCGATTCGAGCTGCACATGCGGCAGTAGCGCGAAGACGGCCACGGCGGTCAGCCTGAGGCGTCGTCGATCGGGGTAGAGCCGGGCCAGCGCCAGCCAGAAGAAGGCCAGCGCCGCGCCGACGAGCAGCGGTGATGTGGCGCGCATGAGACGCAGCGTGACGTCGTCGCCCAAGCCGTGGCAGGCCGCGTAGATGGGGCTGAGCAGCAGGTAGTAACCCGGCGGATGGAAGACGATGGCGCCATCAAGCTCGTTGCCCGCGGCGTCCAGCGCCGGCAGCGCGTGCTTGGTCACCAGGCGCTTGACGTAGTTGTAGTGGCGGATCTCGTCCGGCCCAAAGCGTAGCGGGATGACGTAGGTGTAGAGCGCCGCGAGCGCCAGGTAGACCACCGCCAGGGCGATGAGCGGGCGACGCTCGCCCGCCCAGATAGCCTTCAGTCCCTGCTCTGCCTGCGCCACAGCCGCTCCGATCTCCGCGGTCAGATTGTAGCAGCTCCAGCGCTCTGTCGGCCCTTAGCCCCAGGGGCCGCTACCGCGCGGGCTGCTGGGCCAGGCGCCGCCGGTAGCGCGCTGCGACAGGTTCCAGCAGGTGGTCTGCACCAGTTCGCCGGCCAGGTTGCTAGGATCGACATCGTCCCAGGCACTCGGCTGCCGGTTGGGGTCTTTGAGGCCCAGCACGTCGAGTGCATGGGCGAACTCCTTGCCATACTGCGCCTTGGCCTGCGGCGTGGCCTGGAGGTACACACCGCGCAACTGGCTGTAGACCTTCTGGGCGTTGGCCAGGATGACCTGGAGTTGCTGGGGGAACGTGGGGAAGCCCTTGGCCAGCAACGCGCGCACCGTCTGCAAGGCTTCCGGCGTGCAGTACTTCGCATCGCGCCCGGCAGCCACCCACATGAAGTAGAGCATCTCACACGCGGCGTCCAGGTCGGCCTCGGACAGGTCGGTGTCGTAGCCCTGGTCGGTCTGCTGCGTGGTGGGCTTGGCGGCGGTCGTGGCCACGGTCTGATGGCGCCGCTCGATGGCTGACCACAGCGCCTGCGCCCAGGGGATGCCGGCCTTGGCGCCGTTCTGCAGGCGATCGCGGAAGACGGCCTCGACCTCGGCGCGGTTCTTGGCCTTCTCTTCGGCGGTGCCCTGCTGCAGATTGGTCAGGATGCTCGTGGCCGATGTGGCGAGGATCTGCTTGCCTTGGGCATCGCCCTTGTTGTAGTACTCGATGAACTGGCCGCAGGTCATCTCGTACTCGGTCTCGGTGAGCTGCACATCGAACAGATAGGCCAGCAGCCCCGCGAAGTGCACCACCGAGGCCACGGTCAGCGGCGGGTCGCCGGGGGCCAGCACATCGGTCAGCTTGGGCTGCGAGCCACCGCTGAGCCGCCGGGCCGCGGCAGTCAGGTTGCCTTGGGTGAAGGCGCCCGCCGAGGCGGGGGTCTTGCTGGCCAGCGCCACGGTGGCCGCCACGGCGTCGAGCCTGGCCGCGGCCGCGGCGTCGCCCTGGGGCGCATTGGTCATGACCACATAGGCCCAGCGCCCGTGGGTCACCACAAAGGCCTTGACCGCGAAGGTGCGAGCCTCGCCGCGGGGTCGGTGGGTGGCGTCGCCGCGCACGGCGGCCTGACCGGCGAAGCGCGCCGCGCCACTCGTCTGGGTGAGCACCTCGCCGTCGTTGCCCAGCGCGCCGACCACCAGGCCCAGCAGCCGCTCGGCGGCGGGCGCCAGGTCGGCCTCGGTGCTGTCGCGCTCGGCGGTGACCACGAACACCGCGAACGGGTTGGTGGTGTCGCCCGCGGCGCCGAAGCGGGTCAGCACGCCCATGTCCGGGATGACCTGCCGGTCAGCCGACCAGCCGGCGGGCAGATCCAGCGCGTAGGCGCCATCCGGGTCGGCATAGGGGGCCGCTCCCGCCAGCGATACGACGACCAGCACCAAGCTCAGCCAGCGTCCGACTTCGCGTCCCATCATGGCCCTACTCCCTTGCCCGCCGCACATACCGGGTCTGTGCAGTTGCGCGTTGACAGCAACTGTCCTGCATGGTGACCCAAATGCGCCGCGTTGGTTGCGTTTCGGCAACATCGACCCCGCCCCAGGACTCCAAACCCTCCATGGAAACGTCACGCAATGGCATGCACCGCGGCCTGATCGAATGGGCCGAGGATGAGATGACCCCCCGCCCGACCAACGGCGTCGCCAAGACGCCGGCCGCGCCGACGCAGCCGGAGCCACCGGATCCGGCGCTGGCCATGGTGGAGCGGCTGGCCGACAGTGAGCGCCGCGCGGCCATCGCCGAGGCGCTGACCGCGGCGTTGCGCGCCGAGTTGGACCGCGCCGAGCAGGCCACGCGCCGGCTGCAGGCCGAGGCGGACGCCGAGCGCCGCGCGCGCGAGCAGGCCGAGCAGGCCCGGCAAGCCGCCGAAAGCCGACTGGCCGAGGCCCGCGAGGCCGTCTGGCGCTGGCTGACCCGGTTGGCGCGCACACCGTTCTGGCGTCTGCGCCGCACGCTGGCCGAGCCGCCGGTCGAGTTGCAGGGGCAGCCCCGACTCGCCGCGCCAGGCCAGAATGGACTGGCGCGGCCAAGCCAGCCGGAAGCCTAGGTCCTCCCATGCGACTGGCCTACCTAACCGCGGTCTGGCCGTCGCCGTCGGAGACTTTCCTCGCGCGCGAGGTCGACGGCCTGCGCGCCGCCGGTATCGATCTGCGGGTCTTCGCGCTGCGGCCCGGCAATGGCCACCGCGACCCGCTGGCGTGCTATGCGCCGAGCCTCGTGGCGCACGGTCGGCGGCCAGACTCGTGGCATCCCATCCTGCGCCGGCGGCCGGAGCTGGCGCGCATCACCGCCGGCTGCCGCAGCGCGGCGCAGTTGCGCCACATCACCACCGCGTTGTGGCTGGCCGAGCAGATGGTCGACCAGGGCTGCGATGCGCTGCACGCCGCCTGGGCCAACCTGCCGGCCGACCTGGCCTGGATGGCACACCAGCTCGGCGGACCCGCCTACACCGTGGCCGGCCACGCCTTCGACGTGTTCGTCACGAGCCAGGTGCGCGATGCCGCCTGGCACGAGGCGCGCGGCTTCGTCACCTGCAACCGCGTGGCCTGGCGCACCTTGGCCAGCCGACTCGGGCCGGGCTGTGTGACCTGGCTGCCGCACGGACTCCCTCTGGCGCAATGGCCGCAACGCGAGTCTTGCCCCGCGCCGCCGCTGGTGCTCGGCGTGGGCCGGCTGGTGCCCAAGAAGGGTTTCGACACGCTGGTGCGCGCCCTGGCCATGCTGAACCCCAGGCCGCGGCTGGTCGTCCTGGGTGATGGGCCAGAGCGCGCGCGACTGCTGGCCTTGGCCGCCGACCTGGGAGTCGGGCTGGAGTTGCCGGGCCAAATCCCGCCCGAGCACGTGCGCGGCTGGCTGGCGCAGGCCAGCGCGCTGGCGCTGCCGTCGCGGGTGACCGCCTCGGGCGATCGCGACGGGCTGGCCAACGTGATCCTGGAGGCCATGGCCACGGGTGTGCCCGTGATGTCGACGCCGGCGGGCAGCGCCGAGGACGCCATCGCGCACGGTCAGACCGGGCTTCTGGTGCCGCCGGGCGACCCCGCGGCGCTGGCCGAGGCGCTGTCGCGCGTGCTGGCCGACGGCGTGCTGGCGGCCGGCCTGGTGGCAAAGGCGCGCGCGCGAGTGGAACATCGCTTCGATCTGGAAGTCAACACCGCAAGGCTGGCGCGCTGGCTGGTTTCCATGCATGGCCGATCAGTGGATGGGTTGGGTAGCTTGAATGGCGGACGAACCTCGGGACCAAGTGGTGACACCGGCTGAATCTGGCTCGGCGGAGACGCCGGCCGAGACCAAAGGCCGGCACGGCTTTGGCCTGGTGGCCCTGGCGCTGATGGGCGTGCACCTGCTGGCGCGCTTTGGCGGCATCATCCAGAAGATGGTACTCGCGCACTTCTTTGGCACGTCCTCCATGGGCGATGTCGCCGCCGCGGTCGAGAAGGTCTTCCAGTCGATCTACTACATCCCCGAGGAACTGCTGACCCATTCGTTGCTGCCGGTGTTCAACAAGGTGCGACGTGGCGACGAACAGGCCGGCCCCGACGAGCGTGAGGCCTGGACATTGGCCTCGCAGGTCGGCACCCTCCAGGCGCTGATCCTCGTGCTGGTGACCATCGTCGGCATGAGTTGCACCCGCTGGTTCTGCGGCGTCATCCTGGAGCTGCCGACGCCAGGCGAGGGCAACTACGCGGCCGAACTGGCCAAGTTCAACATCACCGTGTATGTGGTGCGCATCGCGTTCATCGGCCTGTTCTGCACCTCCATGGGCTCACTGACCTACGTACTGCTCAACGCCTACAAGCGCTTCGTCAGCCCGGCCATGGGCGATGTGGCGCAGAAGCTCGGCATCGTGGTGGGCATCGTCATCATGAGTGTCGGGTTCGGCAGCCAGGATCCCATCGGCTACGCTCTCGGCTTCATCCTGGGCGGCGTGTTCAAGTGGCTGACCCACCTCATCGCCCTTGGACCCAAGCTGCGCATGGCGCGGCCCGGCATCAACCTGCGCTGCCCGCACCTGCGGGAGCTGGGCCTGCTGATGCTGCCGCTGCTGGCCGGTAGCGTTATCGGCAAGGTGCGCGACCTGGCCGAGTTCGGCATCGCCTGGCGGGCCAGCCAGTTGATCGAAGGCACCGCCGCCTCGCTCGACTTCGCCCGCAAGACGGTCTGGCTGCCGATCAACATTCTGCCGTATGCGCTGGGCATCGCGCTGTTCCCGTTCCTCGCCGACTGGGCGCTACGCAAGCAGAAGGACAAGGTCACCGACGCCTTCCTCAGCGCGTCGCGCAACATGATCTTCGTCTTCGCGCCGATCACGCTGTTCTTCCTGCTGCTGGGCTCGGAGATCATCACCGTGGTCTACAAGTCCGGCAAGTTCGGCAATGCCTCGGTCGACCTCGTCACGCGGGCCTTCGACGTGTATGCCGTGGCCATGATCTTCTACGCGCTGGAGATCATCGCGCTGCAGGTCTTCTACGCCCACCGCGACACCAAAACGCCGTTCTGGATCGGCCTGGGCGCCAGCGTGCTGCAGGTGGCCATTGCGTGGCTCATGGGCCTGCAGTTGGGCCTCGGCAATGTCGGCATCGCCATGGGCTTCGCCATCGCCAAGACGGTCAAGGTCGTCCTCATGTGGCACAAGCTGCGGCCCCGCCTGACCAGCTTCAACTGGCCCAGCCTGAGCCGGATGGCGCTCAAGACCGTGGCCTCGTGCGCGGTCATGGCGGTCGCGATCCTGGCCTGTCGATTCGGCGCTCACGCAGTGCATCTCGACCTGACCAACCGCAAGCTGGCGCTGGCCTTCGTCGCCGGCACCGGTGCCGCCAGCTTCGGCGCCTA
Organism: Armatimonadota bacterium; assembly: GCA_016235455.1. GTDB lineage: Bacteria > Armatimonadota > UBA10988 > UBA10988 > UBA10988 > UBA10988. The sequence continues at coordinate 2,415 of JACRKZ010000043.1, read as the reverse complement.
CCTCGTCACGGCCGCGCTGTTCAAGATCGACGAGTTGGAGCCGCTGATGGCCAAGGTGCGCGGCAAGCTGCGCCGAGGTTGATATGACCCGCGTGCTGCTGGTCCTCGAGGCCACCGAAGGCGGTACGCTGACCCATCTGCGCGACCTAGTGCTGGGGCTCGACCCCGCCGAGTTCGAGCTGACCGTGGCCGTCGGCCTGAGCCGCGGACCCGGCGCCGAGGCCGATCTGGAGCGCTTCCGCCAGCGCGGCGTCACCGTGCTGGTCGGCCCCATGCAGCGCGCCATCCGCCCCTGGGCCGACTTGCGCGCATTGCTCTGGCTGCGCGGCGTGCTGGCTCGCGGCCGGTTCGACATCGTCCACGCCCACTCGTCCAAGGCCGGCTTGCTGGCGCGGCTCGCCGCGCGCTGGGCCGGCGTCCCGTCGCTCTACACACCCAACGGCTGGGCCTTCCTCAACGACGAGTTCGCGCCGCGCCGACGCCGGCTGTTCGCTGCGCTCGAGCGCTGGGCCGGCCGCTGGTCGACCGCCATCCTGCCCGTCAGCGTCGGTGAGTACCAGGCCGCGCTCGATTGGCACATCGCCCCGCCGGACAAGCTGATCACCGCGCGCAACGGCATCGACCTGGCCGCGCTCCGCGCGCTCACCCCGCTCACCCGCGCCGAACTGGGGCTCACCGCCGACCAGCTCGTGGCGGTGACCATCGGTCGCCGCGCCGAGCAGAAGGGCGACCGCCACCTGCTGGATGCCTGGCGCACGGTGGTCGCCACCTACCCCGACGCGGTGCTGCTGCTGGTCGGCGACGGCCCCCTGGAACCGGAACTGCGCGCTCAGGCCGACGGGCTGGGCATCGCCGACCACGTCCGCTTCGTCGGCCGCGTGAGCCAGGCGCCGCGCTATCTGCCGGTCGCCGACCTGTTCGTGCTGCCGTCGCTGTTCGAGGGCTGCCCCTATGCACTCATGGAAGCCATGGCCCTCGGTCGCCCCTGCCTGGCCACGGCGGTGCAAGGCTCGGCCGAGTTGATCGACGATGGCGTCACCGGCCGGCTGGTACCGCCGGCGGACAGCACGGCCCTGGCCGCAGCGCTGCTGGCCCTGGCCGGTGATGCAACGCTACGCGCGCGGCTCGGCGCGGCGGCCAGCGCCTGGGCCGATGAGGCGCTGGACGTACGCCGGCAGGTGGCGCTGGTGGCTGACGTCTACAGGCGGGTGGCCGGCCGGCTATAGGCTCACGCCCTGCCGCCGCAGCTCGCTCTGCACCGCCGCCACCGCCACCGCGCGAGGCGCCACACCGTCTTTGGCCGCCACCGCCGCCGTCGTGCCAGCGGCCTGACCGACCACCATGGTGTGCACCATGGCGCGCAAAGCCGACGGGTTGCTGATGCTGATGCTGCGTCCGGCGCCCATGAGCAGGCCGTCGATGCCGCGTGGCAGCAGGCAGCGCAGGGGCAGGTCGGACGGCTCGTCGTGGCAGACCTGCGAGCCCCAGGCGTTGGGCCCGGTGTGCTTGCGCACATGGTCGTAGGCCACAAACCGACCCACGCAGTCGGGCTGACGCGCGCCCGAGCGCAGATCGGCGTCGGTCATCTGGTAGTCGCCGTCCAGATAGCGCGAGGTGCGCACGCCCAGCGTGGTGGCCGTGCCGTCGATGAAGGCATCGGCGAAGCCGGGGATATGCCGCCGGTAGACCTCTGCCACCACGAACGCCATGCGCCGGCCGTCCAGCACACTGCGGCTGATGCGCTCGGCGTCGAGGCCGTCGAAGTGGGTGAAGCCGGTGATGATGTGCGCCATGCCGGTGTGCCGCAACAGGTGCATCTGACAGGCGTCGGTGGTGTCCTGGATGCCCACCTGCGCCGGCAGGTCGCCGCTGGCCTTGGCCCGCGCGAAGGCCTCCATCTGCATGCCGCCGCCATGGGGAAAGAGGAACGTGCCGCAGTCGTCGTACTGCGCCAGGGCCTCGGCCAGCGACCAGTCCACATCCATGTACTCGGGGAACTGCTCGGGATGGGCGCGGAAGTAGCCCACGAAGGCATCGACATCCACCCGGCCCAGGCGAAAGCAGAGGCTGTGCACGCCGTTGGCCAGCAGACGCAGCGGCGCGCCGGCGCTGGCCGCCACATCGGCGTCGCCCGTAGCGTCGACCACCACCTTGGCCAGCAGCGCCTCGCGGCCGGACTTGCTCTCGACCACCACGCCGCGCAGGACGCCCTGCTCGACGATGGCCGAAGACAGCCAGGTCTGCAGCAGCAGTTCCGCGCCCGCCGCGCCGGCCAGCTCCTGCAGCACGAGTTTGGCGCGTTCGATGTCGTAGATGATGTGGCCTTTGTGCCCGCGCCAGCGCTGGCCGTAGCCGGTGGCCTGCGCCAGCGCGTCCGCCACCTCCAGCGCGATGCCCCCAGTGCCCAGCCGCCGC
>JACRKZ010000042.1 GCA_016235455.1 Armatimonadota bacterium | reverse complement strand
GCTGGCAGGATGTGCGCAAGGCGCTCGAAGAGGCGCACCTCAACTACATGAACGGGCTCAAGAGCCCCGAAGACATCGTCAAGGTGCTGGACCAGAAGGCCGACGCGGCGCTGGCCAAGGCAGCGGGCGCGGCCAAGGCCGGTGGACCGGCGCCGGCGAAGTGAGGCTCCGCCGTGGGTAGCAAGACTGTTCTGGCCAGCCTCAACCGGCGACCCGCGGGCGGCGGTGTCTGCTCGCCGGCCGAGCTCGACGCGCTCATGGCCGATACCGAGCCGTGGGTGCAACGCGCCGCGCGCATGGGTGCGCGGGTGCTGTGCTTCACCGAGATCTACCCGCAACTGCCCAACCACGGTCGCCGGCCGACCGCCGAGTACATCGAGCCGGCCGACGGCGGGTCGCTGCCGCGAGCGGTCGACCTGGCCCGGCGGTACGACATCGACCTGGTCTGGCCGCGCTTCGAGCGCGGGCCCGACGGCTGCCACAACGTCAGCATCTACATCGACCGGCACGGCGAGGTGCTCGGCCGGTACCGCAAGATGTTCCCCACGCTCGGGGAGATGGACGACGGTATCCTGCCGGGCACCGAGCCACTGGTCATCGAGACCGAGTACGGACGCGTCGGCTTCGCCATCTGCTTCGACCTGAACTACCAGGAACTGCGCGACGCCTACCGACCGCTGCGGCCCGACGTCATCTTCTTCTCGTCGATGTATCGTGGCGGCGTCAAAGTGCCCTTCTGGGCGCTCGACGTGGGCTGCTACATGGTCTCGTCGGTGCCCACCGAACTGGGCTACATCACCGACCGGCGCGGCCAGGTGCTGGAACGCGCCACCTACGAGGCGCTGATCACCGCGGCGGCCAACCTCAACTCGGTGCAGCTACACATGGACTACAACTGGGACAAGATGGACGCCATGCTGGCCAAGTATGGGCCGCGGTTGCGCTTCGACTACGCCACCGAGGAGGCGCGCTACCAGATCAGCAGCGAGACCGTGCCCATCGGCGAAATCGTCGCCGAGTTCGAGCTGATGGACATCCAGGACTACTTCGCCGAGGCGCGTCGGCGGCGCCGCGCGGAGCTGGGCCTGGGGTAGGAGCGCTGATGGGGGGCAGGCGCCTGGCGCTGGTGCTGATCGCCGTGGCCGTGCTGGGGTTCGGTCTGGGTCGGCGCCGCCATGGGCCGCCGCCATCCTCACCACCACCGGCGCCAGCGGCCGAGCCTGCGCCGCCACCGCCGCTGCTGGCCCAGGTGCCCGGCAGCGAAGCCGAGGTGCTTCGGGCGCTGTCCGAGCCTATCAAGGCCGAACTCGAGCCGACCGCGCGGCAGGCTGGCCTGCGCTGGCCACCGCGGCGGGTGTGGCTGCTGGCCTTCAAGGCCGAGCGCCGCCTTGAGCTCTGGGGCGCCAACCGCGCCGGGCCCTTCCGGCAGCTGGCCACGTACCCCATCCTGGCCGCCAGTGGCACGGTCGGCCCCAAGCGCCGCTACGGTGACAACCAGGTGCCCGAGGGCATCTACCGGCTGGGTTGGCTCAACCCGCGGAGCAGCTACCACCTGGGCATCTACGTCGCCTACCCGAATGACGAGGATGTGCAGCACCGCGTCGTCGAACGTAGCCGGATGGGCGGCGACATCTACCTGCACGGCAACGCGGTGTCCATCGGTTGCCTGGCCATGGGCGACCGCGGCATCGAGTCGCTGTTCTACGTGGCCGGTCGCGCCGATGCCGGCGAGCGGCGCATCCTCATCGCCCCATGCGACCTGCGCCGCGTGCCCGCGCCACGCGGCGCCGAGCCGTGGATCGATGCGATGTATGGGCGACTGAGGGCTAAGCTGGCCGAGTTCAGCCCTTCGCCAGCAGCCGCAACCCCACCAACACCAGGCCCAGAGCCAGCGACCGGATGATGCTGTCGCTCTTGAGCCGGTCGGATAGCCTGGCGCCCAACGGCGCGCCGAGCAGCACACCCACCGCGAGCACGGCCGTGCGGCGCACACCGGTATGGAACGCGCCCGTGGCCACATGCACCAGCGTGCCGGTCAGCGCCATGATGGCCAGCACAAAGTGCGACGTGGCCGTGGCGATATGCACCGGGAAGTTGAGCAGACCCGACAGCGCCGGCACATGGATGATGCCACCGCCGATGCCCAACAGGCTGGAGACGAAGCCCACCACCACACTCAGCCCGATGCCCAACGGCAGGCTGTAAGCGAAGTGGTGCGTGGTGCCGTCGACCTCCACCACGGTGCGCGGGTAGCCGGGCCCATCGTGAGGATGCTCCCCGGTCGCCTGGCGTGGCCCCGGCCTGACGATCAGGTAGCCGCCCATGGCCAGTAGCAGCGCGCCAAACAGCAGGTCGAAGGCATGGCGCGGCACGTACTTGGTGGCCAAGGCGCCGAGTATGGAGCCCGGCACCGTGGCCGCCGCGAAGATCAGCCCCGAGCGGAAGTCCACGCGGCCCTTGCGCGCATAGGCCACCGAACCCGAGGTGGCATTGAAGAACACCACGGCCAGCGCAATGCTGGTGATCGTCTCCGGGTTGTCCTTGGGGAAGGCCAGCAGCAGCAACGGCACCAGCAGAAACCCGCCGCCGGCGCCGATCATGGTGCCGTAGGTGCCGACCACGAAGCCCACGGGCAGCAGCCACCAGTATGCCAGCAAGGCGATACCCCGATGCGTAGGTGAGCGTACGCCCGGCATCGGGGCTGGTCAAGGCCTACTGCCAGAACCCCATCATCACCTTCGCCAGCACCTGCTCGCCAAACTCATTGGCATGGACCACGTCGCGGTAGAACCGGTGCGGATGCACGCCTGCCGAGCGCAGATACTCTGCCCACGGCAGCGTCATGTCCAGATACGCGCACTTGGTCTCGGCCGCCAGGGACTTGAGGTCACGGCCGTACTGCCCGGTGCCCGAATGCGGCGCTAGGGCCAGCGCGCGCGCATCGCGCGGGTCCCAGGTGCCGAACGTGCCGGTGGCCAACAGGATCTCCACGTCGGGCAGACCACGGCGCAACTGGCTGATGACCTCGCGGATGTCGGCCACACTGGCCTGGCTGATGCCGCCGATGTAGACCACGTCGGGCCGGCGGGGCACCACGAAACGCGCGATGCGGTCGGCGTCCCGGTAGTGCTGGCAGCCGCCGCCGCCGCGCACGTAGACCGTGCCGCGGATGTGCGCCTTGGGGTAGGCCTCGGCCAGCAGGCTGAGCCAGCCCGAGCGCATGGTGTCGTTGACGATGCTGTCGCCCAGGCCAAGGATGTGCAGGTCGCCGCCCTCGGTCAGGATGCGGCGCGTGCGCGGCAGGTTGGCCCAGTCCTTGGCCGGCGGCGTGAAGCTGCCCGCGGGCATGGCCGCCTGGATGGTCTTGACCTGCGCGAGCGAGCGCTCGGGCGTGCTGAACAGGTAGTAGTCGGGCTCGGGCGCCATGCCGTCCTTGGCCGGCTGGTCGCAGGGATAGAGCGCCGGCAGCGCGCCCTGGGCCGGGAAGGTCACCGGCGAGCCCGGCAGCATGGTGTCGACATGCTTCTCGGGCGGCGCGAGCATAGCCTCGACCTCCTTGGCATGGACCTGAACCGGCTTCTGACCGTCGGGCTTGGGCATCCACATGTCCTTCCAGCCCAGGCCACACTGCTTGACCACGTCCAGTGCGTATTCCAGCCGCGCCAGTGTCTTGTCAGTGTTGTTGGTGCCCAGCGTAAACTTGATGCCCGCCGCCTTGGCGCGCTTGACGAAGGCGACGCTGGGGATCTTCAGGCGGCTGTTGATCTCGATAGCCACGCCGCGCTGCTTGGCCGCGGCGATGACGCGGTCCATGCGCTCGGCGGTCCACAGCTCGTCGTAGCGCGCGGCCAGCACCTCGGGCAGGTAGGTCGGGTTGACGTAGATGTCGATGGGCTCGCGGGCCATGATGCCTTCGATGGTCGTCACCAGCCGGTCCATGAAGGCCTGCGGCTCGTCGATGACCACCTCCTCGGGGATCCACAGCCGCGCGCGCTGGCCGCGATGGTCGATGATGGTCATGGAATCGGTGAAGACGTAATCGAACTTGGCGATGGCCTCGGTCGAGAACAGGCGCATCCACTCGCGTCCCTCGCACTGGAGGGCCAGCCAGCAGGCCGAGCCCTGCATCGCCTGCCGGAAGGCCTCAATGCCCGCGTCGCTGGTGATCGGGAAGCCAATGCCACCGTTGACCGCGATGCCGTGGTTGATGCCCGTGTCGAGCTGGTGTCGCACCACCTCGGCCAGCGTCAAGCCGCCCTTGAGGTGCGTGTGGAAGTCGATCAGCGGGAAGTTGCCCACGGCCAGGCCGAGGGTCTGCCGAAACAGATCGTCCACCACGGGCTCGGCGACCGGCTCGGCCAGGTCGTCGGGCAAGGGCTTGACGCGCAGACGGCGGAACCAGACGCGGCTCTCGGGGTCGTGGCACTGCAGGGCAAAGGTACCCGCGCCGAGCCGGCGACCAGGCCGTGCCGGGTCGGTCACCGGCGGCACAGGCTCGACATAGTCGGCCACGAGCATGTCGTTGAGCCGGATCTGGATACGCCGGCCATGCACGCTGATGGCCATCTTGAACCACTCGCCATCGGCCACCAGCGGCTTGTGCACGTTGCGCACGGCGTACAGGCTGCCGGTCAGCTTGAGCTCTTTGTAGCCGTTGCGCTCGGGCGCCGAGTTGCAGACCTGCGCCTCGAAGCCCTGGCTGGGGAAGCCGCTGGCCTGGAACGCGGTGCCGAAGTAGATGCCCGAGTTGGCGCCGGGCGTGGTCTTGGCCTCGGCCTCGAACTCGAAGTTGCGGAACGAGGCCTGGCCATCGGCACCAACATAGAACAGGTGCGACCGCGGGCCGTCAGCCATGAGGGTGCCATCGACCACCCGGAACGAGCTCTGGCTCTCCGCCGCGCGCCAGCCAGCGAGCGTGGCGCCGTCGAACAGCGACACCCAGCCGGGCTCGGCGGCGGTCGCCGCGAGCGCTAGCAGCGAGGTCATCACGAGGGTCATGGCAAGCTCCTTGTAGGGACCATCGCAAGGTAGCATGGCCGCGCTGCCCGGGTCAAGGATGGCTTCGTTGACACCTCGGGAGAGCGGTCCTATACTGCTATTTCTGGACAAAGGCCGCGAAGGAGAGGAGTAGGCGTCGCAGACGTTTCAGAGAGCCGGTTGTTGTGCTGCGAGACCGGCAACGTCGAACGCTGAAAGTCGCTCTGGAGCTGTTGCGTCGAAACCATCGGCCGCGAGGCCGAGGCCTAGACGCGATCGGGATGCGCCCGTTATCGCGCGCCCAAAGAGGAACCTTGCCTTGGACCGCCGGCGGCGGCCCCGGGTATGGTTTGAACGAGGGTGGTACAGCGGGACCTCTCGCCCCTTGGGGTGGGAGGTTGTTTTGTTTTTGAGGAGTAGACGGATGAACGGTGCGGAGGCCATTTTGCAGTGCCTCAAGAGCGAAGGCGTCGAGGTGGTGTTCGGCTATCCCGGCGGCCAGGTTATCCCGCTCTATGACGCGCTGCACAAGGTCGACATCCGGCACGTGCTGGTGCGCAACGAGCAGGGCGCCGCGTTCATGGCCGGCGGCTATGCGCGGGCCACGGGCAAGGTCGGCGTGGCGTTCGCCACGTCCGGTCCTGGCGCTACCAACCTCGTTACCGGTATTGCCGATGCGCATATGGACAGCATCCCGGTGGTCTTCATCACCGGTCAGGTGCCCCATCCCATGATTGGCCGCGACAGCTTCCAAGAGGCTGACGTGACGGGCATCACGCTGCCGATTGTCAAGCACTCGTACCTGGTTCAGACCGTCGAAGAGCTGCCCTGGGTGCTGCACGAGGCCTTCCACATCGCGCGCAGCGGCCGGCCCGGCCCGGTGCTGGTCGATGTGCCCAAGGACATCCAGGTGGCCAAGCTGACCGTGCCGCTGGAGGTGGCTTCCGAGCGCCTGCGCGGCCCGTCGAGCGGGCTGGACATCGACTCGGCGCAGTTGGACGCCGCCGCCGAGGTGATCAACGCCTCGGCGCAGCCGACCCTCTATGTCGGTGGCGGCAGCCTCAACGCCGCGGCCGAATTGCGCGCCTTCGCCGAGAAGACGGGCATCCCCGTCACCTGGACGCTGATGGGCAAGGGCGCCTTCCCCGAGGATCATCCTCTATCCGTGGGCATGCTGGGCATGCATGGCGCGGCCTATGCCAACTACGCCATCACCCGCTGCGACACGATGATCGTGCTCGGCGCGCGGTTCGACGACCGCGTCACGGGCAAGCTGGCCACCTTCAACCCCGAGGCCAGGGTGGTCCACATCGACATCGATGCCGCCGAACTGGGCAAGAACCGCATTCCCACCGCGCCGGTGCAGGGCGATGTGGCCGCCGCGCTCCGCGCGCTGACCGTGCGCTGCGAGCCGCGCGACCGCTCGGCCTGGGCCAAGCGCGTCACCGATTGGAAGGAGTCCTTCCCGCTGGTCGCGCACAAGGCCATGGACACCGGCGAGATCCGGCCGCAGCACCTGCTGGACAAGCTGACGCAGGCCACCGCCGGCCGGGCCATCGTGGCCACCGACGTCGGCCAGCACCAGATGTGGACCGCGCAGTTCTACCACCCGGCCGAACCGCGCCTGTTCCTCACCTCGGGCGGCTTGGGCACCATGGGCTTCGGCCTGCCGGCGGCCATCGGCGCCTGGTTCGCCTGCCCGGAGAAGGAAGTCTGGCTGGTCACCGGTGACGGCAGCATCCAGATGAACATCCAGGAACTGGCCGTGGCCGTGATCGAGAAGGTGCCGCTGCGCATCATGCTCATCAACAACGGCTACCTGGGCATGGTCCGCCAATGGCAGGAGCTGTTCTTCGAGCGCAACTACTCGGAGACCTGGCTGCACACCGTGCCCAACGGCAGCGAGGTCATCTCGCCCGACTTCTGCCGGCTGATGGAGGCCTACGGCGGCCAGGCCCGGCGCGTGACCGCCGACGCTGACGTCGAAGCCGCGATCGACTGGGCCCGCGAGGTCGATGGGCCCGTGCTGCTCGAGTTTGTCGTGCATGAGGAAGAGAACGTCTGGCCGATGGTGCCCGCCGGTGGCGATACGGGCAAGCCCATCCTGGAGCCGGAAGGAGGCGAGTGATGAGCGCGCACAACAGCAACACCGAATGCTCGGGCCGACCGCATACCGTGTCGGTGCTGGTGGAGAACCGGCCGGGCGTGCTCACGCGCGTCGCCGGGCTGTTCGCTCGCCGCGGCTACAACATCGACAGCCTGGCGGTGGCGGCCACCTCCGACCCGGCCATCTCGCGCATGACCGCGGTCGTGCGCGCGGCCGATGAGATGGTGCTGCAGCAGATCTGCAAGCAGGTGGGCAAGCTGGTCGACGTGATCAGCGTCAACGACCACACCGATGAGGCGGTGGTCGCGCGCGAGCTGGCGCTCGTCAAGGTCAACTGCGACGAGAACAATCGCGCCGAGGTGATCCAGATCATCACCGTCTTCCGCGCCCGCACCGTGGACATTGCCGATGGCGAGATGGTCATCGAAGTGACCGGCGCGCGCGAGAAGATCGACGCCATGCTGCGCCTGCTCGACAAATACGGTATCCTGGAGATGGCCCGTACCGGCGAGGTGATCCTCGCGCGCGGGCTCCAGCCTACCTAAGATTGCCATTGGCCGAGGCGCTCATGGACCCCATGAAGGAACTGATCGACGCACAGACCGTAGAGCGGGCATTGCTCGCCCTGGCCGTCGTCGGTCCGTTGCTGGGTCTGTTGGGCGGCCTCGGCTGGTCAGCCACCAAGAAGGCAGCGGTGCGAACCGGTGCGCTACGGGGGCTGGCCGTGGGGTTGAGCGGCCCGCTCGTCTGGCTCCTGTGGCGGCTGTTCTCGTGGCTGACCCGCTTTCAGCCGGCGGCCAATCCTGAACAGGACTACTTCGGCCTGGAGCGGGTCGACATCCTCTTGCTGAACACGGTCATCTTCGTGGCCGTGGGGGCGGCCGTGGGTCTGGCGGTGCGCCGGATCCGCGAACGCGATGCACGAGATCAGCGCGCGGCGGAAGGTTCCCGAGGCGACTCGTTGGGGCTTAACCAAAGCGAAATGCTTGTGACATCGAGTGGAGAAGAAGAGGCGCAACAATAGGGCCAACGCGGGACAGCGAGGCTGGCGGCGCGCAGTGAGCGCGCGGTTGCCGGCAGTCCAGGCGGCTGGTAGAATGCGCCCGAGAACACTGGAAGGAAGAGAATCGTGGCGAAAGTCTACAGCGACGCTGACGTCGATCTGAGCGTGCTCAAGGGCATGACGGTGGCGATCCTGGGCTATGGCAGCCAGGGACACGCTCATGCGCAGAACCTGCGTGAGAGCGGCATCAACGTTATCGTCGCCGAAGTGCCGGGCGCGCATGCCGACGCCGCCAAAGCCGCCGGTTTTGAAGTCTACACCGCCGACGAGGCGACCAAGAAGGCCGACTGGGTGCAGATCCTGGTCCCGGATGAGCTTCAGCCCAAGGTCTACAACACGCAGATCAAGCCGAACCTGAAGCCCGGCATGGTGATCAGCTTCTCGCACGGTTTCAACATCCACTACGGCCAGATTGAGCCGCCCCGCGACGTGGACGTGGTCATGGTGGCCCCCAAGGGTCCCGGCCACACGGTGCGCAGCCAGTTCGAGCAGGGCAAGGGCGTTCCCGCGCTCATCGCCGTGCAGAACGATGCCACGGGCAAGGCCAAGGACAAGGCGTTGGCGTATGCCAAGGCCATCGGCGGCACCCGCGCGGGCGTCTTCGAGACGACCTTCAAGGAAGAGACCGAGACCGACCTGTTCGGTGAGCAGGCCGTTCTGTGCGGTGGCGCCACGGCGCTCATCGTCGCCGGCTACGACGTGCTGGTGGAAGCCGGCTACGCGCCCGAGATGGCGTACTTCGAGGTCTGCCATGAGCTCAAGCTCATCGTTGACATGATCAACGACGGCGGCCTGGCCTCGATGCGCGACAGCATCTCGAACACGGCGGAGTATGGCGACCTGACGCGCGGTCCGCGCATCATCGACGAGGACGTCAAGGACGTCATGCGCGAGATCCTCTGGGAAATCCAGAGCGGCGAGTTCGCGCGTGAGTGGATTCTGGAGAACCAGGCCAATTGCCCGAGCTTCAAGGCGCTGCGCCGCATGGCGGCGGAGCACCCGATGGAGGCCGTCGGTGAGCAGTTGCGCGGGCTGATGTCCTGGCTCAAGAAGTAGTCCGGCGGCACGTGCCGCCGCTGGCAATCCGGATCCTGGGTGCCTCGACTCTCCCCCGAGGTGCCTGGGTCCGGGCAACTGAGTGCGACTGGGCACGGGGAGAAAGGCAACATGAAGATCGTTGAATGCATCACGCGGGCGATCAAGCTGGCGCAGATCAAAGAGGCGCTGGCGGAGATCAACGTGGTCGGCATGACCGTGACCGACGTACGCGGCTGCGGCCAGCAGAAGGGCCGGCATGAGTTGTACCGTGGCAACGAGTACACCGTGTCGCTGCTGCCCAAGATCAAGATCACCGTGGCCGTGCCGGACGATAAGGTGGACGACGTGGTCAACACCATGATGGAAACCGCGCGCACCGGTGAAATCGGCGACGGCAAGATCTTCGTCTTGCCTCTCGAGCGCATCGTCCGCATCCGCACGGGTGAGGCCGACAGCGAGGCCCTGTGACCCGCTAGCGGTTACAGACCGATATAGACCGAGCCGGGCTGGTCGACGCGCTGCGTCGGCCGGTCCGGTTCGTGTTGTTGGGGG
>JACRKZ010000123.1 GCA_016235455.1 Armatimonadota bacterium | reverse complement strand
CGCGCGGGGCGAGGGTTGGTCGGGCACCCAGTGCCGCACGTAGTCGAACTCGGCGAAGGCGGGCAACTGCGTGTCGTCCACGGCCTTGGTGCCGCCCAGCGCGGCGGCCACGGTGGTCAGCCAGAGGTTGTTCGGCCCGTGCGGGTAGGCGGTGGCGTCGATGCTGTGCACCGGCTGGCCGTCGAAGTAGTAGGTCAGCCGCTGCGGCAGCCAGAGGCAGCCCCAGGTGTGGAAGTCGGCGGACAGGTCGGGCGCCACGTCGATGTTGCGATGCCCGCGCGAGGCGTGCGGCTCGGGCAGCCAGCGGTGCAGGTTGGGGGCATAGCGGTGCAGGTTGACCGAGTCCTGCTCGCAGATGTCGATCTCCTGTACCGGCTCACCGGCGCGCTTGGCCGCACCGCCGTCGAAGCGCATCAGCCAGAACGAGGTGTGCCAGCCCGCGCCGCGTGGCACGCGGAAGCGCGCCTCGAAGTAGCCATAGCGGAACAGTGCCCGGCTGATCACGCCGCCCGCGGTGTAGTTCAGCTCGCCCGATTTCTCGCGCCGCAGCGCGATGCGCAGCCGGCCGTCGGCCACGCTGACGTTGCGCGCCAGGTTGTCGCTCCACAGCCGCGGGCCGGTGCGGCAGACCCAGGCCTGGTCGTCCAACCGGTCGCCGTCGAACTCGTCGCCAAAGGCCAGGCGATAGCCGTCGAGCTCACCGCCGGGGACGTTGGGCGTCGGCGCGGTGAGGGCTGGGGTGAGGAGGGCGAGGATGGGGAGGAGATGCATGGTCGTTTGGCTCACGCTAGGTCACGGGGCGGCGGAAGCAAGCAACCGCCTGGGGTGGGATCCGTTCGGCAGGCTCACCGGTCGCCGGGCCGCCGAGGTGGCCAACAGGTGGGCTGTGAGGTGATGCAATCGTGTCCCTCCGCTGAACGCCGGGCTGCTTGCTGTGTCGGCGCGCTAGCGGCCGACCACCAACGACCAGTCGTCAAACGTGGCGTAGCTGCTGGCGGTGCCGTAGCTGGCGTGATATAGGCCCACCTGAACCCTCTGCCCGGCCAGGTCGGGCCGCTGCAGGGGCGTCTCGGGCAGGTCTACCCACGTCTTGCCGTCGGCACTGGTCCGCAAGTATATCGTGGCTCCGCGCCGCTCCATCTGCAACCAGGGATGGGCCTTCCACGCCAATCGATTGCCGCGTTGGCTGCGTCCGCCGTTGTCCATGTTGGTCCACATGTTGCCCTGATCCCAGATGGGGAAGAAGTTGAGCTGTACCAGGTCTTCGCCGGCGCCGGCATCATCGAGTTGGGGCACGCGCAGCATCAGGCCCGCATCGTTGTTGCCGGGCACCTGCCTGGCGGCCAGCCCGGCGTAGTCCACGACGCGCACAGTGGCCACGAAGTCGCCCTGCGCCAGCCGGTACAGCAACGGGCCCTGCGACGGGCCGCCGGTCCAGTTGGTATTGGCCGACTGCAGCCGCAGCACGCCCTGACCGGCAGCCGCCACCTCGGCCTGATGGGCTGGTGCCTGGGCCAACAGCCCGTCCCAGCCGCTGCCCGCGCAGCCCGCGGTCAGGTAGTCACGCGCCACGTCGAATCCGTCCTGCTGCTCGGTGAGTCGTGTCGGGTCGGTAGTCGCCTCCACCGGCTCCGAGGGCTCGCTGACGTTGCCACGCGCATCGCGCAGCGTTACCGTGTAGCGGTAGCGCGTGCCGGGCCGCAGGCCGGTGTCGAGATAGTGCGGGCTGGTCTGCCACCCGCTGCTGTCGGCACCGGGCGAGCCGGTAACCTCGTCGAACTTGTAGCTTACCGCGCCGACCGGCGACTGGCCGCGCCGGGCCGACATGAGCACCTGCGTGATCGTGCCCGCCACGGGGGGCAGGTCGAAGGCCGCAGGGCTCGGGCTTGGCGTCACCTGCTCCGCGCGCCAGCCGGCCACGACACCAGCCACCTCGGCCTCCGACAGGGCCCGACCCAGCACTTGCACGCGGCTCACCGCCGCGGCGACTGCGCCGCCCAGGCGCAGGCTGGTTGGCGTGGCGGCCGGCCAGCCTGTGGCACCGGCCTGTGCCTGACCGTCGATCCATACGCGAGCCCGGCCGCCTTCGACGACCAACGCCAGGTGGTGCCAACCACCGGCCGGCACGGCGGCGGACAGGGCGCCACGGCCGACGAGTTCCAGCAGTGGCACTTGGCCGGCCTCGCCGCGATGCACGCTGGCCAGGATGGTGAGGTCCGATGACGCCGTCGCTGGCGGCAGGGGCAGTTCCAAGCTCCGGCCGGGCTCGAACACCACGGCGGTATGTCCGGCAGCCGTGGCTACGCGCGGCGGCTGGGCACCCGTGAGGCTGCCGGCCCAGGCGCCCTGATTGGGCCAGTTGGCCAACGGGCCGTCGGGCAGCGCGGCGCAATCGACATGCAGCAGCGCTTCGGGGGCCGGCGCCGCCGCCGCCAACGCGGCCAGTTCGTCGTCGCCCAGAGCGCGGTCGTACATGGCCAGTGAAGCCAGATAGCCATCGAAGTACTCTGTGCCCGGCTCGGAGCACCCGACGTAGACAGGGCGGCCCTGGTTCAGCATCAGCATCTTGGGCGCCGCGCGGTTGAGCTTGCCGTCCACGTAGACCCGTTCCACGGTGCCATCATAGGCCACGGCCAGGTGATGCCACTGGCCCGCGGCGGGCGGTCCTCCGGCAAAGCCCATGTCGGCGAACCCCCAGTGGCCCACGGCTCCCCAGGCCGGCTGGGTACCGTAGCCAACCTGTGCGGTGCAGGCATCTGGTCCACCGCGACCGGCCCACGAGACGATGGCCTCGCTCTCACCGATCTCGGGGTTGAGCACCCAAGCCGCCACAGTGAACCGACTGTTGCCCGTCAGGTTGCTCGGCGCGGCGAAGGTAGCCGTGAGCATTTGCTGGCCGCCGAACCGCACGGCTTTGCGCCCCGCGGCGATGTCGACCGTGGGGCGCGCCTCGCCAGCGGCAAACCGTCCGCCCAACGCGCCGGCGTTGGGCCAGCTAGCAACCGTGCTGCCCAGGGCCAGGCGCGTGGCGTCGAGATCGACGAGCAGGCCGCGTTTGGGCTCTGGCGGGGGCCACGGCTTCTGACGGGGCGCCACCCAGGGGTCGAAGGCCCGACGGGCCGTGGCTTCGAGGTCGCTGGTCGCCTCGTCCCCGTAGACCCGCAGGTTCCACACAGCGCCCGGCAGACCCGGCAATTCCGCGTCGAACACGGTCAGGCGCACATACCGTGCGGTGGCGTCGCCGCGATCGACCATCGGGCTGCCCCAGCGCGTGTTGGTGCGCTGGTCAGCGAAGGTCTGCCAGGCCTGTCCGTCGACCGACGTCTCCAACAGGTAGCGGTACGCCCACGTACCGTACTCGAAGGCTATGGCCGTGCGGCGAATGCGTTGCGGTGAGCCCAAGTCCACGCGCAGCCACTGGCCGACAGGATCGCCTGCTGGTCGCCAGAGCGTGGCGTTGTTGTCGTCCACCGCGTGCTCGGGCTTGTAGGTGTGACCGCGCACCGTGTCGCGATAGGCCGACGAAGCGGTGACCGGCTTGCCCAGCGCCAGATCGACGGGAGGACCGCCACGCCGCAGAGCCGGCACGCCCTGGTGCGTCGGCTGCACCGCGCGGATCACACCGTCGCGCTCGAACACCAGCCGGTCCACGCAGATCTGACGGTGCATGCCATTGGGCGTGAGTGGCAGGTCATGACGGTGGTACACGATGTAGTGCTCGTCGCCCTCGCTGATGATCGAATGATGACCGGGCCCGTTGACTGTCAGGTCGCCGCTGCTGGCCAGAATGGGGTTGTTCGGGCCCATGACGAACTCGCCATCGGGGCGGTTGCTCACCGCGTACTGCACTCGGTAGCTGGCATCGTGGCAGGAGCCCGACGAGTAGGTCAGGTAGTAGACGCCGTTCCGCTCGAACATGAACGGGCCTTCGAAGAAGTCCTTGGCCTGCGTGTTGGGGATCTTGCCGGTGCGTACGAACGACTTCATATCAGCGCCGAACTTGCCGAACCCGCAGCCGCTGTCAGCGAAGATGCCCCAAGTGCCCCAGTAGCCCCATACGCTGCCGTCGCGATCCTCGAAGAGCTGGGTGTCGAGGGTGATGACATTCTTGACGAACTGATCGGGGATGACCAGCCCCTCGCCGCCGCCCAGAGGCGTCCAGGGGCCTATGGGGCTGTCGCTCACGCCGGCAAAGGTCATGCACGGCTGGTTGTAGAACAGGTAGAACTTGCCATCGGGCCGACGAATGACGTCCGGCGCCCAGTAGACGGGCGCCGTTGGCCAGTTCATGGGGACCAGCGTCCACTGCGCGAAGTCCTTGGA
The DNA here is from genome assembly GCA_016235455.1 of Armatimonadota bacterium. Lineage (GTDB taxonomy): Bacteria > Armatimonadota > UBA10988 > UBA10988 > UBA10988 > UBA10988. The sequence continues at coordinate 9,013 of JACRKZ010000123.1, read as the reverse complement.
GACCCAGACCGTCGCCGGCCCGCGCCCGCCGCCGTTGCCGTCGGTGGTGGCGTACAGGTACCAGGTGTCGCCGAACTTCTCGATCGTCGGGTCTGCGAAGTAGCCGGGCACGATGGGATTGGCGTTGCCCGTCGCATCGAAAGGGGTATCCGCGCCAACCGCGGCGGCGCAGCACAAGCCTACGGCCAACCACCGCAATGCATGCCACATGGGCGTGTCTCCGGCCACACTGTAGGCCACGGAGCCAGCTTGCCTCTTGACCCCGCGGCTTGTGTCCTTGCCCTATTGCGTTGAGGCCCGCTTGACGGTGGCGTCAACCTTCGCCGTCACGCGCGGTCAGCCAGGCAATCGGCAGCCGCCGGATGCGCAGGCGGTTGAGCCCGCCGACCTTGCTGTCGCCGGCGCAATACGCCAGCAGCAGGTGGTCGCCCACGAAGTGCAGGGCCGTGTAGCAGTACCAGCCGTCAGGGTCGTCCTCGATCGGCTTCTGCCTCGACCAGGTCTTCCCACCATCGTCCGACAGGGCGGAGACCAGCGGCGTGCGCTTGCCTTTGGGGAAGGGGAAGCGGCCCGAATGGTCGTTCCACACGGCCAGCAGGCGGTTGGTGCCGGGCAGGCGCTTGATCGAGGCCGGCGAGGTCGGCGACGACAGCGGGCCGGCGACCGGCGCGGTCCAGGTCTCGCCGCCGTCGGTCGAGCGCATCTCCCACTGCTGGCCGCGGTCGGTGCGGGCGAAGCAGAGCAGCGAACCGTCGCCCAACTCCACGACGCCGGGCTCCTGCAGGCCGGTGCCGCTGGCCACGGGCAGCGCCCACCAGCTGCGCGATTCCCGCCAGGTCTTGCCCTCGTCGTCGGACAGATACCAGATGTCGACCGCGCGCGCATCGAACGAGCGCGAGCTATGCGGGTCGGCGCCGCGGCTGCGATGCCAGGCCAGCGGCATCACCAGCCGGCCCGAGGCGAGTTGCACCACGCGGTCGTTGTTCAGCACGAAGTAGCCCGGCGCCGTGCCAACCAAGGTTGGCATAGACCAGCTCGCGCCTTCGTCGTCGGAGATCCGTAGGTACGGCCTACAATCGACCCACGAGTTCTTCTTGAGGTAGAACAGCGCGATGCGGCCGGACTTCAGGCGCAGCAGCGACACGCTCATGACGTTCGCGCCGCCCTCGTTGGCCACGATCTCGCGCGGTGCGCCCCAGCTCGCGCCGCCGTCGCGCGATTCGATGCCCACCAGATGCGCCGGGCTCTCGTCGGCCGCGCCGCCGGTGAATTCGGTGTAGCAGAACAGCACGCGCTGGTCAGCCAGCGTGACGAAGGCGCCTTCGGACTGGCGCGGCCGCTGGCGCGTGGGCTCGATGTTCAGCGCGATGGTGTCGGCCGGAGCGGCCAGCAGCAGGCAGGCGAGAGTGAGCATCATGGCTTGGCACCGCTTTCAGCTCGCAACTCTACCACCTGGCCCGGCCGCGTGTCGCGCTCGATGACCTGGTCCGTCCACGGGCTCAGCACGCGCAGCCGCCCGCCGACTGTGGACGTGATCGTGACTGTGCGGATGGTGCCGCCATTCAGTTCCGCGCTGACCAGGAAGCCGCCTTGGGCCCGCAGTCCCGCGAACCGCGCGTCCTGCTCCTTGGGCCAAGCGGGGAAGATGCGGATGGTGTTGTCCACGCTCTGCAGCAGGAACTCAGTGACCAGCCGAGATACGGCGGCCTGCTCGCTGATGTAGAAGCCGTGACCTTCCCAGTGGAACAGGCCGTTGGGCTGCTCCTGACGGCGGAACCAGGTCAGCGTGTCGTCATGGGCGTCGGCGGTCATCGACAGGCGCGCGCGAGAGATGTTGACCATGACCACCGGGTTGTTCTTGGCCGAGCGCGGGTACTGGTAGCGGATGGTGCGGCGGAACAGCTCCTGGTCGGCCGCCGGCGAGAACCAGTGGACCTGCGCACCGGGGAACACCGGCTGTACGCACGAGCAGTGGTTGTCGCCGCGCAAACCCGCGCCGAGCCATTGCTCCACCACGCTCTGGTTGCCCTGCCGCGGGTCGGGCACGGTCGAGTAGGTAGGCAGCAGCGCCAGCGTCCGCTGGATGCGCGCGGCCAGGTCCTTGTCGCGCCCGAGCACCTGCGCCGCGGACAGCGCCGCGGACAGCCCGTAGTGGACATAGGCGATGTCCCAGGCGGTGTTCATCTGGCCGAAGCCGCCCTGTTCGGGGTAGAAGCTGGGTCCGAGCACCGTCTTGCCCGCGGCGTCCAGCGGGCACTTCTCGACAAAGGAGCAGTAGAACCGCGCCATCTCCGACAGCACGGGATAGATGCGGCGCGCCAGATAGTCGCGGTCGGGCCGGTAGAGGTAGCTCTCCCACAGGGTGGTGGCAATCATGCCGTTCATGCCCAGCGAGAAGCCCCAGGGCATGTAGGCCAGTTGCCGCCGGTTCCGGCTCGCGCAGACCGCCGGGTCGGGCTCATAGGGCCAGACGTCGCTGTGCACAAAGGCGCCCTCACAGCCCACGAAGCAGGTCTTGGCCAGCCACTTCGCGCGCGGCAGGTACTGGTAGACGGCCTCGACGATGGGCTCGGCCAGTTCGGGATGGTTCACCGGGCCGGGCGAAAAGTAGGTCTGCTGGGTGTTGTAGTTGAACTTGTAGGAGTTGTGCCAGCCGGCCAGTCCGTCGAGCCCGGCCTTGAGCCCCACCGCCACTTTGCCCGGTCGCGAGAAGCAGCCCAGGTAGTAGACCTGCCGGTACCACCAGCGCTCGAACTCGGGCACCGCCAAGGCCACGCCGCTGCGCGCCCAGAAGCCGCGCCAGCCACGCTCATGCTCGGCTGTCAGCCGCGTCGCGTCGCCGGACAGAGTGCGCCGGGCCAGCGCCAGCGCCGCCGCGCGTGGGTCCTTGGCCTCGCGCGAGGTGACCACGGCCACGACCTGCCGACCAACGGCGCCGGCCAGCGCCACGGCCACCTCCATGCCGGCGTAATCGGTGTCGCCCGGCAGGTCCTGTCGCAGCCACTGAACGTCGCCGTCGGCGCCGGTGGTCGCGGCCGGCAGGAAGTCGAACGGGTCGCCCTCCAGGCTGGCGAGGGCGGGTGTGTCCAGCAGCAGGGCGTTGGCCTGCCACAGCACGCGCGCCTGCGTTGTGCCCGCGCCGGTCGCCACCTGCGCCAGCCCCCGCGCCAGGTCGAGCCGGGCGGTCAGGCCGGCGGCCGGTGCGGCGCCCTTGAGCCGCACCCTGCCAAAGGGCACGCCACAGGGATAGGTGCGCTTGTTCCAACTCGGCGGGTCCGACGCGCCGCGGAAGGTGCGCTTGGCGGGATCGATGCTGGGCAACTCGGGGTCGGCGGAGGTGTCGATGCGCGCGTCCCACACGTCGGTTTTGGACAGATGCACGATCAGGTCGGCGCCGTCACTGTAGACCAGCGCCATGAGGTCGCCGTTGCCGAGCAGCATGGCCCGTGACTGCTGGTTGTCCAGTCGGTCCTGGGTCACCGCGGCTGCCTCCAGCGCGGCGGGGAACGGCGGCGCCGGCTCAGCGCCGACGAGGCACGCGGTCAAGATGGTCCAGAACACTGGCTGATCTCCTATGGGCGTGGTTGGCCCATGATGATGCCGCGGCCGTTGGTGCCCAGGTAGAAGCGGCCGAACACCCGCATATCTCCGGCCAGCGCGCCATACAGGCCGCCCCACTGGTGCTCGTCGTCGTTGACCCGCAGCCACTTGGCTCCGGCGTCGTCCGAGCGATAGACAGCGGCGGTGCCGTCGATGGTCGCCGAGGCGAAGACCGCGGGATGGGTCTGGCCCGGCGCGGCCATGCCGAAGGCCACGGACAGCGCCGAGGTCACGCCCGGCAGCCGGGCGAACGTCGCGCCGCCGTCGGTCGAGCGCCACAGGCCGTCGCTCGCGGCGAGCCACAGCCCGCCGGCCAGTCCCGGCACCGCCTTGGGCTGACGACCGCGCAGACCGCTGGCCGCGGACCGGAAGCTGAGCCCGCCATCGACGCTGACCAGCAACGTGGCGGGCGTGTCGTCGCGGCGAGCGGGCAGGGCATAGACGCGCCGGGCGTCGGCCCGGTCGGCGCTGAGCACCACCGGCCCATCGATGCCCGCGGCCCGCGCCCAGGTGGCGCCGCCGTCGACCGTGCGGAAGGCCGGCTGACCACCGGGCGACCACACCACGGCGGAACCATCGGCGGTGAGTGCCACGCTGCCGCCCTTGGCATCAGCCACCGGCGCGCTGGCGAACGTGCGCCAGGTATGCGCGCCGTCGGCCGACAGGCAGCCGGGGATCTTGATGCCGTCACCCACGCGCACGACAACATTGGGCGCCAGACCGGCCACGTCCAGGCTGCGGTTGGTCATGTACGGGCTCATCATGCCCTGCTGGGGCGAGACGGTCAGGTCGTCATGGACGAACCCGCCGATATCCGCCATCCCGCTGACCAGATGTGGCCCGGCGGTCGGGCTGACCAGGTCCTTCACGGCCACCTGCTCGATGCCCTCGCCGCGCACTGACCAGTGCGTGGGCTCACCGCGGTCCAGCGCGGTGATGTCGTCGCAGCCCCACACCGTGGCGCCGGTGACATACAACACACGGTCGGCGTTGAATGGGTCGATGACGATGCTGCCTTCCCAGTTGCCCGCGCCGGGCTGCTCGGTCGCCGGCTTGCCCCAGCGCAGGTAGGGGGAGATGGACGGATCGCGCCGGGCCGTCGGGCCGACCTGCTTCCATGTCGCGCCGCCGTCGATGCTGCGCCACTGGTCGTCACCAGGCCACCAGCGGCAGGTGGTGCTGACCATCAGCGTGTCGGGGTGCTGGGCATCCACGGCCAGGCCGGCGTAGCCGTAGCCCAGCTTCTTGCCCGGCTGGGCGTTGGGCGTGATGTTCGTCCAAGCCCCGGTGGCGGTGTTCAGCTTCCAGACCTGGCTGTCGCCGACGCCGTTGGGTCCGGGCTGGTCACACCAGGTGACGTACAAGAGGCCGTTGCTGGCCAACTGAGCGTGGTGCGGCACCATGCCCGTCGGCTGGCCGACCACGGGTGCCCAGCTTGCGCCTTCGTCGCGGCTCTGCCACAGGCTGGTGGGTGTCGTGGCCGAGCCGACGTACATCGTGCCCGTCGGCGTGAACAGCACGAAGCCCACACCGATGTTGCGCCATGGGCCTTGCGACGTGTCGGTCACGTGGAAGCTGGACACCTGCGTCCAGGTGCGGCCGCGATCAGTGCTGCGCCACAGGCCGGCCTGGCGCGTGCCCATCCACAGTTCGTCGGTGCGCCGCGGGTTGACCGCCAGCCGCTCGCCAATCGACCGGCCGTCGTCGTTGCCGCCGCACTTGAAGGGTAGCGGAATGCGCTCGAGCGTCTGGCCGCGGTCGTCGGAACGCAGCAGAAAGCCTCTCGGCGCCCAATCGGCTGTGGCTGTGCCGCAAGCCAGGTAGACGCGGTCGGCGTTGGTCGGGTCAAGGGCGATGCTCTCCACGCCGGTCTCCACGTAGTCGCGCGTGAAGTCCATGAGTGGCACCCACCGCCGCGTGACCGGGTCGAGCCGGTACGCGCCGCCCATGTCAGAGCGGATGTAGGCCACGCCGGGCGCCTTGGGATGGAAGACGATGCCCGGCATGAACCCGCCGGCCACAATGGTCACGTTCGACCACTGGTACGGCGCCACCGTTGGCGCAGTTGCCGACAGGCCCACGAGCAGCAGGAACAGCGGTGCCATAGCAGCTCCTTGATATCGATACCATAGGGACGATACGGAATACGAAGCGTTCCTGTCAAGCGCATTTGTTCGTAGTTCCGGCTTCCCACGGCGGAAGGTGGTCGGCCGAACACGTTGAATGGGCCACATGAATCGAGAGCCGCTGATGAGATCGCCCGCCTTGTTGCTTGCCTCACTGGTCTGCCTGGCCACCTCGGCCGAGGCGGCCGGCCAGCGCGCCTTGCTGCTGGTGCCCTTGGCGGCGGAGCCGTCCTGGCAGGACTTTGCCTATCTGGCGGCCGTGCCGGCGGCCACCGTCGTCACCGACGGCGCACCGGCCGTGGTCGCGCTCGAGCCTGGTGGCGCCATCACGCCCGAGGTGGCCGACTATGTCCGGCGCTACCGGCCGAGCACGACCTGGGCCGTGGGTGGCTCGGTGCAGGCCGTTGCCAGGCCGCTGGCGGGCAGTTCGCTGAGCGACGTGGCCGGTCTGCTCAGCCGCACCTTCTGGCAGTCGGCGGCCACGGCCGTCGTGTGCGCCGAGGACGACTACGAAGCGGCGTTGGTCGCTTCGGCGCTGGCCGCCCGGTTGCGGGCCCCGCTGCTCTTTGCGGGCCGCCAGGGCCTGGCTCGCGACACGGTGGGCGAACTGCGGCGGCTCCGTGTGCGCGAAGTGGTGGCCGTCGGCGCGGCCAACGTCGAGCCCGGCCTGCCCGTGGTGCGGCTGGCCGATGCGCGGGCGGTGGTGGCCTGGGCCAAGGCGAGGCGCTGGGGAGTGACCTATCTGGCCGCCGTGAACCCGGCCGATCGCCAACACGCGGTGATCCGGCGACTGTCGTTGAGCGGCGCGCTGCTGGCCGCGGGCCGTGGCGGGCTGGTGGTGCCATTGACCTACGAGACGCGCTGGAAGTCGCCCTTTGTCAGCCAGCCGGCGGTCGGTGAACTACCCGCCGGCCTGCCCCGATCGGCGGCGCCGGCCAAGTCGGGCCGCATCAGCTTCGATGGCCACGAGTATGCCTACTACCTGACCGGCGAGGCCAACGAACGCAATCTGCGGCTGTCGGTGCAGGTCGACCGCGCGTGGTCAAGCCCGTTGGCCTCGGGCGACACCATCGAGCTCGGCGGCCGGCGCTACGCGGTCTCGCTGGGCACACGCACCGGGCCGGGCAAGTCCGATGTGCACCTGACATGGCCCACGGCCGAGCAGCTCGGCGGCGACCTGCGCGGCTACTACGACGCGCTCGGCTCGGCGCCGGAGCACCTCTGTCTGGTCGGCTTCCCCGACGCCATTCCGCAGGCGATCATCGGTCACGGCGGCGTGGTGGAGGAACAGACCTCGGACCTGCCGTTTGCCAACGCCGATGCAGACGACTTCGCCGAGATCGGTGTGTCGCGCGTCATCGCCGAGAATGCGTCCTATGGCACACTCTATGCCAGCCGCGTGCTGACCTACTCGGCGCTGCTGGCGCCCGAGTGGCAAGATCGTGCCTGCCAGTCGCGCTGGGAGAATACCTACGCGCGGCTGTTCGAGAACGTCGGCTTCGACGCGGGCTACCGCCACACGAGCGACGACCTCAAGTGGATCAAGGCGCCAGCCGACGGCAAGCCCGGTCAGCGTGCCTTGACCTTCGACCAGGGCTCGCCGCTGGCGAGCTGCGCGGCGCTGGCCCACACCGACCATTCCTGGTGGCACGAGCTGGGCCACACCTTCGGCTGGGACGCCCAGGTGCTGTTGGCGCCGGTGGTGGTGGAGTCGGGCGGCTGCCTGACCTGCTCGATGGACCGCGAGACCGACTACCGCTCGGTCGTGGCGCGGCTGTTCCGCTGTGGCGCGGTGGCCTTCGCCGGCAACGGGCGCGAGGGCTGCGCGCCGTCGGAACTGCAGCGCATCGAGTTCTGGAACGGCATGCTGGCCGGCCAGACGCTGGGCCAGGCGCACCGCCGATCGATCAACAGCGCGCGCGTCGCCATCCTCGACCGTCGCGAAGACGCTGGTGGCATCTATCGCTACCAGGCGCAGATCCGCACGCAGTTCGGCGACCCGGCCTTCGCCATGCGCCTGCCGGCCAAGCCCAAGTCCGCGCCGGCGCGGGTGACCGTGCGGGGCGACCAAATCACCGTTCATGCGCCCGAGCAGTGGTGGCCGACGAAGATTGTCGTGCCGGAAGATTGGAAGAAGTGGGCCGACCGGGACCTGTATGTCGTGCGCGGCGCCGGCACCTACGCGCGGCGGCAGTGGTGCGACGAGGGCTACGACCGCGAGGAGACCTGGTTCACCGCGGAGTTCACCACCAACCGCCGGGCCAAGCGCATCGAGCAGGTGCAGACGCCGACCAAGCCGCTGGGCTGGACTGGCCAGTGGTATGTCGACGAGCATGCCGATGGCCGGCGCACCTATCGTTGGGCGGTGCGGCTGATCGACTTCGACCAGATCGGCGGGAAGATTGTCAGTGCCGTGGACCAGGTGGACTACCGCGTGACGTACGAGTAGCGTGGCGTGGTGAGGTGGCTGCGCAGGACGGGGTGGCCCTACGGAGAACTGTCGATGCTGTGGCGGGGAGACGCGGATGTCGACTAGCAGCAGAGATCGCGTCAGGCAGGCACTGGACCTGCTCAAGGAAGGGCTGGCCCCGTTCGTGGACCGTGTGATGGCCGAGCGCTATGGCGCTGAGTGGCGCTCACGGGCGCCGCAGAACGCGGCGCGGGTCGCCTCTGGCTGGGGACCGGTGCCGGCCAGCGATGACCTGGACACCCAGGGCTACCTGCGCGTGATGCTGGACAACTGGCACGCCGCCTTCCTTGACAAGGTGGGTGCGTTCGGCCTGACCCTCCTGCATGACCTGCGCGAGATGCGCAACCGCTGGGCGCACGAGGACGACCTGACGGCACAGGACGCGCTGCGGGCCTATGACACGGTGGGGCGGCTGCTCCTGGCCATCGGGGCCTCCGAACTGGCCGCGAAGGCCGCCAGACTCCACCACGAGGTCATCCTCGAACTGGCCGGTGCCTCGCCGCCCGTGGCGGGCGCTCAGGTTGACGCCGTTCCCCGGCAGCGCGTGGCGCCCGTGGCGCGCGTTGCCCGGGCGGTGGGCGACACCGGCTTCTGGGTGACCACGCACTACCCGCATCCGGTTCCCGACAACCTGCCATGGTATGTGTACCTGAAGTCAGCGACCACCGCACGCCGCCTGGCCGTGGGTGACAAGGTCCTGTTCCGCGACACCGAATACTGCATGCTGACCAAGCCGACCAAGCGGCTGGTCACACGCATCCTGTGCACACAGGACGGCCGGATCACCGAGGTGCCACTGGGGCCTGGCACGGGGTGT
>JACRKZ010000122.1 GCA_016235455.1 Armatimonadota bacterium | reverse complement strand
CGCTGCTCGATGCGCAGCGCGCGCTACGCTGGACGCGGTGCCATGGGCCGGAGTTCGGCGTGCAGCCCGACAAGGTCGGCATCCTCGGCTTCTCGGCCGGTGGCCATCTGGCCTCGACCACGGCCACGCACTTCGATGCCGGCCGGGCCGACGCCGAAGATCCGGTGGAACGCGTGAGCTGTCGGCCCGACGCGGTGATCCTGTGCTACGCCGTGGTCACCTTCGTCGAGCGGCTGCACCAGGGCAGCATGCTGAACCTGCTGGGCACCGAGGAGCCGCTGCCGGAACTGCGCGCCAAACTGTCGGCCGAGCTCTGCGTCAACGCCGACACCATGCCGCACTTCCTGTGGCACACCGCCGAGGACGGCGCCGTGCCGTTGGCCAACAGCCTGCGCTTGGCCGACGCGCTCAGCACCCACGGCGTGCCCGTGGAATTGCACGTCTTCCCCTACGGCCAGCATGGCCTGGGGCTGGCTCCCGACTGGCCCGATGTCAGCCAGTGGACCACGCTCTGCGCGGGCTGGCTGGGTCGGCTCGGGTTCGCCGGCTGATCAGCCCGCCGGTTGCCACCAGTCGCTCAGCGCCTCGACCAGCGCGCTGAGCCGGCTGGTGGCCGCCACAACCGTCGGCTCCAGGCCCAGTTCGCGCATGGTGTCCGCCGTGCGCGGGCCGATGGCCGCCAGGCAGATGCCGCTCAGGTCCACGTCGGGCAGCAATTCGCGGAACAGCCGCACCGTGCTCGATGACGTGAAGGTCACCGCGTCCACTTCGCCATCGGCGAAGCGCCGCGCCACGGCGGCGCCGTCGCTGGGGTCGGGTACGGTGTCGTACAGCGGCAGCAGCTCCACCTCGGCACCCCGCGCGCGCAGTTCGCGCGGCATGTCGTCACTGGCTGCCGCCGCGCCGGGGAAGAGGAATCGCAGGCCCTCGGGCGAGCCCACCTGCTTGGCGAAATCCTCGCCGCTGAAGCTCGTCGGCACGAAATCCGCGCGCAGACCATGCCGGGCCAGTGCCTCGGCGGTGGAAGCGCCTACCGCGCCGACCTTGCTGCCGGCGAGCAGGCGGGCGTCGGCGCCCGCGGCGGCCAGCGCGGCGAAGAACAGGTCCACGGCGTTGCTGCTGGCGAAAACCACCCAGTCATGCGGCAGGCCGGCCGCCACGAGCCGGCCGACGGCCTCGGCCACGTCGCGCGCGGCGATGGCGATGACCGGCAGCTCGATGGCCTCGGCACCGACATCGGTGAGCAGGTCGGTCAGGTCGGAGGCCTGCGTACGCGACCGCGTAACCACCACGCGCCGACCGAACAAAGGCTTGCGGTCCCACCACGCCAGCCGCTCGCGTAGCGCGGCCACGGCTCCGACAATGGTCACCGCCGGCGGCTTGAGTCCGCTGTCGGCGACAAGCTGCGCGATGGTGGACAGCGTGCCTTCGACCACGCGCTGGCGGGTCCAGGTGCCCCACTGCACCACGGCCACCGGCGTGTCGGCGGCGCGACCATGCCGGATCAGTTGCGCGGTGATCTCGGCCAGATTGCCGATTCCCATGAGGAAGACCAGCGTGTCGGCGCCATGGGCGATGCCAGCCCAGTCCACCTGCGTCTCGGGCTTGTCGGGGTTCTCATGGCCGGTGATCACGGCGAACGACGTGGCCACGTTGCGGTGCGTGACGGGAATGCCGGCGTAGGCCGCCGCGGCGATGGACGAGGTGACGCCCGGCACGATCTCGAACGGCACGCTCGCCGCGAGGCACTCCAGCGCTTCCTCGCCGCCGCGGCCGAAGACGAACGGGTCGCCGCCCTTGAGCCGGCAGACGCTGCGGCCGAGCCTGGCCTGCTCGACAATGGCCGCGTTGATCTCTTCCTGAGTCATGGCGTGGCGGCCGGGCGTCTTGCCGACATCGATCAGCACGGCGTCGGGCCGGGCCAGACCGAGCAGCGTCGGGTTGGCCAGTCGGTCATAGATGACCGCGTCCGCGGCCACCAGGATCTCGCGTCCGCGCACCGTCAACAGACCCGGATCGCCGGGGCCCGCACCCACCAAGTACGCCGTTCCCTGTCGCACCGGTCGCGCCATGCCTAACTCCAGCGGCGTCGCTACGCGAGGCCGACGGCCGTAATGTTACCCATCCGAGTGTGGTCGTCGAGGGTTCGGGGCAAAATGGTACCGTTAGCCTTGGGAGTCGCCCATGCCCTGGCATCTGGTTGGCCTGGCCTTGCTCGCCGTCTTCGATCCGTCCGTGCTCCAGCCGGGAGTCAGCATTGTCCCGCCGGCCGCGCCCGGCGACAACCTGCTGCATCTCGCCGCGGGCGAGCGACGGACGGTCTTGAGTGCCAACGGCGCCGGCCTGATCCGCGAGATCGCGCTGACTACCCCGCGGCCCGCCGGGCCGGCGCTGCGTCTGCTGATGACCTGGGACGGCGCGGCCGAGCCGAGCGTCGATGCGCCGGTGGCGGACCTCATGGGCGCCGCGCCGGGCGTGGCGCCCTACAGTTGCCTGCTGGGCGAGGTCAGCGACGAGGTCTGGTCGCTGCGGTTGCCGATGCCGTTCGCCGACGGCGCGCGGATTGAGCTCGTCAACGATGGCGACGCCGAGATCGTGACGCGTTTCGGCAGCCAGTGGGATGCGCTGACGGCGCCGCCCGAGCGCGGCCGGCTGCATGTGGCCTGGCGCCGGCAGACCGTGCCCGCCACCGGCGCCGCGCCGTTGCTCGAGGTGCGCGGCGTGCCCGGCCAGATCGCCGCCGTGCGGCTCGACTCGCAGATGACCGACGATGCCGACGCGCTGCCCGGCCAACTGCGCGTGGCGCTCGACGGGCAGCCTGAAGGGCTGGTCGCCGCCACCTGGCGCGAGCTGTTTCGCACGGGCCAGCCGCGCGGCACCGCCGAGTCGGGGTTGCTGCGCGGCGACTTCGTGGGCGATCTGCGCCGCGTCACCGGCTATCGGCTGTTCCCCGAGCCCCTGCACTTCGAGCAGTCCTGTCGCCTCAGCCTGGACTACGGCGCTGCCCAGCGGGCCGAGCCAGCCGAGGTTGACGTGACGTCGACCGTCTACTGGTATGGCAAGACGGCGCAGCCTGCGGGCGGGGCACCGCTGGCCCTGGTCGAACGGCTGCGCGGGTTCCGCGGCATCGCGGTGCCTATCCCGCCCAAGCCCGAGGAGTTGTACCGGCGGCTCATTGGCGATCGCGACGCCATTCTGGGGTTCGACACGCCCGCCGACTGGGCGCGGGTCCTGGTGCGCCGACCCGGCCGCAACACGCCGCGCTGGATAGACAACCCGCGCAACGAGGTCGGCCAGCCGCATCCGGGCCGACAGGGCGTCGGCGTGCTGGCGCCGCCCGAGCCGGGCTATACCTGTCGCCTGTTCTGGAAGGTCATGGCTCCGCCCGGCGCGCGCCTGCTGCGCTACCACCTCTCGGCCGACCCGCATCGCGGGCCGGACGCCGCGGCGGTGCGCTTCGCGCTGTCGGTGTGCGACGGCCAGAACACCACGCAACTGCGCACCGTCGAGTGAACATGCGTTTGCACGCGACTTGACTCACGCCGAGGGCGCGGGTATGCTGAACGATGCCCTGGCGTACGGCGTTGAGGGTCGAGGACGAGCGGCGATGACGAATCGCGGCGGTTGGCGGCGGATGACGGTCTGGCGAGCGGTGCTGTTGGGCACGCTCATGGTCGACGGTCTGGTGCTCGGTCTGGCGCTGGGGGTGTATGCCACCGTGGCGCCGATGGTGCCGGATGAGGCGACCCTGGGCAACTACCGGCCGCAGGAGACGACGCGCATCTTCGCCAAGGACGGCACCTTGCTGGCCTCCTTGTTCGTCGAGAACCGGCAGGTGGTGCCGGTGGCTTCGATGCCGCGCAACCTGGTCAATGCGACCATCGCCATCGAGGACCAGCGCTTCTACGAGCATCCCGGCGTGGACCCCCGCGGCATTGGGCGGGCCCTCCGCGAGAACGCCGCGCGCAGCTCCAAGCAGGGCGCGAGCACCATCACGCAACAGCTGGCCCGGCAGGTCTTCCTGTCGCGCGAGCAGACCATGCTGCGCAAGTTCAAGGAGATGACGCTGGCCGTGCGCATCGAGCGGCGGTTCAGCAAGGAAGAGATCCTCGGGCTCTACCTCAACGAGATCTGCTACGGTCATCGGGCCTACGGCGTGGTCGCCGCGGCGGACACGTTCTTCGGCAAGAAACTCGACCAGTTGACGCTGGGCGAGTGCGCGCTGATCGCCGGGCTGGCCAAGAACCCGGTGGGCTACAGCCCGATCCTGCACCCCGAGGCGGCCAAGGGCCGGCGCAACATGGTCCTGCAGAAGATGTGGGAGCAGCGCAAGATCAGTCAGCAGCAACTCGATGAGGCCAAGGCCGAGCCCATCCACGCGCGCAAGAAGGGCGCCGAGCCCTGGAAGCTGCACAACTACCGCGCGCCGTGGTTCACCACCTACGTAATCGACCAACTCGAGAAGCAGTTCGGCCATGACAAGGTCTATGGCGGCGGCCTGCAGATCTACACCACGCTCGACCTGGAACTGCAGGCGCAGGCGCAGGAACTGCTCAGCGAGTCGATGGCCAACCTGGCCCATGCGCGGGCCAACCGCGGTGCCGTGGTGGCGCTCGACCCGCGGACCGGCGCCATCCTGGCCATGGTCGGCGGCAAGGAATTCGAGAAAGACGAGTTCAACGGCGCCACGCAGGCGTACCGGCAGCCAGGCTCGAGCTTCAAGCCGATTGTCTACACGACGGCCATGGAGAAGATCGGACTGAGCCCGTACGACACCTATAGCGGCTCGCCGTCGACCTTCCGGGGCTACTGGGGTGTCTACAGCCCGCAGAACTTCAGCGCCAACCAGGGCGGCGAGATGAGTGTGGCCACCGCCCTGGCCCAGAGCGTCAACCTGGTGGCCGTGCGCGTGATCATCAAGACCGGGCCGCAGTCGGTCATCGAGCAGGCGCACCGCATGGGTATCGACGAGAAGGGCAAGAAGCTGCAGCCCTATCCGTCGCTGGCGCTGGGTTCGGGCGAGGTCACGCCGCTGGAGCTGGGCAACGCCTACTGCGCCTTCGCCAACGGCGGCTTCCGGGTCGATGGCTACGGCGTGGAGTGCATCACCGACAGCCGCGGCAACCCCATCTTCACGCACCAGGTCAAGCCGCGGCGGGTCATGTCGCCGCGCACCTACACCAACATGAACTCGATGCTGCAGGGCGTCGTGTCCAACGGCACCGGTCGGCGCGCGGCGATCAACTCACCGTGCGGCGGCAAGACGGGTACCACCAACTCGGCCAAGGACGTCTGGTTCGTCGGCATCACGCCGGGGCTGGCCTGTGCGGTATGGATCGGCAACGACTCCAACATCCGCATGTACGGCGCCACCGGTGGCGACTTCTGCGCGCCCATCTGGCGCAGCATGGCGCTGCGCGCCCGCGAACTCGCGCGTGACCGCGGTCACGCCTGGCCGGACGAATTCCCGCGGCCGGGCGAGGAGGGGCCGCCGAGCGTGGCCCAGACCGGCAACGCCAACGCCGAGGAACAGAAGAAGGAAGAGAAGGGCGAGGCCAAGACGGAGACCAAGGCTGGGCCGACCGGTCCGATCGCCACGACGGTCGACCCCAACGTCCCGGGCGCCAACACGAAGCCCGTGCCCGGCACGCCGGTCACGGATCCCGTCGGCGGACGGCCGACACCGGGCACCACCGGCACGCCCGACGGGCCTGGCGTGGTCGCCCCTGGCCCCAAGCCCGAGCCCAAACCCGAGCCCAAGCCCGAACCGAAACCCGAGCCCAAGCCTGAGCCCAAACCAGAGCCCAAGCCCAAACCTGAGCCCAAACCCGCCCCCGGTGAGGCGCCTGACCCCGGCTAAGCCGCGGTTAGGGCGCTCCATGTCACATTGTGACGGGCGCCGACCTACTGCCGGGGCGCCGATCGGCAGATACTGAGTCGTGAGGTCGGGGGCTCTGCCCTCGGCCACCGTGGATTGAGCGCTGATGATGGCACATATTCTCGTGATCGATGACGACCCGCATCTTCGGACGATGCTCCGGCGAACGCTGGAGCATGCGGGCCACGTGGTGGTGGAGGCCGAAGACGGTGATGCCGGCCTGTCCATGGCCGAGGCGGAGCCGCCCGACCTGGTCATGACCGACATCTTCATGCCGCGTATGGAGGGGCTGGAGACGATCATGGGTCTGCGTCGGCGCCATCGCGACGTGCCGGTCATCGCCATGTCCGGCGGCGGCGCGCGCGGCGCGCTGGAGCATCTGGCCACCGCCGACAAGCTCGGCGCGGCCTTCACGCTGAGCAAGCCGTTCACCCGCGAAGAGGTGCTCGCCGCGGTGGACCTGGTGCTCGACTCGGCCAGCGACCCAGCGGCCTGAGTTGACGGCCAACACCGCCGCGTGGTATTCCCGTCTCATCTGACGGGGATACGCCGTGACCGCTCAATCCGCCCGCCTGCTGGGCCTTCTCTTCCTGGCCTGTGCCGTTCACGGTGCTGACTTCCGGCTGCCGCTCATGTCCGCCGCGCCACGCGTCGATGGGCAGGTGGACGGCGCCGAGTGGGCCGGCGCCATGCGCTTCGATGGACTCGTCTGGAACGGCACGCTGGAGCGGCGCCGGGCCGCCGCCTGGGTGGGCGCGACAAGCGACACACTGTTCCTCGCCCTGCGCAGCCAGCTGCCGGCCGAGGGAGTGCTGTTGGCCACCGTCGACCGCGACAGCCTCAAAGTGGTCTACGACGACGCGCTGGAGGTCTGGGTCGATCCCTCCCCCGGCAGCGACCACGGCAGAGCCTACCAGATGCTGGCCAACCCCCTTGGCCGGCGCGGGTTCAACTTCCTGCCACGCGGCAATGTGGCCGCACGGGCCGATTGGCAGGCCGACTGGCCGTTCGCCCAGCGTTCCGCCGACGGCTGGTGGTCAGCCGAGGTGGCCATCCCCATCGCCAGCATCGAGCCCGGCCGCAAGGCAACCGACGGCGCCTGGGGCATCAACCTGTGTCGCGACTGGAAGCCCGACTGGGCCTGGTCGTGCCTGGCCGGCGGCGCTTACGCGCCCAGCACGCGCTTCGTCTTCGATCCGGCCGCGCCGCTGGTTGGCCAGGAGCAGTCGGGTGATGCGCAACTCGGCGAGATCGACCAGACGCTGACACTCAGCAACCCCGGCGCGATGCCGATCGATGTGATGGCCGACCTGCTGATCACGCGCGACGTGATGCCCGAGCTACACGAGCAGCGGCGCTTGACTTTGGCGCCTGGCGCGCGCGAGCGCTTGGCCGTGAAGACTACCGACGGCAGCACCAACCGCTTCGAGCTCAAGGCCAAGGTGACCTCGGCCGATGGCGCGCGGGTCTACTTCGAGCGCGAGTACGGCTGGCGCCGCGGGCCGGCCTGGCGCTGGACCACGGTCACCAAGAGCGCGCCGCCGGTGGACTTCCAGTTCGCCTACTACCCCTACGCCAACCACCTGCGCGCCGAGGTCGACCTGACCAACCTGCCCACCGACGCCAAGCCCGAGCAGGCTGTGCTGACCGTGCGCGCCACAGGTGGCGCTATGGTCAAGCAGATCGCCTTCGACAAGCTGGTCGGCGGCAAGCAGGCCCAGTCGGTCGACCTGCCGCCACTGTCGGGCAGATACGAGCTGGCGCTGTCGCTACGCGGCGCCAAGGTGCCGGCCGGCGAGGTGGTCAAGCCGCTGGAGCGCACGGTCTACGAGTGGGAGCACACGCCGCTGGGCCGCAGTCGCAAAGTCTACCCGCCGTTTGAGCCGCTGACCTATGCCGAGCGCACGCGCACGCTCCATACCGTGTTGCGCGACCACCGGCTCGGCGGCAGCGGGCTGCTCGACCAGGTCACCGCCACGGGTGCACCTCTGCTGGCCGAGGCCATGCGCTTCGACCTGACCTACGACGGCAAGAAGCTCGGCGCCATGACCGGCCAGAGCACCTTTGCGCCGGGGGGCCGCGCCGAGGACCGCATGGTCATCGACGGCGCGTTCCGTCCGACACAAGGCGGCGTGCCTGCCTTCCGCTACCGCACCACCTGGGATGTGGACGGCATGATGCGCTACGACCTGACGCTGCCGGCCACCGCGGGCAAGTCGATCGACGCGCTGGACCTGGTCATCCCGCTGGACGACAAAGCCGCGCCGTTGATGCACGCCATGGGCGACGCCATCCGCAACACGCTTTACCAGAAGGTGCCCGCGGGCGAGGGCAGCGTATGGGACTCGCGCAAGACGCGCGCCGAGGACCTGCCGGTCGGCTTCTGCACGTATCTCTACCTGGGCGGGCCCAAGCGCGGGCTGGCCTGGTTCGCCGAGAACGACAAGGGCTGGTCGTGGGACCGCAAGACGCCCAATCTGGAGTTGGTGCGGCGCGGTGGCGTGTTGACGCTGGTGGTCCACCTGGTCAACCTGCCGGTCACCCTCGACCAGCCGCGTACGCTGACCTTCGGGCTGCAGGCCGCGCCGGTCAAACCCCGGCTGTCCGCCGGGGGGCAGCCGGGCGATTGGCGCTACCGCTGGCTGCGCGACCGGTACAGCCTGTTGGGCACCGACATTAACTGGCTGGCGCTGGGCGACTGCGGCTCGGTCTATCCGGCCGGCAAGGACATGGCCCTGTGGGAGGCCATTCGGCGCGGCAACACCGAGAAGCTGACCGACGCCGAGATCGAGGCGGTCTACCAGAAGAGCCTGCCCTACAACCAGCCGTATGGCGAGGAGCGGGTCAAGGCCTGGCGCGCGCATGTCTACTACAACCTGCGCAGCCGGTACGGCACCAAGATGGTCTTCTACTACAACCGCGCCAGTTACCAGGCGGCCGACGAGTTCCAGACTTTTCAAGATGAATGGGGCCTGAGCGACTGGCGCACGGTCGGGCCGGGCAAGGGCATTGGCGAGATCAAGGTGGTGCCCAGCGAGTCGTACATCGACCACGCCGTCCACTGGTATGCCAAGTCGTTCGAGGTCGGCGGCAACCGCGGCGTGTACTGGGACAACTGGTTCTTCGCGGGCAGCTACAACACGCAGATGACCAGCGCCTACCGTGGCGCCGATGGCCGCATCACGCCGTCCGCGGGCCTGTGGGGCCTGCGCGAGCTGAGCCGCCGCACATTCCAGATGATGAACGAGAAGGGCATGCTGCCGATCACCATGCCGCACATGACCTCGACCAACATCCTGCCGCTGCACGGCTTCGCCACGGTGCAGTACGACTGGGAGTGGAAGTACTCCGAGGGCGACGTGCAGTACCGCTTCCCGCGTGAGTACATCCTGCTCGTGAGCAACGGCGAGTTGGCCGGCACCTGGCCGGTGCTGCTGGGCGACCACGGCAACCAGAGTGAGGATCCCTGGACTCAGCGCACCTTCGCCGCGGTCAGCCTGCTGCACGAGCTCGATGGCCCGGTCATGGCCAGCGTGGCCGACAAGCTCTACCGGCCGGTGTGGGCGCTGCTGGAGCAGCCGGGCTGCGATATCTGGCGCTACTGGGACGAGCGGCCACAGCCGGTGAAGTCGGCCAACCCCGACCTGCCGACCATCGTCTACGGCGTGAAGGGCAAGCAGGCGCTGGCCGCGGTCGTCGGCTATGTCGATGGTGACACGACCTGTGAGCTCAACGTCGATGCCGCGGCGCTCGGCCTGGCCGGCGGGTGGAAGGCGACCGACGCCGAGACCGGAGCGGCCATCGAGCCGCAAGGCGGCCGCCTGGTCTTCCCGCTCAAGAAGCACGACGTCCGACTTGTACGCCTGGAGGCCAAGTGATGGGCATCTGGTGGCTGTTGTGTCTGAGCGTGGGCCAGCCGCGCTACGCCAACCCGCTGCTCTATCCCTACCTGCCACCGGCGCTGGAGGATCGGCTGGTCTACTACCGCACCTTCGACGCGCCCGGCGACAAGCCCGAGGTGGATGCCCTGGCCGCGGCCGAGCAGAGCGCGCCCGCGCTGGCCAGCACGGGGCTGGTGGGCAAGTCCGGCCAGGTCGGCGGGCCGGTCAAGGCCGGCTTCCGACTGGCCGCCGACGGGTTGTCGCCCCACGGGCCGCTGACGGTCATGTTCTGGTGGCAGTTGCCCGAGCCCATGCCGGCCAATGGCGGCTACAGCCTGTGCCAGCTCAACGGTCGCGGGTACATCTCGGTGTTCGGCCGAGGCGGCCCGTGGTGCGGCTTGAGCGACACCGCGGCGGTGCTGCAAATCTGGAATCTGCCGGGCATCCCCAACATCAACAACATCTACGACGGTAGCCCGCGCAAGTCGCTGACGCTTGATCAGCCGGTCTGGCACCACACGGCGCTGACCGTGGCCGGCGGGCGCATGGTCCGGCTGTACACCGACGGCCAGCCCTCCACGCACAACCAGCTCGAAGGCCGGCCGATCAGCCCCGACGACCAGATCCACCAACTCGAGCTGGGCTCCGGCGGCGGTCCGACGACACGCATCGACGAACTGATGGTGCTGGCGCGCGTGCTCGACGACGAGGAGATCGCCGGCTACGTGCGCGGTGTGCGGGCGCTTCTGGCCATCGGGCTACGGTGAGCCCTGGAGCCAGCGGAGCACGCGGGCCTTGGTGATCAGCGTGCCGGGGCAGGTCTTGTCGGCGTAGTCGCGGTGGAACCCGTGGCCGGGTGCGAAGTTGCGTCTGGCCGACAGCCCGAAGCGATCGAACAGCGTGCGGAGCACGATG
Organism: Armatimonadota bacterium; assembly: GCA_016235455.1. Classification (GTDB taxonomy): domain Bacteria; phylum Armatimonadota; class UBA10988; order UBA10988; family UBA10988; genus UBA10988. The sequence goes on along the minus strand of JACRKZ010000122.1, from coordinate 17,344 downwards.
GCCGTGGCCTTGATCTGCACCTCGCTGGGCTGCTCCACGTCGGCATTGATGATCAGGCAGACGCCGATGGTGCCGTCGTTGTGGCCCTGGGTGTGGGTGCCCACCTGGCTGAGCGGCCGGCCCAGCCAGATGGTGCCGTCGGGGCCGATGATGTAGTGGTAGGCGATGTTGTGCCAGCCGCGATCGCGTGCGTGGAAGCGCAGGATAGCTTCGACCGTGGGCTCGCCCGCATACTGCGCCGCGGTCGGATCCCAGGTGTGGTGGAGGATGACTTCGGTGATCCGCCGCCGGCAGGGCTGCGTGGCGATGACCCGCTCGATCTCCCACCACGGGTGCCGTGTGCCGATCATCTCCGGCTGGCTCTCACGGCCAACGACCGCGGGCAGCGAGTGGGCGCCGCGTCGGTAGCCGTAGCGATAGGCAATACAGATTGCTAATAGCACGGCCAGGCGCGCCGCCCAGGTGCGGGCCATACGGCGTTGGCGGCGGCGACGGGCCTCGGCATCTGTGGCGGCCACGGGCTTCATGCCCACTACGGTAGCCGCTCGCCGCGCTCGCCGCAAGCTGCAACGCTCAGCGGTTCCAGGGCGCCTTGGCGATGCCGGTAGCCAGCGGGCAGAGGCCAGTGACCCCCGCGTTGATCAGGCCCAGCGCCGGCAGCAGGCACAGCCAACCCAGCCGCTCGTCAATCAGCTGGCCTAGGAGCGTGAAGACCAGCATCATGATGCCGATGCCCAGTTGCGTCTGCCGCTGCACCGACAGCCCACCGCCGGCTGGCCGGGCCGACGGCGCGCAGCAACTGGCGCCCTCGGCGCTCTGGGCCTGGCCCTGGCTGCCTTCGGTGGCGAAGCCGGCACTGGTCCATTCGCCCATGCCGCCCTCGAAGCACCACACGGTCTCCACGCCCGACTTGAGCAGCCGACGCGCGGCGTCCGTGGCACGCATGCCCGCCTGGCAGTGCAGGACGAGGTGCTTGCCCTGCGGGTCCGGCACCTTGGCCGGGTCGAAACTCGATAGCGGCACGAGGATCGCGCCGGGGATGCGCACCGTGTCGAACTCGCGCTGCTCGCGCACGTCCACCAGCACGCACTTGTCGTCGGCCAGCCACTCGCGGAGAGTCGCCGCGTCCACCTTCAACAGTCCACTGCCCGCCATCGTCTTCGCCATTGCCGTCCTCTATACCCTAATGGGTATAATCATGATGGCACAACTCAGGCGGACGCGCAAGTCATATTCAGGATGAGACCGGCAGCGCCTGGCGGAGTATGTGCTCCGCGGCGGCGCTGATGTCGTCGGCCACGGGTGCCGAGGCGAGGGCGGGGTGGCTGGCCAGGCTCGGTCTGGACTGCTGGCCGTGGCCGGTGAGCACGAGCAACGGTTGCACCCCGGCATTGAGGCCCGCCTGCAGGTCGCCGAGGTTGTCGCCGATCATCCACGAGCGCGACAGGTCGAGGTCGAGTTCGGCGGCGGTCTCCAGCAGCAGATCGGGCGCCGGCTTGGCGCGGTGGTGGCCGGCCCACTGGGGATGCACCGCATGGTCGCCGGCCACGGCCGTGTAGCGCGCCGCGGACAGGGCCACGCCGTCGCGCCACAGGCCGCGGGCCAGTTCGTCGAACACCGCATTGACGCAGTAGTTGGTCACGTAGCCGTAGCCGATGGCGCTCTGGCTGCTCACCGCGACCAGCACGTAACCGGCATCGGCCAAGCGTCGTAGCGCCGCGCCCGCGCCGGGTACGAGCTCCAGGTCCTCGGGACCTGAGCGGTACGACGGCGCCACGGTCAACACGCCGTCGCGGTCCAGGAACACCGCCGGCCGACCCGCCTCGTAGGCGGCTTCGCGCAGCCGAAAGGTCTCCTGGGTCACGCCGTTGTCGTCGATGGTGTAGACGCGGTACGGGTAGGGTCGCACGCCGAAGGCCGGGCCGACGCCGAACCAGGTGTCGCCGTGGCGTTCGAGTTCGGTGCCGTCGTGGTAATGCCCAGCCAGGCAGAAGCGCACGCGGCCCGACTCGACGACCGTGCGGCGCATGTGCGCCGCCTCCAGGTAGTTGTACGGCCAGCCGGCATCAGGCAGGTCGGGCGCCAGCAGGTAGTGCTGGAGGTGCACCTGCGGCCCCGGCAGGGCCAGTTGCTCCTCGGCCATGATGCGCTCGGCACCGAGCCGGCGCGGCACATGGTACTCGCCCTCACGATCCCAGAAGCAGACCACGCGATGCCCGCCGACCTCGACGATGCGCGACTGGTGGCCAAACACGCGGGCCATGGCGCCCTGGTTGTCGTGGTTGCCCGGCAGCACGCGGTAGAGCAGGCCGGAGGCGTCGAGCAACTCGCGGATCAGCCGGTAATCCTGCTCGGCCTCGGCCAGCCACTGCGCGCGGTCGTGGGCGATCCACTCGTCGTTGGCCACCACGTAGTCTGGCACGTCCAGCACGTCGCCGGTGAGCGCCAGCAGGTCGACATCGAGCGTCTTGATCTGCTCGATGGCTTCGGCCAGCAGTTCGGGCATGAGCCGGCTGCGGCGCTTGAAGCTGGGGCTGCCGCCGGGCTGATGCCAGCGCAGGTGCAGGTCCGTGATCTGCGCGAGTCGAAGGGCCATCAGCCAATCCTTTTGACCACATCCGCGTACAGCGCGTCGGCCTGGCTCAGCGGCTCGCCGAGGACCTTGTTCAGCCGCGCGCGGTAGCCGGCGGTCGCCTCGTCGTCCTGATATGCGCCGAGGTTGATGAGCACGTTCAGCGCGCCCGAGCGCACCGCCGCCGCGGCCAGCAGCGCGGCCATGCCAGCGTCGGAGACCGCCACCACGCTGCCCTTCTCGACCACGGTGGGCACGAGTTCGAGCACGCGCGCGCTGGCCTCGGCGATGGCCAGCGGCACCTCGGTGGCCGGCACCAGCGCGGCCGCCAGCGCGTCGGCCCGCGCCGGGTCGTCGCGGGGGATTTTGTAGGCGCCCGACAACTGCTCATAGGCGGCCATGTCGGCGGCGACCAGCTCGGTCAACTCGGCCTGGAGCGCCTCGGCCTGGGCCAGCACGGCGCGCAGGTCGTCCTCATGCTCGGCGTAGCGCTTCTTGCCGATGGTCAGATGGCAGACCATGGCCACCAGCGCGGCGGCCTGCGCGCCGGTCAGCGCGGCCACACTGCCGCCACCGGGCGTCGGCGCGGCGGACCCGAGCTGGGCCAGGAAGTCGGTTACGGGCTGGTCGAGCATGGTCGGACTCCTTGGGTGGCTGACTTGGCTCCCTCGCCGCTCGCGGGGAGGGTCGGGGTCGGGGCTGTTTCCTTCACGCCACGGCCAATGCTATCATGGCGCCAAGGCAGGACACGCGTGCGACTCCTCCACCTGGGCGACATCCACATCGGCGTCGAAAGCTACGGACGCATCGATCCCGCGACAGGGTATCACACGCGCCTGCAGGATTTCGCGCGCTGCCTGGAGCGTGCCGTCGACCTGGCGCTGGAACACGAGGTCGACGCCGTGCTGTTTGCCGGCGACGCCTACCGCACCGCCACGCCCAGCCCCACCCACCAGCAGGTGCTGGCCGGCGCGCTGTTGCGGCTGCTGCATGCCGGGCTGCCCATCGTCATGATCACGGGCAACCACGACCTGCCCGTGAGCTACGGCCGCGCCACGTCGCTCGACATCTTCGCCACCTTCGCGCCCGAGCAGGTCAAGGTGGTGCGTCGGCCCGAACTGGTCACGCTCGCCACGCGGTCCGGCCCGCTGCAGGTGGCCTGCGTGCCCTGGCCCACGCGTAGTTCCGTGCTGGCCGATGAGGAGATCGCCGGCCAAGCCGACCGCGACATCCGCATCTGGCTGGAGACGAGGCTGCGCGCCGTCATCGACCAGCTCGCCGAGCAGGTCGACGTGGCCCAGCCCGCCGTGCTGCTGAGCCATCTGACCGTGATGGGCGCCAGCTTCACCGGCTCGGAGCAGATGCTGTTGGGTTCGGTCGACCCGGTGGTTTCGCCCGGCATGTTGGCCAACCCGCGCTTCGACTACGTGGCGCTGGGCCATGTGCATCGCCACCAGAACCTGAACCCGACCGGCCGGCCGGCGGTGGTCTACTGTGGCAGCCTCGACCGCATCGACTTCGGCGAGGCCAAGGACGCCAAGGGCGTCTGCCTGGTCACGCTCGGCGAGGGCGCCGACCCAGCGGCCCGGGCCGCGCGCTACGACTTCCTGGCCGTGCCGGCCCGGCCGTTCGTGCCCATCGAGCTGGACATCGCACCCGAAGCCGAGCCCACCGAGTGGCTGGTCAAGCAGATCGACGGCTTCCCCATCGCCGACGCGGTGGTGCGCCTGCGCTACCGCTGTACCGACGACCAGGAACGCGCGCTCGACCTGCGCGCCGTCCGCGCGGCCCTGCGCGAGGCCCATCTGGTGGCCGGCATCACCCGCGAGCGGCCCGCCGATCCGCGCCGGCCGCGGGTCGAGATCAACGAACACCACGACACGCTCGACGCCCTGGGTCGCTATCTGGACAGCCGGCCCGACCTGACGCCGTTGCGCGAGGAACTGTTGGTGGCCGCGCGCGAGTTCGACGAGCAGTTGACCCGGCGAGACGACGCCGGCTGACCCCCAAACGCCGACGGGCCGAGGTCGCCCTCGGCCCGCCATGCTCAGGATGCAATCACGCCGTGGCGTCGCCCGCGGGCGACGCCGGTGCTGTCAACGGTTACTGCGCTCCCCGACGCCCTTGGCCTTGGTGGTCGGCCGAACGGCCGAGGTGGAAGGTCGGGCATGTGCCAGCGGCTTGTGCCGGGCCGGGGTCGTAGTCTTGATGCTGCTGCGATGCGACGGAGTCGCGTTCGAGCCGCGCTGGATGGCGCGATGATGCGTTGACACCGGGCGATGCCGGCGCGCGGGGCTCGAGGTGTGCTTCGCTGTCTTGTGCGTCTTGGCCGTCGGGCGACTGCGCTTGTGGTGCCGGCTGGTCACCGCGTGCTTGCGGTGGTGCCGGGTCACATGCTTGGGCGTGCCCTTGCTCGAGCGCGCCGACTTGGCGGTCGACCGGCGCGTCGGCGACGTGGCCGAGCGGTTGGCCGCGCGGCCCGTGGTCTTGGCGACGGGTCGGCTGGTGCTATGGGCGGCGGGCCTGGCGGTGGTCTTGGCCACTGACCGGCCCGCGGTCTTGGCAGCTGGCTTGATGCTCCGGCCCACGCTGGAGGTGGCCGCGAAGGCCTGGCTGACCAGCAGGCAGAGCGCCAACGGCAGGATCTTGGATATTCGCTTCATCTCAGGACTCTCGTTTCCGGCCCCGGCCGGGGCCATCAACGGCGTCGATTGCTTCCTACTGAGTAGACACGCGAGCCCGCCCGGGCGTTACAGCGCTCCCGCGATACCGGAGCCTGCGGTACAATGCCGGCCATGCATACCGATGATCCGCTGATTGCCCAACGTCTGGCCAAGCTGGAACTGGCCACCCAGCGCGATGGTGACCCGTTCTGGCGCACGCGCTACGACGTCACCCACCACGCGGCCGAGATCGTCGACGGCTTCGAGGCGCTCGAGGGCACGTCCGTGCGCCTGGCCGGCCGACTGCATACGCTGCGGGGCAAGGGCAAAGCCGCTTTCTGGGATTTGTATGACCAGAGCGGCCGGATCCAGATCTTCCTCAACGTGGACAGCGTGGGCGAAGAGGCCTTCCGGCACCTGGGCGAGGTGATCGACCTGGGCGACATCGTCGGCGTCGAGGGCCAGGTCATCCGCACGCGCATGGGCGAAGTGTCGGTCCATGCCAGCGCCGTGACGCTGCTGACCAAGTCACTGCGTCCGCCGCCGCTGGGCAAGGAGAAGGACGGCGAGACCTGGAACCGCCTGACGGACATCGAGGCGCGCTATCGCCGCCGCTATGTGGACCTGTTCGTCAACCGCGACGTGCGCGCGGTGTTCGAGGCGCGCTCGCGCATCGTGCAGTCCATCCGCCGCACGCTCGACGAGCGTGGCTTCCTGGAGGTGGAAACGCCGATGCTCCAGCCCATCCAGGGCGGTGCCGCGGCGCGTCCCTTCATCACCCATCACAACGCGCTCGACATGGAGCTCTACCTGCGCATCGCGCCGGAGTTGTACCTCAAGCGCCTGCTGGTCGGCGGGTTCGAGAAGGTCTACGAGATCAACCGCAACTTCCGCAACGAGGGCATCGACACCAGTCACAACCCCGAGTTTACCATGCTCGAGACCTACGAGGCCTATGCCGACTACAACGTCGTCATGGACCTGACCGAGGCGCTGGTCACCAATGCCTGCCTGGCCGTGCACGGCAAGCTGCAGATCGAGTTCGATGGCCAGGAGATCGACCTGACGCCGCCCTGGCCGCGGAAGAAGCTGTACGACATCGTGGCCGAGGCCACGGGCCAGGACTTGGGCGCCATGGGTGGCGACGAAGCGGAGCGCGAGGCCGCGGCGCGGCGCGTGGCCGAGCAGATCGGCGTCTACGTGCAGCCCAGCGACGGGTTCGGCCAGATCGTCGACGCCATCTTCAAGAAGTATGTCATCGCCAAGATCGTCCAACCGACGTTCATCATCGAGTACCCGGTGGAGCTCTCGCCCTTGGCCAAGCGCCGGCCCGACAAGCCGGAGCTGACCGAGCGCTTCCAGCCGATCATCGCGGGTTTGGAGATGGGCAACGCCTTCTCCGAGCTGAACAACCCCATCGACCAGCGCGAGCGCTTCGAGGCCCAGGCCAGGCGCGCCCAGCGCGGCGACGCCGAGGCCATGCCGTATGACGAAGACTACGTGACGGCGCTGGAGTACGGCATGCCGCCCGCGGGCGGGCTCGGCGTGGGCATCGACCGGCTGGTCATGCTGCTGTGCGACCAGCGCAGCATCCGGGACGTGATCCTGTTCCCGACGATGCGGCCGGATTAGGGCGCGCCGTCGGCTATGGGCCGGCTGCGGCGCGAACCAGCTGTGGCGCTATGGCCAGGCCGATCTGCTGCACTTGCACGGCGCGGGCCGTGGTGCTGGCGGCGTCGGCCAGGGCCACCACGATCACTTGGCCTGCGCGCAGATCGGTCAGCGTGCGGGTCTGGCTGTCGTCGCCCAGCACGGTGACTTTGGCCTGCTGGGAACAGGTGACGGTGACCGTCTCCTCCCCGTCGAACGGCACGCTGGTGCCTTCGACGTTTCTGGCGCACGGCGCCAGCACCAGCCGGCCTGAACCGGCATCCACCTCGCGGGCCACGCCGGCCAGCTTGGCCTCACCGCGGCCGGCCAGCAGGCCGGTGTTGTCGATGTGCAGCACCGGCCGCGCCTCGCGCCGCGCGGCCCGCAGCGACGAGGCCGCGTTGAGCACACCACCATCGCGCCAATGCAGCTCGAAGTGGACGTGGGGGTCGGTCTCCTCGGCGTTGCCGCTATCACCCACGTAGGCGATGTGCTGGCCGGCGGCCACGCGCTGGCCGGAGCGCAGGCCGGGCGCGTAGGCGTACTGGGCGCCGCCCTTGCCGTCGTCGGTGCCGGGCGTGTCGTTGTTGATGTGCATGTAGACGACGGTCCAGCCATCGTCGCCGGTCAGATAGAGTAGGTTGTGACCACCGTCTGTCGGGTCGCGGAAGGTCACTGTGCCGGCAAAGGTGGCCACCAGCCGAGTCATCTTGGGGGCCATGATGTCCTGGCCCAGATGGCGTCGCGTGCCCCCACCCCGTGGCGCCAGGAACGTGTCGGACCAGCTTCGCTCGCGGCCGGGAGCCGGGAAGACCAGCGGCACAGTGACCGTCGCGCGCACCACGCCGTCGGGGTCGCGCGCCGCGTCGGGCGGCAGCACGGGCACGCCCAACGCCGTGGGTCGGGGCGCGCTGGCCGCTTGGGCCAGCACCGCGCAACGCACCGGCGCAATGGCGCCGTTCGTTGGCGTGAAGGCCAGACTGAGCGGGACGCCGGCCTGCACGTCGCGCAGGTCCACCGTGCCGCCTTGGGCCGAGCGCAGCGGCAGCCCGACGGTGCCCAGCCCGACCAGCAGCGAGACCGAGAACGAACAGGCCGAGGGCGCGGCCTGGCCCGGCAGTTGCAGGGCAGTGGCCTGCACGGCGAGCCGGCCCTCACTGGGCTGAGCCTCGGTCGCCATCCCTTGCAGCAGCGCCTCGCCCGGCCAGGCGGCGAGGTCGGGCGGGGTCGTGGCCAACACCGCCGGCGGCGGCGCGGGTGGCACCAGCCGCTCAAGCGCGGCCCGGGCCTGGCGGCCCCGGTCCGAGTGGGGCTCCAGCGCCACCACGCGGTCAAACTGGGCTCGGGCGCCGTCGGTGTCGCCCTCGGCCACCAGCACCCAGGCCAACACAAAGCGGGCTTCGGCATATTCGGGTGCGAGGACCACCGCGCGGCGCAGGGCCAAAACCGCCTCGGCTCGCTTGCCTTCGCGCTTGAGGGCCAGACCAGCCCGGCAGCTGTCCACCGCTTGCGCGCTGGGCGCCTCGGCCCAGACCATGGTTGTAGCCAGCACAGCCAGCCCTGCCTGCCAGAACCTAAGCATGAGACTCCCTCTGGCTGTCGGTGTTTTGCCACACCCCCGATAGCATCCGACCTTCTCGATCGTGACAGGTTCCTGACCGGTACCCGGTCGGCTGGCGGTCAGAATTCCGCGGGATACCCCATCTTCCGCGGCTCCCAGACGATCTGGCGTACGGTCAGCGCGCTGATCTGCACCTTGCTCTGATAGGCCTCGAAGCCGATGCGGTTGTTCACGGTCGAGTCGATGGGGTCGGGATCGGTCAACTCCAGGCGCAGCAGCCCGTCGACGAACAGGAAGCAGTGGCCGTCGATGCTGCCGGCCTGGATGTGGTATTCGCGGCCGGGCTCGAACCACGGGCAGGGCGCCGTGGCGTTGAGCAGGTAGGCGGGCGACTTCTCGATGCCCACCTTGCCGTCCCACCAGCCCTGCACACCGGCCACATAGGCCGCGCCGCGGGTGTTGGTGGCCTCGTCCCAGGTCAGGTTCCACATGACGTCGATGTCGTGCGTCGACGGCGCCACCGTGCGCGCGGTGCATTCGACCAGCACGTTGCCGGGGAAGGCACGCCGGCACAGCACCACGCCCGGCGCGGGCAGTGGGTTCGTGCCCCACAGTGAGCCATCGCGGCAGATCCACTCGGCGTTGCGCGCTTCCCAGTCCTCAGCGAAGCTCTCGGCGGTGAATGGGCGGTCATACAGGATGGGCGAGGCGTCGAGGTCGATGCGGCGGTGCATGAGCAGGAGTTCGTTGGTCATGGAGTCGTCATCCGTTGAGCGTGGCGAGATGCCCGTCAGGCCCTATTGGCCATCTTGCCCTGCTGTCCCTTCACGCCCTAGTCTGGCTCGCTGAGCAGACCGGCCAGGGCATCACGCAGGCGGGCCTGGGAGAACGGCTTGGTGAGGAAGGCCGTCGGCGTGCCTGCCACGCCGGCGGCCTTCAGGTCGACATCGCTGTGCCCACTCATCAGCACGGCTGGCAGGTCAGGCCGCACTCGCCTCATGCCCGCCAGAGCGTCGGCACCGCTCACACCCGGCATCATCACGTCGAGCACGACCGCGCGAATGCGCTCGGCATGGTCGCCAAAGAGGCGGATCGCCTCTTCACCGCCGGCGGCGGCGACCACCTCAAACCCCAGGCGCGACAGAACGCGCGTCGAGACCCGTCGGACACTGCCCTCGTCGTCGGCCAGCAGCACCAGCCCGCCTGGTTCATACCGCGAAGCAGCCGCGGTCGTCTCCGCCGCTGGCTGGGCCAGCGCGGGCAGCGCCACAGTCACGGTGGTGCCGCGGCCGGGCTCGGTGTCAAGGGTGATCGACCCATGGTGCGACCAGACCATGCCCAGCACAGCGGCCAGCCCCAGGCCGCGACCGGCGAAGCGGGTGGTGAAGAACGGGTCGAATGCCCTTTCGGCGGTCTCGCGGTCCATGCCGTGGCCGGTGTCGCGTACGGTCAGCAGCACGTAGGTGCCGGCCGGCAGCGGGCGGCCCGCCTGGTCCGTACCCAGTTGGCCGGATTCACGCCAGGCGACGCGCAACTCCAGGGCCACTTCGCCGCTGGCCTCCCCGATGGCCTCGACCGCGTTGTGCAGCAGGCCGGCGACCACGCCACGCAACTGCGACGCGTCGCCCTGCACGAGCAGTACGGCATCCGCGCATTCCACTGTTATGGCGACCTGCTCGGGCAGCCCGGCGCGGATGTCCCGCAGGGCAGCGTTCGCCACCTCGGTCAGGTTGGTGGGCTGTAGCGAGAACGGCGCTCGACCCGCGCAGGCCAGCATCATCTGGCAGAGCTCGGCACCGCGCTGGGCACTGCCGATGATGACGCCGAGTCCGGCCTCTGCGTCCGCCGGCTCGCCGAGCGCCAGTTCGGCCTCGGCCATGACGGTGGCCAGCAGGTTGTTGAACTCGTGGGCCAGCCCGCCCGCCAGGGCACCGAGGCTGGCTGCCTGCCGCGCCTGGCGCAGCCGCTGGTCCAGCTGGCGGCCAAGCGCCTCGGCGCGCAGCCGTTCGGCAACGTCGCGCGCCAGCACGCACAGCAGTGCGCCGCCGCCATGCTCGACGATGCGCGTCGATACCTCGACCGGGAGCGACCCGCCCGTGTGCGTGCGGAAGGTGGTCAGCCAGGTGGAGCGATCGCCGTGCCGGGCTCTGTGCCACACATCGCGCGCCATGTCGGGTTCGAAGCTGTGGTCCACGCCCGCCATGGCCGTGCCGAGCAGGTCGTCGCGGCGGTAGCCCAGGGCCGCGCAGGCGGCCTCGTTAGCGTCGACGATACGCCCGTCGGGGCTCAGCCAGAGGGCGAGCTCCGACACGGTATCGAGTGTGAACCGTGCCAGCCGGTAGCGGGCGCGCTCTTCGACCATCTGCTCATAGCGGCGCGCGTTGGTCAGCGCCATGGCCAACATGGGCGCCATGTGCAGGGCCAGATTGAGGTAGTCGTCCAGGTGGTCCGGCAAGGCCACCCCGTCCACGAGCAGTACCCCCACCAGGTCGCGGTCGGCGCGGATGGGCATGGCGAAGCCGGCGCCGCAGGCGGTGCGCAAGACGGAGTCCGCCGCCGCCACCATGGCACGGCGGGCCTCGGCCGCGTCGGTGGGCGGCGCTGGCCGCCAGACGGGCTCCTGCCAGGTCCCGTCACGCCATGGCAGGTAGGCCAGCCGGCGCGAGGCGAAGAGCATCTCCACCAGCTCGAACACTCGGTCCGCGACCTCGCGTTCGGTGGTCAGCTCCGCCAGCCGGCCGACGACATCGAGCACGAAGGCGGCGTCGGCCAGCGAGCGCGCCGGCTGCACGGCGGGCCCGCTGGGCTCCGGCCGGGCCGCGCGCTGGGCGTACACTTCCTTGGCCAGATAGGCGCGGAGCAGGTCGAGCCCCACGGGCAGCAGCTCGCACGGCCGGTCGACGTAAGCGGCCATCTCGATCAGCCGCGCCGGCGCGTCCGGGTCCAAGCCGGTGTCCAGCAGGACCAGGCGCTGGCAGCTCTCGCCGAAGAGGGCACGCGCCGTGGCCTGGTCGAAGCCCCATTCGGCCAGCCGTCGCTCCCAGCCGGCCAGCCAGCCCGGCGTCGCCAGGTAGGCGCCGGAGCGAGTCAGGTGGTCCACCAGAGCGCCGGGCAGCAGCAGTTCGGCGCAACAACCGCCGACACCGGGAATCCGTGTCACCGAGGGCGCCATCGTGTCGCTGATGCCTCGGCAACACGCGCCGCCCAGCAGCACCAGGCGAGCCGCGCCGCTCAGTGAGTGGAAGGCCGCCCCATCGGCCTGAGCCGCGCGCCCGCAGGAGGCTTCGCGCGTGGTCACCGTCACATCGTCGAGCCCTTCGGCCCGCAGGGCGGCGACGACCTCGCGCCGCAGCGTCTCGCAGACGACGATCTCGACGTCACGGTCCATGGTCACCGACCCAACTCAGCGGGTAGGCGCCCCAACGCCGGGCCGCGTCGGCGACGGCGAGCAGTGTGTCGTCGGTCACTTGCCACGGCACTTCGCCGTGCCCCTCGGCCAAGATGAAGCCGCCGCCCGGCCCGGCGGCACCGATGGCGCGCTTCACCTCGGCCTCGGCCTGCTCGCCCGTCCAGCGGCACATGGCCACCCCGTTCAGGTTGCCGAGCAGGCTCACCTTACCGTGCGCTGCCGCCTTGAGCGCCGCCAGCGGCTCGTCGTGGCCTACGCCGATGATGGCGGTGCCGGTGGAGGCCAGGTCATCGACGATGGGCAGCGCGCGACCCGAGGCCAGGTGCGTGGCAGTCGGGCCCTCGATGCGCGACAGCGTATGCCGTGCCACGGGCTGGCCCAACGCGCGGTAGGTGGTCGGTGGCACGATGGTCGGCGAGGCCACCGGATCGAAGTAGCAGATGGCCGTGGCGCCTGCGCGCAACTGCGCGTTGGCCCACTCGACGCAGAACGCCTCGTTCAGCGCCATCAGTCGTGCGAAGCGCTCGGGCTGTTCCAGGAGGACCTGCAGGTACAGCTCAAAGCCGAGTTGCATGACGGGCAGTGAGAACGGCGACATGACGACGCCGATCAGCGGCACCTCGTCGCCGGCCCGCGACTTGAGCGCGGACGTCGCTGCCAGCACACCCGTCAACGCGGCACAGTCGGCCACGACCGGGAGCTCCAGGTGGTCGATTTGCTCGGCGCGCGTGAGTGGCGGCTCGCCCGAGTTGGGTGGACCGTCCTCGACGAAGACGACCTCACCGCCCCATGCCTGGGCCTCCAACGGCGCATGGTGGAAAAGGTAGTAGCAGTCGTGTCCGTAGCGCTCGCGGAGCCGCAGCTGGCCTTCGACCACATGCTCTGGCCGCGCGAAGTAGTCGCGTATCGAGAGGCCGAGCTCCTTGGCGCCATGCATGCTCAAGAGCAGAAACAGCGGCACCCGATCGGGTTCATTGTGCCCCAGCGTGGTCAGAACGCGCTCGATGGAGGTCATGGCGAGGACTTCCAGACGGTGTCGACCAGCGACACGGCGCATGCCGCCGTGGGACCACTGGCATCGGCGCCCACCTGCCGCCACAGGTCCGGATCGAGGCGGAACGGCGCGCCACCGACCACCACCTTGGTCGGCAGGCCACGCTGCGCGAGGCCGCTGCGCACCTCGGCCACGCGCAGCGCCGAGGGCAGCATCAGCACCGAGATCAGCAACACCTCGATCTCTTCGTCGGCCGCGCGCCGCACAATCTCCTCGGCGGTGCCGCGGCCATGGTCCGCGACCTCGTAGCCGGCCGCACGCAGCGAGGCATGGACCAAACGCTTGCCAAGCAGGTGGTAGTCATCGAGCGCAGCAATGGCCATCTTGGGCTGCGCGCGCCGCGACACATTGGCCTCGCGCAGCACATCGTCGATCAGTCGCTCGCACAGCCGCCCGCTGATGTAAACCTCGGCCAGCGACACTTCGCCCCGGCCCCAGGCGTCGCCGATGTCGTCCAGCGCGGGCACCACCTGTTGCTCGATGCGCGCCAGCAGCCCTGAACCATCGCCGTCGCGACGCAGCAACGCCAAGGCGGTGACGTAGTCGGCCCCAAGGAGCGCGGCCCTGATCGACGCAATGTCTTCCTGGTCGGACCTGTGTGGCATAGAGCCCTCGGTACTGGCGGTGGCGGCGGTAGCGGCTGGACCCAGGGCTATCTTAGAAAGGGAGTCGGCCAGGGTCAAGGCGTGTGGCGGCGGTGAGGTTCATTCTGACGTTACTGGAGACTCCAACTGCTCGTTGGCTGTCCAATCCGTTGGGAGAATCCGCTCGTGTCGGCTGCCACTCTGTTTGCTCTGATGCTGTCGTTGGTGGGTGCGCGCGGGCCGGTGATGTCGGTTGGCGCGGAGCCCGCTGGCCCAGCCGTGACGCTGATCTTCCCCGCCAAGAGCCAGCGCCTGGAGACCGGGCTGTGGCTGGCGCGCGGCGAGTCGCTGTCCTTTGCCGTAGAGGGCGAGTGGACCATGTGGGCCGGTCACTTCGGCCGGTCCAACGCCATCGGCCATCGCTACCGCGTCGGGCTGTACGGGTGGGGCTGCCTGATGGCGCGCATAGGCGGTGGCGGCGAGTTCTCCGTGGGCACCGGCCGCACGTTGACCGCCGACGCCTCCGGCGCGCTGGTGCTGTATCCCAACCTCGGCGCTGTGGGCATGACCGAAGGCGACGGCGAGCTGAAGGTCACCATCCGCGGTGGCCGGCCCGAGGGCCAGGTGATTGCCGAACTGGCCGCCAAGGGCGCTCAAGTGCAGGTGCCGGCCGCCGGCGACGGAACGATCGCCGATCTGTACGTGGAGGCCGGCCAGGAAGTGCGCTTCGACGCGTTTGGCCAGTGGCGCATGTATGCCGATGGCCAGTTGCTCGGGCCCGACGGTGACTTGCGCCGGCGCATCGCCGATGGCGTCGCCTGGGGCCGGCTGATGGTGCGCTTCGGCGGCCCCGGCTTTGGCGTTGGTGAGTGGCAGCAGGTGGGCGGGCAGCGCGTGGTGCGTGCCAAGCAGAGCGGGCTGGTCCAGTTCCGGCCGGCGGTCGGGCAGTATGAGGGTCACGAGCGCAGCGGCGCGCTGACCGTGGTGGTGCGCGGCGCGCAGCCGGCCACGCCCGAGCTGCGCCGACGGGCCGAGGTGGCGGCCCAGGACTACGAGCGCCAGATGGCCTACCTGCGCCTCTGCCAGTACCGCCGCGCCCTCATGCTGCCGGCGCCGGCGACCTCGCCCGAGCTCATGCGCGCCGCGCAAGCCCAGGCGGAGTATCTGGCCGGTCTGGCGCCGACAGCGCCCGCGGCACAAGCGGCGCGCGAGCGCGTGGCCGGCTTTGGCGGCCAGTTCCTGAGCGAAGCCAGCCACGGCTACACCGATGGCGTGCGCGCTGTCGACGGTCTCTGGCAGACGGTGCGTCAGCGCATGGCGCTGGCCGACCCACGCGCCACGGCGGTAGGAGTCGGCGTGGCGTCGGGGCAGACGCCGGTCTGCGTGGTGGTCACCGGCGCGCTGCCCAACAAGTCGCGCTTGCCGGATGCCGCCGTCTACCCGGCCGACAACGCCGCCGGCGTGCCCGGCACGTGGAATGGCCTGGAGGAGCCCGCCCTGGTGCCGGCCGACCAGCCCCGGCCGTATGGCTGCCCAGTGTCGCTGACCGTGCCCACCGGCATCGACCTGGTGGCCGCGGCCACGCTGGTCGATCGCCTCAAGCAACCCGTCGCCTGCAGCCTGCAGGGCCCGCCCAAAGGCGGCGCCACCGCGGTGCTGGTGCCGTTGGCGCCGCTGAAGGAACACGAGACCTACACCGCGACGATGACGGTGGTCAGCGGCGGCAAGAACAAGGTGGCCACCTGGCGCTTTACCTGCGGCCTGCCCGACGGGGAGCCCATCGCGCGGCCGCGGCTGGATGATCCGGCCAACCCCAAGTGCGGGTTGGAGCGCTGACCCGGGAGCAAGGCCCGCCAGGTCAGCACCTTCTCTTGGCGCCAAGCGACACGCAGGCGCGGACGTTCGCGCGCCCAGGTCAGGCGAACCAGTCCTGATACGTCTCCAGCGCCACGAAGATAGCCTCGCAGTTGGCCAGCGGCACATCGGGCCCGATCTCGGCCTTGAGCCACAACCCGCCTTCGGGGCTGCCCAGCGTCTCCACGCTCTCGCGCACATGGTCGTCGATGTCTTGGGGCGTGCAGAAGGGGAAGAGCTGTCGGTCGAGGTCGAGGTCGACGCAGACCCGGCCGAAGCACACCTCACGCAGCCCGGCCAGCCCGTTGGCGCGCACCTGCGGGTTGACCACGTCCACGCCGGCGTCGACCAGGTCGGGGATGATCGGCAGGATGTGGCCATCGGTGTGCATGTACACCTTCAGCCCCTTGGCCTTGGGGATGGCGTAGATCCGCTCGTAGCAGGGCTTGAGGTACTGCCGCCACTGGCGCGGGCTGATGGGTAGCGCGGTCTGCATGCCCAGGTCGTCGCCGACGTAGATCATCCAGTGCGAGTAGCCCTCACAGATGCGCGCCATCTCCGCCACGTTGTAGTCGCGCACGATGTCCAGCAGGTGCCCCAGTTCGGGCGACTCTTCGCCGAAATCGCACATCAGCTCCTCGAACCCGCGCAGGTCGCCCAGCCGCAGCCACATGAAGCCATGGGGCAGGCCGGCGCCAGGCTTGGGCGGCTGCAGCTTCCAGACGTCCGCGCGCGTCGGTACGGGATGGCCGGTGACAATCGACTCGCAGCCATGCTGCACGTTGTCCCACACGCAGCCCCACGCGTCGATGTGCCGGCCCATGACATAGGTGCCGCCCACGGCGTCGTAGTCGCGCTGGCCCGCCCGGTGGTTGCCAAACAGCCGGGGGTGCTCGGCGCACAGGTGGTCGAGCTCCTCGCGATAGCGCATCCAGGCCGCCGGCAGGATGCCCACCGAGACCGGGATGCGCGCCGGGCGCTGGAAGGTCATCGAGAGGTAGCGGTCGTCATTGAGCATGGTCAGGCTCCCAGAAGCGTCTCGTACTCATCGAGCATGATGCGGTAGCTCTCGGGCGGCATGCCCGCGAAGATGCAGTTGCTGGTGGACAGGATGAACCGTCGCCCGACGCCGCCCTCGGCCATGGCGTAGCGCACGGCTTCGCGGATGGGCTCTTCCTGGGTGTCCTGCAACAGGTTGCAGGGCACGTTGCCCATCAGCAGCCAGTCGGGATAGGCCTCGCGCACGCTCTTGATGTCCATGTGCCCTTGCGGGTCCACCGACTGATAGCCGTCGATCCCCGTGGCGTGGATGGCGTCGAGGATGGAGGTAATGCAGCCATCGGAGTGCAGGATGGCGATCTTGCCCAGGTCGTGCGCGGTGGCCACGATCTCGGCCAGGAACGGCGCGCACAGCCAGTCGAACTGCGCGGGCGAGATGAACGGCGCGTTGTTGAATCCAAAGTCATAGGTCAGCACGAAGAAGTCGGCGCCGGCGTCGTGCATCGCGCGCAGGTTGGCCTTGGCGGCCTCGCACTTGGCGCGGGCCTCGGCCAGGATGTCCTCGGGCCGCTCGAACAGGCGGATGGCGAAGTCCATCATGTCGCTGCCGCTGGGCATATGGAACACGCCCTGGCCCTCGTAGCCGGGCACCAGCGCGCGATCGCCCAGCGCCGCCTTGGCCTGCGCCACATGCGTCGGCGAGTAGGCGTTGCGCGCGGGCGTCGCGGCCCAGTGCAACTCCTCGATCAGCCGCGCGGCGACATCGAGGTGGAAGGCGTCGTAGTCGGCCTCCGTGCTGCCGGTGCAGCGCATGTCGAACATATCGCCCGGGATCTGGAAGACCAGCTCCCAGTGCGGCGGCCGGGCGGGCGTGCCGCCGTCGGGGAGCGTCTGGAGCTGCTGCTTGGGGGTCATGGGGCTGGAGTCCTGCGTCGCGGGGGATTGTGGCGAAAGGGGGGCTGGGTGTCAAGCGGGCACGGTACTGGGAGCGCCAGCTC
>JACRKZ010000121.1 GCA_016235455.1 Armatimonadota bacterium | reverse complement strand
GACCCAAAGTCGTGCCGGCTGAGCGCCTTCAATCCGGCCGGGTCGCGCGCGGTGGGTCGGCTGGACAAGGTGCCGTCGCCCTTCGGTCTGGTGGTCGACGCCGACGGCCTGTTCATCGTTGAGGCCGCGGGCGCCTTCTGTCGATTGCACGCGGTGGACACGGGCAATCGCACCTGGCGCCTGGGGCCGCACACCGTCGTGCCCACGCCCGGCAAGCTGACGCGTACCTGCCAACCGGCGGCGGTCAGCGGGCTCGTGCTCCTCGGCGACGGGCTCAACGGCCTGCTGGCCGTGGCGCCCGATGACACGGGTGGCACGGTCTGGCGGCTCTGCGATGGCTTTGAGTCCACCCCGCGCGCGGTGCTCGGGCAGCCAGAATCGTCAACGCTGCTGGTGGGCTGCGATGGCAACCAGATGACGCTGCCGCCGTTCGGCCTGCAACGGCTGGTCGAGGGCGAGGCCGACACCTTCCTCGCCACTCAGGCCAAACCGTTGGCCAATGGTCTGGACGTGATCTTCGAGCGGCCCCTGGCGGCGCCAGCCGGCTGGGATCCGGGTTTGTTCGCCGTCGAGCAGGGCGTGTGGGGCGAGCAGGCGCCGGCCATGGAGAAGCTCCGCGTGGTTTCGGCCAGTCCCAGCGAGGACGGACGGACCCTCTTCCTGGAGATACCGGGCATCAAGGCTGGCTCGGTGCTGCATCTCAAGGCGGCCATTGCGCCCGTGTCGGACACCAAGTTCCCGCTGTGGAACCGCGAGATGTGGGTCACGGTGAACCGGTTGCCCGCCGAGAAGGGCACTGTGCGCCAGGCGCCTGACGGCGCCGTGCCCAACAAGCTCACCGCCGCCGAGCAGGACGCGGGCTGGAAGCTGCTGTTCGATGGCGAGAAGCTCGACGCCTTCCGCGGCTTCCGCCGCCAGGATACGCCCGGCGGCTGGCTGGTGGCCGACGGCTGGCTCCGGCAGCGGGCCGGCGGTGGTGGCGGCGACCTGATGACCAAGGAGAAGTACGGTAGCTTCGAGCTGGCCATCGACTTCGTCATGTCCCGAGGCTGCAATTCGGGCATCATGTACCGCGTCACCGAGGACGTGGAACCGAGCTTCGCCAGCGGTCCCGAGATCCAGATCCAGGACGACGGCTCGCGCAACAGCACGGAGATCCACTCCTGTGGCGCCCTGTACGAGATGTTCGCGCCCAACGACCAGAAGGACCTGAACCCGCCCGGCGAGGTCAACCACTTCCTCATCCGGCTGGTCAAGGGCAAGGGCGAGCACTGGCTCAACGGCCGCAAGATCGTCGAGTATCAGATCGGCAGCGACGCCTGGAACGCACAATACAAGAACAGCAAGTTCAAGGACTGGAACCGCTTCGGCACCGAGGCCAAGGGGCACCTGGTCATTCAGGACCATGGCGCCGAGGTCTGGTACCGCAACATCAAGATTCGTGAGATCGCCGACTGAGGTCGGAGGAGTGATGGGATGAGGAAGCTGATTGGCTGCCTGCTGGGCTTAAGCCTGGTGATGAGCGCCGCGACGGCCAAGGAGCCGCCGCTGAAGATGCTGTACCTGGGCCTGAGCAAGGGCTTTGCACATAGTTCGGTCGGTCCGTGCGGGCGCACGCTGGATGCGGTCGGCAAGCAGACCGGCCTGTGGACGACCAAGATTTCCGAGGACATCGGCGATCTGGCGCCGGGCAACATCGGCCAGTGGGACCTGATCTTCTTCTACACCACGGGCGACTTGGGCCTCAGCGCCGCGGCCAAGCAGGGCCTCCTCGATTGGATCAACAACGGTGGCGGCTTCGCCGGCTTCCATAGCGCCACCGACACCTACTACGACTGGGCCGACTACGGCAAGCTGCTGGGCGGTTACTTCGCGGGGCATCCGTGGAACCAGGTGGCGCGGTTCAAGGTGGAAGACCCGGACCATCCCGCCTTCGCCGACCTGGCGCCGTCGTTCGAGTTCCTCGAGGAGATCTACGTCTTCCGCGACTTCGACAAGACCAAGCAGCACGTCCTGGTCAGCCTCGACAACAGCTCGGTCGATGCCAGCCGCGGCGCTGGTGTGCGGCCCGACCTCTACTATGCCAATGCCTGGTGCAAGGATGTCGGCCAGGGCCGCATGATCTACAACGGGTTCGGCCACCACGACGGTGCCTTTGCCGACCCGCGCATGCACCAACAGATCATCGGCATGGCCAAGTGGCTGGCCAAGCTCGACTGGCAGTCGGATGAGGCCATCGTGAAGAAGACCAAGGCCGGCGACGTGAAGGGCCTGGTCGACATGGTCGGCAAGCGGCCCGACGCGCTGCGCGGCGAGCCGGTGCGGGCGCTGGGCGCCATCGACTCCGCGGCGGCGGCCGACGCCATCGCCAAGTACGTCGCGGCCGGTCAGCCGCTGGACTTGCGGCTGGCGGCGGTCAACGCCATGGGTCGTAGCAAGCGCGTCGTGGCGGCCGGTCTGGTGCCGTTGCTCAACGACGGCGCCACCGAGATCCGCCGCGCCGCGGTGACGGCGGTGGGCCGTAAGGGTGGGCCGGAGGCTGAGAAGGTCCTGCTGGCCGCGCTGCGCCACGAGCAGGCCGACGTGCGCGCGGCGGCGGTCGAGGTGCTGGCTGGCATCGACACGCCGACCGTGACCGACGCGCTGCTGACCATGGTCAAGTCGGCCGACGCCGCCACGCTGCGCACCGCGCTGACCGCGCTCATGGGCCGCAAGGACGAGCGCATCGCCGCGGTCCTGATCGACGCCGCCAAGAACCCGACCGATGCCTCTCGTGCCTTGCTGCCGGTCATCGTCGAGCGGCTGTCGGCCATGGCCGGCCGCGATGAGGTGTTCGCCATTTTGCGGTCGCTGCTGACCCATGCCGACGGCAACGTCCGGGCGGCGGCCGTGCGGGCGGTGGGCGCCTCGGGCCGCGCCGAAGCTGGCGGGCTCATCGCGCCGCGGCTGTTCGACAAGGACAACAACGTGGCCAACGCGGCCAACGAAGTCACGGCCAAGCTGCCTGGCCTCGACCTCAAGGGCTACATGACGCCGTACATCCGCGATTGGCTCGTGCTCGGCCCGTTCGACCGCGATCACGACAAGGACTTCGGCCCCGAAGCCAACCCGGTGGCGACGGCCTCCTATGACGGTCAGGGCGGCAAGGCGAGCTGGAAGCCGGCCAAGGCGGGCGACGACGGGTTGCTCAACTTCCGCAATGTCATCGCCTCCAAGGACAACTGCCTGGGCTACGCCTGGGCGGTGATCGAGGCGCCGAAGGCGATGGACGTGCAGATGCGCCTGGGCAGCGACGATGGCTGCAAGGTCTGGCTCAACGGCAAGCTGGTACACGACGCCAAGGGTGATCGCGGCCTCAATCGCGACGGTGACCGCGCTACCATCTCGCTGCGCGAGGGTGCCAACACGATGCTGGTGAAGGTGGACCAGGGCGGCGGCGACTGGTCGCTGGCGGTCCGCTTCGGCAGTGAGCAAGGTGGGCTGGACGGCGTGAAGTTCGCGCTGCCGAGGTGAGCGGTTGATGTCGGAAGCCTGGCAGATGGATCGGCGAGCGTTCCTGCGGCGCGTGTCGGCCGTGGGCATGGGCTTGAGCCTGGGGCGGTCGCTCCGGGCTCAGCCCGGCCCCAACGACCGCGTTGCCGTGGCGGTCATCGGCCTGGGCGCGATGGGCTCGTTCCACGTGGACCAGCTCTCGCGCCTGCGTCGCGCCGAGGTGCGCGCGGTGTGCGATGTGGACAGCGAGCGCCTGCGCCAGTTGGTTGAGCGCACGCCGCGCCGGCCGCAAGGCTATACCGACTACCGCGAGTTGCTCAGCAGTGAGACCCTCGACGCCGTGGTCATCGCCACGCCCGACCATTGGCACGCGCCCATCGCGCTGCGCGCGCTGCGCGCAGGCAAGGATGTCTACATCGAGAAGCCGTTGGCGCAGACCGTCAGCGAGGGTCGGCAGATCGTCGAAACCGCGCAGCGCTTCGGCCGCATCGTGCAGGTCGGTCTGCAGCAACGCGCCATCGGGCATGTCCGCACGGTGGTGGAGTTGGTGCGCTCGGGCCGGCTGGGCAAGGTGGAGCTGTGCCGCTGCTGGAAGGGCGGCGGCGGCGCGGCCAGGCCCGTTCCCGACAGCGCGCCACCGCCGGGCCTCGACTGGGACCGCTGGTTGGGCCCGGCCCCGTGGTCGCCCTACAACAACCTGCGCTGCCACACCAACTGGCGTTGGTACTGGGACTATGGCGGCGGCATGATGGCCGACTGGGGTGTGCATCTGATCGATCTGGCGCACTGGGCCATGGGCGACGACCGGCCGCGGACCGTGGAGGCCAGCGGCGTGTTCGACGCCACCAGCAGCTTCGAGACGCCCATCGTCATGGACGTCACCTATGAGTATCCCAGTTACCACCTGGGTTGGAGCCAGAACAGCTTCCGCGGCCTGCCCGACGAGGAGTACGGCGTGATGTTCTATGGCTCGCGCGGCAAGCTGTTCGTCAACCGCAACGGTTTCCGCGTCCTGCCCGAGGATTTGCGCGTGGCGCCCATTGGCCCGGCCGACTTCGAGTTGCCGCGCGTCAGGGGCCAGATGGACGAGTTCCTGGAGTGCGTGAGCACCCGCGAGCAACCGACCTGCAACGCCGCTGTCGGCCATGCCAGCACCACCGCCAGCCAACTGGGCAATGTGGCCCTGCGCGTCGGCCGCAGACTGACCTGGGACGGCGCCAAGGAGCGCTTCGTGGATGACACCGAAGCCGACCGCCTGCTGTCCCGTGTGCCGAGGGCGCCCTATGCGTGGTAAGCCCCTCTGGTCACCATGGCTCGTCGGCGCGGCGCTGCTGGTGGCCAGCGCGCTCGCCGCGCAAGACGCGCCCAAGCCCGGTGTTGAGCCCATGCCGGCCGACCAGATCGTCGCGCGTGTGGCCATTCGCGCCGAGCAGTGGGGCGAAGTGCAGCCGTGCATTGGGCTGCTGGGGCCAGAAAACGTGCCGGTACTGCTGGACCTCGCCGCCGCCGGCGACCAGGCCACGGCGCGCGCGGCCATGCGGGTGCTGGACTACCTCATCGGTTCGGCCGTCGGGCCGCGTCGGGCCAAGCTGGTCAAGGCCGTCGCCACCGCGCTCGAGGCCAACCCTGGGCCTGCCGATGCCGTCAAGCGCCTGCTACTCGACCTGTGCGCGCGCCAGGGCACACCCGACGCCGTGGCCGCCCTGGAGAGCCTGCTGGCCGAGCCCCTGTGGCGCGAGCCCGCGCGGCGCGCGCTGGTCACCATACCGGGCACCGACAGCCTGCGCGCCCTGCGGCGCGGGCTGCAGGCGGCGTTGCTAACCAACAGCGATGCCGGCTGGACCAACGCGCTGGTGGTGGCGCTGGGCGCCAAGGGCGACCGCGAGGCGCTGCCCATGATCGTCGGACGGCTCGGCGAGCGGCGCACCCAGACCGCACTGGCCGCCATCGAGGCGCTACGCCTGATCGGCGACCCGCAGGTGGTGCCGGCGCTGGAGGCGCTGTGGACCAACCGCGACGCCCGCCGCCGCGATGCCGCCATCGATGCGCTGCTGGACCTCGTGCCGCGGCTGGAGGACAAAGCCGCCGCCGCCGCCAAGCTGACCGGCTGGCTGACTAGCGGGCTGACCCCGCACTACCACTGCGCCGCCCTGAGCGCGCTGGCCCAGGTGTCCAGCGGCGCCGCCGTGACTCGGCTCGTGGCCGATTTGGAGCACGCGTCGGCCGCCGTCCGCCAACATGCGCGGCAGGTGCTGGCCGGGCTGGAAGGCCCCGAAGTCACGGACAAATTGGCGGTCGCGCTGCCGCAGGCCAAGCCTGAGACGCAGATGGCGCTGGTGCTGGCCTTGGCCGAGCGCGCCGAGGACAAGGCCACACCGGTCTTCGTCTCCCTGCTCGACAGCACCGATGCCGCCGTGCGGCGCGCGGTGCTGCTGGCGCTGGGTCGGCACGGCTCCGCCGCGGCGATCAAGCCGCTGGCCGCGCAGTGGGAGAAGGAGCAGGGCGACCTGCGCACACTCACGGCGCGCGCGCTGCTGCTGGTCGGCGGCCGGCTCTGCGCCAAGGACCCCGACGCCGGTCGCGCGGCGCTGCTGCAGGGCCTGCGGCTGGCCGACAACGATGCGTTGCGCGTGTTGGGCCTGACTCTGCTCACGCCGGTGGCCAGCCCGGAGCTGTGGCCGGTGGTGGAGCCGATGGTGCGCCATCAGGTGCTCGGCCCGGCCGCCGGCGAGGTGGCGCTGGCCATCGGCGAGCAGTTGTCCGCCAAGGGCAAGCGCAAGGAAGCTATCGCCGTCTTCCAGGCCATCCTCGCCGGCGGCGACCGCCAGCTCAGCCCGTTGGCCTCGGCCCGGTTGGCGGAACTCGACGTGATTCCCGAGCCGGCGCGCGAGCGCGGCTGCCTGACGCGCTGGTGGTTGCTGGGCACCTTCGCCAACAACAACAACGCTGCCGCGCACCAGTCCTACGCGCCCGAGAAGGAAGTCAACGTCGCCGCGCCGGTGCCCGTGGACGGCAAGCAACTGCGTTGGCGCTGGCAGCCGATCAACGACCCGTCGGGCATCTGCAACCTGCTGCCGCTGTTCACGCCGAACACCGAGGTGGCGGTGTACGCCTACACCGAGATCACCGTGCACGCCGCGCAGGACGCGCAGTTGCGCGTCGGCTCCGACGATGGCTGCATCCTCTGGCTCAACGGCGACGAGGTCTACTGCGTGGAGCCGGCACGGTCGCTGGTTCCAGACCAGGATACGGTGAACGTGAGGTTGCGGCCGGGCCGCAACCGGCTGCTCGCCAAGGTGCTGCAGGAACAGGGCGACTGGGGCTTCGTCATCCGACTGCTCCGGCCCAACGGCGAGTTGCTGACGTTCGACCCGCCGTCCGCGCCCAAGCCGGCCCCGGCTGTCCCGCCTGCGGCGGCGCCCAAGCCAGCGGCCAAGTAGCCTACAGCCAGCCGTGCATGCGGTACATGAGCAGGGCCGCGCACTCGTAGGGGATGGGCGTGAAGGCGCGCAGGCGCCGCCCGCGAACGCCGACGCCGCCCGCCGACACGACCGAGGGGCACGGCACGACGCGCGCCGGCACACCGGCCTTGAGGAAAGTCAGCTTGGTGCGCAGCGTGTGGCTGGCCGAGGTGACCACCAGGACCGACCTCCAGCCATGGCGGCGCACCATATCGGCGACCGAGAGCGCCTCGCCGCGCGTGTTGAGCGGATGGTGGCCGGTCCGCGCCTCGAAGGCGACGACCCGATCGGTAGCGATGCCCAGCTTGGTCATGGTCTCCGGCGCGAGCTCGCTGAAGCGGTTCAGCGAGCAACCGGGCTCGCCAGTGAAGGTGATGGCCGGCGCGGTGCCAGCTTGCAGCAACTGCACGCCATGCAGCATCCGGTCGAGCGAGTTGGGCGAGAGCTGCGTGGGCGTGGTCGAGGCGCTGAGCACCACGATGACATCCGCCGGCGCTGCGCCGTCGTCCACGGTCAGCTTGGCCAGCAACACATCGGTGACGTTCGTCCAGCAAATGACCGCGGTGAGCATGGCCACAATGCCCACCCAGCCCCAAGCCAGGCCGCGCACCCAGCGCGGGCCGGCCAGCATGAGCGCCAGCAGCAGGGGGCACAGCCACCAGGTGGCTGGCGCCAGGCTCCAGGGCGGAGTCAGCGAGATGCTGGTGGAGGCCACGGCCAGCAGTTGGCCGACCACAAGGCCCACAAGGAGACGCGGCCACAGCGACGGCCGGCGAACGGCAGGTGTCGGTGTGGCCGCGTCATCACTCATGGTACGGCCCTACTGGCCCAAGCCACCGGCGTCCACGCGGTTGGCCCGCTCGGCGTCGACCTTGGCCTGGTAGCCGCTGGCGGCGAACGCCTTGAGCGGCTCGGGATCCAGCCCCATCTCCTCGCGCACGAGCCCGACCAGCGGTCGTACGTCGGTCTCGTAGGCGCTGACCAGGCAGAGCTCCGCGCCTTGCACGTCGCCGGCGAGTTGCGCCGCCTTCAGTGCGCCGCGGTCCACCAGCATGGCCTTGGCATAGGCCGTCTGGATGTTCATGACCGTCTGGATCATCTCGGCGATCTTGGACTTGATGTTGTGCGACTGGTCGATCATGTACTCGATGTGCGGAGCGTTGGGCCGCTCCTCGGCCGCCGCCAACTCGTTGTAGATGAGGAAGAACTCATACGGGTTGGTGCTGGCCACGGTGAGGTCGTCGTCGGCGTACTTGCGGTTGTTGAAGTGGAAGCCGCCGAGCATGTCTTCGTCGATCAGGTTGGCCACGATCTGCTCGATGTTGACGCCCTGGGCATGGTGGCCGAGGTCGACCAGCACCTTGGCCTGCGCGCCGAGCTTCTGGCACATGAGCATGGACATGCCCCAGTCGGGCAGGTCGGTGGCGTAGAACGCCGGCTCGAAGAACTTGTACTCGATGAGCATGGTCATGTCGGCCGGCAGCGCATCGTAGAGGGTGCGCAGGCTGTCGAGCAGGCGATGCTTGCGGTCGATCAGGTCGTCCTGGCCGGGAAAGCTGGTCCCGTCGGCCAGCCACATGCTGAGCACCTTCGAGTCGACCTGGCGGCCGATCTCAATGGACTCGAGGCAGTGGTCTACCGCCTGCTTGCGCACCCCGGCGAACGGGCTGCACAGGCTGCCGAGCTTGTAGGCCTGGTCCTGGAAGACGTTGGGGTTGATCGAGCCGATGGAGACGCCGGCCTCGGCGGCTGCGGCCGGGACGCTGGCCAGGGCCTCATCATTGGGCAGGTCCCACAGCACGTGCATGGCCACCTTGGGCGCCACACCCGTGAACTTATGGACCTGGCCCGCATCGGCGATCTTCTCGGCGATGGATCCGGCCGCGCCGGGCTGGCGGAAGGCGCCAAACCGCGTGCCGCTGTTGGCATAGCCCCAGCTCGGGGTCTCGATGACCTGGTTGCGGAGCCGGGTCTTGATGGCCTCGACGTCGAGACCACGGTCGGTCAGTTGGGCGACCAGGAGATCCTGGGCCTGCTTGCGCAGCGTGCTCATGCTAGAGATACCTCCGTCGGAACGCACCGAGCCCGGCCGTCCCACACCGTCACTACAGAGATTCGACAATGGCCGCCATGGCCTCCTCCTGCCGCGTGATGGATTCCACCAGTCGGAACTGGGTGCGGCAGCGGTCCAGGTTGTGGCCTGGCCGATGGATGCGGAAGTAGGTGTCACCGTTGAGATGGTCGGTCAGGAAGCGCGTCCCGATGATCAGCGTGAGCATCTTGCCCGCGAAGACCAAGTGGTCGCGTTCGGCGCGGTTGAGGAACCCGCAGGCGGTGGCCCAGTAGCCGCGCGCCAGCGCCTCGAATAGCGCGATGTCCATGGACACTCGACGCAGGTCGCGCTCATCCTCGGCGGCGGTGTTGGTGCCTGTGCGCACCATATCGCCGAAGTCGTATAGCGCCAGGCCCGGCATGACCGTGTCCAGGTCGATGACGCAGATGGCCTGGCCAGACTCGTCATCGAACATCACGTTGTTGACCTTGGTGTCGTTGTGCGTGATGCGCAGCGGCACGCGTCCCTCGGCCAGCGCCTTGGGGAACACGTCGAAGACCCAGGCATGTTCCAACAGGAAGGCGATCTCCTCGGCGCATTCGGCGGCGCGGTTGTGCGCATCCAGCTCCAACGCCACACGGAAGGCCGCCATGCGGCTGGGCCCGTCGTGGAAGTTGGGGATCGTTTCGTGCAGCAGCGAGGCATCGAGGTCGGCGAGTTGCAGTTGGAAATGGCCGAACGCCTTGGCCACCAGCTCCGCTTGTTGCGCGCTCTCCAGGATGTCGAAGGTGCGCGACCGCTCGATGAGCGGGCACAGCCTCCAGTAGCCCCCATCCTGGTCCTGCGTGTAGTTGCGGCCATCGGCCGCCGGCAGGAACCGCAACACCCGGCCGGAGATGTCACTGGCTCGCGTCGCCAGCAGCTTCTCGCGGATATGCTCGGTCACTCGGCCGATGTTCTCCTGCACCGCGGGAATGTCGCGGAACACGTTCTCGTTGATCCGCTGCAGGATGTAGCGGATCTTGGCCCGGCCCTGCTCAACGGTCACCGCATACGTCTCGTTGATGTGACCGGTTCCATAGGGCTGGGCGTGGATGACCTCGCCGAAGACCGGGAACTGACCGACGACCTGCCGCAACGCCTCGAAGTAACGTCCGGTGGTGTGGCTCACAGCTTCCTCCAGATCCCGATTGTACCGCCCTTGGCCGTGGGGGCCAAGGGCTGGCGCGCGGCACCGGACACAGGTCGTGGGGCCCGCGGCCTGGGTGGGGGCGTTGCAGCTTCCCACATCCCACGTCCCACGGCCTACGTCCGCCGTCGCACATGGTATCCTGCGCGGCGGAGACCGCGTGTGACGGTGCACATTCGACCGCTGTCCATCGAGGATCTGCCCGATGTCGCCGGGCGGCTGCGGGCTGAGTTCCCCAGCGATGCCGCCGACGAGCGCAACATCGCTCGCCAGGTGTGGGGCGACCCGCACTACGAGCCGATGCACAACCTCGGTGCATGGGATGACGACGGACTGCTGCGCGGCGTGTTGCTGGGCGTGGTCCGTTCGAGCCGGGCTTGGATCAAGGCGCTCACCGTGGGGCCAGAGCCCAGCGTGCCCGAGGCGTTGCTCGAGTCCTTCGAGTCCGTGCTGGCCGGCAGCCTGGTGGTCGTGATCGACGTCAGTGGTAGCTCACCAGTCTACCTGACCCCCGGCATCGACCCGTGCGACACGCGCAGCACGCTGTTTTTCACGAGCCACGGCTTCCGCAAGGTGGGCGAGGCCTACAACATGGTCTGCGACCTGACGCATCAGCCGCTGGATACCGCGGACGCGGAGCAGGCACTGACCGCGGCTGGCTACCGGCTGGCGCGGCTCACAGCCGACGACCAGCTGGCACTGACCGAGTTCGTCGACCGACGTTTCTCGGCCAACTGGACCGCCGAGGCGCTGGACGCGCTGCACCAGCGGCCGCACACCTGCCATGTGGCCTGGTTCGACGGACGGATCGTGGGCTTTGCCGCCGCCGAAGTGACCAACCCGGGCTGGTTCGGCCCGATGGGCACGCACGCCCGCCACCGCAAGCACGGCATCGGGCGCGTGCTCTTGTTGCGCTGCCTGGCTGACCTGCGTGACCGCGGCTACCGCGAGGCAACCATCGGCTGGGTCGGCCCCATGGGCTTCTATCAGCGCGCCTGCCAAGCTCGGGTGTCACGCCTGTTCTGGCAGTACCGCAAGCACCTGGCGCCGCCGCACGACCCTATGGCTTAGCTGGGGTCGGCGCGGGCGGACCGACGGACTTCTGCGCATCGGGCGCCGGCTTGGTGCGCAGCGCGTCCATCATCTTGAGCCCCTCATCGCGTGCGCCCGAGGCGATCAACGCCAGCGCCAGCGCGTAGCGCGCCTCGCCGTTGGCCGGCTGCAGCGCGACCACCCGGCGATATGGCGCCACGGCCGTGCCGGGCTCAGCGCCCTTGAGCGCCGCCATTCCGGCGAACCAGTAGCCGCTGGCCCAGTCGGGCGCGCGCTGGATGGTCAGCTGCGCCGCCTGCACGGTGGCCGCCAGCGCCTTGGCGCGAGCCGGAGCGTCAGCCGCGTTGAGGGTCTGGTAGAGCGCCATCTGCAGCTTGGTGACCAGCAGCGCGTGGCCGGGCCCGTTGAGTCGGCCGGCCTCCACGTCCGGCCCGAGCGTGGACAGCGCGTTGTCCAGGGCCTTGAGCGCCTGCTCCTGGGTCAAGCCGCTGTAGACGTTCTCCAGGCAGCACAGCAGGTAGATGTCCACCAGACGCTCGTTGCTCGGATAGCGGGCCAGGCCGCTCAGCGCCTCGTCCCGCGCCACGAGCAGGTTGCCCACCAACACGTTGTTCAGGCTCAGGAAGAAGGGGATAGTGGGGTCGGTCGACTGCGCATGGCCCGGCGACAGGAAAGCGTCGCGCGCGGCGTCGAGGATGTCTGGCAGGCTGTTCATGCCGTCGAGCCCGATGACCTCGGGCCCCATCGAGCGTGCCACGAAGACAACGCTGGTCAGCAGCTTGCCCAGGTGATGGCCCAGCCGGCGCTGTTCGCGCACCTCGGGCGAGTCGGCGGCGTCGCTTGCGGGCTGCTTCTCGCCCAACGTGTGCGCCGCTCGGAAGAGCCAGCCGGCCAAGGGGCTATCGAGGCGCATTGGTGCTTTCAGATCCATGTGCAGCCGCGCCAGGCTCAGGCCGACGAAGTAGAACTGCGCCACCTCGGTGACCACCTCGGGTGAGGTGTCGGTCGGCAGCTTGCTGAGTGCATCGGCACCGGCCTTGATGTGTGTCTTGCAGAGCTCGGCCACCTGCTGTTCACCGGAGGAGAGCAGGCTGGCCAGCGCGGCGGCCAGCTCGGCGTAGGTCTCGGCCAGGTCCAGCCCCTCGGGCTTGCGGTCCAGCGCCTGCACGAACTGATTGGCGGCGTCGACGCGGCGGCCGATGAGCATGTAGACCTGGCCCAGCCGCAGATGATCGCGGGCCGTGCCGCCGGCGGCGCAGAGCGCGTCGAGCCGCTCGCCGGCCCGTTCCAGCGTTTTGACCGGTGCATCGGCCGGCAGCAGCGCGGCGCAGTGCCGCGCCCAGTAGGCGGCCTGCCAGGCCGCGTCGCCGTCGTCCAACGCGCGCGCGGCGGTCTCGGCCCGGTCATAGAGCGCCTTGGCCTCCTCGGGCGAGCGCACGAACTCCATGTCGTTGAGGGCCACGTTGATGTCGACGGCGGCGAAGCGCACCCAACGGCGCAGCCGTTCCATGTCGAGCATGGGCAGTGTCTGCTCCACCACGAGTGGCTGCTCGGCCTCCTGCACGGGGAAGGTGAGCTCCACCTGGGCTGCCGGCAACGCCTTGTCGCGGCGGAACGACGGCTCGCCGACGCCGACGAACAGCGGGAAGTCGGCCAGCGCGCGCTGCTGCTCCGCCAGGCGCTCGAGCCGCAGCGGCTCACCGGCGGCCAGCTTGATGAGCGGCTGGACGACCTCGGCCTTGACATAGTTGAGCGGCTCGCAGACGACGCGACCGACCAGCAACTGCGTCACCTTGAAGGTGGTGTTGACCGGCGTCGTGGTCTGCGTGGGCGCCGGGTCGAAGACCGTCTCGACTTCCACGACGAGGCCAATCTTGCGGTACAGCGCGGCGATCTTGAGCGAGTCTGACGCCACGCGCACGCGGCTGAGGATGTCCTTGGGTTTGGTGTCGAGCTCGTTGCGGATGCCCGCCGAGGAGATGCCCGGCACGGGGCTGATCAACACCGCGCCGACCGGCGGGTTCTCCACCACGGTGTAGGTCACGTCGACCTGGTTGCCGCGGTTGGTCTGCTTGGTGGCCACCGAGAGGAACAGGCCCAGCGATTCGAGCCACTCGCGGGCGCCATCGATGTTGCGCTTGAGGGCCGGATCGCCCTTGGCCAGCGGCAGATTCTTGGCGATGGCGGCGGCCGGCACGCGCAGCAGGCCGACCACGTTGACCGAGCTGACCAGCGGATCGGCGGCCCAGGCGCTCGGGGTGAGCAGCAGACACAACAACCCGCCCAGCAGACTAGCGCGCATCTGGCACCTCGCTTCGTCGACGCATCAATCGAGCAGTCAAACGCATTCTCGGGGTATCATGACCTCATCGACGAGGTGAGAGTTCCGTGAACACCAACGCCCTGCAAGTGTACCTCATCGGCCGGCCCCAGAGCGGCAAGAGTACCGCCTTCGCGGCGCTGGTCGGCGATCCCCAAGGCGGACACCGCCGCGTGACGGAGGTGCCCGACCGCCGCCTGGATTACCTTAACGACGTGTTCCAGCCGCGCAAGCGCACCCCGGCCGAGATCATATTCTGCGACATTTTCGCCCAGAAGGCGGCCGAGCTTACCGGGCGCCAGGCTGAGCGCTTCACCGCCGCGCTGGGTGACGCCGACATGCTGGCCATCGTCATCGCCTGCTTTGGCGATATCGACTCCGACGGCCGGCCGGTCGATCCCGTGCGGGCTCTCGATGAGGTCATCCTCGAGCTCGTGGTCGCGGACCACGGCGTCGTCGAGCGCCGCCTCGACCGAGTCGAGAAGGACATCAAGAAGGGGCTCAAGGACGCCGCCGCGGAAAAGGAAGTGCTGCAGCGCTGCCTGCCCGTGCTCGAAGCCGAGCAGCCGCTGAGCACGCTCGGCCTGTCGGCCGACGACGCCAAGATGCTGCGCAGCTTCCAGCTGCTGACGCTCAAGCCGCTGCTGGTGCTGGCCAACGTGCCCGAGGACCAGGCGGCCGCTCCGCCGCCGGCCGCGCTGTGTGACTGCGCCACCGCCAAGGGCATCAAGACCGTCGCCTTTTGCGCGCAGCTCGAGGCGGAGATCGCCGGGCTCGACGCCGAAGAGGGCGAAGCCTTCCTGGCCGACTACGCCATCGCCGAGTCGGCGGCGCCCAAGGTCATCCGCGGCTGCTACGAGACGCTCGACCTGATCAGCTTCCTGACCGCCGGCGGACCCGACGAGGTACGCGCCTGGACCATCGCCCGCGGCACGCGCGCCCAGAACGCCGCCGGCGCCATCCACTCGGACATCGAGCGCGGCTTCATCCGCGCCGAGACGGTCGCCTTCGATGACTTCGCGGTCCACGGCTCCTTCGACGCCTGCCGCAAGGCCGGTGTGCTGCGCCTGGAGGGCAAGGACTACATCGTTCAGGACGGCGACATCATCACCTACCGCTTCAACGTCTAGCCAAGAAACGGTGTCAGGACCCTTTTCAGCATGGCTGAAAAGGGGTCCTGACACCGTTTCTTGGCGGCCGCGCCCCGCTGCTGCCGCGAACATGACAAGAGGGTGAAGGAGTAACCGCGAGCGCACTGCCGAATAGCAGGTGAAGACACCCGTGGGAGCGGTGCGAGCGTGGTTGCCAAGCCGATGCAAGCCGATGCCGTGGCGGCGGCGTGCCAGGACATTCTGGACGCCGTGCCCCTGGTCGATCGCATCGAGGTAGCCGCCGCGATGGCCGTGGCCTACCGCCGACATCACGCCGAGATCGCTCACGAGCTGGCCGATCACGCCGCGCCGCACGGCCGTCGTCGTTGGTCGCATTCTGCCTGGCGACCGGCTGATCGCGTCGCGGGTGTGCTGCTCTTCCACCAACTCGCCGATCCTCGCGCCGAGCGGCAGGGGCTGGTGTGGGCGGTGCTGACCCGCCGGGTGGTGTTGGCCTTGCGGGGTGCGCTGCTGTCGCGGCCGGAGCGGGCCGACGTGCCCGTGTGGCGGGCGCCGCTGGTGACGCAGCCGAGGGATTTCGTGGCTCACTATGGCGCGCGCCTGCTGGAACCGCGGGGCACGCGCGGCTTTGCCTACCTCGGCCTGGAGCGCTCGGTGGCGTGGTTCGAGGACCACTGCCGCCGCCACCTCGACGACCATGCCGCAGCCATCTGGCCCGGTGTCGCGGCACTGGCCAGTGTGCCGTTTGCCCAGGAGCCCCTGGCCCACCAGGCCGCGGCGGCCGCCTGGGATCGCCTGTGCAGCGTGTTCGACGGCCGCCGCGATTGCGCCATCCGCTATTGGCTGCTGCTCCGTTTGCGACTGGCGCACGAGCTGGCTGACGGTGGCGAGTTGAGTTGGCCCGAGGCAGCGCGCCTGTGTGACCGGCTGCGCGTCGGCGGCGAAGTGGCCGAACTGGATGACGACGACCTGCCACCGGGTGTGACCTGGTCTCAGGCGCGAGTGGCGCTGGCCGCCGAGCACTGCGACGTGCGCGAACTGGCCCGCTTCTGGAGCCAGGCGACCGCCGCGGTGCGCGGCGAGATGGTGGCCTGAGCGGAGCATGTGGTTGGTACGATGTAGCGCGTGGGTCG
Organism: Armatimonadota bacterium; assembly: GCA_016235455.1. Lineage (GTDB taxonomy): Bacteria > Armatimonadota > UBA10988 > UBA10988 > UBA10988 > UBA10988. The sequence goes on along the minus strand of JACRKZ010000121.1, from coordinate 35,031 downwards.
GGGGGGCGCAGCTTCCCACGTCCGATGTCCCGCCGTTGACAGCCGGCGCTCCAGCTCCCTATACTCCCATCTGACACGAGTGAGGAGCCGGTTGAGTGGGAGTCCCGCCGCAGAGCCTGGTGGTTGTGCTGGCGGCCTTGGTGGCCGGTGCCTACTCGTTGCACGAGGCGGCCGAACTGGCCCACCACCGCCGCAGCTCGCGGCTGGCGCTCTCGCTCTGGGCCCGCCGCACCGCTGTCCGCGGCCTGGCCGTGTGGCTCGTCGCGCAGGGCCTGGTGGTGCTGGCCAGTTGCACCGGCGGCGTGGTCTGGCACGATCTCGATCACTTCCTGATGCGTGCGGAGCATGTGCCCGTCGTGGCCACGCTGTCGTGGGGGCGGGCCTGGCTGTCGCTCGGGCTGGGCGCGGCGCTGATGACCTTCGTGTTCCCGCCCGTGGTGGCCTGGGCCGTCGGCCTGGTGCTCACCGTGGCGCCGCTCTACGGTTGGTGGGTCACGGCCAACCTGATGCCTCTGCAGCCCGGCCGCTCCGAGTGGCTGTGGCGACCGGCAGTGGGGGTCGGTCTGCTGGGCCTGGCCACGGCCGTCGGCGCCCTGCGTCGGCCGGGCTGGTCGGGCCGTGTGCCGCGCGGCCTGCCGCGCGCGGCGGCGGTCACGCTCGTGGCCCTGGTGGTTGCGGCGCGGCTGGCCCCACGCCTGTGCGGAGGCAGCCTGTTGCTGCCGGCGGTGGCGATGCTGGCGCTGTCCTGCTCGTGGCTGCTGCTGCGCGGCGGCCGGCAGGCCAATCCGCTCGTGCTGTGTGAGCACTTGCTGGTCGGCCAACGCGCCGCCTGGCTCTGCGCGGCGGCGCTGATGGTGCTGTGGCACGGCACGATCACCCTCGGTGGCTGGTCGCTGGTGCTGGCCGCGGGCGAACGTGACCTCGACCTCACCGCGGTGCGACCGGAACTGTTGACCGGCACCGCCGCGCCGACCGCCGCTGACTGGCAGCGCACGGCCGACTACCTGACGTATCTGGCCGAGCGCTACGGCAACTACCCCTGGTGCGGCCGCCATCTGCTGCTGGCCAGTTGGATCGAGACGGCCCGGCTGGGCCAGTTCACGCGGGGGCGGCTGACGCTGGGCGATGCGGTGGAGCGGTTCGGCGCGGTGCGGGCCGTGGCGCCGCCCAACTGGCCCGCGCTCCGCACCGTGGGCGAGGTGGGCCGAGCCATGCTCGACGAGTGGGGGCCATTGGTCGATCCGGGCTCGCGACCGGGGTAGTCCTGCATTTAGGGCGGAATGGTGGCATACTCCTAGAGCGGCACGAGCGCGGCAAGCGTTCTGCGGTGAAAAGGAGAACAGATCGATGCTGCACCCATTGGACATCGGTACGACCCTCGGTGAGGGTTGGCAGACGTTCATGCGCAACGCCGGCGCGCTCATTCTTGGCGCCATTTTGATGGTCGTGGGGATCATCTTCACACTCGGCCTGGGCTCCGGCGCCATGGCCATCGGCTACAACCGCATGTGCCTGCGCGCGGCACGCGGCGAGTCGGTGGCGCCCGGCGACGTTTTTCAGGGCTTCAGTCACTTCGTGCCCGGTCTGCTGCTGATGATCATCGCCGGCGTGGCGGTGTCGGTCGGCACGATGCTGTGTGTTGTGCCTGGCCTGGTCATCGGCTTCGGCATCTACTGGGCGGCCTGGATCATGGCGGACGGCGAGACCGACGTCATGGAGTGCCTGCGCCGCTCGTGGGCCTTCAACATGGCCAACATCGGCCCGGCGCTCCTGTTCCTCATCGTCAACACCATCATCAACAGCATTGGCGGTTGTGTGGCGGTGGGCACGCTGATCACCACGCCGGTGGCCATGGCCATGGCCGCGCATGCCTACATCCGTGCCTTCGGCGGCGCGACCGTCGCCGAGCGACCGGCCTTCTGAGCCCCGTCTCGGGGCCGTTCGGCCGCGAGCGGCCCCGGGCTCGGTTATCTCTGGCCCGTTGGGCTTGACAACAGCCACGTCCGGGTCTATTCTGCGGCTTCCAATCCGCTGGACCAGCGGGTGGTGGACCAATTCGCAGACGGCGAGGGACGCGGTTTTGAGCAGCGACAAGAAGAAGCACAAGAAGAAGGTCAAGACCCACTGGATGAAGAAGCGCCGCCGCCTCAACAGGCATAAGGCTAAGCGCTGAGCGTTCGGCTAGTCCGAACGCTGCGGCAGTTGCGCTTCGCGCTACTGTCCGGTACTTCGTCAAACCAACTGTTTGAGACGCCGCGCGCCGCTGGGAGCCCTGAGGGGCCTTCCGGTAGCGTGCGGCGTCTTGCTGTCTGACCCGCGCTGGTGCCCGCAGACGCGGCCGCCGCGGCTGCACGACAGTCGGGAGGATCCCCGCCGGGCGAGGCCAATCCACCGTTCGACCCTGAGTGGCGGTGGAGGATTGGCGATGCGTTGGCGTGGGCTTCTGACGGTGGGTTTGGTGGTTCTGGGCGGGCTGGCGCCATGCGCGGCCCAGCAGGCGCCACCCCAGTGGATGGTGGTCGTCTCCCCGGACAACGCCTACGCCTTCCAGTTCCTGCGCGGCGGTAAGCCGTGGTTGCGCTGTGAGCCGGTGGCCTGGGGGCCGAACTGGGCGTGGCGCGGGTTTGGCGCCAAGGCGCGCGGCAACGGCGGCGTGCTCGACGTCACCTCACTTTTTGAGTCCAACAAAGAGGCCGGTCAGGTCATCTCGGTCAACCAACGGGTGAGCCAGTCCGGGCCGCGCTCGGTCGTCTTCCACTTCACGCTCACCGCGGCCAAGGATGTGCCGCTGACTGCGCTGGTCAGCAGCTTCGCCACCGACGAGTCGGCTCGTGACGGCGAGGCGGTGCTCGTGGGTGCCGATGGCAAGCAGACGCGCCGCCCGCTGTCCTTCGCCGGCATCGCTGGGCTCGACGCCATCAGTCGCATCGAACTGAACAGCAAAACCGCCGGACAGGTCACCATGACCATGGCGCCGGCCGCGCCCATCCGCTTCGACAACGGCATGCGCCTGTGCCTGGCCGAGGCCAACTTCCCCGCGGGCACGCGAACCCTCGACCTGACCATGACCTTCCCCGAGCCGGTAGCGCTGCTGGTGAGCGACGAGGACCTGGCCAAGTACACGGAGGTGGTGCCTGGCGCCGACTGGTTCCCCTTCACGCCGACTCGGGACATCGGCCCGAGCGTGGTCGGCTTCCAGGACTGGCTCGACAAGCCCGCCGGCCGCCGCGGTGGCGTGCGCATGGTGGGGGAGGGTTTCCAGTTCGCCGACGGCACGCCGGTCAAGTTCTTTGGCACCAACCTGTCCTACGCGCTGTCGGCGCCGGCCAAGGGCGAGGCCGCTTTCCTGGCCCAACGCCTGGCCAAGTGGGGCGTGAACGCGGTGCGCTTCCACAAGTTCACCAACCCCAACGGCTGGGAAGGTATCGGCGACCCGGACGACATGACCAGAATGCATCCAGAAGGGCTGGACCGCTTCGACAACTTCAGCGCGGAACTGACCAAGGCCGGCGTCTACTACGGTTGGTCGCATAGCTTCCAGGTCAAGGTGCGGCCCGGCAACAAGGCCCGTCTGCTGGCCTATGACGAGTTGATGGGCAAGTTGCAGGGCAACACCTACGCCATCATCAACCTGGCACCGGACCTGCAGGACCTGATGATCGAGATGGTCGTCAATCTGCTGAAGCACCCCAACCCGTACACGGGCAAGACCTACGCGCAGGACCCGGCGCTGTGCTACATCGAGTTGCAGAACGAAGACGATATCTTCTTCTACACCAACGAGAACGCGGTCAACGCCTGCCCAACCTACAAGGCGTTCTTCGTCAAGCGCTGGAGCCAGTGGCTGAAGGCCAAGTACGGCACCACCGCGGCGCTGAAGCAGGCCTGGGGCGATGCGCTACGCGGCGATGAGAGCATCGAGGCGGGCAACATCGCCTTGCAGGGCAACCCGTGGTTCTTCGGTCAGGACAACCTGCCCAACAAGACGGGCGGCGAGCGACAGCGTCTGCTGGACAACGCGGCGCACTTCCACGAGCTGCAGAACCAGTTCTACATGCGCTTCGCCAAGGCCATTCGCGATACCGGCTATGAGGGCCCGCTGTGCGGCTCGCCGTGGCAGGCGCCGGCTGGGCTGCCGCACTACTACAACCTGCGCTCGGACGCCAACGTCGGCTATGTGGACCGCCACAACTACTTTGGTGACAAGCCCACCGACACCATGCTCAAATCGCCCGGCAGCGGCTACTTCTCCAGCGGTCTGCAGCAGGTGGCGGGCCGGCCGTTCGGGTTGTCGGAGTGGATCACGGTCTATCCGGCGCTGTACAGCGCCGATGGCCCGCCGATGATTGCGGCCTACGGGCTGGGGCTGCAAGGCTGGGATGCCAGCTACGAGTTCCAGTCGGGCGGCGGCAACCAGGCCTGGAATCCCATCGCTGGCCGGCCGCCGTTCGGTGTGTGGAACGTCGATACGCCGACGCAACTGGGGCAGTACCCAGTGCTGGCGCGGATGCTGGCGCGCGGTGACGTGAAGACCGGCGACATTGTCTCGGCGCGGCGGGTCAGCCCGCAGGCGCTTGCCGAGGGCAAGTTCGACTTCACCGACAAGGTGGAGCAGCGTGGCGACGTGAAGACGTTCGGCGGGGCGGTGCCGGCGGCGGCGCTCGCCGCGGGCCGCTGCGTGGTCGAGTTCACGGCGCAGCCGACACCGTCCACGTTTGTCGACATGGCCAAGTACACCAAGGACGGCGTGATCACCTCGACCACGGGCGAACTGGCCTGGAACGCCACGGAGGGCTACTTCACCATAAACACCGCGGGCACCAAGGGCGTGGTGGGCTTCGCCCAGGGCAAGGACCTGACGCTCGGCTCGACCAAGGTGCGGCTGGACAGCCCCTACGCGTCCGTGCTGGTCACCGCGACCGAGCCCAAGGCCACGCTCGCCAATGCGGCGACGGCACTGGTAACGGCGGTGGCGCGAATCTCCAACACGCGGTTCACCGTGTTCTCGGTGGATCAGCGGGTGCTGGACAACGGCGACGCGCCGCTGCTGTGTGAGCCGGTCAAAGCGACCATCAGTCTCGGCCGGGCCGTGACCGCGGTCAACATCCTCGACCACGACGGCAAACGCACCGGCCGCACCGTGCCCGTGACCGGCAACGCCTTCACCATCGACGGCGCCCGCGACAAGGCGCTGTACTACGAGGTCGTGTTCGGGCGGTAGGCTTGAAGCCCCGTCTAGCGCTGTCAGATGGACGGCCAGCACACGGACCGGTATGGAGCACGGCCGAGGGACGACTGTGCTCCATACCGGTCCGTCTCGTTGCGGTGCCGATCAGAGCCCGGCGTTGCGCAGCTTGCCCTCGGTTGTCAGCAGCAGCGGTTTGCCGTCGGGCGTGGTCAGGCGCAGCGCGAAGTTCCAGCCGCCGCCGCCCTGCTGGCTCTCCACGAGGAGGGTGTTGGCGCCGGCCTTGAGCGTGACCTCGGCCGTGGCGCTGTCGGTGGCCACGACCTGCACGCCGGTGCGGTCGAGCACCAGCGCGCCGTTGAGCCAGATGCGGAAGCCATCATCGCCACCGGCCAGCAGCTTGACCTTGCGTTCCTCGTCGACCCGGACCGTGGTCAGCGCGTAGGCCACGCGGGTCTGGTTGTCGGCGTAGGTGGCGGCCAAGTCGAGCGACAACGCCTGGTCGGCGTCGGGCAGCTTGGCCGGCGTGGCGGGTCGAGTGCGCAGGCTCTCGATGATCGTGGCGAGCGCGGTGTCGTCGAGCGTGGGCGCTTTGGGCATGGCGGTCCAGGCCTGCGGCGCGGCGGCCAGTTGCCAGGTACGCACGAAGAGGCGCGGGTCACGGGCGGTGCGCTCATCGAACGAGACGCTGCGCCCGTCGCGGTCGAAGGCGATGACGTTCACGCCGTCGGGCGCTTCGAGCGCGACGCGCAGGTCGGCGCTGGCCAGCACCAACTCGCGCTTGCCGGCTAGTTGGGCCTTGGCCAGGCTGGTGCGCATCTGCGGTCCTTCGACTTGCACGGCCGCCAGGCCCGCCGGCGCCGTGATCGTCAGGCGGCGCGTGGCCCAGTCGTACTTGGCGCGCGGTTCGGCCTGGCCCGAGGCCTTGGGGCCGTCGGGCTGCCAGAACGGGTTGAGTGACAGGCGCTCGGCGAACAGCGGGTCCCAGTAAGCGGTCTGCTCACTCTTGAAGGCCAGCGGCTCGGCGCGCCGGGTCGTGGGTGCTTCGCGCAGCACGAAGGCGCGGTTGAACATGTCGAACCCACGCGACATGATGCAGCGCGGGTCGGGGCTGTGCGGCAGGCCGAAGGTGTGGCCCAGCTCGTGCAGCCAGGCGCCGATGCCCGTGGCGGCCATGGCCCAGTTCGTGCCGCGGTAGGCGGTGTCGTCGCAGACCTTGGCCGTGTCCACGCGGGTGGCATCGTCGAAGGCGCGCTGCACATCGCGCAGGTTGGCCGGCCAGGCATAGAGCGGGTTGGTGGAAAACACGGCCAGTGAGCCACCGCCGAGCGCCGTGTGGCCCAGGGCGCGCTTGGTGGCCGGGTCGTAGGCGATGAAGGCGTTGGCGCAGAGCACTTTGGTGCGCGAAAAGGCGTACGAACGGCCGAGCAACTGGTAGGTGCGCTGCCATTGCTCGCCGGCGTCGCGCGCGCGCAGATCGGCGGCGGCCTCGGGGTAGGCGACGGTGTCGACGATGGGGTCGCCCTGCGTGTCACAGGCCAGGTCGAAGGTGAGCGGGCCAAAGCCCTGCGCGGTCATGGCCTCGGCGCAGAAGGTCTGCATGAGGCGCGCGGCGGTGCGCAGCCGAGCCTGGTAGTTCTGCGGGTCGTCGGCGTTGGGCGTGGGGTAGGCGGTAGCCTTCTCGCTGCCGGTCAGGTAGACAAGGCGCACCTTGTAGTCGGTGACCATGGGCCGGTATTCGAGCGCCAGGTCGAGCTTCTCCCCGCCGGCGGCCAACGTCAGGTGGTTGATCCCGCCACGCAACTCCACCAGCAGCTTGAACATCCGGTCGATGACGGGGCCCTGGTTGCGCCCATCCGGCCGCGGGTTGTCAGCGTTGGTGATGGTCACCACATCACCCGAGTCGGCGCGGCCGGTGAGCAGTACCACGGGGTAGCGCAGCGTCTCGTCGGCGCGGTGATTGGCGACGGTGATGGCCGCGCCCAGCGGCGGCGCAACGACGAGCCAGCAGACGAACACGGCGGCGATACGGCGCATGGGACCCTCCACGCGGGCATTGTGCCATGGACCGATGGCGTGGTCCACCTTGTTCACGGCGCGGGAGAACAGTTACAATGGGCCGAACCCACGGCGCGAGGCGGCGTCCTAGTCGTTGTGGTGAGAGGATTTATGAACGATCGACCGAGCATGGACCGGCGCGACTTCCTGCGGCGAACAGCGGCCACGGGCATGACCCTGGGCCTGGGCGGCAGCCTCTGGGGCTATCGTCCGGCGCGTGGCCAGGAGGCGGCCAACGAGCGCCTGAACCTCGCCTTCATCGGCGTGGGCGGCATGGGCGGCAGCCACCTGTCGAACCTGTCCAAGGACAAGCGGTTCGAGATCACGGGCATCTGCGAGCTCGACGCCAGGCGCCGCGCCATGGCCGTCGACCGGCTGAAGGCTGCCGGCCGCGCCGAGCCTCAGACGCACATCGACTACAAGGAAGTGCTGGCTCGCAAGGATGTCGACGCGGTCCTCGTGGCCACGCCCGACCACTGGCATGCCACCATCGCCATCCACGCGGTGCGCGCGGGCAAGGACGTCTACGTCGAGAAGCCCATGTCGCACGACGTGGAGGAGGGCCGCATCCTGGTCAACGAGGCCAAGAAGTACGGCCGCAAGGTGCAGGTCGGCACGCAGCAGCGCAGCGACCGCAACTTCCGCAAGGCGGTCGAGATTGTGCGCTCGGGGCAACTCGGCGAGATCAAGAAGGTTCGCGGCTGGAAGAACCCGCGCATGCTCAACCTGACCGACGCCGGTGCCATCAAGAACCGTGCGCAGCAGGCCGACATCGACTGGGATCGCTGGCTTGGGCCGTCGCCTCTCATTCCCTTCGACTACAACCGCGCCCACTACGCCTGGCGCTACTTCTGGGATCAGGGCGGCGGCTTGATGACCGACTGGGGTGTCCACATGATCGACATCCTGCAGTGGGCCATGCGCAGCGAGAAGCCCCTCAGCGTCGAAGCCACCGGCACGCGCGCCGAGAACAGCCCGATGGAAGTGCCCTACGAGATCGAGGCGCACTACGAGTTCCCCGGCTTTGGCCTGGCCTGGCTGCAGGGCAAGAAGATCGAGCGCGATCCCGACGACATCATGACCGACCACGGCATCGCGTTCATCGGCAGCGAGGCGCAGCTCTATGTGTGCCGTGGCCAGATGCCCAAGATTTTCCCGGACACGTTCAAGGAACAGCCCATCCCCGACGCGGTGAAGCTGCCGGTGCGCGGCAGCCACTACGACGACTGGCTGGCCTGCATCAAGGACCGGACGCTCACGCCCGTGGCCGAATGCGCCATGGGCCACACGTCGACCACCACGGCCAACCTGGGCAACGTGGCCTACCGCACTGGCCGCAAGCTCAAGTGGGATGGCGAGGCCGAGAAGTTCGTGGGCGATGACGCGGCCAACGAGATGATCAAGCACAAGCCGCGCAAGCCTTACACCATCGACTGAAGATCGGACGCATGATGCGAAAGCTCTATGTGCTGGCGGCCCTGCTGGTCGCCAGCGGCTTGCGCGCGGAGACACAGAGCCGCCAGATCACGCTGGCTGCCGTGGATGCCGACCGCACCAACGCGGTCGTGCGATTGGCGGTGTCGGTGCCGCAGGCCTTGGCGCGGGCCGGCGTCAGCGTGACCGGCCTTGGTGACAAGCCGGTCGTCGGCCAGTTGCTCGCGCCGGGCCTGCTGCTCGACCAGAGCAAGGTCAAGCAGGGCGCCGGTGACGTGGTGCGCGAACTCGTCTTCGTGGCACCGAAGCTGGCCAAGGGCGCCGCCACCACCGTCACCGTGACGCTGGACACCGCCGCCAAGCCGGCTGGGCCGGTGTTTGCCTGGACCGACAGCCTGCCCGACTGGAGCGAGCTGCGCCTGGGCACCAAGCCGGTCATGCGCTACATCCGCGCGCCGCTCAGCCCGGACAAGGCCAAGCGCTTCGACACGATGAAGGTCTTCCATCACATCTACGACCCCGATCGTGGCGAGACGCTGTTGACCAACGGGGTGGGCGCGAAGCTGTTCCCGCATCACCGTGGCGTGATGTACGGCTTCAACAAGACCAGCTACGTGACGCCCGGCGCCGACCCGAAGACCGCCAAGAACGTGGACATCTGGCACTGCCCGGTGGCCTATCAGCTCGACGGCGGCACGGTGTCGGCCGAGGGCGGGCCGGTCGTTGGTCGCCACTGTGTCAAGATCGAGTGGCACGGCCAGGGCACGGACCTCTTCGCCAATGAGCTGCGCGAAGTGTCCATCATCAACACGCCCGGTGGCATGTTGATGGACTGGGCCAGCCGCCTCGAGGCCACGCAGTGGGACGTGACACTGGACGGCGACCCGCAGCACGCAGGATTCCACTTCCGCGCCAACTCCGAGGTGGCCGACGCCACCGCCAAGCAGACCTACTACCTGCGGCCCGACGGCCGTGGCAAGCTGGATGAGACGCGCAACTGGCCGGGCAACAAGGAGCACATCAACCTGCCGTGGGACGCCATGTGCTTCCTGCTCGGCGGCCAGCGCTATACCGTGGCCTATCTCGATCGGCCCACCAACCCCAAGGAAGCGCGCTTCTCCGAGCGGGACTACGGGCGGTTTGGCTCGTATTTCAAGGTCGAGGTGACCAAGGACAAGCCACTTGACGTGGGCTACCGACTGTGGGTCCAGAGCGGTGAGATGACCGGTGAGCAGGTGGCTGCGCTGAGCACCGACTTCGTCAACCCGGTGGTGGTCAAGTAGGAGCCGAGATGAACCGAACATGGGCCGTCGCCCTGGCACTGACTGTGGCGACGTTGCCCATGGGGAAGGCTGCGACCATGCGTGACACGCTGTCCGACACCTGGGTGGCGACTGACGCGCTGGGTCGCAGCCTGCCCACCAGCCCCGCCGAATGCCGGCCGGCACGCGCCGACCGCTTTGTTGGCATGTTCTACTTCCTCTGGTTGGGCAACCACTCCAAGGACCTGCACGACCTGACGCAGATCCTCGCGGCCAACCCCGACAAGCCCGATTTAGGGCCGGTCAACGCCTTTCACCACTGGGGCCAGCCGCAGTTCGGCTACTACTTCTCGGGCGATGAGTGGGTCCTGGCCAAGCACGCCAAGATGCTCTCGGCGGCGGGCGTCGATACCGTCGTGTTCGACATCACCAACGCGTTCACCTACGACGAGACACTGCTCACGTTGTGCCGAGTTTGGACCGAGCTGCGCGCCCGCGGCCAGGCCACGCCGCAAATCGCCTTCATCGCGCACAGCTCCAGCGCCCAGACCGTGACGAGGATCTACGACAACTTCTTCGCCAAGAACCTGTATCCCGAGTTGTGGTTCCGCTGGAAGGGCAAGCCGCTGATGCTGTGGGACGGTGGAGAGGTGCGGCCCGAGATTGCCGCCTTCTTCAGCTTCCGTCGGTCGTGGGCGTGGAGCGGCAAGGACGGCTGGTTCGGCGACGGCAAGGACGCCTGGACCTGGCTAGACAACTACCCGCAGAAGGCCGGCTGGCACGAAGACCCCAAGAAGCCCGAAGCCTTGTCCGTCTGCGTGGCGCAGCACCCCATCAGCAACATCGGCCGCAGCTTCCACGACGGCAAGGAACCGCCCGCCGCCGAGCAGCGACCCGAGCTGGGCCTTTGCTTCGCCGAGCAGTGCCGACGCGCACTGGAGGTTGACCCCGAGTTCGTCTTCGTCACTGGCTGGAACGAGTGGGTGGCCCAGCGCTTCCTGAATAAGGGCGGCATGAGCATGGCCGGTCGCCAGCTGGCCGAGGGCGACAGCTTCTTCGTCGACACCTACAGCCAGGAGTACAGCCGAGACATCGAACCGATGCGAGGCGGCCACGGCGACAACTACTACTACCAGTTGGTCGACTTCGTGCGGCGCTACAAGGGCGTGCGCCCGCGGCCGGTCGCCGGCGCGCCGACGGCCATCGCCTCGCTGGCCGACTGGGCCGCGGTGACGCCGGAGTACCTGGCCGAGACCGGCGGCCCGGCCGTGCGCGACGCCGAGGGCTTTGGCGGGCGACGCTACGCCAACAGCAGCCTGCGCAACACCATCGAGCGCGCCAAGCTGGCCCGCGACGGCGAGCGGCTCTACGCCTACGCGCAGTGTGCCGCGCCCATCACCACCCCCGACAGCGACCGCTGGATGAGCCTGCTGCTGAACACCGACGCCGATACCAGGACCGGCTGGCATGGGTTCGATATCCTGGTCAATCGGCGGCAGCCGGCGGCCGGCACCGCCACGGTCGAGCGCTTCGTCGACGGCCAATGGCGTGAGATCGGCGCCGCGCAGCTCACCGTGGCCGGCAACGAGCTGATGCTGGCCGTGCCGCGGGCGCTGCTCGGGCTGGGCGCCAGGTTCACCGTCGACTTCAAGTGGACCGACAATGCGGGCCTGCCCGAGCGGCTCGAAGACTGGCTGGAGCAGGGCTGCACCGCGCCCAGCGGCCGCTTCTGCTACCGCTACGCCGTCGAGTAGCCACGCCGCTAACCTGATTCTGACGACGGGCCCACACGCTACCAGCGTGGCCGCCGCATCATCGCCTTCAGGAGCGAGCGATGCGGTCAGTGCGATGGCGTGTGTGCTACCTGGCGGCGGCCCTGATGGTCTCGGGCTGCACGCCGCACGGCCGGGCCAAGGCGAAGCCAGAGCCCGTGCCGCCGCCCGCGACGACCCATCGCGTGAGCGAGCGGCCCAAGCTGCTGGTCGTGCTGGTCATTGACCAGCTCCGCGCTGATTACCTCGACCGTATGCGCGACCTGCTGGTCGATGGTGGGTTCCGCGCCTTCCTCGACGGAGGCGCCAACTATGCGTCGTGCCGGCTGCGACATCTGCCCAGCTACACCGGGCCGAGCCATGCCGCCATCAGCACCGGCGCCTGCCCCGACGGCAACGGGATCGTCGGCAACGAATGGTGGAACCCCAATGCCGGCCAGGTCGAGTACTGCGTCGACCAGCCCGGCGCGACCATTCTGGGCGAGCCCAGCGGGATTGGCGCCACGCGCGTCGGGCCGGAGAACCTGCGCACGACCACGCTCGGCGATGAGTTGAAGATGGCCACGGGCGGGCGCGCCAAGGTCGTGTCCATCGCGCTCAAGGACCGCGCCGCCATCCTCATGGGCGGTCGGCTGGCCGACGCCGCGCTGTGGTACGACCAGGGCAAAGGCGCTTGGATCACCAGCACGGCCTACGGCCGCAAGCTGCCCGACTGGGCCGCCGCCGTCAACGCCGAGCGCTACCCGGCCCTGCAGCGCGGCAAGCGCTGGAAGCCGCTGATGACCGCCGACCAGGCTCGCGCTCGCGGCGGCTTCGAGACGGTCTGGGGCGAGCGTTTCGGCACCCAGTCGGCCGCGATCTTCGCCGATGCGGTCAACAGCAAGGTCGAGGAGACCACCGAAGCCTACTTCGGCGTGTTCACCCAGACCCCGCGCGCCAACGACTATACGCTGCTCACGGCGCTGGCCGCCGTGCGGGCCGAGCGGCTCGGCGCGCGCGACACCACCGACCTGCTCTTCGTCAGCCTGTCGAGCACCGACTACGTCGGGCACAAGTACGGCCCGAACTCGTGGGAGGCGCTCGACTTCACGCTCCAGACCGACCGCGCCCTGGCCGGCTTCCTGAAGGAGTTGGGCGCGCTGGTGCCCGGCGGGCTGGGCGCCTGCACGCTGGCTCTGACCGCCGATCACGGCGTGGCGCCGGCGCCGGCGCAGGCGGCGCTGATGGGCTTGCCCGCGCTGCGCATCGACGACAAGAAGCTGCTCGACGAGGCGCGCGCGGTGGTGGCGGCGCGGTTTCAGAACGGCGCGCTGGTCACGTCGTGGACCGAGCCGTACCTGACCATCGACCGCGCTGCGGTCCGGCGGGCCGGCTTGGATCTGGAAGCCGTGCAGGCGGCTGCCGCCGAGGGCGTGATGCGCGTCGAGGGCGTGTCGTCGGCCTGGCCCGTGACGCGGCTGCTTCGCGGCCAGGTGCCGCCGACGGTGCTCGGCGCGCGCCTGGCCCACGCCGTGCACCCAGACGTGAGCGGTGACGTGCTGGTGTTGCTCGACCCCTTGTGCCTGGCCGGCGACACCAAGTACGCCACCAGCCACGGCCAGGCCTATGTCTACGACAGCGCGGTGCCGTTGCTCTTCGCCGGCCGCGGCATCAAGGCCGGCGTCGACTACAGCGAGGCCAGCACGCTGGACATCGCGCCGACGTTCGCGGCGCTGGCGGGCATTCTGCCGCCAGCGTCGTGCGAGGGTCGGGTGCTGCCGTGCGTGGTGCCGGTGAGGTAGCTACGTCGTGCCCGCGGTGCCCAGCAGCTGAGTCGCCGGGGCACGACGCGTCAAGCGGTGTTGCGTAGCGAGGCGAACTCGAGCCGAGCCGACTCATCCTCGTCGCCGGGCATGACCGTGACCTTGATCTCGTAGTCACGGCCGCAGTAGCGGATGGGCAGATGGCCGATCTGCTCGATGCCGCGGCGCTCCGGGTCGAGGTGGGCAACGTGTTTGAGCCGGGCCAGCAGCGGCCGCAGCAGGCTGCGGGGCGTGGTCAGCATGGTGGTCGGCGCGTGGCCGGTGATGTCGATCTGCACACCATCGGTGGTGGGCGTGATCTGCACTGCGCCCACGCCGTTCTCGATGGAGCGGACGATGATCACGTTGACCAGACGCACCGCGGTGCGATCCTGCAGGGTGCGTGCCGAATCCTCGACGGGCCAGGAGAACAGCTCGTCGGAGATGGGTTCGGTGGAGACCTCGTCGAGCAGCGAGGCGAAGGTGGCGCGCACGGCCAACATGGCGCGCGCCCGCCTGACCATGTCGCGGTCCCAACCCTCCTCGTCGGAGAGCCTGTCGGCCAGTTCGTCGGCCAACTGCAATCGCTCGCACACGAGTTCTTCGTAGCGCTCGAGATCGAGTTGGCTCATCAGGCCGCGCAAATACAGGTCGTGCCAGTCACGTTCGCTCATTGCGGCGCGGATTCGCCCGCCTCACGGCGTCTCCTCCTTGGTTCGGCAACAGGCGTGTCACATACGGCTCTGGCTCCCGGGTTCAAGGGTTGACAACCCGGCCGGGGGACGCCTAGACTCCCAGCACGACGCCACTTGGCTGGCGATGGTGGACTGGCAATGGCTTCTGCGACGATGAATAAGCCAGGCCGCGGGCAGCACTACGTGCGACCCGTCGGCCGCGGCGACTACCTGGCCGGCATCGGTATCCTTTCGTTCATGGCGCTGTTCTGTACGGCGTTGCTGATTCGCGGGCTGGCCCCGCGCGGCACGCTGTGGGGCGCCGCCGATCCTGTGGTCATGGGTGCCGGCGGTGGTGGCGCCTCCATGGCGGGCGGCACGCTGACCGCCGCATCGGCGCTTACCGGCGCCAAGGGCGCGCCCGGCACGACCGGCGTTCCCGGTGCCGCGCCCGGCACACCCGTGGGCGGACCGGCCTCGTCGGCGCCCGGCGGCCTGGCGCCCGTGGGCCCCAGCGCGGTCGCGGGTGCGGCCGCGGCAGGTGGTGCGGCTGCCGCCGGCGGCGGCGCCTCGGCCAACGGCCCTAAGGACTATCTGCCGGTGACCGCTCCGGCCGGTTACACGGCGGGCAAGGTCGAGAAGTTCGACAAGGAGCAGCTGTACGTCAAGATCGACGGCAAGGCCGACAGCTATGTCGACTACGGCTTCGTCGGCATGGAGTACCAGAACCTGACCAAGGGCGGCTCCGATGTGCAGATCTACATCTACGACATGGGTACGCCGCTGCAGGCCTACGGCATGTTGAACTCCGAGCGCAGCGGCACCGACCCGGTGGCGCTGGGCCAGGATGGCTACAAGGTCAAGGGCAGCGTCTTCTTCCGCGCCGACCGCTGGTACGTGATGATCACGGTCAACAAAGAAGACGCGGCCGACGCCGCCATGGCCGCGGCCACCGAGTTGGCGGGCAAGATGCCCAAGACCACGTTCGACGCGCCAGGTGCCGCCTGGTTCCCCAAGGACGGGCTGGCGGCCGGCTCCACCAAGTGGATCCGCAAGAAGGTCGGTAGCGTGGAGGGCCTCGACGACGGCTACGCTGCCTCCTACAAGGAGGGCGGCGAGAAGGTCGACGTGTTCCTGGTGCGGCGCGACGATGCCGCGCAGCTGACCGACGCGCTCGAGAAGTACAAGGCCTTCATGAAGAGCAACGGCGAGGTGACCGAGGTCAAGATCGCCGGCACCACCGCGTGGCTGAGCGGGCCCGGCAAGGGGCCGACGGACATCGTCTTCAAGGCCGGCAAGTACATTGGCGGTGCCATGTATGTCGCCGCTGGCCAGGCTCCGGCCGAAGCCGTCTGCGCCAAACTGATCAAGGCGGCTGGGAGCCTGCAGTGAGCCAGGAGATCGTCTGGCGGCCGCGACAGCCCATGGATCGGCGCGATATGCTGCGCTACACCGGCGCGCTGGCCACGGCCATCGGCGCCGGCGCGGTGGGCGCTGCGCTGCACGACCGGCGCACCGGCGCTGACTACTTCCAGGATCTGGCCAACGCTCATGCCGTGACCCTACCGCGGTACGACCTGAAGAATCCGCAGATGCCCACCAAGCTCGCGGTGGTACACGGTCGTGATGCGGCGATGATGGTCAAGGCCGCCTTCGCCGCCATGGGCGGGCTGGACAAGTTCATCTCGCCCGGCGATGTGGTGCTGCTCAAGCCCAACGTGGCCTTCGACCGGCCGCCCGAGCTCGGCGCCACCACCTCGCCCGAGGTGCTGGCCGCGGTGGCCAACGAGGTCAAGCGTTGCGGCGCCAAGCGCATCTTGATCGCCGACAACCCGATCAACCAGCCCGAAGGTTGCTTTGAGAAGAGCGGCATCACCGCCGTGGCCAAGGCCACGGGGTGCGAGATCATCCTGCCCACGCCGGACCGCTTCGTCGACCTGGCGGTGGGGCGCACCAAGCAGGGCAACAAGCTCGTGGGTGAGCCGGGCGCCGCGCTCGACCGTTGGGAAGTCTTCTACGAGCCGCTGCGGCTGGCCAACAAGGTCATCGGCGTGGCGCCCTGCAAGGACCACAACCTGAGCGGCGCGTCGATGACTATGAAGAACTTCTACGGGCTGCTCGGCGGTCGCCGCAACCAGTTCCACCAGTGCATCCACGATGTCATCGCCGACTTCCCGCACCTCATCAAGCCCACGCTGGTGGTGCTTGATGCGACCCGCATCCTGATGAAGAACGGCCCCACCGGCGGCAGCCTGGCCGACGTGATGCCGGGCAACACAGTTGTAGTCAGTACCGACATGGTGGCTGTGGATGCGTTTGGCTGGGGTCTGCTGCAACGACCCGCGCGCCCGCCGGAGTACTTGGGCCGGGCCAAGTCGCGTAAGCTCGGCGAGGCCGACATCAGGCACGTGCCGATCGATGAGTCCACTGTCTGATCCTGGGATGAGTCCTTTGAAGTTCATTCGAATCACGCGGTTGCGGGTGGGCGTGCAGGCGTTCTTCCTCCTGCTCTTCCTGGCGGCCGTCTGGCTGACCTCGTTCGGCCGCATCAAGGGTTGGCCCACCAGCCTGTTCCTGGAGATGGACCCGCTGGTCGGCGCCACCACGTTGCTGACCACGCATACGGTCTATCGCGCCGTGCTGTGGAGCCTGGGTATCGTCTTCCTGACGCTGCTGGTCGGTCGCGCCTTCTGCAACTGGATCTGCCCCATGGGCACACTGTTGCAGTTGTCGGGCTGGTTGAGCCGGCGCGGGCTGCCCGACAAGCAGCGCATCGAGGGCAGCCGCTACCGGCGCTACTTCGGCACCAAGTTCTTCATTCTGGCCTTCATTTTGGCCGCGGCGCTGTTCGGCACCGCGCAGAACGGCCTGCTCGACCCGCAGCCGACGCTGTACCGCAGCATCACCATCGGCGTGTTGCCGCTGCTGGGCAAGCTCGGCCTGCCGATCTATGTGCGGCCGCACGACCATCAGTTTGCCTGGCTGATCCTGGGCTTCTTCGTGTTCATCCTGGCCATGAACGCGGTGGTGCCGCGCTTCTTCTGCCGCACGCTCTGCCCGCTGGGCGGGTTCCTCGGCTTCCTGAGCCGGTTCTCGCTGGCCCGCATCGAGCGCGACCCGGCTAAGTGCGTGGACTGCGACCTGTGCCTCAAGAGCTGCGAAGGCGCCAGCGACCCGCAAGGCGTGCTGCGCAAGAGCGAGTGCTTCGTCTGCTTCAACTGCATCGAGGATTGCCCCTACGATGCGTTGTCGTTCCAGTGGCTGCCCAAGGTCGAGCACGAGGTGACCGCGCCCGACGTTGGCCGCCGCGCGACCATCTTCGCCGGCATTCTTGGCGCGCTGTTCTACGGCATCAGCCGTTCCACGGGCGAGACCACCAGCAACTTCAAGCCGACGGTCATCCGCCCGCCAGGCTCGGTGCCTGAGCACGACTTCCTCGCGCGCTGCATCAAGTGCGACCAGTGCATCCGCGTCTGCCCGAGCAACGTGTTGCAGCCGGCCGCCTTCGAGGCCGGTATCGAGGGCTTCTTCACCCCCGTGATGAACATGCGCATGGGCGCCTGCGAGCTGAACTGCACGCTCTGCGGCACCGTCTGCCCGACCGGCGCCATCCAGAAAATGACCCTCGAACAGAAGCACGGCGAAGGCAAGTTCGCGGCCCAGGGCCCGGTCAAGTCGGGCACGGCCTTCTACGACCGCGGACGCTGCTTCCCGTGGGCCATGGACCGGCCGTGCGTGGTCTGCCAGGAAGTCTGCCCGGTCTCACCCAAGGCCATCTACACGCGCGACGTGGTCATCCAGGACCGCTGGGGCCAGCCCGTCACGTTGCACCGCCCGTACGTCGACCCGAGCCTGTGCATCGGCTGTGGCACCTGCGAGCATGAGTGCCCCGTGGCCGACATGCGCGCCATCCGCATCACCGCCGTGGGCGAGACGCGCAGCAAGGAGCGCTCGCTGCTGCTCGAATCGGGCAACACCGGCGCGAAGAAAGTGCCGGTCGGCGGCGGGTCGCCCGTTGGCCCCGCGCCGACCGAGGGCGGCGACCTTTCGCGCACCGACGCGCCGGGGTAGGGCCAGTTCGAACCAGTGCCGGACCGCCAAGCTCCAGCTTGGCATCGGCCGGCAGGCCGACCGCAGAGGCGATCTGGTTGGGAATGTCGGGTCTTCGACCCGATGCCACGCTGGAGCGTGGCGGTCCGGCACTGGCGAGGGTCGCTCTAGGGCTCGATGAAGATCGACTTCTCGTGCCGGTAGACCACCTTGCCCGCGGCGCCGCCGGTGACCTTGGTCACGTACTTGCGCTGCGTGTAGACCACGGGCACCAGGCTCGAGTGCTTCATCTTGCTGCAGCGCGCGGCCCAGCGGGCGGCGTCCTCGATGGTCTTCGGCGGCACCAGGTCGGGCTGGCCGTTGGTGCGCACGATGACGTGGCCACTGCCAGCGCCGCGCACATGGAACCACAGGTCGCTGGGCGAGGCGCAGCGGCTTAGCAGGCCCTCGCTCTCCTGGCTGTTGCGGCCGATGAGGATCGTGTAGCCGTCGGACGAGGTGCGCTTCTCGAGCCGTCGCAGCCAGCGTTCGCGTTCGGTCTTGGGTTTGGCCAGCCGCTCCGGCGCAGCGCCGTCGGCCAGCAGCGCTTCGTGCTCGTCGGCCAGGTCATCCAACTCGTCGGTCGTCTCGGCGGCCTTGAGCGCGGCGATGACCGCGTGCAGCCGGTCCGCCTCGGCGGCCAGTTCGGGCCGGCGGCCGGGCGTCTCCTCCACGGCCCGGCGCGCGCGGCGGGCGCGCTCGTAGAGGGCTTCGGCATTCTTGGGGCCGTTGGACTGGGGGTCGAGCTCGATGTTCAGGTCAGCGCCCTCGGCGTCCCAGTCAACGACGGTGACCTGCTCCGCGCGCGGCTTGATCAGGTGCAGGTTGGCCAGCAGCAGGTCAGCCCAGTGTTGCCAGGTGTCGGCCTGCGCGGCCCGGTCGGCGGCCCGGTCGAGCCCTTTGATCTGGCTGTCGATGCGGTGCAGCCGCCGTTCGGCCATGCCTAGTAGTTCGCCGCGTCGCACGCGCAGGCGGCCACGCTCGCCGGCCTGGCTGGCCACCAGCGCCAGCGCGGCGTGCAGGTTGGCCACCGGTTCACTGTTGGGCAGCGGCAGCGGCCAGGCGTCCGCGGGGATGCCGTCCGCGTTGCGCAACAGACACGGCTGCCAACGGCTGTCGCGTACGACGGCCTGTAAAGCGGCCAAGGCCTGCCAGGCGCCCTCTCGACCATCTTCGGCGCCGTGAGCCTGCAGCCAGGCCCACAGCTCGTTGGAGAGGCCGAACAGCTTGGCTCGCCAGCCCTCGCGCAGGCTGGGGTAGGTGGCCAACTCCGGCCACAGCGTGTCCCACTCGGCCGGGGTGAGCGTCAGCGGGTCGCGTCGGTCCCCGCCCGGTGGCGGCACATAGGGCAGACGGGCCAGCAACTCACGGTGGCGGTTCACCGAGCGGGTCACCGTCTTGAGCGTGGCCACGATCAGCCCGCCGCCGTCGAGCACGACGAAGGCCGAGTGCTTGCCCATCAACTCGATGACTAGACTGTAGTCGTGGGGATTGCCCACGCGGTCCATGCCGCTGACCTCGATGCGCAGCACGCGGTCGAAGCTGACGGCGGTGACCGAACGGACCTCGGCGGCGCGCAGGATGCTGTCCAGGTGGGTCTGGATGCTCGGTTCGGGATGCGGGTCGGGCGGCATCCGGTCGATCAGGTGGACCCGCGCATCGGCCGCGGCGATGGAGATGAGCAGCGCGCCATCTGGCACGCCGAGGCACACCTGCTCTCGCCGCGGCACGACAACGCCTCCGAGACGCCGGCCGACGAGCCGTCGTGACAGATCGTCAGCCAGCGCCGTGAGGCAGAGACTATCCACTGGGCACCGCGGGACTGGTCAGGCCGACGTCGTTGCGGTCCGGGTACCACACCACGGCGCAGCCCAGCGCCTGGCCCACGAAGCGCAACGGCACATAGGTGCTGCCGCCGATGAGCTGTGCCGGCACGTCCAAGGCCGAGACCTGGCCATTGATGCTGACGTTGCGGCTGCCGACGCCAAGCATGACCACGGTCGTGCCGCGCGTGGCGGTGATGACCTTGGTGGCCGCTTCCCACTTGATCTCGGCCCGGAGCGCCTCGAAGATGCCGCGCAAGGGCACCATCACCCGCCCGCCGACCATGACTGGCGCCGGGTCGAGCGCCAACCACTTGCCGTCGAGCTTGACCGCAATCTCGCTACCGGGCCGGACATCGGCGAATCCGGGTCCTGCCGGGGTGGTGGGCGTGGTCGGGGTGGTCGGCGTCACCGGCCCAGTCGGCGTGGTGGGCGTGGTGGGGGGCACGGTCGCACCAGGCAGTTGGCTGGCGATCTTGTCCTTCCAGGGCACCTCGCGCGGCTTGACCGCAAACGGCATGTGGCCGGCGAGCAGCGCCTTGGTGCAGTTCCAGCGCTCGGTTTCGTAGAGGTTGCCGGCGAGTGTGCCGCCAAAGCGCAGCCAGCCAGCCGTGGGCTGATTGGCCAGGCTGAAGGTGTGCACCTTGCCCTTGCAGTCGGCGACGATGATCTCCGGCTTGCCGTCGCCGGTCAGGTCGGCCACCACCGGGCAGCACTGGCTGTAGTTGCTCATGGGCATGCGCCACAGGCGCTGGCCGGTCTTGCCGTCGAAGCACAGCAGGCCGGCCGCGCTGGGTACGGGCGAGGCCATGATGGCGTCGGCGCCCACGATGCGGCCTTGGGTGTCGACCAGGGCGGGCGTGCTGGCGGCGATGTAATTGCTGACCGCGCGGGGATCGGTGGTCAAGACGGTGGCGCGCCACTTGGTCTTGCCGTCGGCGCCCACGGCATAAAGGCCGCCGTCGTAGGCGGTCAGCACGAGCTCGCGCCTGCCGTCGCCATTGACGTCGGCGCAGGCCAGGCTCGAGGCCAGCCCGGCGTTACCCGGCGCTGACCACTGCCAGCGCGTGCGACCGTCAAGGGTCAGGGAGTAGAGGAAGGTGCCAAGCACATACAGCTCATCCTGGCCGTCGCCATCGGCATCGACCACCACCGGCGCGGCATTGAGCCCGCCGCTCAACTGGACTTCCCATTGCGGGGTGCCGGCGGTGTCGTAGCACAACAGGCGGCCGCGGCGCGTGCCGATGAACAGCAGCGTGCGGCTGGCCACGAGCCCGAGCGCCGGTGTGCCGAGACTGTCCTGCGGCAGCGCGGTCTCCGAGACGGGATCGCCGGTGGCGGCGTCCAGCCCGATGAGCCGCGTGCCTTGGGCGAACAGGAGCACGGGCGAGGTGTCGGCGCCGCGGTCACGCAGCACCGCCGAGCCGCCGATGGAGTCGCCGCGACCGGGCTTGGACCAGCGCGGCGTGCCGTCGACGCCGGACAAGCAGGCCAGCGTGCCGTTGCGCGAGCCGACGATCAGCACTTCCGCGCCGCCGTCGTGGTCCACGTCAGCCACGATCGGCGACGAGGTGAAAGACTCATCGGCGAAGTTCTGTCGCCACAGTTCGGTGCCGTTGACGCCGGCCAGGGCGCAGACCGTGCCGCGGTCGGTGGCCAGCACCACCTGCAACCGGCCACTGCCATCGAGGTCGGCGACGGTCGGTTTGTCTGGATACCCATCCACCTCCACGTTCCACAGGGGCTTGGGTCCAGCCAGAAGCGGGGCAGCCATCAGTAGGCCGGCCAGCAATCCAAGGCGAGCGCGCTGCATCGGAATCTCCAACTTGATCAGAGCATACCCGGCCCAAGGGGCATGTCAACCAGCGGGTGGTCGGCAGGCGTCGGGCGAGGCGTGCGCCCCACGCCCAATCCCCCGCCTCTGCAACCAAGCCGTGGCACGCGTGTCAAAGCCTCCCGAGTCACGAAAGGCCGAACCATGTTCTACCATCGGGTAATCTCGCAGGTGGAGTCGCTGCGACGACGCGAAGAAGCTGACCGCGGGCCACAGGCCAGGCGGTTGCGCGAGATCGAGTCGTTGCGCCAGCGCATTCTTGATGCCGCCGAGACGATTCTCGTCGAGGACGGCTACGAGAGCTTGTCCATGCGCCGCCTGGCGGACGCCATCGAGTATGCACCGAGCACGATCTACGGCTACTTCCGTGACAAGAAGGCCATCGTCTCCGCCGTGCTCGACCGCACCACCACGCAACTGCTGGACGCGCTGGAGCAGGCCGCGCTGACGCCTGGACCACTGACGCGGCTGCGCATGTTGGGCCGCGCCTATGTCGAGTTTGCCTTCAAGTACCCACGCCAGTACGAAGTGCTGTTCGTGCTGCGCGGCGCCAACGTGCCGGTCATCGACACCCCGGCGTTCGGCGCGGCCGTGGCCAAGTTCCGCGAGGCCATCGGCGACGGTGTGCGCGCCAACGCCTTCCGCCGCTGCAACCCCGACGAGACCGCGCAGGCCTTCTGGGCGGCGTGCCACGGCCTGGTCAGTCTCATCTTGACCCAGAGCGACCGCTTCGACTTCGTCGAGCCCGACCGCCTGCTGGAGGCCATGCTGACCTTGCAGATCGAGGGTCTGCGGCCGGCCACCTTCGGGCTGTCCAGCGCGCCCAAGCCCGCCGAACCGACCACCGCCGTGGCTTGACGCGCCGAACGAGGGCCGCCACGGCGCACGGCCGCCCTCGGCGGTGCGCCATGGCCAATCGCGCCAGATCTGGGCCAAACCGCAGGAGTGGCGGAGACGCTTCGTCCGGGCCACACTGAGTGCATCGGCCAGGAGGCGTCCCGTGGCGGATCCGCACGACACTGCCGGTACCCAACTCCATCCCACCGTGCTGGCCACGGGCTGGGTCAGCCTGTTCACCGACCTTTCCAGCGAGATCATCTACCCGCTGCTGCCGCTGTTCCTCGTGGGCCCGCTGGGCGCCAGCGTGGGCTTCGTCGGCGTCATCGAGGGATTCGCCGAGAGCGTCGCCAGCCTGCTCAAACTGGTCTCGGGCTGGTGGTCCGACCAGCTGGGCAAGCGCCGTCCTCTTGTGGTCGGCGGGTACTGCCTGTCGGGCTTGACCCGGCCGCTCATGGCGCTGGCGGCGGCACCTTGGCAGGTGCTCGTCATCCGCATCTGCGACCGTGTGGGCAAGGGCCTGCGCAGCGCCCCACGCGACGCCCTCATCGCCGATGTCACCGAGCCCGAACTCCGCGGCAAGGCGTTTGGATACCAGCGCGCCATGGACCATACCGGTGCCGTCCTGGGACCGCTGGTGGCGTTTGGCCTGCTGCACGGCTGCGGCTGGAAGCTGTCCACCGTGTTCGCTGTGGCGGCGATCCCCAGCTTGCTGGCCACCGTGGCTGTGGTGGGCTGGGTGCGCGACCGGCCCGATCCGCCGCGCCCCGCGGTGGCCCGGCCGCCGGTCTCGTTCGCTGCCTGGCGTGGGCTCGACCGGCGGCTGGTGGTGGTGGTCGCGGTCATCGGCCTGTTCACGCTGGGCAACTCCTCCGATGCCTTCTTGCTGCTGCGGGCCCGGGATCTCGGCGTCGGCGAGGCCTGGATCCCCATCGTGTGGGTGGCGCTGCATCTGGTCAAGGCGGTCAGTTCGACGCCCGGCGGCAGCCTCTCCGACCGCGTCGGCCGACGCCGGGTGATCATCGGTGGCTGGGCGGTCTATGGCCTGGTCTACCTGGGCTTCGGCCTGGCCTCGGCGGCCTGGCAGGCGTGGGCGTTGTTCGCCGTCTACGGCCTCTACTTCGGGCTGACCGAGGGCGCCGAGAAGGCGTTGGTGGCCGACCTGGCCGGCAAGGAACTCAAGGGCACCGCGTTCTCGCTCTACACCTTTGTGGTAGGCATCGCGGCGCTGCCGGCCAGCCTCATCATGGGCTATCTGTGGCAGGCCGCCGGGCCGCTGGCCGCGTTCGGCCTGGGCGCCGGCCTGGCGGTGGCCGCCAGCGTCGCCATGGCGTTGTGCGCGCGGGAGCCGGTGAGGCCGTGAGCGCGTTGACCGAGTTCGTGCGAGACCTGGGCTGGGCTCTGCCGCGCATGTGGCCCATCCTCGCGGTGGTGGTGGCCGCCGCGCTGCTGGCGCGCGCCGACCGGTTGTGGGCCTGGTGGCGCGGCCTGCAACTCGGTCTCGACCATGTCGATGCCCTGAGCGGCGAGGACTTCGAGGTCTGGCTGGAGCGCTTTTACCGCCGCGCCGGCTGGCAGGTGCGCCGGTTGGGCGGCAGCGGCGATTTCGGCTGCGACCTGATCATCTCCTATGGCGGCTACGACACCGCCGTGCAGGCCAAGCGCAGCAGCAAGCCCGTGGGTGTCGGCGCGGTGCAGGAAGTCGTGGCTGGACGTCAGCACCACGGCTGCCACTACGCCATGGTCGTCACCAACTCCAGCTTCACCGTGGCCGCGGTGCAGTTGGCGCAGACCTGTGGCGTGGAGCTGTGGGATCGCGAACGGCTGGCGGCGGAGTTGGAGCGCTACGGCTGATGCCGGCGCCGCGCCTACACGAAGCGCAGTTCGATGCCCAGCACCCACAACGGCGCACTGTCCGCCGGCCAGTCGCCGAGGCGCATCTGGTCCTTCTCCGTGGTGACCACCACAGCTTCGCCCGCCTGGCGCGCCAGCTCGGCCTGTTCCTGGGGCGAGTAGGGGTGATGGTCGGGGTAGAAGGCCTCACGCACCACCACCGCCCCCAGGCTCGCCAGGGTCGCGGCGAAGGCGCGCGGGTTGCCAATGCCGGCCAGGGCCACGACCTTCTGGCCAGCCAGCGCGTCGAGCGGCAACTCGCCAGACGCGGTGGTCAGGCGCGCGGGCGCATGGCAGGTGCGCTTGACCGTCACGCCCGGCGCCAGGGCGTGGACGCGGGCGGTGAGGGCGTCGAGGTCGACCGCGGCCGGATGGTCGGCGCGCGTAATCCATACTTCGGCCGCGCGCCGCAGGGCTGACGCCGGGTCGCGCAGTGTGCCGGCGGGGAACAGCCGGCCGGTGCCAAAGGGCTGCGTGGCATCGAGCAGGACGATGTGCTCATCGACGTGCAGTCGCCGGTACTGGAAGCCGTCATCGAGCAGCAGGACTGTCGCGCCGAACCGCGTCACCGCCTCCCGTGCAGTGATGCGGCGATCCTTGCCGGCCAGCACCGGCACATTGTTCAACAGGCGCGCGATGAGCAGGGCCTCGTCACCCGCGTCGGCCACGGTGAGTTGCTCGCAGCGGCCGTCGTGCACGACATTGCAGCCGACCAGCTTCCGCGCGCCATGCCCGCGGATGAGCACCGCGACCTGCCCGCCGGCCGCCTGGTACCGCCGTGCGAGATGGATGACAGCCGGTGTCTTGCCGGTCCCACCGAGGGTCAGGTTGCCCACGGAGACGGTATGAGCGCCCACATGCACCGGCCGCACCAGCCTCAGCAGATAGGTCAGCTCCCGCAGGAGAAGGCCGACGGAGTAGCCCCAGGAGGCGGCGGCCAGCAGGCCGCGGGTCAGCGAGGGGAGGAGCCCCCGGCGCTGGCCGGAGACGGTCTCCAGATACCAGGCCTCGAGATCAGGCGTGGCCGGCATCGAGCAGCTCCAAGAGCACATCGACACAACGCTGGGTGGCGCCGCGGCTGGCCAGCACCGTGTCACGGCCGCGCCGGCCCGCCGCGGCGGCGAGTTCGGGCTGGTCGAGCCAGGCGCTGGTCTGGGCGGCGATCTGCTCGGCATCGCTCACGGTGACCGCGGCTTGCACCTCGGTCAGCAGGGCGACGCTGTCACGCACATTGCTCACGTACGGCCCGGTGAGCACCGGTCGGGCCTGCGCGGCGGCTTGCAGCACGTTGCTGCCGCCCATCTTCACCAGGCTTCGGCCAACAAAGCACACCGTGCCCACGGCGAACAGCTCGGCCAACTCGCCGATGGTGTCGACGATGATCACCGCTCGCTCGGCCAGCGACCGCGCGGCTTGAGCCGGCAGCGCCGAACGCCGCACCGCGGTCAGTCCGGCGGCGGTGGCCAGGTCGGCAATCTCACCGGCGCGGTCCACCGCGCGCGGCACCAGCACCAGGCGGGCGCCAGGATGCCTGGCGCGGACCGCGGCGAAGGCGTCCAGCAGGATGGCTTCCTCGCCGGGACCGGTGCTGCCGGCGAGCAGCACCGGTTGGTCGGGCGCCAGCCCGAGTTCGGCCTGCCAGTGCGCCAGGCGCGCGTCATCGACCGCGGGGAAGGACTCGTCGCCCTTGAGGTTGCCCATGATGCTGGTCTGCCTGGCGCCCAGCGCACGGATCCGCTCGGCATCCGCGGTGGACTGCATGAGCAGCCGATCGGCGTGGCTCAGGGCCCAGCGGTAGACCCAGCGCGCCGCAGGCCGATTGGCGCGGGCAAAGGCGCGCTCGCCGATGCGGCCGTTGGCCAGGACGACACGTACGCCGTGCACCTTGCAGCGCCAGAGAAGATTGGGCCACAGCTCGGTGTCGATGAGGCACAGCAGCCGTGGTCGCACAGCACGAATGACGCGATCGATGACCCACGGCAGGTCGACCGGCAGGAAGAACACACCGTCGGCGCCAGCCTGCTCGGCGATGGCGCGGCCGGTATCGGTCATCCCGCTGAGCAGCACGACCGCCTCCGGCCGCTGCTGCCGGAGCAGCGCCACCAGCGGCTTGGCGGCCATGGTCTCGCCGACCGACGCGGCATGGACCCAGATCACCTCGCGTCCGGCGCAGAGCGCGATCAGGTCGGCCGGGAGATGGCCGAAGCGCTCATTCCAGCCCAGCCGACTGCGGCCGGTGCGCACGTACCTGGCCCAGACGAACAGCGCCGCCGCCGGCATGGCCAGCAGCAAGAGCAGGTTGTAGATCGCGGCGGCCAGGCTCACGCGGGCACCTCGCCGGTCTGCAGGTCGTGGAAGCGGCGGTAGACGCTGTCCGGCCGCGCCAGCAGTTCGGCGGGCGTGCCGTTCTCGACGACCTGGCCGTGGTCCAGCACGACGATGCGGTGCGCGTTCTGCACGGTGCTCAGGCGGTGCGCGATGACCACGCTGGTGCGGCCCTGCATGAGCCGGTCCAGGGCTTCCTGCACCAGCGCCTCGCTCTCGGAATCGAGGGCCGACGTGGCCTCGTCGAGGATGAGGATGCGCGGGTCACGCAGGATGGCGCGGGCGATGGCAATGCGCTGGGCCTGGCCGCCGGAGAGCTTGGCGCCGCGTTCGCCGACCTCGGTATCGTAGCCGAGCGGCAGCGCGGAGACGAAGTCGTGCGCGTTGGCGGCGCGTGCGGCGGCCTCGATCTCCTCATGGCTGGCCTCGGGCTTGCCATAGGCGATGTTGTCCGCCACGGTGCCGCGGAACAGCACCGTCTGCTGCGGCACGATACCGATCTGTGCGCGCAGCGAGGCGCGTGTCACCGCGCGCACGTCGTGGCCATCGACCAGCAGCGCGCCGTCGGTGACGTCGTACAGCCGAGGGATGAGGTTGGCCAGCGAGGTCTTGCCCGACCCGCTGGAGCCGACCACTGCCACGGTCTGGCCGGGCTCGACGGTCAGGTCGATGCCGCACAGCACGTCGCCGCCGGTCTTGTAGTGGAAGTGCACGCCCTGGAACTCGAGGCGGCCGGCGATGGTGCCCAGGGTCACCGCGTCCGGCGCGTCGACCAGTTCGGGCTTGGTGTCCATGACGCCAAACACCTTGGCGCTGGCGGCGAGGCTCTCGCTGAGCGCCAGGCGGGCGCGGCCCAGCTCCTTGAAGGCGGTGGACATCATCTGCAGCGTGGCGACCACGACGACGATGTCGCCGAGGTCGACCCGGCCGCGCTTGAGCAGCACGCCGCCGACGCCGACCACGGCCATCACGCCGAACAGGATGATGACATGGATGACCGGCCGCAACACCGAGCGGACGCGCACCGTGCGCATCATGGCGCGGCGCGTGGCGGCGTTGGTGGCGTCGAACCGGCGGCATTCGAGGTCGGAAGCGCCGAAGCTCTGCACCACCCGGATCGCGCCCAGGCTCTCGGTGAGCTGCGAGGTCAGGTCGGCCATGCGGTCTTGCAGATGGCCCGCGTGCTGTTTCATCAGCCGCGAAGTGGAGCTCAATACGGGCGACAACACCGCGCCGACCAGAATGGCCACGATGAGCAGTTCCCACGAGGACTTGAGCACGATGTAAACGAGCAGGCCGACGATGGTCACGGGCTGGCGCACCAGGCTGACCAGGTCGAAGTTCATGCGGGCCTGCATGACGCCCAGGTCGTTGGTGGCGTGGGAGACGAGCGCGCCGGTGCTGGCATCCTCAAAGTAGCCCAGCGGCAGCGACTGCAGGTGGGCGAACAGGTCGCCGCGCAGGCGCATGACCACCGACTGCGCCACGTAGTCGAACAGGTACATGTATCCGAATTCGCCAATGGCGATGCCGATGCCGTACAGCAAGAGCAGTGCGGCCATGTGGCGCATCTGGTCCATGCTGACCACTTGCGCCTGGGCGGCCATGTTGAACAGCGGCTTGCAGGACACGACCACGGCCAACATGCACACGGCCGCCAGGACCGCGGACAGCACAGTCAACACCACATGCCAGGGCAGCGCCGCGGCATAGCCCCACAAGCGGCGGCCGGTGCTCATGTCAGTGCTCCAGTTGGCGCCCGTTGTGGCCGGTCTGGGTTGCCCTGACGAAGTCGAGCAGGGCCTGCAGTTGCGGCGAACGCTCGGGCATGTCCCGCTCAATCTCCTCGATGGCCAGGCTGCGGCTGCGGCCCGAGGTGAAGATGAGGCGGATGGCACGCTTGATGGACGCGCGCGTATCCGAATCGAAGTCGTTGCGCCGCAGTCCGACGACATTGATGCCCAGCACCTTGGCCGGCACGCCACTGCACATGCTGTAGGGCGGCACGTCGCTGGTGACGGCGCTCATGCCGCCGACCATGGCCAGTTCGCCCACGGACACGCGCTGGTGGATGGCGGTCATACCGCCGATGGTGGCCCGGTCGCCAATGGTCACGTGGCCGCCGATGGTGGCCAGGTTGGCCAGCGTGGTGTGGTTGCCGACGACCACGTCGTGACCCAAGTGGGTGGAGGCCATGAACAAGTTGTCATCGCCCACCAAGGTGAACCCGCCATCGATGCTGGCGCGGTGCATCGTCACGCCCTCGCGGATGACGTTGTGGTTGCCGATCTGGAGGAAGGTGGTCCTGCCGCCTGCCGCGCGGTGTTGAGCATCGCCGCCCAGCACGGTACCGTAGTCGACGGTGTTGTCCGTGCCCAGCGTGGTGTTGCTGCGAATGAAGACATGCGGACCCAGCGAGCAGCGATCCCCGATCCGGACGCCCGCCTCCACAATGCAGAAGGGGCCGATGGTAACGTCTTCGCCGAGTTCGGCTGCCGGATCCACAAGGGCGGTGGGGTGGATGATGACCATGGTTGAGGACGGCCTCCCTCTACTGCTCGCGGTTTACCAAAGCAAAGGAGCAGGTGGCTTCGGTCACCAGTTGGCCGTCCACCAGCGCGCGCATGTTCATCTCGGACATCAGGCGGCCAAACCGCGGCTTGACCGAGAGAATGGTCACCTCGAGCCGCAGCACGTCGCCCGGCCGCACCGGTCGCCGGAACTTGGCTTTCTCCACACCCGT
Source organism: Armatimonadota bacterium (assembly GCA_016235455.1). Classification (GTDB taxonomy): domain Bacteria; phylum Armatimonadota; class UBA10988; order UBA10988; family UBA10988; genus UBA10988. Next base: position 5,321 of record JACRKZ010000121.1, on the reverse strand, counting down.
GAACAGCGGCACCCAGGCGCCGCGTTCCATGCCGGTCATGACCACCACGCCGGCCAACTGGGCCAGCGCTTCCAGAATGAGCACGCCCGGCATCACCGGGAACTCGGGGTAGTGGCCCACGAAGAACCACTCGTTCATGGTCACGCACTTGATGCCCACGGCGGACTTGGCGGGATCGAGCTCGATCACCCGGTCAAGCATGAGGAACGGCGGCCGATGTGGCAGCAGCAGCTGGATCGCCTCGATATCTAGGGTGCGCCCTTGGTACTGGTCTGTGATTTCGGGGTTCGGAAAGAGGGGTGGTGCCATGATGCCGTGCGTTTCCGGGCCGTGCCCGCGGGGCAGTGTACCATCGGCCCCAAGGCGCGTCAACGCGGTCGCGATGCCGTCTGGCGTGGCCTCCAGGGCGTTGACAGCGCCGCCGGGAAGGGTACCCTGAGGGCTGAAAAGGAGACTGTCACCATGGTCACAACGCGTTCGCGTCAGTTCGCCAGCGATAACTACGCCGGCATCTGCCCCGAGGCGATGGCGGCGATGATGGCGGCCAACGCCGGGCACCAGCGCAGCTACGGCGACGACCCCTACACGCAGCGCGCGTGCGACTTGCTGCGCGACCTGTTCGAGATCGACCTGCAGGCCTTCTTCGTGTTCAATGGCACGGCGGCCAACTCGCTGGCCATCTCCGCGCTCTGCCAGTCGTACCACAGCGTCATCTGCGGCGAGTTGGCCCATGTGGAGACCGACGAGTGCGGCGCGCCCGAGTTCTTCTCCAACGGCACCAAGATGCTGCTGGCCTCGGGCCAGGACGCCAAGATCGATCCGCTCAGCGTGGAGGCCATCGTACGCAAGCGCGACGACATCCACTACCCCAAGCCGCGCGTGCTGAGCCTGACCCAGGCCACCGAGGTGGGCACGGTCTACACGCCCGAGGAGTTGGCGGCGCTGGGCCACATGGCCCGCAAGCACCGGCTGCGGGTGCACATGGACGGCGCCCGCTTCGCCAACGCCGTGGCCTCGCTGGGGGTCAGCCCCAAGGAGATCACCTGGCAGGTCGGCGTCGACGTGCTGTGCTTCGGCGGCGCCAAGAACGGTCTGGCGCTGGGTGAAGCCGTGGTCTTCTTCGATGCCCAATTGGCCGAGGAGTTCGACTACCGCTGCAAGCAGGCGGGCCAGTTGGCCAGCAAGATGCGCTTCCTCTCGGCGCCCTGGGTGACCATGCTGGAGAACGGCACCTGGCTGCGCCACGCGGGCCACGCCAACGCCATGGCCGCCGAGTTGGAGGCCGGGCTGCGGGCGATCGACGGCGTGGGCTTCCTCTTCCCGCGCCAGGCCAACAGCGTCTTCGTGCAACTGCCCGAGCGCGCGATCGACTCGCTGCACCAACTCGGCTGGCACTTCTACACGTTCATCGGCGCCGGCGGCGCGCGGCTCATGTGCTCCTGGGACACGCAACCCGAGGACGTGGCGGCGTTGCTGGCCGATGTGCGGCAGGTCATGGCGGCTCCGTAGTTGAGCCCGATGGCGCAGCGGTTGATTGACCCGCCCCTCGCCGCTGGGTAGAATGACCCAGCCGAGCGAGCGAGCTGGAGGGAGTAGGTGATGTCGGTGATCTACCTGGATGGTCAGTTCCTGCCCAAGGAAGAGGCCAAGGTCTCGGTGTTTGACCATGGCCTGCTGTATGGCGACGGTGTGTTCGAGGGTATCCGCGCCTACAACGGCCGGGTCTTCAAGCTCGAAGAGCACGTCCGCCGGTTGTACGACTCGGCGCGGACGATCATGCTCGAGATCCCCATGACGCAGGCCGAGTACTGCGAGGCGGTGCTCGAGACCTGTCGCCGCAACGAGATCCGCGACGGCTACATCCGCGCGGTGGTTACGCGCGGCGTGGGCGATCTGGGCCTGGATCCCCGCAAGTGCCCCAAGGCGTCGATCTTCATCATCGCCGCGGGCATCAGCCTGTATCCCGAGCGCTGCTACACCGAGGGGCTCAAGGTCATCACCTGCGCCACCCGGCGCAACAACCCGACCGCGCTGGACCCGGCCATCAAGTCGCTCAACTACCTGAACAACATCCTGGCCAAGATCGAGGTCAATCGCGCGGGCGCCGAAGAGGGCCTGATGCTCAACGACCAGGGCTATGTGGCCGAGGCCACGGGCGACAACATCTTTGTCGTCCGCGATGGCCACGTCTACACGCCGCCGGTGGCCGCGGGCATCTTGCGCGGCATCACGCGTGACACGGTCATGGACCTGGCCCACGAAGGCGAGATCGCCCTGACCGAGGAGTTCTTCACGCTGCAGTTCGTCTACTCGGCGGACGAACTCTTCCTCACCGGCTCCGCTGCCGAGGTGGTGCCCGTGGTCAGTGTCGACGACCGGCCTATCGGTGACGGCAAGCCAGGCGCGATCACCGCGAAGCTTATGGGCCTGTTCCGCAACTACGTGGCGCATACCGGTACGCCCATCGGCTAGCCGGCCGGACGTGCGCTATCTGTCGATGGGGACAGGTGCCTCTCACCAAGAGGGCGCACCTGTCCCCATTCCGTCAGATTGGGGGCCACGGGCGCACCGCGGCACTCAGCCGACCGACCGCAGGACGCACAGCCGAGGTCGGCCGCGCTCGGTGCGGCGCTGGTGCGCGGCGTGTCCTGCACGACACACGACGCCTTGACGTGGTGGCGCACTAGGCGAAGAATGGGATCAGGGCAGTCGCTCGCGACTTCCGGCGTTGCAGTAAGGATGTGTGGCATGTGGGAGCGGTTCACCGAGCAGGCGCGCAAGGTCATCATCGTGGCCCAAGAGGAGGCGGAGTCCGACGGGTCGGCCGAGATCCAGACCTACCACATCCTGGTCGGTCTGACGCGCGAGGCGGATACCAAGGCTATCGAGATCCTCGGGCAGTTCGGCGTGAGCCCGCGGCGGGTGCGTGACGAGATCCGCAAATACACGCCGCCGGTGCAGCCGTCGCCGCGTTACGCGGCCGGTCGCGGCGCGGGCAAGGAACGCTTTTCCGAGGCAGCCGCGCGGGCGCTGAGCACTGCCTACAACGAGGCGCGCGGGCTCAACCACACCTTCGCGGGCACCGAGCACATCCTGCTCGGGCTGCTCTCGCTGGGCGATGACGTGGCCACCCGCGTGCTACGGACCTTCGAGCTGGAACTGGACGTGGTACGGCGCAAGATCGCCGAGGTCGGCAGCGAGTCGCAGGCCGCCGAGGAGTTGGCCGGCTCGACCAGCAGCACGCCGCGCGCCAGCCAGGGCGCGCCGGAGGGTCAGCGCCAGGGCAAGAGCAAGTCCACCACGCCCACGCTGGACGACTACGGCCGCGACCTGACCGAGATGGCCCGCGCCGGCGAACTCGACCCCGTGGTCGGCCGCGCCTCCGAGATTGAGCGCGTCATCCAGATCCTCTCGCGCCGCACGAAGAACAACCCCTGCCTCATCGGCGAGCCCGGCGTGGGCAAGACCGCCATTGCCGAGGGCCTGGCCCAGATGATCGTCAATGCCGAGGTGCCCGAGCCGCTGCTGGACAAGCGCATCATCGCCCTCGACCTGGCGGCTATCGTCGCCGGCACCAAATACCGCGGTGAGTTCGAAGAGCGCATGAAGCGCATCATGGAAGAGATCCGCAAGGCGCGCGGCCAGGTCATCATGTTCATCGATGAGCTGCACACGCTCATTGGCGCCGGCGGCGCCGAGGGCGCCATGGATGCTTCCAACATCCTCAAGCCGGCGCTGGCGCGCGGCGAGCTGCAGTGCATCGGCGCCACCACGCTCGATGAGTTCAAGAAGTACATCGAGAAGCACGGCGCGCTCGAGCGCCGCTTCCAGAGCGTCAAGGTGCGCGAACCCACCGAAGAAGAGGCCGTGGAGATCCTGCGCGGCCTGCAGCGCTGCTATGAGGCCCACCACGGCGTGATCATTGACGACGACGCCATCGTGGCCGCTGTTGAGCTGTCGTCGCGCTACATCGCCGACCGCTGCCTGCCCGACAAGGGCATCGATGTCATCGACGAGGCCGGCAGCCGCGTGCGCCTGCAGTCGAGCGTGACGCCCGGCGAGATCAAGGAACTCCAGGAGACGCTCGAGCAGACCCGCGTGGCCAAGGACGACGCTGTCTGGCACCAGCAGTTCGAGGAAGCGGCGCGCCTGCGTGACGAGGAGCGTCGGCTCAAGGACCAGATCGAGGCCGAGCGCCAGACCTGGCGCCAGCGCCGCGATACCGAGAAACGTCATGTCACGGTCGAAGATGTGGCCCGCATCGTCTCCATCTGGACCGGTGTGCCGGTCACCGATCTGACCGAGGAAGAGACGCAGCGGCTGCTGCGCATGGAGGACGCGCTGCACCAGCGCGTCATCGGTCAGCAGGAAGCCATCGTCGGCGTCTCCAAGGCCGTGCGCCGCGCGCGCGCGGGCATCAAGGACCCACGCCGGCCGACCGCCAGCTTCATCTTCCTGGGCCCCACGGGCGTGGGCAAGACCGAGTTGGCGCGCGCGCTGGCCGAGTTCCTGTTCGATACCGAGGAAGCGCTCATCCGCATCGACATGAGCGAGTACATGGAGCGCTACGCGGTCTCTCGCCTGATCGGCTCGCCGCCAGGCTACGTCGGCTACGACGAGGGCGGTCAGTTGACCGACACGGTCCGCCGCCGGCCGTTCAGCGTGGTGCTGTTCGACGAGATCGAAAAGGCTCACCCGGATGTCTTCAACATCCTGCTGCAGGTGATGGAAGACGGCCGTCTGACCGATGCGCAGGGCCGCACGGTGGACTTCCGCAACACCATCATCATCATGACCAGCAACGTCGGCGCCCGCGAGATCCAGCGCGGCAAAAGCGTGGGCTTCCGCGGCGACAGCCAGCGCGGCAAGGACGTCGAGGCCGACTACAGCTCGATGAAGGCGCGCGTGCTGGAGGAACTGAGCCGCACCTTCCGGCCCGAGTTCCTCAACCGGCTCGACGAGGTCATCGTCTTCCGGTCGCTCACCGATGTGGAGATCCGCCAGATCGTCTACCTGATGTTGGCCCGGCTGAGCCAGCAGCTCTCCTCGCGTGAGCTCAAGCTCGACCTGACCGAGGCGGCCATGGACGTGCTGGTCAAGGAAGGGTTCGACCCGAACTTCGGCGCCCGCCCGCTGCGCCGCGCCATCCAGCGCATGATCGAGGATCCGCTCTCGGAGGAGATCCTGTCGGGTCGCTTCCGCGGCGGCGTGACACTGCTGGCCGACGTCGACCCCGACAGCGCCGAAGGCACGCCGCGGTTCATGTTCACGCCCAAGACCGATGAGCAGGCCGAGGTGCCGGCCTAGCACAAAGCGTGCGG
>JACRKZ010000041.1 GCA_016235455.1 Armatimonadota bacterium | reverse complement strand
CCCCTACGGCACCGCCCTGACCTCTTGCCGCGGCAGGTGGATGGTGAAGGTGCTGCCCTGGCCCACGCGGCTCTCGACGGTGATGGTGCCGCCGTGCGCGCCGACGATGTGTTTGGCGATGCTCAGGCCCAGCCCCGTGCCGCCCAGCTTGCGGCTGCGCGCCTTGTCCACGCGGTAGAAGCGCTCAAACAGGCGCGGCAGATGCTCGGCGGCGATGCCGCAGCCCGCGTCGGCCACAGACAGGCGGATCTCCGCGTCATCGCTCTCGATAGTGACCGCGACGGTCTGGCCGGGCTCGCTATAGGTCACGGCGTTGTCCAGCAGGTTGGCCACCGCCTGCTCCAGCAGCGGCGCGTTGACCCGCGTGGCCAGATGGTCAGCGCAGTCGATGGCGATGGATACGCCCTTCTCGGCGGCCTTGTCGGCCACGACCCCGGCGGCGGCGCGAGCCACGTCGGCCAATTCTCCGTCGACCAGGTCCATGCTGGCCGTGCAGCCCATCTGATCCAGGCGCGAGAGGCTGAGCAGGTCCTCGATGATGCGGCCGAGCCGGTCGGCGTGGCGGGCGATCATCTCGGCAAAGCGCTGCGCTGCTTCGGGTTCGTCCAGCGCGCCGGACAGCAGAGTCTCGGCCGAGCCCTTGATGGAGGCTACCGGCGTGCGCAGTTCGTGGGACACGTTGGCCACGAACTCGCGGCGCACGGCCTCAAGCCGGCGCAGGCGCGTCATATCGTGCAGCACGAGCAGCGCTCCGAGCTGCCGGCCGTCGTGGTCGCGCAGTCGGCTGGCGTGGGCCTGCAGGTAGCGCTCCTCGCCGGCGAACCAGACGATCTCTCCCTCGATGGGTGAGTCTGTGCCCAGCGCGCGCTCGGCGAAGCGCTGCACATCGCGGTGCCGCACCACCTCCAGCAGCAGTCGGCCGACGGCCTGCTCGGCCTGGGTCTCGAACAGCTCCGCCGCGGCGGGGTTGATGCCCGTGATGTGCGCGGTGTTGTCCAGCGTCACCACGCCCTCGGCCATGCTTTCCAGCACGGCCTCCAGCTCGTTGCGGCCACGAACCACGCTGGCCAGCCGCTCGGCCAGTTGCGCGGCCATGGCGTTGAGCGCGGCGGTGAGGTCGGCCAGCTCGGCCACGGGCGGCATGGCCAGGCGCTCGGTGAGCTGCCCCGAGGCAAAGCGGTTGGCGCCTGCGCGCAGGTTGTCCAGCACGTCGCGAATACCGCGCAGCGACAGCAGCGTGGCCAGTCCGCCCAGCACGGCGATGGCCATGGCGCCCCACAGGAAGTGCGACACGACCAGGCTGATGGTCTGCCAGATGCCGCGCACGGGAAGCGCCGCGCGGACGACCATCTGGCCGGGCCGAGTGGGTGCGGGGATGGCCACGTACATCATGGTCTGCCGGAGCGTGACGCTGTCGCGCAGCGCGCGGCCGACACGGCCGGCGAGTGCGGCGGCCACTTCCGGCCGTTCGCGATGGTTCTCCATGCTGGCCGGGTCGTGGTCGCTGTCGGCCAGCACGGTGCCGTCGGTGGCGATGAGCGTGTAGCGCGTGCCCGTGGCCCGGCCCGAGGCTTGCGTGAGCGCCTGAACGCGGTTCGGTTCGCGGGCGGCGGTCAATTCGTCATAGAGTTGCCCGCGTACCACCAGATCGCGCGCCACCTGGTCCAGGTAGACATGCTGGTAGTCGCGCGAGACGAGGACGCCGACGAGCGCGAGCGCCGCGATGCTGACCAGGAGCAACGGCCGATAGGTACGCCACAGCAGACCGCCTCGCCGCATGAACTACTCCCTGAACCGATAGCCGACGCCCCGCACGGTCTCGATGCGGTCGCCCTCGTCGCCGAGTTTGCGCCGCAGCGCGACGATGTGCACATCGACGCTGCGCTCCGTAGCCAGATAGTCGTCGCCACGCGCGGTCTCGAGGATCTGCTGGCGACCGAACACCCAGCCGGGTCGCCGCGCCAGCAACTGCAGGATGAGGAACTGCGTGTGGGTGAGCTCGACCTCCGCGCCGTCGACGGTGACCTCGTGACGGCCGGGATCGATGACCAGCCCGCCCCGTCGCAGCACGGCGCCGTCCTCCTCGACCTCGTTGTCCGCGCGGCGCAAGGCCACGCGGACGCGGGCCACCAGGACCCGTGGGCTGAACGGTTTGATCACATAGTCGTCGGCGCCGAGCTCGAGCCCGAGCACCACGTCGGCGTCTTCGCCGCGCGCGGTAACCATGATCACCGGCGTATGGCGGGTGCGGGCATCGTTCTTGAGCAGGCGGCAGACATCGAGCCCGTTGATGCCGGGCAGCATCAGATCGAGCAGCACGACATCGGGCTGGCGCGTGCGTGCGGCCTCCAGGGCCTCTTCGCCGGTCCCGACGGCGATGACCTGATAGCCTTCGCGCACCAGGTTGTAGCGCGCCAGCTCCAGCAGGTCCTCTTCGTCTTCCACCACCAGGATGGTTTCGCGCGCCATCGTTTCTCCCCGTGAACTGTTCGCCACGACTGCGCCATGGCCTTCCGGGCCTAAGCGTCGTCGCGCAGTGTTAGCGTTCCGTTAGCGCGTGGTCAGAGTGGGGATAGGTGCACCTTTGCAGGCTAGACAACACCTGTTGGCCGCACCACAGTGAGGTCACGGACAGACGAAGGGAGAGGCCTGATGGCCAAGGTTGCGATTGTGTACTATTCGGCGACGGGCACCTGCCATGCGCTGGCCAAGGCGGCGGCCGAGGGCGCCGAGGCTGCCGGCGCGGAGGTGCGCCTGCGGTTGGTGACCGAGACGGTGCCCGAGGCGGTCATCGCGCGCAACGAGCGGTGGCAGGCATTCGTCGAGTCGACCAAGGACGCGCCGCGCGCGCAACTCGATGACCTCGACTGGGCCGATGGCATCATCTTCGGCACGCCCACGCGCTTCGGCAACGCGGCGGCGCAGCTCAAGGCGTTCATCGATACCGCGGGCGGGCTGTGGTTCGCCGGCAAGCTGGCCAACAAGGTCTACGCGGGCTTCACCAGCTCGCAGACGCTGCACGGCGGCCAGGAGTCGACGCTGCTGTCGCTGTACACCAGCTTCTACCACTTCGGCGGGATCATCGCCACGCCGGGCTACACCGATGCCTCGGTGTTCGCCGCCGGCGGCAACCCCTACGGGCCATCGACGGTCACCGGCCCCAACGGCGACTTGCCGACCGAGGCAGAGCTGGCGCACGCCCGCTACATGGGCCAGCGCGTGGCCGAACTCGCCGCTAGACTGCGCGACTGACGCCGCGGCGCGTGCCACGCGGCAGCCCCAAACGCAGCGAAGCCCGGAGCCATCGGCTCCGGGCTTCTTGCTTACTCCTCGGGAGAGATTCGAACTCCCAACCTAGTGGTTAACAGCCACCCGCTCTGCCATTGAGCTACCGAGGACCATCGCTCACAGGTGCGCATTCTAGAACCTCGGTGGCCAACCTGTCAAGCATCAAACCGCCGCGCCGCGCGCTCCCGAACGGGCACGTCGTAGCTACCTGCTGCCTTCCGCGCATGGATCTACACCATCCCGCCTGGGCGGTCTCCGGGTTTGCTCTGTGGGGCTTGAGGGCGCGGCCGGCAGACAATGTGCGAGTAGAGCTGCGATGGCCGCATGCACGGGCACCCATAGAGGCAAGGCTCCAGAGTCAACCTCGCCGCGATGCCCGCGGCCCCAGTGAGAGCAGGCAGAGCACATCACGCGAACAGCCTTGGCTGACCTGCGTGGGTAACCCGTGCCCGGCCAAACGAGAGATCGGCGCCCGTCTGACGTCGGTCGGCCGACTGCAGAGAGCAGAGCTCAGAATCAGCAGTGCCACCCCGCGCCGCTCAGTAGGGCGTGGATGGCTCCGTGCCCCGAAAGGCTCAGTACCATGTTGAGTTCAAACCGCCGAGGCTGGGTCCTCGGCCTGACGTGCACCGTGCTAGCTACTGGCTTGCTCGTCGGTTGTGGCGGTGGCGTCACGACGCCGACCGGCGACGGCCGTCTGACGGTTCACGTCGATTGGCCCGCGGTCGGTGCGCGGATGATCCCCGCCAACACGTCGAGCCTGAGGATCACCGTGACCGGCAACACCGCCGGCCTGTCCACCCCGGTGGCCCAGGTGCTGGCGTCCGGCATGACCACCGCGTCCTTCCCCGGCCTGAGGCCGGGCACCTATACGGTGGCGGTTGGGGCCTACCCCGACAACGCCGCCGGCGGCCAGTTGCTGGCGCTCGGTGCCAACACCAACGCGGTGATCACGGTCAATCGCACCACGGTGGTGAACGTTGCGATGAACAGTCAGGTGGCCTCGGTCACCGTGTCGTTGACGCCGTCGACGACCGATGATGTGGCGGCCCACCGCTCGCGAGCCACGTTGACCGCATGGACCCAAGCGGGTGGCCTGGGCAGCATCGTGCCCATCGACCCCAGCAAGGTGACTTGGGTCAGTCGTACCCCGGCTGTCGCCACGGTGGCCAGCACTGTCGGCAACGGCGTGTTCGTCACGCCGGTCACCGGCGGAGCCGGCGGTTCGTCGCGGCAGGTGCTCATCACCGGCCGGTACTACGAGAACCCGGTTGACTGGTCCGGCTCGGCCACCTTGACGGTGAACCCCGCCACGACGACCGGCACGGTCGACGTCAACGTCACTCGGTAAGAGTCGTCAGCCGCCGTGCCGCCAGCGTGCGGCGCCTCGGCCCGCCGGTGTCTCCGGATGCCGGCGGGCCCAACCCGGCGCCTCGGCGGCATGCACTTTGAGGGGACCGGTGGAGCCATACGGCCCAGGCGCTCGCGACGCGCCACAGGGACCGACGGGTCTGCCCCGTGCCCGGAAAGGTCTATCCTCATGGACAGATACCATGGCCGAGGGATGCTCCTCGGTATGACGTTCGCCCTACTGGCCTCCGTGTGGCTCACCAGCTGTGGCGGCGCCAGCAAGACCGGTGGTCGTGCTGGCGGGCTGACCGTGGCCGTAGCCTGGCCCAAGGCGGGATCGCGGCTCATCCCGGCCAACAGTCAGAGCGTGACGATCACGGTGGTCGGCAACAGCGCCGGGCTGTCGGCGCCCGTAGCGCAGACGGTGACTGGCGCCGCGCCGACCGCCAACTTCCCAGGGCTGATACCTGGCACCTACACCGTCACCGCCCGCGCTTACCCAAATGCCGACGGCACCGGCGTGCTGTTGGCCACCGCGGCCAACGCCAACGTGGTGGTCACCGCGAGCAACACCACCACGGTCAACATCTCGTTGGCCAGCCAGGTGGTCTCGGTGACGGCCGCCCTGAACCCGGCGACGACCGATGATGTACCTGCCGACACCGTTCTCGCCACGCTGACCGCGTGGACCGGCGCCGCGGGCACGGGCAGCATGGTGCCCATCTCACCCACCAAGGTGACCTGGGTCAGTGGGACGCCCACCGTGGCCACCGTGTCGGCGTTGGCCGGCAACGGGGTCCCGGTCACACCGGTCCTCGGTGCCGCGGCCAGTGGCACCAAGCAGACGCAGATCACGGGCAGTTACCAGGAGGCGCCGGTCAGCCTGTCCGCCGCCGCGACGCTCACCGTGACGGCGACGCTGGTCACGCCCGCCGTGGCATCCTCGGTGCCGCTCAACGGCGCGACGGGCGTCTCCCTGCGCGACAATATCACCGCGACGTTCACCAAGGTGATGGCCCCCCTGACCGTCGTGGCGGCCTTCACTCTGAGCGCGGGCCTCAACCCGATCGCGGGCAATGTGACGTACACCAACCGAACCGCGACGTTTGATCCAACCGGCGACCTGCTGCCCGGCACGTCGTATACAGCGAAGATCACCACCAGTGCCCAGGACCTGGCCGGCAACCACCTGCTCGCCGATCACATCTGGACCTTCCGTACACACCTCGGCCCCGAGCCGCCAACGCTTGGCGCGGCGGGCTTGTATAGCATCCTGGCCGGCTCGGCGGTTACCAACGCTGATACGGTCGCCAACCCGACCCGCATCCAAGGCCTGATCGGCATCTTCCCCGGTACCGCCGTCACCGGACTGCCGACGGGCGTCGTGCCCGCCAGCCAGATCCATGCCGGCGACACGGATGCGCAGAACGCCAAGGCGGCCCTGCTAGTGGCCTACCAGGAGGCGGTCGCCAACAGCTTGGCGGCCATCTCGCTGCCGGGCCAGGTGGGCGGTCTGACGCTCGCACCGGGCCTGTACGTCAGCGCCACGTCGAGTGGCATCTCAGGTGCCGGCCCCAACGGGATCTTGACTCTCGATGCCCAAGGCGACTCCGGCGCCACCTGGATCTTCAAGATGGGCTCCACGCTCATCACGGATCCGGGCACCAGCGTCGTCCTTGCCGGCCGGGCCCAAGCCAAGAATATCTACTGGCAAGCGGGCAGTTCGGCAACCCTGGGGACGAACTCCGTCTTCAAGGGCAACATCCTCGCCGATGTCTCGATCACCCTGACCACCGGAGCGGTATTGGAGGGCAGGGCCTTGACGAGGGCAGGGGCAGTCACCCTGGACACCAACACGCTCACCCTGCCGTGAGCTGCGTGGTCAGAGTGGCAGCAGCGCTGGGAGGCCTGGGACACGTACCGATAGACACGTAAGCACGGTGCGGCCAAGGCAAGCGTACGTGACCCTGTTGTGGTCGCGGCAACTCCTCCCGAGCGCGGCAGACGCGGGGTGCCTCAGGGCACCCCGCGTCTGCGTCTGCGTGGCCGGGCGCGGCGCTCAAGGCACCAGCAGCGCATCGCGCGAGGCCGCCAGCAGCGGTGGGATGCCCTGCATCTGCACGCTGTGGTCCTCGAAGGCCAAGGTCGAGGGCTTGGCCAGCCGCAACTGCCAGGCTTCGCTCGGCGCGCCGGCGGGTCGCTTGACCACGAACTGGTGCGGTCGGCTGATGTCGTCACGCTCCTCGACCACCCGCCCGGCGGCGTCGAGCAGAGCGGCGCGCACACCCTCCTGGCCATCACCGCTGCAGGTCACGGCGAAGGCGGTGACGCCGGCCGGCACCCAGAACCACAACGTCGTGGCCGCGGCGATGAAGGCCACAGCGTCCGGCTCGCCGGCCACGCAGACCGGCTGGCTCGACGCACTCAGTGCCACCTGGTTGCGGCCGCTGTCGGCCACGATGCGGTAGACGCCGGTCTCCGGCGCGGCGAAGCCCACCGCGGTGTCCTTCATGAACGCCGCCGCCGGCGCCGCGATGGCCTGGCCCGACGGCGCCGTGATGGTGATCGGCATCGGCTCGCCGTCGTAGCGACCGACTTGGCCGTAGCGCACCGTGCAGCTCACTTGTTCGCCCGCGCGGGCATAGAGCAACCATGCGCCGCGGCCACGGATGCGGGCCGCGGCGAGCCCGTAGGCGTCGGGCCTGGTCTCGGCCGACAACGGGCGCAGCGGCCCCGCGGGGTAGGGTGGCAGCGTGATGAACGCGCTGGCCGGCAGCCACGTCTTGAGCTGCTCCGCGGTCAGGTCGACCGGCTTGACGCGGCCGTCGCCGCCGCGCAGGCGCAGGCGGCCGGTGATCTTCTCCATGCCCAGCGCGCCGGCCCAGCCGTCCAGAGTCAGCGGCTGCCGGCCCAGCGGGTCGGCGATGAGCAGGTTGTCCAGCGCCACGCCACCCAGCGCGCGCCGTGCGCCGCGCCGGGCCAGGAAGGTGACCGGCATGGCGGCCGGCCTGGTCATCGCCGGATCGACCAGTTCGCAGTCGACGAAGCGCACCTGGATGCCGTCGGCGGGCTTGTCGGTGATGGTCAGGCCCTCGCGTTCGGGCCGGATGAACTGACAGCGGTCGAACTCGATGCTTCCGGTCGGGTCGCCGTCGGCGTGGCCGTTGGTGGTATACAGCGCCACGGCGGAGCTGTTGCCGCGTGTGATGCAGCGCTCGAAGCGCATGGTCACCGGTGGCGACTTGCCGGTCAAGGGCACCAAATACATGGCGATGCCGCAGCCGGCGTTGCCCTCGATAGTGCAACCGCGCATGACGCAGTTGGCCAGGCGCTCGTCGGGCCGGTTGGGCTCGAAGTCGATGCCGGCCATGGGCGCGGTGCCGGCGGTGTCGCGCAGCACGGTATCCTCGATGGTCAGGTCCTCGGCGCAGATGACGCTGATGCCCTGGCGATAGTGGCGCTCGCAGACCACATCACGGATCAGCACGCCCTTGTTGGTCACGCCGGCCTTGGACACGCCCAGGTAGATGCCGTCGCCGCCGCTCTCGGTCAGCTTCAAGCCGAGCACCTTGATGTTGGTGCTGCTGAGGATG
>JACRKZ010000028.1 GCA_016235455.1 Armatimonadota bacterium | reverse complement strand
GGGCGCGGGCATGCGCTGGAGCCGCGAGGGGCTCAACGCGGTGTTGGCCGTGCTGGCCAACGACCTGTCCGACCCCGTCGTGCGTTGGAAGGCGGCCGCGTGAGTCCCGCAGCGTGACTCGCACCCGGGCAGAGCCGCCAACTGGACAGCGCCGCGGCACGCAGTCCACAATGAAGGCAGGTCACGTGCCGCATGAGGAGTACCGCCGATGGAACCGGTCATCCGCCAACATGAAGCGTTCTGGGTGATGGGCCTGGAGGAGCACGCCAAGCCCGACCAGGTCGACTACCGCGCCTTCTGGGGCCGCGTCGGTCCGCGCCTGGGTGAGATCGGGCCGGTCGCCACCGGGCCGTCCGCCTACGGCGTCTACTTCCCTTGCGCCGACGGCCTATGCGACGTGTTCGGCGGCCTGGCCGTGCCCGCCGACGCGCCCGTGCCCGACGGCATGGTCAAGCGCGAGGTGCCGGCGGCCGAATACGCCGTGTTCGAGTGCGATCTGCCCGGCATCGCCGCCACCTGGGCCGCGATCTACTCCCAGTGGCTGCCCGCCTCGGGCTACGCGCCGGTCGAAACCCAGCCCTGCTTCGAGGTGTTCGAAGAAGGCTGCCACGAGGGGTTGGTGCCGGTGCGCATTTGGACGGCGGTGACCAAGGTAGCCTACACCCCAAACTGCCCCAGATGATGGTCCATATGCCGCTGCAAGTAGACACCCCACTGCGTGCCCGTCAGGCGGCCGATCTGCGGGTGGCTGGGCCAGGTCGCCGGCGGTTGGGCGAAGCGGTCGAGCAGGTCCACCAGCCGGCCCACATCGGCGCCCCACACGGCTGGGTCGACCGGCTCGGCCACGTAGCCGGGCTTGGGCTTCATCGTCGGCCAGGGCTGGTTGAGCAGCCGGTTGAGCAACAGGCGGTGGGCCCAGACGACCAGGAAGAACGCGGGCTTGGCCTGCTTGTCGCCCAGCGGCACTTCCAGGCTCTCGATGAGGTGGAGGACTGCGCGGTGCGGGCTCATGGTGCCAAAGCGCGGCGCGAGGTCGGGGGTGAGGCGCGACACGCGCGCCAGCAGCGCGTCGCGGTCGGCCGAATTGAGCAGGCTGGGCATGGGTCGACTCCTTAGGTCGCCCCAAGCATAGCGTCATGCTCTGGCCGGCGCCACTTCAGGTTCGGGCGGTCGTGAGCCGACGTTGGTCAGGATGGCGCGGGCGTCGATGCGCAGCGTAATGCGGTAGATGGGCTGACCGGTGAGCACGGTCAGCGTGTGGTGCGGCGCGCTGGCCAGCATCTCTCCGCCGACGAACTTCCAGGCCGTCTTGAGGTGTCGTTCCGCGACCGTCAGACCGCCGCCGTAATAGTCCACGCCGTGCGCCAGGCAGGCCGTGGCGGTTTGCCACTGCATCTGCTGCGAGACGGAGGACCGCACATGGGGCAGCATGTTCCAGTGGCAGACCGCCGGCAGCGCCGGCTCGGGGTGTCTGATGACCTCCCAGGTGTCGCGCAAACGCAGCCGGTAGTAGAGGCGGGTGAAGGCGTCGTAGCGGCGCCAGCGGCGCGCCCAGAGCCGCGCGATGGCCATCAAGCGGGTGCGGCGCCAGGCGTCCTCGCGCTCTGGGTGCAGGGCGCACAGCAGGTAGCCCGCCACGCGACCTGCCGGGTCGATGGCGACGTGCGCCAACTCGGGCTCACACTCCACGAAGTAGTCGGTGAACAGCCCCAGCAGCACCTCGATATCCTGCACCGGGAAAGGCAGTGGCTGGCCCATGCAGAGCGTGGCCAACTGGATGTCCGTCACGGCCTGACGGTCGCCCGGCTCATACGATCGCAGCGTGCAGGTGCTCAACGGGTAGCCAATTCCGCCCGGACGGCTTCGAACGCCGACACCGCCAGTTCCAGGTCGGCCTGCGTGTGACACGCCGAAACCTGGGTGCGGATGCGCGCCTTGCCTTGCGGCACCACCGGGTAGAAGAAGCCTACCACATACACGCCGTGGGAGAGCATGGCGTTAGCCATGCGGCCGGCCAGCGCGGCGTCACCGACCATCACCGGCACGATGGGGTGCGTGCTCTCGATGATGTCGAAGCCGCGCTCGGTCATGGCCTGCCGGAACCAGCGCGTGCTGGCCTCCAGCCGGTCGCGCAGTTCGGTCGACTCCTGGAGCAGTTCGACCGCGCGCAAAGAGGCCGCGGCCACGGTCGGCGCCACGCTGTTGCTGAACAGATAGGGCCGCGAGCGCTGGCGCAGGTAGTCGACGATTGGCTGGCGCGCGCAGGTGTAGCCGCCGCTGGCGCCGCCCAGCGCCTTACCCAGCGTGCCGGTGATGATGTCCACGCGGCCCATGACGCCGCAGTGCTCGTGGGTGCCGCGGCCCGTGGCGCCCATGAAGCCCACGGCGTGGCTGTCGTCCACCATGACCAGCGCGTCATGGCGCTCGGCCAGATCGCAGATGCCTTCCAGGTCGGCGATGATGCCGTCCATGCTGAACACGCCGTCGGTGGCGATGAGCCGGTGGCGCGCGCCGGCCGCCTCCTTGAGCTTGGCCTCCAGGTCGGCCAGGTTGTTGTTGCGGTAGCGCAGGCGCTGCGCCTTGCAGAGGCGGACGCCGTCGATGATCGAGGCGTGGTTCAACTCGTCGGAGATGACCGCATCCTCCGGCCCGAGCAGCGTCTCGAACAGGCCGCCATTGGCATCGAAGCAGGAGCTATAGAGGATGGTGTCGTCGAGCCCCAGGAACTCGGCCAGCTTGGCCTCCAGGTCCTTGTGGAGCTGCTGCGTGCCGCAGATGAAGCGCACCGAGGCCAGGCCAAAGCCCCAGCGGTCGAGCGCCTCGTGCGCCGCGGCGATGACCGCGGGATGGTTGGCCAGACCCAGGTAGTTGTTGGCGCAGAAGTTGAGCACGTCGGCGCGGCCGCAGGCGGCGATGTGCGCCTGCTGGGGGCTGTCGATGACGCGTTCGTTCTTGTACAGGCCCGCCGCGCGGATCTCCTCGAGCCCCGTGCCGAGCTGGCCGGCAAACGCCTTGGTGAACATGCTCTTGCTCCTCTACTCGACCGGGTCGGCGGTGAAGGTCAGGCGGACCGGTTGGCTGGTCTGCTCGGGTCGGGGCACCAGCACGAAGGTGTCGGTGACCACCGCGCCCAGTTCCGCGCCACCGGTGACCTTGATGTTGCCCACGCGCTTTGGCAGCCAGGCGATGATCGGCCGGCCGCCGCGCTGCGAGCCGTTCTTGTTCACCGTCGCGTAGGATTCGGCACCGCGCTTGGGCGTGATGGTCAGTGCGTAGTCCCGACCGAAAGCGGTCAGCGCCTGCTCATAGGTGAGCGGGCCATCGGCCATCTTGGCCACCCAGGCGGGATCACCGTAGAAGGCCAGTACGTCCTTGTCGTAGGTCAGCCCGCGACGGTCGGCCTCGGTGGTGCCCGGCAGGCCCAGCCGCCAGATGAGCGCCGCCTGGTTTGCGAAGAAGGCTTCGGTCAGGCTGTAGCGGCCCGGCTGCTCGACGAAGTAGTCCAGCAGCCCCCAGCCGCCGTAGCCGTACCAACTGGTGACCGTGTAGCCGGCCATCTGGTCCACGCCGGCGTTGTTCATCCAGGCCAGGGCGATGGCGTCGGGGCCGTCCACGTGGCCCATCAGGCAGTTGCCCACGGCCAGGTAGACCTTGGGATTGGGTGAGTTGATGGCGATGCGCTTCTGCTGCGTATCGAGCCCGTAGAGCTGGCCCTTCTCGCATCGGAAGAAGCCGTTGCGGTAGCTGTAACCGATCATCCAGTCGCGCTCGCTGGCGTGGCCGGAGGTGACGAACAGGTCGGGCCGATAGTCGCTCAGCGCCTTGGCCAGCGCTTCGGTGGTATCGCCGGGCACCTTCTCGACGACCGGCGGGCCGCCCTTGGCCCGGCGCACCAGCTTGCCCTGGTTCAGTTCACAGTACCACAGGCCCTCCTGGCAGCAGTCCAGCGCGATCTCGGTGGCCGCGGCGGCGCGGCGCACGGTCAGCGGTTTGTCCTGCCGCGCGATGCGCAGCGCCGCCGCGGCGTCGTAGCCGGTGACGATGCCCCAGAAGCAGTCGGTGTAGGGGTCGTCGTCGAAGGCGCGAGTCATCGCGTGGACGCGCTCAACAAAATCCTTGCCGCACTCATCGGACTGTGCCACGAAGCAGGCATAGCGCGGGAATGCGGTCTTGAGCGCCGGCGCGGCGTCGTCCACGCCCTTGGCCCAGGTGAGCGTCTGGGCATGGTGCCGCTTGGCCAGCGTGGCGACGACGTCGCGCCAGCCAGCGGTGGCCGCCGTGCGCTCGGAGACGACCACCACGTAGTCGGCCGGCTTGGCCCACAGCCCACTGGCCAGCAAAAGCAGCAGACCCACGGCCCAGTCGGTTCGACGGCGCATGCTCAATCCTCCGCCCAGGTCAGGACGACCTTGCCCGAGTTGCCCGAGCGCATGGCTTCGAAGCCGGCCTCGAAGTCCTGGTAGCCAAAGCGGTGCGTGACGATGGGGCTCAGGTCCAGGCCGCTGTGCAGCATGACGGTCATCTTGTACCACGTCTCATACATCTCGCGGCCGTAGATGCCCTTGATGGTCAGCATGTTGAAGACCACGGTCTTCCAGTCGATGGCGATGTCCTCGGTGGGGATGCCGAGCATGGCGATCTTGCCGCCGTGGCACATGTTGGCCAGCATCGAGCGGAAGGCCGACGGGTTGCCCGACATCTCCAGGCCGACGTCGAAGCCTTCCTTCATGCCCAGCCGCTCCTGCACCTCCTCGAGCTTCTCCTCGCGCACGTTCACGGTCACGTCGGCGCCAAGGCGTCGGGCCAGTTCGAGGCGGTAGGGGTTGAGGTCGGTGACCACCACGAACCGCGCGCCGGCGTGCTTGGCCACCGCCGCGGCCATGCAGCCGATAGGCCCGGCGCCGGTGATGAGCACGTCCTCGCCCAGCACGGGATGCGCCAGCGCGGTGTGCACGGCATTGCCGAACGGATCGTAGATGGCCTGCACGTCGCGGTCCAGCGCCTCATCTTGCAGCCAGACGTTGGTCTGCGGCAGCGCCACATACTCGGCGAACGCGCCCGGCCGGTTCACGCCCAGGCCGATGGTGTCCTTGCACAGATGTCGCCGGCCGGCCATGCAGTTGCGGCAGCGGCCACAGACCACATGCCCCTCGCCGCTGACCAGGTCGCCGGGATGGAAGTCGTTGACATTGGCGCCCACGGTCACCACGCGTCCGACGAACTCGTGGCCGACGACCATGGGCACGGGGATCGTCGCCTGGGCCCACTCGTCCCAGTTGTAGATGTGCACATCCGTGCCGCAAATGCCCGTGCGCAGAACCTTGATCAGCACATCGTTGATGCCGATTTCGGGTACCGGCACCTCGTCCAGCCAGAGCCCTTCGGCCCGCTGTCGCTTCACCAACGCTTTCATCAGATCAGCCACGATGTGCACCTCCAAGGCTCATGGTAACGTTTGTGTCCGGCATCTGGCAAGCCATAACCCAAGCAGAAAGCGGGCGGCCGCCCTCGGCCGTGCGGCCGCGGGTCGGCCCACGCACAGCCGAGGGCGGATGTGCCTCGTGTCCGGGCTGCCTGGCTAGGCCGGCACGGCCTGGCGGGCTTCGAGCTTGGCCAGGACGCGTTCGGCGATGGCGACGTTGGTCTCGACCATGTCGTCGCGGTCGCCGCGGTGCATGCCGACGTTGATCACGTCGCCCGGCTTGATGTGTTCATAGGCGAACTCGAAGCCCATGGCGGCGTCGAGCCGGCCGGCGCCGAGCACCTTGTAGCCGATGCATGGCTTGGCGATGCGTTGGATGCACTTCACCGCCTCGTAGGGGTCCTGCAGCCGGAACTGCTCGCCGCCACCGGTGTGGACGCTGCCGCAGTTGAAGAAGCAGACCACGTGGAAGTCGACGAGGCGCAGGCTGTTAACCCAGTCATGGGTCAGCGGCGAGTGGCCGGCGACGCCCATGGGCATGCCCAGCGACTGACCGTGGGCAATGGCCCTGCGCAGCGTCTCGGCGTCCTGCTCCAGGTAGAGCTGGTCGATGGCGCCGCCGTGCAGGTAGGCGGCCGAGGCGCCGATCTCCTTGACGCGGTCCAGCGCCGATTCGAAATCGGGCTGCTGGTTGCGATTGACCTGGGCAATCCACTGCAGCTGTCCGCCGTTGGCCAGGTAGGCGGCGGTGGTGTCGATGACGTGGGGCGTCTCGTTGTTGGTGACGAACGCGTTGATACCGGCGGCCTCGGCGCGGGCCCAGGTCTCGCGGATGCGGTCGGGCGTATTGTAGGCGACCATCTCGCGGTCGCGCTCACCGTTCTGGTGGCTGTAGCCACCAAACGGATTGGCGCCTAGCAGCAGGCGCGTAAGGCGCAGACCACAGAAGTCGACGATCGGCAGCATGGCACTCTCCAGGGCCGGCGCGGAAGGAGTCCGGCGCGGCTACTCCAAGATGCCAACCTGGGGCCAGCGTGTCAAGGAGGGAACGCATGGGCGACTACACCATCTTCGCCAACACCAACGTGCCCGTCGACCGGTACCGTGTGAACGACCCGCTGTTCGAGTGCGCGCGCGTGGTCCTGGCACAGCGCGGCGAGACTTACTCCCCATCCTACATCCAGGGGCTGTCTGGCGCGGCCTTTCGCTTGGCGGGCCCCTGCCCCTGCGCGCCCACCTGCTCGTTCGCGAGCACTGCGCTGACGCTGGTTCGCCGGCTTGGCTACCATGCCGAGGCCCTCTGCCCGGCCGATGCCGAGCGGAATCCCCAGCCGGTGATCCTCCGCGTGTGCGACGAGATCCGGGCCGGCCGATCGACCATCCTGTTCCACGCCTTCAGCAACGCCGAGTGGGATGTGGTGGCTGGCTTCGATGAAGCCAACCGGCAGTTCCTGGGCCGTGGGTCGGGCACCGGCGCGCAACTGGCCGCGGCGCCATGGGCCCGCTTCGCCACCTGCGGCGACGTCTGTCCCGTGGGCGGCGCCATGCTCGTCGGCGACCGCGTCGCCGAGCCTGATCTGCGCGCGCTGGAACTCGATGCACTGGAAGAGGCGGTGCGCCATGCGCACACCGGCCGCGACCGTTTCCTCGAACTGCCCCCATCGCGAGCCCTGCCGTGGCGCTTTCGCCAGGGCCTCTCCTGCTTCGAAGGTTGGCGCCGCGCCTTTGAAGCGGCGCCCGGCCGTGTGCCTGATCTGGGCGACCGCTATGCGCTGAGCGTCTACCACGACACCCATGCCCACGCGGCACCGTTCCTGCGCGAGATCGCACCGCGCCACGCCGACGCGCGCGAGCCGCTGGAGCAGGCGGCGCAGCGCTTTGAGGCGTCGGCCGCGGCGTTGGCCGAGCTGCACGACAAGGTGTTCGAGGGCTGGACCGGCTACCGACAGGCCGATCCGGCCAAGGCCGAGCGCGCGGCCGACCTGCTGCGCATCGCGGGCGAGGCCTACCGGCAGGGCATGGGCTGCCTGCTCGGCGCGCTGGCCAGGCTCGACCCGGCGCGCGCGGCGCGGGCGGTGCAGCCGGCGCGGCTGACCACGGCGCGCGACAGCCTGCTGATCGAGGATGTGCCCAACCTGGGCTGGGGCCAGGGCAAGGACTGCACCTTCGCCGGCGCGCTGGAAGCAGCCAGCCGGCCGACGGCACACCCGCTGGCGTACAGCGACATCATGGGTCTCTCGGGCCTCGCCTTCCGTGTGCGCTGGAGCAACGACCAGACGCGCACCCGGTGGTGCCCATCGAGCACGGTCGGCGAGTTGCCCGAGGAGCAGCGGGCCTTGGCGGCCGGCCTGGGCTGGAGCCTGCCTGCCAGCTACGCCGAGCCTGAGGGCCGCGATCTCGACGCGTTACGCTTGCGCATCATCGACTCGCTCCACGCCGGCCTGCCGGTGGTGGCCTACCCTGACTCCTGGGATATGGCGGTGGTGGTGGGCTACGAGGACGGCGGCCGCACGCTGATCTGGCACACCTACGCTAGGCCCGAGCCGGTCAAGCTATCGCTGACCAAGACAGGCGCGTTGCAGGTCTGCCTCGGCGCCTATCGCCGCCCGCCCGACCTGGCCCAGTGCCTGCGGCGCGCGCTGGAAGCCGCCCTGGACAACCACGAGAGACGGCGCGGCGACGGCGGTCTGCCGGGCCGCGAGTACTGGTATGGCCGAGCTGCCTTGGAGGCCTGGCGGGCCGACCTGGGCCGCGCCGACCTGCCGCCCGCGGACGTCGAGCGGCGCGACGCGCTGGACCGGCTGGCCACGCGGGCCCTGGTCGACGCGCGCCGGGCGGCGGTGCAATTCCTTGGTGACTGGGCACCGGTGGCCGACGGTCCGGCCAGGCAGGAGATGGCTGCGGCGCGAGGCATCTACGAATCGGTACTGGCGCGCTTGGCCGTAGAAGCAGATACTGGGCCGCAAAAGATGCTGCGATTGACGCATCTCGCCGAACTAGAGGGTGAGGCGATGCGTCACTTGGCTCTGGCCGCCTCTTTCATGCGTTCGGCGGGGCCCAGGGCTGGTATTGGTCGCGGCTTGGATTGAGGTAGGCGTATGGAGCCGAAAGTCGTCGAACTGGGTGAGTTCACCGTGGCCGGGCTGGATCTGCCGGCAACCTGCCAGAACCCCGCGTTGATCCTCTATGGTTGGATCGCCTTTGCGCGGCGGCTGGCCACCATCCCCGATCAGGTCGATCCGGCTCCCCCGATCAGGTCGATCCGGCTCGCATCCTCGGCCTGTGGCACACCGCCGCCGAGGGTGAGTGCCGGCAGTACCTGGTTGGCGTGCAGGTGGCTAGTGGCGCCGGCTTGCCCGACGGGCTCACCGCAGTCACGGTGCCGGCCGGCCGCTACCTGCGGGCGGTGCAAGTGGGCGATGTGGGCCAGATCGGATCCACCTACGCGGCGATCCAGCAGTGGGTCGAGATGCACCCGCACGAACTCGGACCCAACCGTGGCGCGCCGGTCATCGAAGTCTACGACACGCGCCAGGACGTCGACGATGGGTACCAGCTCGAGGTGTTCCAGCCGCTGGGCTGAGGCTCCGAGGAGACGCCATGGACCGCCGGCACTTCCTGCGTTCGGTGGCCGCGGCGGGCGCCGCCTCGCTCGCGGCCCGCGCCGGCGCGGCAACGCGAGCGCCCAACATCATCCTCATCCTGACCGACGATATGGGCTGGGGTGATGTCGGCTGCTACGGCGGCCGGTTCGCGCCGACGCCCAACCTTGACCAACTCGCCGCCGAAGGCACGCGCTACCAGCAGTACTACAGCGCTTCGCCCATCTGCTCGCCCTCGCGCACCGGGCTGACCACCGGCATGTACCCCGGCCGTTGGCGCATCACCAGCTACCTGCAGACTCGCGCGGGCAATGCCGCCTGCGGTCAGGCCGACTACCTCGATCCCGCCGCGCCTTCGCTGGCGCGCGCACTCAAGGCGGCCGGCTATGCCACCGCGCATTTCGGCAAGTGGCATATGGGCGGCGGCCGCGACGTGCGCGACGCGCCGAAGTTCGCCGCCTACGGTTTCGACGAGAACGCGAGTACCTGGGAGAGCCCCGAGCCCCACCCGGACATCACCTCCACCGACTGGATCTGGGCGCCCAGCGACAAGGTCAAGCGCTACGACCGGACCGGCTTCTTCGTCGACAAGACGCTCGACTTCCTCAAGCGGCATCCCGACCAGCCTTGTTACGTGAACCTCTGGCCCGACGACACGCACACGCCGTTCGTGCCCAGCGACGACCGCCTGGCCAGCTACCCCGAAGGTCCGCCGGAGCAACGCCGGTTCGCCGCCGTGCTGGACGAGTACGACCGGCAGATCGGCCGCTTGCTGACGGGCTTGCGCGCGCTGGGCCAGGAGCAGAACACGCTACTGCTGTTCACCAGCGACAACGGCGCCCTGCCGACCTTCGGCGGCCGGCGCTCGGCGGGGCTGCGCGGCAGCAAGCTGGGCCTGTACGAGGGCGGCATCCGCATGCCGTTCGTGGCCCGCTGGCCCGGCCATGTGCCTGCCGGTCGGGTCGATGACGCGTCGGTGCTGCACGCGGTGGACTTGTTCCCCACGCTGTGCGCCGTGGCCGGCGCCAGCCTGCCGGCCACGGCCAGGCTCGATGGCCGCGACCAGAGCACCGTGTTGCTGGGCGGCGGGCAGACGGGCGAGCGGACGCTGTACTTTGAGTATGGGCGCAACGCGACGGCCTTCGCCTACCCTCAGGGCCGCGACCGTAGCCCGGTGCTGGCGGTGCGGCAGGGCAAGTGGAAGCTGCTGTGCAACGCCGACGGCGGCGGGGCCGAGTTGTACGACCTGGCGGCCGACCGCAATGAGACGACGGACGTGGCCGCCAAGGAGCAGGCGGTCACCGGCCGGCTGCGCGACTTGGTGACCGCCTGGCGCCGAGAACTGCCCTAAGCGTCCAACGTACCGTACGGCAGGTCGGTGGGCATCGGGGCCGCCGGCGCATAGGCCAGCTCCGGTTGGCGATAGGCGCCCGCCGCCGAGGAGTCCAGGAAGCCCTGCATCAGGTCGAGAACGTAGAAGGCCTGCTCGCCCGAGCAGCGGTGCGCACGGCCTGAGCCGCGGATGGCGGTGCACATGTCGGCCAGGCCCACGGCGCGGCCGTAGCCGGTGGGATAGGCGTGCGGCACCACCTGCCAGTCGTCATCGCCCGCTCTGCGCACCTTCACTTCGCCGTCGAACCCGTTGGGGTCCGGCACCATCAGCGTGCCCTCTTCACCGTACAGGGTGATCGGCGGGCCGGCCGTCGCGAACTGCGTGGCGAAGGTCTGGATGATCGTGCCCACGGCGCCGTTCTCGAACTCCATGATGCCCGTCACATGGTCGGGCGTGTCCACCGTGATGCGCTTGCCGTGCTTGGGCTGGCTGGTGATCAGGCGCTCGGGGATGGCGATGGAGGCGCCGCCCACAAAGCGCTTGACCGGGCCCATCAGGTTGAGCAGCGCGGTCAGGTAGTAGGGGCCCATGTCGAACATCGGACCGCCGCCGACCTCGTAGTAGAACTCGGGGCTGGGGTGCCAGCTCTCATGGCCGCGGCACATCATGAACGCGGTGAAGGCCAACGGCCGACCGATGAGCCCGTCGCGCACAGCCTTGGCCGAGGTCTGCAGGCCGGCGCCCAGGAAGGTGTCCGGCGCGCAGCCGACGCGCAAGCCCTTGGCGTTGGCCGCGGCCAGCAACAAGCGGCCCTCGGCGCGGTCCACGCCCAGCGGCTTCTCGGCGAATGTGTGCTTGCCGGCCTCAATCGCCGCCAGGCCAATGGCCACATGCGCCTTGGGCACGGTCAGGTTCAGCACGACCTCGATCTCGGGGTCGGCCAGCAGTTGCTCGACCGACAGGACGCGCGGCACACCGAACTCGTCGGCGCGCGCCTGCGCCTTGGCCGTGTCGATGTCCGCCACCGCCGCCATATCGAGGATCGGCAGGTTCTTGGCCATCGACAGGTAGGCGCCACTGATGGCGCCGCAACCAACCACACCCACCTTCACGCGCTCTGCCATGGGTCCGTCTCCTTGTCCGACTCGGGAGTCGGCCAAGAATAGCAGAATCGCCGGCGTGGTGCGCGGGTTCAGCGCCGATCGGTCAGTTCGCCCTGCACGCGTTCGAGGGCCGTGGCCACCTGCGAGTCGGCCGCGGACAGCAGGTCGGCGATCTTGGTGCAGGCGTGCATCACCGTGGAGTGGTCGCGGCTCAGCCGTGTGCCGATCTCGGCGAAGGAGTCGCCCACCAGCTCGCGACTCAGGTACATGGCGATCTGCCGTGCCAGGACCAGGTCGGCCCGCCGGCTCTTGCCACGCACATCGGCCACGGGCAGGCCGAAATGCCGGCTCACCGCCTCGACGATGGTGTCCACCGACAGAGTCGGCGCGCCGTCGCCCACGCTGTAGTCCTGCAGGCAGTCGCGGGCCAGGGCCAGCGACACCTCCTGGGCGGTGAGCGACGCCTGGGCCGCCACCTTGAGCAGCGAACCCTCCAGCAGACGCACGCTGTCGCGCACCACGTGCGCGATGTACATCAGCACGTCGGGCGGCATGTCCAGATTCTCGTCCGCGGCGCGCTTCTGTAGGATGGCCAGCCGCGTCTCGATCTCCGGCGGGCGGATGTCGGTGATCAGGCCCCACTCAAAGCGCGAGCGCAAGCGGTCTTCGAGCATCAGGTCCTTGGGCGGCCGGTCGCTGCTGACCACAATCTGCTTGTTGGTCTCGTGCAGCGCGTTGAAGGTGTGGAAGAACTCGGCCTCGGTGCTCGTGCCGTCGCGGCTGGCCATGAACTGGATGTCGTCCACCAACCACACATCGACGTTGCGGTAGCGCCGGCGGAATTCCGCCTGGCGACCTTCGCGAATCGAGGTGACGAAGTGGGTGAGGAAGGTCTCGCCCGAAACATAGGCGATGACCGCGTTGGGCTGCGCCTCGCGCACCGCGTGGCCAATGGCCTGCATCAGGTGGGTCTTGCCCAGGCCCACGCCGCCATAGATGAACAGCGGGTTGTAGCTGCGCGCGGGCGCCTTGGCCACGGCCTGCGCGGCGGCGTGCGGAAAGCGGTTGGACGGCCCGACGACGAAGTTGTCGAAGGTGAAGCGCGGGTTCAGCGGCGAGGGCGGGAAACCGTCGTCGCCAGTCGCCAGACCGGCTACGACCGCTGCCGTCGGCGCGCCGTCGGTCGCCGGCGAGTCCGGCGCGGGGGCCATGACCTCGAAACTGACTTCGACCGCCTGCCGCAGGTGGGTCGAGAGCGAGTTGCACAGCGCCTCGGCGAAGCGCTGCTCCATCAGGTCCTGCACCAGCGCATTGGGCACGCCCAGGCGCACCGACTCACCGGACAGCGCCAGCGGGCGGACATCGTCGATCCACAACTCAAAGGCCGCGCCCGGGTTGCGCTTGCGCAACTCAGCGACAGCCGCACTCCAAGCTCGGGCCAGTTCAGCAGATGCCATGCAATCCCTCGTCAGAGAGTAGGACACCTAACCTCTGAACGACCCGGTTGTGCCCATCAAACGTGCCCCGCGATCTGTGCGCCGCCAGCGGGGATGGCGAGTCTATAGCACACCCACGACCATCCGGCAAGGGCCGGAGCGACTCGGCAATTGGTGCTTGACAGGCTTCGTCAGGCTGCGTGAGCTGCCCAGCCGCGGAGCATGTCCTGTCGACGCAACGTGCCGAGCGCGTCACGGCCGTTGGTTGATGTGACAACCAGCAGGCCGTGCGGATCATTGTCGAGCAACAGCAGAGCGTCGTGTAGCGAGTCCTCGGGAGTGACGGTGGCGAAGTCGGATTCGGCCGCATCCGCCGCCGTGGCCGCTTGCGGCTGGGCCTCGAGCAGTGCGGCCAGCACGGCCCGCACGTCCAGGATGCCGACCACGCGGCCCGATTCGTCACACACAGCGTAACGCGTGTGGCCGCTTGCCGTGTACAGCGCGGCGGCCTCGGCCAGCGGCAGGGCGGCCGGCACCAGGGTGTCGTCGCGGTTCATGAAGTCGGCCACGAGTTTGTCTCTCAGCAGCGCGGCCACCGATTCCTCGACGTGGGCCGGTGAGGCCAGCCGGTCGCGCACCTGCTCGCGATAGAGCCGCACGCCGCGCAGGCAGACGACCGCGATGGCACAGGTGAACATGCTGGGCACGAGCAACTGGTAGTTCCCAGTCATCTCGCTGACCATGATCATGGTGGACAGCGGCGCATGTGCCGCGCCGCCGAAGAAGCCGGCCATGCCCACAGGGATCATGGCTCGTGCGTCGCCAATGAGCCCCAGGTGCTGGCAAGCCGTGCCGACCACGAAGCCGAGGCTGCCGCCGATCACCAAGGCAGGCCCGAACACGCCGCCGGAGCCACCCGAGCCGATGCTGAACGATGTGGTGACGATCTTGAGCAAGGCCAGCGCCAGGAAGAAGATCACGCCGCCCGTTGCCTGGCCGTCGAGCGCCTGCTGCAGGTAGCCGTAGCTGGTGGCCAGAACCGCGGGGAACACCAGGCCGACCAGCCCGGTCAGCAGACCGCCGAGCGCCGGCTTCAGCGCGGCCGGCATGGCCAGCTTGGCAAACACGCCGTGGACGCCGTAGAAGCACTTCACATACAGCCACCCCAACGCCCCGCACAGCAGGCCCAGTAGCGCGTAGCCAACCAGTTCCTGGGGGTGGTTGAAGGTCAGGTTGGGGGTGCGGAAGACCGGGTCGAAGCCGTGCACCGAGGCGAAGACCGAGTACGACACGACCGAGGCGACGACGCTCGGCACGAGCGCTTCGTGTTCGAGTTCCTCGCTCTGGTAGAGCACCTCGCCGGCGAACAGCGCGCCCGCCAGCGGCGCCTTGAAGATAGCGGCCACGCCGGCACCGACACCGGCCAGCATCAGCAGCCGTCGCTCGGAGTCGGGCATGCCCAGTCGGGTGGCCAGCAGGCTTCCGAAGCCTGCACCGATCTGCGCGATGGGGCCTTCCTTGCCGCCCGACCCGCCGGTGCCCAGGGTGACGGCGGAGGCGATCGTCTTGACCACCGGCACCCGACCTCGCACGCGGCCCCCCAGCCGGTGGAAGGAGAGGATGGCCGCGTCCGTCCCGTGGCCCGAAGCTTCAGGCGCGAAGCGGTTGACGATCAGGCCGCTGGCCAGACCGCCCAGCGCCGGTACCAGCACGAGCAGCCAGCGTACAGGCACTCGCGGCACGCCGGTCAGTGAGGCGGCAAAGGGCGATGGCTCACCCGCCGCGCCTGGAGGATAGAAGTGGCAGAGTCGCCCCAAGAAGAGCGCGAAGCCCCCTTGCAGCAGCCAGGAGAACAGGCGGGCGCCGAGCCCAGCTACCACACCGACCAGAACGCACGCCACGGTGCGGCGCGTCAGTCGAGACCACCGTGCCCGCCCGCTGAGGGCCCGGTCCGTCGCTTGGTGGCGACGGTCATCGCTACGCATCAGCTCACCTCGGTGGCTTCAGTGTATGCTCGATGCACGATCTGTCTAGCCCCGCCGGGCCGCATACCCGTCGACCACCAGGCCCTTGGCGGCCAGGTCGGTAACCAGTCCCATGAGTTCGTCGGCCCGCGCCGTGACGCTGATGCGGTGGCCGCCGCGCTGCGTGGTCACATTGCAGGGATGGCCGCACTCCTCGAGGTAGCTGACCAGCCCGTTGGGGTCGGCCTCGGGGTGCAGTGAGTAGAGCACCAGTTCGGTGCTCTCGTTGCGGCCCAACCACTCGATCACCTTGACCAACCGGCCGCGCACCTTCTCGATGCCGTCGGGCGTGACCAGCCAGGTTTCGCCGCGCGCCTCAATGGCCCAGGCCGCCTTCTCGGCGAACCACGCCGCCGGGCCGCCCGACAGCGCCGCCTGCTTGCGGGCGTCGTCCAGCGTCTGCGGCAGGGAGTCGACCTCGAAGACCAGGCTCTCCGTGGCCTCGTGGGCGTCGGCCAGCAGCCGGGCGTGCTCCGCCGCCGCCACCGCGTAAGCCGCCAGGGGCTCGCGCTCGGCCAGCGTCACCGGCGTCGCCGGCACGCCGGCATCGAGCCCGTAGGCATACTGCACCCGCGCCGTGACGACCCGTGCCGCGCCGGGCTCACACACCGCCGAGACCACGGTCAGCAGCGGCAGGTCGGCGTCCATCGGCAGCCAGCGCACCACGGCACGCAAGCGTCGGCCCAACGCGGTGTTGACCTGCACCGGACCGTGCACCGCCAGGCTCGCGCCCGGCTGCAGCACCGACAGGGCGCAGACCGCCTCGGGCCCTTGCCAGGTCCACCGTCGCGGCTCGGGATCACGGTGCGCCGGTTGGCTGCGGTCGACTTCCAGCCGGCCCGAAAGGACCGCCCCCTCGGTCGACAACTCCGCCGCCAGGCGCTCCGTGTCCAGCGAGACCACAGCCTGCTCGTCGGCGCCCAGCAGCCGAGCCTCCAGCACCGCCACCGGCACCGAGCCGCGGTTGTCGAGGCGCATACCCACGTGCGCCTGCGACCAGAACTCCGGTCGCGGCGGGTCAATCCCAACCTTGATGATCAACATATCACGATGCGATGAGCCAGCCAAGCCAGCCTCCCACAGACGCGGTCTAGCCGCGTTCGACGCGCAGTAGATTGGTGCGGCCCGGCTGCCCATAGGGCAGGCCGGCGGTGACGACAAAGGCCTGTCCGGGTGACAGCAGGCCGGCGGCGAGCAGGTGCTCGCGCGCGGCGGCGATCAGATCCTCGCTATCGCCCTGCACCTCCACGGTCATCGGGGCCAGGCCCCAGCCGAGTTGGAGCTGGCGCGCCGTGACCAGGTTGGGCGTCAGCGGGGCCACAATGGCGCCGGGCCGGTGGCGCGCGGCGCGGCGCGCCGTCGCGCCGGTCATGGTGTAGGTGGCCACCACCGCGGCGGGCAGTACCTGGGCCAGCCGGCAGGCCGAATGGGTGAGCGCGGCGCCCAGTTCGGGCTCGGTGACGGCGTACCAGCGGTGCAGCGACTCGACGAAGTCCTCACTAGCCTCCACCGTTTCGGCGATGCGGGCCATGGTGGCCACGGCCGCCACGGGATGGGCGCCAGCGGCGGTCTCGCCCGAGAGCATGACGGCATCGGCCAGTTCGTAGATGGCCGTGGCCACGTCACTGGCCTCGGCGCGAGTGGGCCGCGGGTTGACGATCATCGACTCGAGCATCTGCGTGGCGACGACCACGGGCTTGCCGGCCTCGACGCAGCGCCGCACCAACCGGCGCTGTACCACGGGTACCTCGTGCGCCGGCAGCTCCACGCCCAGATCGCCGCGGGCCACCATGATGCCGTCGGCTTCGGCCAGCACCGCCTCGAAGCGCGCCACGGCGCTGGGCTTCTCGATCTTGGCCATGAGCCGCGCGGCCGAGCCCAGGCGCACCATCTCCTCGCGCGCCAGGACCAGGTCTTCGGGCCGGCGGACGAACGACAGTGCCACCCAGTCCACGCCCAGGTACGCGCCGAAGGCCAGGTCTTCGCGGTCCTTGTCCGTCAGCGCGGGCACGGACAGGTCGCAGTCGGGCACATTGATGCCCGCATGCGCGGTCAGGTGGCCGTCATTGACCACGCGACAGAGCAGCGCGTCGTCCAGGACAGTCTCGACGGTCAACTCGATCAGGCCGTCGCGCAGTAGCACGCGCGAGCCCACAGGCAACTCGTCGAGCAGCACTCTCGGACTGACGCCCACGCGAGTCGCATCGCCCGGGGTGCGGTCGGCGTCGAGCCGCAGCAGCCGGCCGGCGACCAGGTCGATGCCCTCGGGCGAGGCCAGGTCGCCGACACGTATCTTGGGCCCTTGCAGGTCTTGCAGGATGGCGATGGGCCGACCCATCTCGGCTTCGATGGCGCGGATGACGGCCACGGCCGCCTCGTGCTCGGGCGGCTGGCCATGGCTGAAGTTGAGCCGGAACGCATTGGCGCCGGCGTCGACCAGGGCTCGCACCTGGTCACGGCCACGCGTGCGCGGTCCGAGCGTGGCTAGTATCTTGGTACGACGCACAGAGTCCCTGCCTCAGCTCTCTGGAGTCTGCCCGCCCTCGGCCATGACCTTTTCGGCGACCAGAATGGGCGCGCCGGCGGCCAGGGCCAAAGCGATGCCGTCGCTGGGTCGGCAGTCGACTTCGACTAGCCGGCCCGCCTGCTCCAGCGTGAGCTTGCTGTAGTAGACACCTTCCCACAGGTCATCGATGCGTACCTGGGTGAGGGTGGCGGCGAGGCGCTTGAACAGAGCCAGCGCCAGGTCTTGAGTGAAGGGGCGTGGCGGGTCGAAATCGTCGTCGAGGCGCTGCGCGATGGCCACGGCTTCACAATGGCCGATGACGATGGGCAGCAGGCGGTCGGTCTCGTCGCGCAGGATGACCACGGGCTTGCCGCCGTCATGCTCCACGCCGCGCACCTCGACCTGCCAATAGCGCCCGGAATCGTCCATTGGGTCCCTCATAGGACCCAGTGTACCCCGCGTCGCACCGGCTGTCATCCGACCTGCGCGCACCCGTGACCGTCAGGCGCCAGTCACGCCCGGTGACGTGCAACGCGCGCTCCGCCGGACGCCCTGCGCCCGCGGCAGACAACGATCCGGTCCGGCCTTAGCCAGACCCAAAAGGGAAGGCGGAGGGCAACAGGCATGGAGGCGCAGGGGGGGACACCTCCGGGGGGGCCAATTGTCCACCGCCACCCTCATTATCCACACATCGAATTCCAGATCAAGGGGGCATCGGTCCTTTTGGTTCATATTCGTGTCACAGAAGCGCCAGACAGCCCCACAGGCGCGGTTGATCGTTCTGAGATGCGTGGCGCGGAACGACGTGGCGGTGGTCGCGCCGTCGAAGCGTTACACAAGCGTCATATAATCGCTCCGCGATTCATTGGTGGGTTGCGCTCGCCGGGCGCGCGCGTGGCGGCGTGCCTCGGCGTCATGCTCCGGCGGCCTCGTCCAGCAGGCGCCGCACGGTCGCGATGACGGCGCTCGGGGCGAAGGGCTTGGGCAGGAAGGCGGTGCCGGCTTCGGCGGCGCCGAGTCGGGCCAGGGCGTTGTCGGTGTAGCCCGAGACGAACAGCACCGGCAGGCCGGGCCGTGCCTGGCGGAGTTCCGTGGCCAACTCGGCGCCGCCCATGCGGGGCATGATCACATCCGTCATGAGCAGGTCGGGCGGCTGCGGTAGGCCGCTGAGCGCGGCCAGAGCGGCCACACCGTCCTCGGCCTCGATGACCTGGTAGCCATGGTTTTCCAGGATGCGTCTGGCCAGCACGCGCACCTCGACCTGGTCCTCCACGAGCAGGATGAGGCCCGCGCCGGCGGGCCCCGCCGGCCCAGGGCCGGGCGCGGTGGGGGCCGGGCTCGGCGTGGCTGCTTCGGTGCTGGCCGGCAGGTAGACGCTGAAGGTGGCGCCCTGGCCCGTGGCGCTCTCGACGGTGATCCAGCCCTGGCTCTGGTGCACGATGCCGTAGGTGGTGGCCAGACCCAGCCCGGTGCCCTTGCTCTGGGGCTTGGTGGTAAAGAACGGTTCGAAGATCAGCGCGCGCGTGGCCTCGTCCATGCCGACGCCGGTATCGCGCACGGTGAGCACCACATACCGGCCGTCATGGTCCGCTGGGGCGTGCGCGATCTGGTCGGGCGCGACCTGCGCGTTGCGCGTGGCGATGGCCAGCTGGCCGCCATCGGGCATGGCGTCGCGCGCGTTGACGCACAGGTTCATGAGCACCTGCTCGAACCCGCCGGGGTTGATCTTGGTGGTCGCCAGGTCGGCCGCCAGGTCGAGGCACAGCTCGATGTCCTCGCCAAGCAGTGGCCGGAGCATGGCCATCATGTCGCGCACCAGTCGATTCAGGTCGACCAGCTCCAGCGAAAGCACCTGCCGTCGGCTGAAGGCCAGCAGTTGACGCGTGAGACCGTTGGCCCGTTCGGCGGCGCGGCTGATGGCCTCCAGGTCGCGTCGCAGCGGGTCCCGAGCGTGCATGCCGGCGAGCGCCAGTTCGGTGTAGCCGACGATGGTGGTCAGCAGGTTGTTGAAATCGTGGGCCACGCCGCCGGCGAGCCGGCCCACCGCCTCCATCTTGGAGCTCTGCCGCAGGCGCTCCTCGAGCTGCAGTCGCTCGGAGATGTCCTCGGCCATGGTCATGCCGCCGAGCAGGCTGCCATCCTCGTGGCGCAGCGGATGCGAGAGCGTGCGTACCTGCACCGGCTTGCCGGAAAGCGTGGTCTGCTGCTCGCCTTCAAAGCGATGGGTGTGGCCCGCGAGGACGCGCGCCGCGCCGTCCCGGATGGCGGCATCGGGATGGTCCAGCAAGCGCATGCCGACCAACTGCTCGGCGGCGGCGCCGACCAGCCGGCAGAAGGCGTCGTTGGCCCGCTCCAGCACGCCGTCGGCGTCGTACTGGATGATGCCGATCGGCGCATGGTCGAAGAGCATTCGGTAGCGCTCTTCACTGCGGCGCAGCTCGGCCTGGGCCCGGCGCAGGGCTTCCTCGGCGCGCTGCCGTCCGAGCACGCGCCACATGCCGCCCATGAGCAGGCTGAGTTGGCGGGCGTCGTCGTCGGCGTAGGGCTCGGCCTTGTTGGCCACGCCGCACACCGCGACGATGCGCTCGCCGTCGAAGATGGGCACACCCATGTGGCGCGTGATGGGCACATGGCCGGCGGGCGTGCCCTTGGCCAGCGGATCGTCAAGGGAGTAGGCATTGCTGATGACGACGCGCCGCTGCCGTACGGGCTCGCCCCACAGGCCGGTGCTGGCCAGCGGGTAGTCGAAGCTGACATTCGCCACTTCGCACCCGTCCATGGCGGCCTGCGACCAAGAGTGCATGGTCAGCACCGTCTCGTCCTCGTTGGTGAAGGCCAGGTACCCAAACCGGCTACCGGTCAGTGCGACCCCTTGCTCGAGGGCGAACAGGCACAACTCGCGATCGTCCGCGTCAGCCATCTGGTTGAGGGCGAGCAGCGCATCGAGCCGGGCCTGGTTGAGTTGTTGCTCTTGGGCATGGCGGCGCGACTCGGTGACATCGCTCAAGCTCAGCGCGAAGCAGCCGGCGCGTGGCCGGAACGCGGTGACCGCGTATACGCGGCCGACGGCGGGCAGGTCGATCTCGGCGCGCCGTGGTTGGCCGTCCTGCACAACGGGCCAGAACAGCGCAATCAACGGCCACTGGTCGGGTGGGAACACATCGTCGAGCCGGCGCCCATCGAGGCGGCCAACGCCGGCGATCGCCTGGCAGCGCTCATTGGCCATCAAGATCCGCGCTTCGCCCGGCTGGCCAAGATCGTCGCTGTCGACCTGGACGAACGCCAGGGCGTTGGCCGAGTTGGAGACCATGTCGCGGTACTCGGCCTGGTGCCGGCGCAGGGCCTCGGCGGCCTGCTGGCGCTCGATAAGCCCGGCCAGCAAGGCGCAGTAGACGGCTAGCAGGTCTTGCTGCCCCTCATCGAGCGGGCCGCGCGAGATGGCGCGGTCATTGGCCATGAACCCGACCGACAGGCGGCCGGTCTGCAGCGGTGTCAGCACCACCCAGACGGGCGGGCCGTCGAGCGGCTCCCCGGCCTGGCCGCGCCATTCGAAGGGCTGCTCGAGCGCCCGATGCCACAGTCGGTCCGCGCGGCTGCGGGTCGGCGCCAGCGCGGCCAGCATGAGCGGCGCGCTGACGACGCTGGCCCGCTCGTCGGTGGTCTGTCGGTGCAGGTCGGTGCCGAACGTGCCGCGGAAGGTCTGGCCGTCGGGCTCCAGGAGGAACAGCCCGCAGCGCTCCATGCCCAGCCGCTCGCGGGCGAGCTCCACGGCGCGTCGGCAGAGCAACGCGAGGTCATCGATACCGGCCAGTTCGTCGGTGGCCGCCAGCAGCGCGGCCATGTTGGTGCTGACCTGCTGCTGGAGGCCGAGGAGCCGAGCCATGTCGCTCAGGTCGACGACGAGGCCCTCGATGGCCACGAGTCGGCCGGCGCTGTCCCACCGGCCGATGCCGGATTCGGCCACCCAGCGGCGCGCACCGTCGGGATCGCGCAGACGGTAGGCCAACACGAAACGTTCACGTCGGGCCAACGCCTGCCGCAGCGCGCCGCGGTTGCGCCGACGGGACACGGCGGGGATGCGCCCGCGCCAAAGATCCAGCCCAGCCGCCAGCAACTGCTCGCGGGTGACGCCCAGGATGCGCTCGCAGTCGCCGTCAAGCGCTTCGATGCGGCGGGCCGAACCGACACCCAGCCGGTACGACACGGCGTCGAGCGTGCCGAGCGGGGCGGCTGCGGACGGTGACTGGGGGGCGTTGCTCACGGTCGTCTACCCAGGTGCCAGCGCCGTGTATTGGCGCCACAGCCAAGGGCCGACGGTCACCGCCACGGCGATGACGGCCAGGGCCAGCGCGGCGATATAGCCGACCAGTTGCACCCCGACCATGCTCCAGTCGCCGCCGTTGCCGCCCAGATCCTCAGCGTCGACGAAGTCGCGGCCAGCGGTGCCGTCGTCGGGCAGCGCCTCGCCGCAGTTGCCGCACAGGGCCTGAAATGGCGCCGCCGCCTCCCCGCAGTGCGGGCAGGCCAGCTCTGCCGTCTCCGTGCCGGTCTGGTAGCCGCCCTCGCCGGCGACCGCGCCGCCATCCATGTGCTCGCTTCTCCACCGCTGACTATACGGGAGAACGGGCGCCCGCGCAACGCAACTTGGCGGTCAGGCGTGACCGCGTTGTGACGACAATCGGGCGCTGCCGGGGAAGGAGGTGGCCAGCGGGCAGGGAAACAACGTTCACTGGAAGGAAGTGCGATGAGATTCGGTCTGATTCACTACAACGCCCCTGGCGACACTCTCGAAGCGTTTCTCGACTACGCAGCCCAGACCGGGTTCGACGCCGTCGAACTCCAGATCGGCGATGTGTGGACCGAGGACGACCCCAGTGACGACCCCGAGGCCCGCGCCGTGGCCGTCCGTCAGATGGCCGAGGACCGCGGCATCGCGATCGGCGCCTTGGCGGCGAGCAACGACTTCCTGACGTTGGATCCCGAGGAGATCGCCTTCCAGGTGGACCGGATGAAGCGCGTCTGCGGCCTGGCCAAGCTGCTCGGCACGGACATCATTCGCGCCGAGGGCGGCTGGGTTGCCGAGAAGGTGCCCGAGGACCGCTGGGCCGACGCGCTGGCCAACTGCTTCCGCCTGTGCGTGCCGTTCCTCGAGGAGATGGAGGTCTACCTGGGCCTGGACAACCACGGCAAGGTGACCAACGACGCCTATTTCCAGATGCTGGTGCTGGGTCTGGTCGGCTCCAAGTGGGTCGGTACCACCATGGACACCATGAACTACCGCTGGATGGGCTACAGCATCGAGCGCTGCAACCGCTTCTACGAGATGAGCAGCAAGCGCTGTGTCCACCTGCACCTCAAGGACGGCACGGGCAGCCTCGAGAACTACCGCGGGCACGTGCTGGGCGACGGCGAGATCGACCTGGCCCATGCCATTCGCCAGCTCAAGGCCGTGGGCTACGACGGCTTGTGGTGCGTCGAGTACGAAGGCCACGATGCCGACGGCTACGCCCGCTGCCTGAAGTGGGCCAAGGCCAACGTGGCCCGGATCAAGTAGTCGCGGCTACCGCCGCAACGGCGGATGAGGCACGTCTTCCAGTCCGAAGCGGGTGATCTCGCGCCACTTGGCGGCCTCGTCCGGCTGCGTGGCGTCGGCCGCCAGCATGGCCTGCCAGCGCTTGGCAAAAGTGCGGCCGTTGCGCAGGGTCACCAGCGAGAAGTTGATGCCGCCCGTGCCCGAGGTGGTGGTGTGCTCCCAGTGGTACATCTCCACCTCCGGCACCACGGCGCAGCGCCAGCCGGCCTGGCGCACGCGGTAGCAGAAGTCCAGATCCTCGTACTGTACCGGGCTGAACACCTCGTCGAGCCCGCCGAACTCGTCGTACAGACGGCGCGGGAAGACGATGCAGGCGGAGATCAGGCACGGGCAGTCGACCTGATCGGCATAGCGCGGGTCGTCGCGCCCGTCGCCGCGGCCGCGGTAGATGACGCGTCCGCTGGGCGTCACTTCGCAGCCACAGAACTCGATGTCGTAGGGTTCCCAGGGAAACAGGATCTTCGGCGATACAATGCCCAGGTCGGGCTCGGCCCCGAGGCGCGCGATGAGCCGTTGGGCCCAGTCGCGGTCGCGGACCACGACGTCGTTGTCGACGAACGCGAACCATTCGCCGCGCGCGTCCGCCATGGCTTCGTTGCGGCCACGGATGGCGCCGATGTTCTCGGCAAAGGTCAGGATGCGGCAGTCGAAGCCGGCGGCCTGGGCGCGCGGCGCGAACTCGGCGAGCATGGCCCCGGTACGGTCCTGCGAGCCGTTGTCGACGAGCACGAACTCGATGGGCACGCCCGTGGTGGCCAGCAGGCTGTCCAGCAGCATCTCGCTGTAGCCGGCCTTGTTGCAGTTGAGCACAATGACTGAGAGCATGGTTGTCGCCGTCCGTGGGAGATTGTGACGACGCGCGGGACCGGCAGGTTCGGGTTGCGCCACACTCAGCATAGGGGTTGTCGATGACCGAGTGGACACGAGCAGAAGTGATGGCGCGGCTGCCCGACCTGGCCGGCGCCGACCTGCGGCGTGTTCGGCTGCGCGAAGCCAATCTGGCGCAGGCCAATCTGGCCGGCGCCAAGCTCGGCCGCGCCGACCTCAGCGGGGCCAACCTCTACCGCGCCGACCTGCGCGGCGCCAATCTGAGTGACACGGACCTCCGTGGCGCGGGTCTGTTCGAGGCCGATCTGCGCGGCGCCTACCTGGAGGGCGCCGATCTGCGGCGGGCCGACCTGGGCCAGGCTCGGCTCGAAGGTGCCGACCTGCGAGGCACGCGCATCGACGGCGACACGGCCTGGTCGGCCAAGTGGCGGCAAGTCTGGCAACTGGCCAACGAAGGCGGCGCCGGGGCCGCGTTGAGCGGCGCTGATCTGGCCGGTGCGCACCTGCAGGGCGCCGATCTGCGCGGCGCTGGTCTGGCTTCGGCCGACCTGCGCGGCGCGGATCTGCGCGGCGCCTGCCTGGCCTCGGCCGATCTGCGCGGCGCTGACCTGGAGGGCGCGCACCTCTCCGAGTCCGACCTCCGTGGCACGCTCACCGACGCTGCCACGCGCATGTCGCCACGCTGGCGGCTGGTCTGCGCGCTGCTGGCCGGCGCGGGAGTCGGCCGCGACCTGCGCGGCGTGCCGCTGACCTACGCCAACCTGCGCGGGGTGGACTTGCGGGGCGCTGACCTCGGCGGCGCGATTCTGACCCGCTGCGACCTGCGCGAGGCCAATCTCGCGCGCACGCGGCTCCATGGCGCCGACTTGAGCTATGTGGACCTGCGCGATGCCATCCTTGACGGCGCCGATTGCACCGAGGCGGTCTACACGCAGAGCGGATGGCGCCCGACGCGCTTCCCCGAAGGGGTCGACCCGCGGGCCCAGGGCATGCTCTGCCTGGACGAGCCGAACGACGACGGCTAACGCCGCGTCGGCGGCTAACGCCGCTGCCGCCAGAGAAGCAGCAGCGCCAGCCCGCCGAAAATGATGTTCTGCAGCCATACGCCCACCAGCGGCGCATCGCGCAGGAACCCGTTGCGCGCCAGCGAGACGCCCAACTGCAGGGTCAGGAAATAGACCACGACCAGCACCGCCGAGACCAGCAGGCCCAGATAGCCCGCGCGCCGGCCGCCCATCAGGTTCAGCGGAATGCACAGCAACGCCAGCACCAGGCAGGCCATGGGTGCCGCATAGCGCCGGTGCAGGTCGATGAGCGTGCCGTGGCTGCCGCGCTGTTTGCCCACCTCCTCGCGCAACTGCGAGGCGGAACGCGGGTCGGGCACGGTGCGCATCTCAATGCCGGCGGTCTCGGCCAGTTGGCCGACGCGGAACACCGCGCTCTCGCTCTCGCCCTCGCGCTCCAGCGTGCCATCGGCCCGCCACACATGGCGCACGACGCCCTGCAGCGCGAACTCGCCGTCGCCGAAGCGCGCCTGTCGGGCAGAGAGCACCGTGGGGAAGTCGCTCTGCAGGTCGCAGAAGATGACCAGCCCCGAGAGCGTGCCCGTGCTTTCGTCGATGCGGCTCACATAGAGCGCCCAGCCGGCGCCGGCCGGGCTGACCCAGGTCTGTGGCTTGAGCGTGGCGGTCGGCGTGCGCAGGCTGATCTGCGTCACCAGCCGGCCGAACTCCTTGTTGGCTGCCGGGGCCAGGTGCTCCGAGACGACCCAGTGCATCACGCCCACGGCCAGACCAAAGGCGACAAAGGGCCGTGCCATGCGCCCCAGGCCCCAGCCGCCCAAGCGCAGCGCGCTCCATTCGCCCTCGCGCGCCAGCCGGCTCACGGCCAGCGAGACGGCCAGGATGGTGGCCAGTGGGAAGGCGTTGCACATCATCGCCGGCACCAGGAAGAGTAGCAGACGGCCCACCGTGAGCAGGTCCACATGGTGAACGATGACCATCCTCATCAGGTAGTACAGGCTGTCGCCCAGCAAGGGCACGAGGATGACCTGCACGCCGACCAGAAAAGGCGTGACCACCTCTTCCCATAGATAGCGGTCGGCCCTGAGCATGGCTAGTCCCGCACCCGCGCCTTGAACACCTGATACCCATGCGCGGTGAGCAACGCGCTGAGGTTCATGAATGGCTAGTCCCGCACCCGCGCCTTGAACACCTGATACCCATGCGCGGTGAGCAACGCGCTGAGGTTCATGAAGTGGCGGTCGTCGTCATACAGGCCGACGATGGCGCCGCCCGAGCCCGAGAACTTGGCCGAAGCGCCCACGCTGCGTGCCAGCTCGACCATCTTGATGTTGGCCTGGCCCAGCGCCTCGTCGCCATAGAGTCGCCGGCGCAGGTCGAAGTTCGCGTTCATCAGCTCGCCCACGGTGTCGATATCGCCGGCCTCCAGCGCGCCGCGGCAGGCTTCGGCCAGCCCGGCGAACTCGGCCATGGCGGCGTGCACTTCGGGGTCGCCGCGTTCCCAGCGCACGCGCACCGGGCTGTGGATGCCCGAGGAGTCGCTGGGGTCGGCGACCATGGCGATGTACATGGGCGGGAACAGGTCCAGCGCCATGGGCAGGTACAGGCCGTGGCCGTCGCGGGTCATGCGTTCCTTGTCGAAGTCCATGAACACCGCGCCGCCGTAGACCTGGATGACGCGGTCCTGCAGGCCGGCGGTGAGGCCGAGTTCGCGGGTCTCGACGGCCAGTACGAGATTGGGCAGGTTGGCCTTGCCGAAGACCTCTTCGGGTACGCCGTAGAAGGCCATGAGCGCGCGCACGGTGGCGGTGATGATGGCGCTGGAGCCGGCCAGGCCGACGCCGCGGGGAATGGTGGTGTCGTAGCGCAGGGTGAAGTTGCGCGGCGGCAGCATGAGGTTGTGGCGCAGGCACTCTTCATAGAAGCGTTTGCAGGCGGCATAGAGCAGGCGGACGCCGCCGTAGTAGCCTTCGCGGGTGGCCTTGGTGTGCAGGTCGCGCAGGGACTCAAAGATGTAGGGGTCGTGGTGCTGGTTGGGCTCGATGATGAGTTCGGGGGACTCCCAGAGGATGACCTCGGCGGCCCAGTTGTGGACGGAGACGGCGATGGTCTTGCCAAAGAAGCCGTCGGAGGGGTTGCCGATGAAGCCCACGCGAGCGAAGCAGCGCGAGTGGATGAGGCCGTTGCGCGAGAGCAGGGGGCGCTCATCGTCGTGGGAGTGCGGCGCGTCGGCTGGGCGCATGGTGGTCCTTCGGGGAATTGGTATGTCGGACAATTGTACGCCCAAAGCAGGGGGCGTCTTCAACAATCGCGGCGCGCGTTGGCCCGACGCGGTGTGCTATGCTGTTGCGCGCCGCGGCCGACGGCCTGAGACAGGCAAGGGCCGGCGACCAAAGGACTCAACCCATGCGATCACTGCTCGGACGGCTCGCGCTGCTACTGCTCGCGTCCTCCGTTGTAGCTGCGGAGGAACCTGTGCAGACGACCCCTTCTGGCCTCAAGTACCAGTGTCTCAAAGCCGGCCAGGCCGGCACCGAGCCCAAGGCCGGCGACAAGGTCACCGTCCACTACGTGGGCACGCTGACCGACGGCAAGAAGTTCGACAGCTCGCGCGACCGCGGTCAGCCGTTTGAGTTCGACCTGGGTGAGGGCCGGGTCATCGCCGGTTGGGACGAGATCCTGACCAAGATGCAGATCGGCAGCACCTACACGGTGACCATCCCCTGGGCGCTGGCCTACGGCGAAGACGGCCGTCCGCCGGCGATTCCGGCCAAGGCCGACCTGGTCTTCGAGATCGAGTTGCTGGCCGTGACCAAGGGCATTCCCATGCCCGAGTTCGTCGCGGGCGACAAGGCCAAGCAGAAGACCACCGGCACTGGGCTGGTCTATGAGGAACTCAAGGCTGGCGAAGGCGACGCGCCCAAGGCCACCGACGGCGTGACGCTGAGCTGGGCGCTGTGGGACACGAGCGGCAAGCTGCTCGGCTGTGACGCCCGCTCGGGCGGCCCGCTGGGCGGCGTGGTCAGTGAACTGCGGCTCGGCCGCTGGACGCTGCCGTTCTTGCCCGAGGCGGCCGCGCTGCTGCATCCCGGCGGCACGCTGCGCTGCGAAGTGCCGGCCAAGCTGGCCTGGGGCGCGCAAGGCATGGGCCGCGCCGTGCCGCCTGATGCCACCACCATCTGGCAGATCACGCTGGTCGCCATCAACCCTGTGCCCGCGTTCGTCAAGGTGGACGTGGCCAAGGCCAAGAACACGGCCAGCGGCATCCGCTACGAAGTGATCAAGGAAGGCGCCGGCGCCAGCCCGAAGGCCACCGACCAGGTGACCGTGCACTACACCGGCTGGCTGACCGACGGCAAGCTGTTCGACAGCTCGCACGCCCGCGGCGAGACGGCCAGCTTCGGCCTCGACCAGGTCATCCCCGGTTGGTCCGAGGCGGTGCAACTCATGAAGGTCGGCGGCTCGGCGCGCTTCCTCATCCCGGCCAAGCTGGCCTACGGTGAGCGCTCGCCCGAGGGCAGCGGCATCCCGGCCAACGCCGATCTGATCTTCTGGATCGAGCTGCAGTCCATCGATCAGTAGATCGCTTGGCCCGCTTTAGAGTGGCTCGTTTGTATCCCGCCTTCAGGCGGCTGTCCGGCAGACTGCCGCCAGCTGGGAGCCTGAAGGCGGAACGACAGACGGGCCGCTTTGCATTTGGGAACCTCTCGTTGATGCGTTGCGCTTGACGGGTCGGCGGACGCCGCGGGGGTGACGAGTTCCATGGCTGCACGCATCACCGAGGCAGGGCTGGCCGTCAGGCGCGGCCAGGTCATCCCGTGGGACCACGTCTTTGCCGTCGACTGGACCCGCCGCGGCGCCTGGGTGGCCATCGTGAGCGGCATGGTCTGGGTCAGCCGGGCTACGGCGGCGGAGGTCGAGCGGCGGATTGCGCCGTGGCTGGCGGAACTGCCGGAGGCGGCTTGCCCCGTGCCGCTGGCGCCCGGTGAGAGCGTGGTGGTCGAGACCGACCGCGCGTCGGAACTGAGCAGTCTGGGCTTGGCGACTCTACCTACGCTGGCCGTCTCCGGGCTGGTTGAGGGCTGGCGTG
>JACRKZ010000110.1 GCA_016235455.1 Armatimonadota bacterium | reverse complement strand
AGGATGGCGATGATTGCGATGACAACCAGCAACTCGATCAGCGTGAAGGCAGCCGTCGATGGACGGCGTCCACAAGTCTTCATGGGAACTCCCGGGCGTGGCAGGATCGCGCCGACCCCCGGTCGGCGCGGGCGATGTCAGTGAGCCACGTGGGGAGGTCCTCGAACGGCGGGTTGGGTGGCGGCCACGGCGCTCGGGCGCGGGGCATCGGGTGCCGGCGCGGCACTGAGGGTGACCGGCCAGGGCAAGGCCGTCGCCGTGCCGGCCCTGGCCGGCAGCGCCGAGGCCACGCATAGCAGGCAGTCGTCGGCCGTGCTCAGGCCCGCCAGTTGGGCGACCGGTGCTGGGCTGGCGGTGAGTACCAGGTCGCGATGGGTGAGCGGGTGCAGTATGGCCAGCGCAAACCAAGCCAGCGCGCTCAAGCGGGCGAGCGCCGGATTGGCTCCATGGGCTGCACGGCGCAGGAAGCGCTCCACGTCATCCCTCGTCGGACAGTGAGCAGTATGCGCTGCGCCATTACGTTTGTCCGGCAAGGAGGGATCAACGAATGGGCGGCGTAGCCCGCGCGCAACAACTCGCGGAGAGCAGTCATCGTGGAACTGACCAGCATTGAACGCATGACGTTGACCCTGGAGCGCCGGACGGTGGACCATGTGCCCGTGGCCGTGAGCCCGTGGGGCGCCACGGTGGAGCGGTGGCGCCGGGAAGGGCATCTGGCTCAGGGCGAGGATGTCAGCCAGCACTTTGGCCAGGACCTGTGCAGCGGCGGCTGGCTGAACGGCACCGCCGACCTGGATTTCCCCGGCGAGGTCCTGGAGGAGACCGACGAGACCATCCTCACGCGAGATGGCAATGGGGCGGTCTTGCGGCGACACAAGCTGCACGACAGCACGCCCGAGCATGTCGACTTCGCGGTGAAGGATCGCGCCGGCTGGGAAGCCAAGATCAAGCCGTTCCTGGTCGAGCTCGACCGTCGCCGCATCCCATTCGAGGGCTATCGCAACGCCAAGAAGTACGCCGCTGAGCGACAGCGGTACTTCACCTGGTCAGGCGTGGCGCCGTTCGAGCAGATGCACCCCATCTGCGGCCATGAGTACATGCTCATGGGCATGGGCCTCGACCCCGAGTGGGTACAGGATATGGTCAACACGCTGGCCGACCTGACTATCCGCCACCTGGAAGTGCTGTTCGAAGAGGAAGGCCTGCCCGATGGCATGTTCTTCTACGAGGACATGGGCTTCAAGGAGC
The DNA here is from genome assembly GCA_016235455.1 of Armatimonadota bacterium. Lineage (GTDB taxonomy): Bacteria > Armatimonadota > UBA10988 > UBA10988 > UBA10988 > UBA10988. Next base: position 38,427 of record JACRKZ010000110.1, on the reverse strand, counting down.
GGCCGTTCATGTCGCCCGGCATGTACCGCGACATCCTCCAGCCGGGTCATGCCAAGCTGTTCGAGTTTGCCCACAACCTGGGTCTGAAGGTCATCGTGCACTCGTGCGGCTATGTGGAGCCCCTGGTGCCGGGATTGATTGAGGCCGGCATGGACTGCCTGCAGGCCATGGAAGTCAAGGCCGGCATGGACCTGTACAAGCTGTTCGACCGGTTCGGCGACAGGATCGCCTTCTACGGCGGACTCGATGTGCGCACGCTGATCGACAACGACCGGCCGGCCATCGACCGCGAACTGGGCAAGATGCGCTACGTGTTGGAGCACGGCGGCGGATTCGTGCTGCATTCGGACCATAGCGAGCCGCCAGAGGTGGACTACGAGACGATGCGCTACTTCGTCGACCGCGGTCGCGAGGTGAGCGCGGCGATCATGGCCGGTCGGAGCGATTGAGCTGCATCATGGCCGAGGTCGACTTCGACACCTTGGACAGTGCGATAGAGGCGGCGTCATATGAGGACGCGGTCCTGCACGGGGCCTGGGTAAACGCCGTGACCGGACGCGTCTACGAGCAAATGGACACGATGCTGGTCGGCGACATCGGCGCGGAGGAACCCGATGACCTCCGCGGCGGTGACTGGCTCAAGGTCCCCACGCCCATCGACCTGGACCTGGGCTGGTCGCTCGTCGTCCGCTTTGTCGAGGAGCAGATCCCATCGCACGCGAGCGCGATCGACCGGCTGGGGCGTGGCCGCTGGCGACGGTTCAAGGACTACCTGGCCGACCACGACCTTCTGGACCTGTGGCGCAGCTACGAGCAAGGAGCAACACTGATCGCCTACGAGGCGTGGGCAGAGGCCCACGGTCTGACCTTGGCAGACGTGCCCGAGCCCTACCGGCAGGCCGCGGAGTTGGTGCGAGCCGGGCGGCGGTAGCCAACTGGTCCCGGCCCGACGTTTGGCGGCCTGGCGCGCCGGGACGACCGGGCCGGGCCGGCTGACCGCTCAGCCCCGCTCTTCCTCGATCAGCGCATAGGCGTTGTGCGTGTGGATGCTCTCCTCGTTTTCGCTCTCCACACGGAACCAGACCACGCGCTCGTCGCGGCGCAGTTCGGCGGTGATGTCGCGGACCATGTCCTCGACGAACTTGGGGTGGTCGTAGGCGCGCTCGGTGACCCACTTCTCGTCGGGCCGCTTGAGCAGCGAGTAGATCGGCGAACTGCCCTGGCTTTCGACCAGCTCGATCATGTCTTCCAGCCAGATGCTCTCGGTGCACCGCCAGCTGACGCTGACGATGCTGCGCTGGTTGTGCGCGCCGTAGTCGCTCATCTCCTTGGAGCAGGGGCAGAGCGTGGTCACCGGCACACTGACACCGAAGCAGGTGGTGGCCTTGTTGTTGTGGTCGAGTTCGGCGGCGACCTGGCAGTCGTAGGCCATCAGCCCCTTCTGTCCGGTGACCGGCGCGGCCCGGTCGATGAAGAACGGGAAGGTCAACTCGATGTGGGCGTCACCAGCGTCGAGCCGCTTCTTCATATCGGCCAGCAGGTAGCGCAGATCGTGGATGTCGAGCGCCGCGCGGTGCTCGTTGAGGATCTCCACGAAGCGGCTCATGTGCGTGCCCTTGAACGAGCGGTCCAGACTGACGTACATGTTGACCATGGCCGTGGTCTGCTGCGGACCGTTGTCACGCGTGGCCAGCTCGATGGGGTAGCGCAGTTTGCGGATGCCCACCTTGGTGATGTCGATGTCTCGATGATCGTGGCTGGACTGCACGTCGACCAGGGGCTGCGTCGTTCCGATTGCCATATGTCGTCTACCTGGGGTCAGTGTGTAGGCGCGATCCACATTCGTCAATGGCCGCAGGTGCCGTTACAATGGCCACATGCGTCCACGAGCCAATCCCGATCCCGATCCGCGGCCGTACACGGCACTATCCAGGATCCAGCGCTGGGCCGGTTACTCCGCGTGGCGTGTCGTAGTGCAGCTGCTGGCGGGCCTGTTTGCGCGCCGCGAGCGGCGTGGTTTCGCCGCCATGCCGCGGGGCCCGTGGATCATGGTGGGCAACCACATCAGCCACCTGGACGCGGTCGGGCTCATCTGGTGCAGCCCGCGGAAGGTGGACATCGTGGCCACCAGCGAGCTGTACGACAATGTGTTCCTCGGCCTCCTCCTGCGCATGGTGGACTGCGTGCCCCTCAACCGCGGCGTGGCCTTGCGCTGGACGGCGCCGGCCGACGCGGAGGACAGCGCGGATCGACCACTCGACCTGGTCGCGGTGCAGCGCATGCGCGACCGCTTGCGGCGCGGCCGGATCCTGGCGGTGTTCCCTGACGGCGGCATCCGCAGCGGCAAGCGTAGCGTCCTGGAGGGCGCCGCATGGCCTTCGGGTACGGCCGGGCTGGCCATTCGCGCGGGCGTGCCCGTGCGGCCCCTGCTCATTCTGGGCACCGATCGGCTCTACGTGCGACGTCTGTGGTTCAGGCGCGGCGGGCGAGTCGTCTACTGGCTGGGCGAGCCGCTCGAAGCCGACCCCGCGCTGAGCGGCGCGGCACAGCGTGACGACCTTATGCGCCGCTGCGCCGAGGCGCTGCGCGGCATGTACCAGCAGGTGCTGGCCGAACGCGAGGACGCGGAGCAGCTGGTCCCGCGCACCGCCCAGGAGCGGTGGAAGGAAGCGGGGCTGCTGTGAGCGCGGGCGTGCTGTGGGCGCGGACCAAAGCCATCGCCGTGGACGCGGCCTCGTTCGCCGCCATGAACGCTATGCAGTGGCGAGCCCGAGGTGGCCGTCTGGACAGTGAGGCGACGCAGGCCTACTTCGACACCTGGCGCGCCGCGGGGCCCGCAGCCTGGCTGGCGCCGCCGCCCGGCGCCGCGTTGGCGTTGAACGAGGGTCGCTGCGAGGCGCCCAGCCCGCTGAGCACGGACTGGCCGGCCAACGACCGTGTCCGCCTGGACATTCGGCTCGGCCCCAACGGCTGGCGTTCGCCGGCCATGGTGCTGCTGCATGCGCTCATGTCGGTCTCGGACCGCGGCTACCGGCGCTGGTCTCACCGGCTGAACGCGGCCGGCTGGACAGCCATCTTCGCGCATCTGCCGTACCACTACGATCGCTGCCCTCGGGGTGCGGCCAGTGGCGAGTTGGCCTTCTCGGCCAACCTTGTGCGCAGCGCCGAAGGCGTGCGGCAAGCCGTCATCGAACTGCGCCTGGTGGCCGCTGCCCTGCGCGCGCGCGGCTGCCCGCGGTGGGCGGTCTGGGGCAACAGCTACGGCGCGCTGATCGGCGCCCTGCTGGCGGTTTGTGAACCGGATCTCTACACCGCGTGGCTGCTGGAGCCGATAGTTGATCTGGAGTACGCCATGTGCGAGTCGCCGGTCAGCCTGGTCATCCGGCGACAGCTGCGCCGGTCCGGCGTGACGCGCGAGATGATGGCGAGCTATGTGCCACTGCTGTGCCCGCGCCACCATCGGCCGGCGATGGCGCCGGAGCGCATCCTGCTCATGGCCGGCCGTCAGGACCGGGTTGCGCCGCCGCACCTGGTACAAGCCTTGGCGGAGCACTGGTCGGGCGCGGTGTATGCCGAAGCCGACCAGGGCCATGTGGGCTACACGCTGATGCCGGAATGCTGGCGCATCGCCACCGAACGCGGGTGGCTGGGGACGAGTGAGCCATGAAGGTAGCACTGCACACTGTGTCGTACGCCGGCTTGTGGGGTCAGCCGGCTCTGTCGATCGAGGACACGCTGCGCCGGGCGGCCGACCTCGGCTACGACGGCGTGCTGCTCATGGGCAAGCGTCCGCATGCCTCGCCCCTCGACCTGCCCGCCGAGCGGTGCGCGGCACTCCGCGCGCTGGCCGACGGGTTGGGCCTGACCATCGTCGGTCTGGCCGGCTACACCGACTACCTGGCTCGCTCGGCCGGCGCCGAGGTGCCGTTGCTTGAGCAGACCCTCGGGGCCGTGGACGAACTGTGCAGAGTCTGCGCCGCACTGGGTGGATCGCTGGTGCGCGTGTTCACCGGCTACGGTCGGCCTGATCTGGCGCCGGCCGAGGCCTGGCGGCGGGTCACCGAGGCGTTGGCCGAGTCGGCGCGCCGGGCCGAAGCGCACGGCGTCACGCTGGCGGTGCAGAACCATCACGACCTGGCCGTCGACTCGGGCGCGTTCGAGGCGCTGCTGCGCGGCGTGGACCATCCGGCCTGCCGCGCGGCGTTCGACGCCTGGTCGCCCGCGCTGCGCGGCGAGGACCTGTACCAGGCGGCGCTGCGGCTGGCGCCGCTGACCCTGAACACGACGGTCGCCGATTACGTGACGCGGCCTCGCTGGCAGTACCAGCCCAACTGCATCAACTATCAGCGGCTGGAGCCCGACGAGGCCGTGGCCGTGCCACTGGGCGAGGGCCTGGTGGCTTACGAGCAGTTCTGGTGCGGCCTGATGGACGGCGGGTACGACGGCTGGGTCACCTACGAGATGTGCTCCCCGCTCCGCGACGGGAACTCCGCTGCGGTGCTGGATCGCTATGCACGGCTGGCCGTGGAGGCGATTCGCGGCTGGAACGCTGACTAGCACATGGCAGCCCCACCCTCAGCCCCACCGACATCACGCCCGCCGCTGTCCAAGACCGCGGTCCCGCTACCCTACAGCGTGCCGCTGGGCCGGCTGGCCTGGTGGGCCTGGCTGACCACCGACGATGACGATCTGGCCGAGCGGTTGGTCGCCTGCCAGACCCCGTTGCCGCCCTGGCTCGACTCTCGGCCATGGTTCTTGGGCGGCCTGCTGTGCGGCACGTTGGTCGGCGGAGTCGCCGCTGGCCTGACCTGGCTGGCCGGTCAGCGCGATGCCATGGGCGCCGGCCTGATGGCCGTCTACCTCGCACTGGCGGTGGCGGGTTCGCTGGCCAGGCGTGACCGGCGCGGCGAGACGGCAGTCCACTTCCCCGGCCGACTGGCGCTGCTGGCGCTGCACATGCTGTACCTGGCGGTGCTGCTGGCCATGGTCGCCCAGGCGCTTCTCTACACGGTGGACGACGACGGCCACTCGTGGGCCGTGGTCATGGGACTGGCCCTCGTGTTGCTGCCGTGGATCTGGCGGGCGACAACACCACTGCTGTTCGTCGACGACTACGACGAGAGCTGGCCAGCCCTGGCCGGCATCGAGTCGTTGGTACTGCGGGCGCTGATCGCCGCCGGCACCGTGACCGCCGCCATCGTCTCGCTACCCATCTGGGCCAGCGTGGTGGTGGCGCTGCTGGGCCTGGTGGCGGTGGGCACGATGCGGGCCCAGGAGCGCTTGGCCGCGGCGCTGGCCGCACGCATCGGCGCCTGGCCGCCGGCCAGGGCCGTGGGCCGCCGCGCGTGGGTGCGCCGTCATGTCGAGCCACCGGCCTTCGCACTGGAAGCGATGCTGTTGGCGCGGCCGCTGTCGCCCGATGACTGGTCGCTGGCGGCAGCCTACTGCGAGGCCCGCGACTACCCGCCCGAGGCGCTTAGCGCGGCGGTGGGCCGACTCTGGTCGGGCGTGCCGGCCAGCCGTGAGCGCGCGCGCGGCGGCGTGGTGTGCGCTGGAGTTGTGGTGCAACCCAACCTCGACGCCGGCGGCGGCATACCGTGGCTTTGCGCGCATTGACGCGCTGGCCAACCAGCAGCCGGCGGTGCTCGATGAGCCGTTCTGGCTGGACTTCGTCGAGCGCGCGGGCGAGCGGCCGATCCGCGCCCAGGCCATCGAACTGCTGTGTGCGCGCGAAGCAGCGCTACCGGTGGCCGGCATGGCCGCGTGGCGGCTGGTGCGGCGCCTGGCCTGGCCGTCGCTGCTGGGTCATCTGCGCCCTGAACCGACGCGCTCCATGCTGAGCGCGGTGTTCGATCTGGTGGGCCGCTTGCGCTCGCCGGAGGCAGTTGCCGACCTGTGGGAGGATTTGGAGTACTGTGCCGAGAGGGAGGGCGCGATCTGGGGCGAAACTAACGTCGCCGCCCTGTCGTCTAGAGCCAACGAGTTGACGAGCGAGGTGTTGGGCGGGGCGGTGGATGTGCCGAGCAACACGCATCGTCTGTATCCTCTGGCGCTGCGCCATCTGGCTCACCGAGCCGCGGTCGACCCGCACCTGGTGAGTGCGTGGTATGACGCGGCGAGGCGTTTCGAGGCCTTGCCCGAGGCGCGCGAGCGGGAGATCATCTCGCCGTTTGGCTGGTGGCTGTTGTGGCGAAGGGTGACCGACGCCGTGGGCGATCGGGAGGAACGCGCGCGCCAAGAGGAGCGCTACCTCAAGGCCGTACGCCGTTAACATTGGCGTGCTACAACTACGTATGGAAGCGAGCGAGGGCGAGGGTCGTCGGAACTGAACTCGGATTCCCCCGCTGACGTGTCAGCGGATTGCCATCATCTTGATATCCGAGGAAGGTGAGACGTACCATGGCCGTCGCTGCGTTGGTGGACAGAGGTCGCAGGCAAGGAGGCTCCGGCATGGCATTTCGGGCCACGTGCCCCTACTGTGGGGCAACCTATCCGGATATCCAGGAGTCGCATCGCGGCCAGACGGCGAAGTGCGGTCGCTGCAACCAGCAGTTCCGGGCCGTGCCGCCGGATCCCGCGGCCGCGGCTGCGGCAGTGAAGGCGCAGCAGTTGCACCTGCGGTTCGCGCGGGTGGCGGCGATGATCATTGAGCCCGCGCTGGTCGGGCGCATCCCCATGGCCACGCTGCGCAAGCTGGTGGCCATACCCGTGGCCGTCTCGGGCAACGACCTGGTCGTCGCCATGGCTGACCCCGGCGACGTCTTCAAGGTCGACGAGTTGCGCCGCTTCGTGGGCTCGGTGCGGCCCATGATGGGCCTGGCGTATGAGATTGAGCAGGCGTTGACCGAGTTGTCGAGTGACAAGCCGGCCGCGCCACAGGTCGACCCGGCGCTGGCCTCGCTGGGTGGCAACAAGCTGGCGGCCGACGCGCTGGCCGAGATGGAGAAGGAATACGACGCCTCCATCGACGCCAACCCCATGGCCGCGCAACGGCCACGCGCCGCGACCGAGGGCACCAAGGCGCGCATCGCGCTGGACAACGCCTTCGAGTTCGCGCTGCAGATGGGCGCCACCGAAATTCGCATGCTGCCCGACCCCGAAGGCAAGCCGGTGCTCCAGGCGCGCGTCGAGACCGCCTTGCAACCGTTGCCGTGCGATCCGCCGTGTCCGTATGACGAGTTGCTGCGCTGCCTGAAGCTTGATGCCGGCTGCAACCTGTCGCTCGTGGGCTCTGAGCAGACCGGCTCCATCCCGTACGCCGCGGGCAAGCGCGACATCGAGTTCTACGTGCGCATCCTGCCCGGCCGGGGCACCGACATGGCCCAGCTCCGAGTGCTGGACGCGGCGGCGATGAAGCAGCGCCGCGCGCTCGAGCGCCGCCAGCTGATTGACGACTCGCTGGCCGCGTTAGCCTCGCCCGACTGGCCGCCGCCGTCGCTCGGCATCGACCGCAACCGGGCCAAGAACATCGTGGTACAGAACATCGAGCAGCAGTTGGCCGCGGTGCGGCTGACCGTCGCCGTGCTCGGCCAGGCCTCGGACAGTGGCGCGCGCGACTTGGTGCTCGAGCCACACAAGGGCCTGCTGCGCGCGCTGACCCGCAAGAGCAGCGAGGCCGGCGGGCACTTCGAGCCGATGATGGTCATTCCGCCAGCGGGACAGAAGTCGCTGCTGCATCGTATCCATCTGATGGCCGGGCTGGATTTGATGGACACCGACCACAGCCAGCAAGGCATGTTCCACCTCGTGGCCAGCGGCGTGCCGCTGGAGACGCGGGTCATGACCCTGCCCACCGAGGCGGGCCTGTACATGCTGGTCCACTTCCACCGGTCGGCCTAGCCACGATGTCCCCCGGCATTTGCGCGGACCGCTCGCTGCGTGTCGGCGAGCGTGATCGCGTGTACCGTCTCTTTGTGCCTGGCGACGGCGCTGGGCCCATGCCCCTGCTGCTGGCCTTCCACGGCGCGGGCGAAGCGCCGGAGTCGCTGTTCGATCGGTTTCTGCCACTCGCCCAGCGCGAGCGGTTCGCGCTGGTGGCGCCGGCTGGGGTGGGTTTGCGCTGGAATGCCGGTCTGGACGACGAAGTACGCGAGACGCTGGCCGCCGACGATGTCGCGCTGGCCGCGGCGCTGGTCGAGTCGGTCGCGGGGGAGGCGCCCATCAATCGCGGGGCCGTGTGCGCGGTCGGTTTCTCCAACGGCGCGGCGCTCTGCCAGCGTCTGGCCGTCGAGCGCGCCGAGCTGGTTGCGGGCGTGGTCTGCGTCTGCGCCACCATGCCGCCCTGCGCCGCGGAGCACTTCACGCCGGCCGCGCCGGTCTCGGTGCTGCAGCTCATGGGTGCCCAGGACCGCATGTTCGGTCGCCGGGGCCACTTCCGTGGGATGCCCTTCCTGACCGCCGAGCAGACCGCCCAGCGTTGGGCAGAGCACAACGGCTGTGGATCACCCGAGACCCTCGATCAGCCCGCCACCATCACCCACTGGCCGGCCGCCGGGCCGGGCGGCGCCGAGGTGGCCCTGTGGTGGGTCGAGGATGCCGGGCACACGCTCGATCTGAGCGCCGATTTCGACATCGCCGAGGTGGCCTGGCACTTCCTGACCCGAGCCATCAGCCCTCGCTGACCGCGAAGTACCGCGCCTCGGGATGATGCACGACGATGGCTGACGTGGCCACTTCGGGCACTAGCATGAACTCCTCGGACAGGCTGATGCCGATGCGCTCGGGCCGCAGCAGTTCGAAAAGCTGCACTTGGTCTTCCAGGTTGGGGCAGGCCGGATAGCCGAAGCTGTAGCGCGCACCGCGGTACTGCTGGCGGAACAGGCCATCGGGGTCGGTGGCGTCGTCGCCGGCGATACCCCACAGCTGCCGCAGCCGGCGGTGGGTGAATTCGGCCAGCGCCTCGGTGGTCTCCACCGCCAGGCCGTGGAAGTACAGGTAGTCGGTGTACTTGTTGTCGGCCATGAGCGCCTGCTCATACTCGCGGCAGCGGTCCCCCAGCGTGACGATGGTCACCCCCAGCACATCCAGTTCCAGTCCGCCGGCGCGGCGGAAGAAGTCGGCCAGGCAGAGCCCGCGGCCGCCGGTCTGGCGCGGGAACGAGAAGCGCACCCACTCGTCACCACTTTCGGGCTGGTACACGATGAGATCGTTGCCTTCCGCAGCTGCTGGGTAGAACCCGACCACCGCCTTGGGCTGGAAGATGGCCTCGGCGGCGATGCGTTCGCGCAGGGCCTCGACCGCGGGCAGCACTTCGCGCTGCACCCGGCTCCACCACTGGCCGCGCGTCTCATCGGAGCGGCGGCGCACCCGGAACTGGCCGCCATAGAGCGCCAGCGGGTTGACGTAGGTGGCCAGCTCGGCCAGATCGAAGTCCTCCCACACCTGCGAGCCGACGAACGGCGCCGCGGGCACAGGCACGTCGAGAGCCACGGTTGGTTCGCTCACCACTTGGGGGACCGTGCCGTGCACCACGCCGCAGTCGCACTTGACCGGCTCGGCCGCGACCTCGGGTTCAGCGTGACCCGACAGCCGGCGTACCCGCTCGCGGCGAGCCAGCCGCGCCTCGGGGCTGCACAGCTTCTCCATCGTGTCCAGGCCCTCGAAGGCGTCCTCGCCGTAGAAGACCTCCCCGTCGTAGAGCGCGCGCAGATCCTGCTCGACATAGGCACGGGTGAGCGCCGCGCCGCCCAGAACCACCGGGAAGTAGGAGAGACCGCGCCGGTTCATCTCGTCGAGGTTGTCGCGCATGACCAGGGTCGACTTGACCAGCAGGCCGGACAGGCCGATGACGTCGGCACCTTCCTGCAGCGCCGCGTCGACGATGGCGTTGAGCGGTTGCTTGATGCCCAGGTTGACCACGCGGTAGCCGTTGTTGGTGAGGATGATGTCGACCAAGTTCTTGCCGATATCGTGCACATCGCTCTTGACCGTGGCCAGCACCATCGTCCCGCGGCTGCGGCCGGACTCCGATTTGGGCATGTGCGGCTCAAGGTAGGCCACGGCCGACTTCATCACCTCGGCGCTCTGCAGCACGAACGGCAGTTGCATCTGGCCCGTGCCGAACAGCTCACCGACCGTCTTCATGCCAGCCAGCAGGTAGTCGTTGATGATCGTCAACGGCTCATAGTGCGCCAGCGCGAGATCGAGCTGCGCCTCCAGGCCGTTGCGGTCGCCTTCGACGATGCGCCGGGGCAGGTCTTCCTCCAGCGGCAGGTCGGGTCGCGCTTCGGCAGCCTGGGTGGTGACCGTCTCGAACAGCTTGACCAACTCGGTGAGCGGGTCGTAGTCAGGCCGACGACGATCGTAAATGAGGTCGAGACAGACCTCGCGCTGGCGGTCGTCGATCTTGTACAGCGGCATGATCTTCGAGGCGTGGAGGATGGCGCTGTCGAGCCCGGCCTCGCGACACTCGTGCAGGAAGACCGAGTTGAGCACCGCGCGCGCGGCGGGCTTGAGCCCGAAGCTCACGTTGCTCAGACCGAGCAGCGTGAGGCTGCCGGGGCAGGCCTCCTTGATGCGGCGGATGCCCTCTACGGTCTCGCGGGCGTTGGCGCGGTCCTCTTCGATGCCGGTGCTGACCGGCAGCGTGAGCGCGTCGAAGTAAAGGTCGCGCGGGTCGAGGCCATACTCATCGACCGCGATGTCGTAGATGCGCCGGGCGATCTCCACCTTGCGGTCGGCGGTGCGCGCCATGCCTTCCTCGTCGATGGTCAGCGCCACGACGGCGGCGTTGTAGCGCTTGGCCATGGGGAAGATCTGCGCCGGCCGCTCCAGGCCGTTCTCCAGGTTGACCGAATTGATGACCGACTTGCCGCCGAGATGCTTGAGCGCGGACTCCAGGACGGGTGCCTCGGTGCTGTCGACCATGATCGGCACTTGCACCTGCGTCGCGAAGCGGCTGGCCACCTCGGTCATGTCGACCACGCCGTCGCGGCCCACGTAGTCGACGCACAGGTCGAGCACCATGGCGCCGCCCCGCACCTGCTGCCGCGCGAGCTGCACCATCCCGTCCCAGTCGCCGGCTTGGAGCATCTCGCGGAAGGCCTTGGAGCCCGACGTGTTGCAGCGCTCGCCGACCATCAGGAAGCTGTTCTCCTGGGCCACAGTGACGCGCTGGTAGAGGCTGGATAGCGACGGCTCGAAGTCGGCCGGCGGCAGGGCGTGGGCACGGGTGCCGATGCGCTCGGCCACGGCGGCCAGATGGTCGGGCGACGTGCCGCAGCAGCCACCCACCAGGCGCACGCCGTACTCCATGACGAAGCGCTCATGCCACGAAGCCAACTGCTCCGGGCCCAGCGGGTACACGGTCCGTCCGCCCTGCAACTGCGGCAGCCCGGCATTGGGCATGACCGAGATGGGCAGCGGGCAGTGCTCGGCCAGATAGCGCACATGGTCTTCCATCAGCTCGGGGCCGGTGGCGCAGTTGAGGCCGAACATCTGGATGTCGTAGCCCAGCACGCTGGTCAGGGCGGCGCCCAGCTCGGTGCCGCAGAGCATGGTGCCCGTGGTTTCCATGGTCACCTGCACGATGACCGGCGGACGGCGGCCAGCCTGGCGCGCCGCGTCATCGATGCCAGCCAAGGCGCACTTGACCTGCAGAATGTCCTGGCAGGTCTCGAGGATCAGCGCGTCGACTCCGCCGTCGATGAGGCCGATGACCTGGTCGCGGTAGTAGCCGGCCAGCGTGTCGAAATCGATGTGGCCCAGGCTGGGCAGTCGGGTGCCCGGTCCCAGGTTGCCCAGCACAAAGCGCGGCCACAGCGAGGTGCGGACGCGGCTCGCGGCCTCCGTCGCCAGCCGGGCAGCGGCCAGGTTGATGTCGTAGGTGCGGTCGCCCAGCTCGTACTCGTTGAGCACCACGGCGTTGGCACCGAAGGCGTTGGTCTCGACGCAGTCGCAGCCCACCTCGAAGTAGCGCTCGTGGATGGCGCGCACGACATCGGGCCGGGTCAGGCAGAGGATCTCGTTGCAGCCTTCCCGACCGTCGAAGTCGTCGAGGCTGAGATCGTGGGACTGCAAGACGGTGCCCATGGCGCCATCGGCCACCAGGACTCGCTTGGCGAGTTCAGTGAGAAAGTCGGACATGGCCTCAGCATACGACCCGACCCGTTTGGCGGCAAGGTTGAGCCTGCGCGGGAGTCGTGCTATCATCCCCAGGTTGTTCTGTTGGGGAGTTGTCCTAGCATGTCCAAGCGTCCAGAGCACGAGCAGCCGCAGCCCAACCGTACTGCGCCACCTTCGTATCGCCAGACGGTCGAGGCGGTCAAGCCCGCGCCGAAACCCAAGCGCCGCGTCACGACGCGCGAGCGACTCCGCAATCTGAGCAAGATGCCCACCATCGGCGGCATGCGCGAGCAACTCAGCCACGTGCTGCGCGCCGGCCTGTGGGTGTTCGTCGCGATCTTCCTGATCGGTGGCATCTGGAGCTTTGGCAACCCGCCGGAGACCGACTCCCAGGGCCAGGAAGTCAAGCGCAGCGTCGACCCGGTCATCCAGGTGGGCAAGGCCAAGCTGACCCAGGCCAAGTGGCAGGAGATGCAGCAGCAGATGGGCCTGCTCGAGGATCGCATGTTGACCATGCGCCACGGCCAGCAGGGCTCCATCGCCGACTCCTGGATCCGCCAGCAGGTCGAGCTCCGCCTCGCCAAGGCCAAGGGCGTCAGCGTCTCCGGCGCCGACATCGCCGCCGACATCAAGAAGAAGGTCGACGAGGCGATGAAGTCCGAGCGCGGCGGCATGTCCGACAAGCAGTGGCGCTACAAGATGCAGAAAGAGCAAGGCGGCCTGGCGAAGAAGCAGGAAGAGATCACCGCCAAGCTCAAGAAGAACGAGGACGCGATCCGCGACCAGTTGGTGCTCGAGAAGCTGCGCAAGTCCGTCCAGGGCGAAGTCAAGCTGACCGACAAGGACTACGCCGAGGCGTTGGACGAGGTCGGTGGCCGCATCATCCTGATGCGCACGAGCGCGGTCAAGCCGTCGCCGTTGGGCGAAGGTCAGACCGAGTCCGAGGACATGAAGAAGCAGCGCGCCGAGAACGAGAAGAAGTGGCGCACCGAACTGGACAAGAAGAAGGCCGATGCCGAGAAGGTGCTGGCCCAGCTGAAGGCCGAGCCCGCCAAGTTCGCCGAGATCGCCAAGGCCAAGTCCGAGGACCCCTCCAAGGACAAGGGCGGCGAGATGGCCCCCACCAAGCGCGAGTCCGCGCGGTTCGGTGACGACTTCAAGAAGAAGGCGTTCGAGACCAAGGTCGGCGAGATCAGCCCGCTGATCGAAGGCGACGAGGGCTGGGTCATCTTCAAGTGCGAGCAAGTCAAGAGCTTCCCCAAAGACTTCGCCAAGGTCGACCCGCGCAGCTTCGAGGACGCCGAGAAGATCGCCGCTGACCTGGTCACCAAGCTCAAGGCGGGCGGCGACTTTGCCGCCTTGGCCAAGGAGAAGTCCGACGACCCCGGCAGCAAGGTCAAGGGCGGCGACCTGGACTGGGTGTCGCGTGGCATGATGGTCAAGCCGTTTGAGAAGATGGCGTTCGCCCTGGCCAAGGACGAGATCTCCGCGCCCTTCCGCTCGCAGTTCGGCGTGCACATCGTGCAGGTGACCGACCGCGAACTGCCCAAGGCAGGCGAGAAGCTGGATGAGCCCGAGGATCCCAAGCCGGACCCCGAGGACAAGAAGGCCGTCGCCGAAGCCGAGGCGCTGAAGAAGCTGCCGTTGCCCAAGACCGAGGCCCCCAAGGCCAAGCGCGTCAAGGTCCGCCACATCCTCATCAAGGCCGAGGACTCAACCCAGAAGATCGAGGACATGAAGAAGCAGGTCCTCGACCGCAAGCAGTCCGAGCACTATGAGAAGGTGGTCAAGGAAGCGCGCGCCAAGGCGCAGTCCGGCGGCCTGGTGGTCATCAACGACCCGCAGGTGAAGGCCTACTTCGCCGCGCAGGACAGCAAGCCCGACCAGGAGATGGCCGGCCTGCAGGATGCCGTGCAGTCGTGGCCGACGATGCGCCCCGACGCCCGCTTCGAGTTGGCGCGCAAGTTCGAGCAGGCGGCCATGATGGGCGCCATGGGTCCCGATGCCGAGGGTGACCAGCAGGAGGCCATCAAGGCGCTCGCCAAGGACACCGAGGCGGCGCCGGGCCTGATCGAGGCGCTGGACTCCTTCCTGCCGGCCATTCGCACCGCGCTGTGCAACACGCTGGGCGACATGAAGTCCCAGGCCGCGGTCAAGCGGCTGAGCGAGATTGTGCAGACGGACAGCGACGACACGGTGGCCAAGGCGGCCGAGGCCGCGTTGACCAAGATCGGCGCCAAGGTGCCCGAACGCAAGCGGGGCAGCGCGCTGCCGTCGCTCACGCCGGGTAACCCGCAGGCGCCGGCCACGCCGCCGCCGCCGCAGGCAGCGCCTGCTGCGCCGTAGCAGACGGCTGGAGCCAGACAATGTGACGTAACAAGGCCGCGGACACGACCATCGTGTTCGCGGCCTTCGCCTAAGAGGAAGGGCAACGACCATGAAACCGACCGTGGCTGACCTGGGCCAGATCGCTGGCAAGACCGTACTTGTGCGGGTCGACTACAACGTGCCGATGGCCGGCACGACGGTGACTGACGACTCGCGCATCCGCCAGACCCTGCCGACTCTGCGCAAGCTCATCGCCGCCGGCGCCAAACTGGTGCTGTGCGCGCACATGGGCCGCCCGCAGAAGAAAGACCCGAGTGAGTGGGGCAAGCTCTCGCTCAAGCCGGCCGCCGATGTGCTGGCCGAGTTGCTGGGTCAGCCGGTGGCGTTCGCCGCCAACTGCATCGGGCCCGAGGCGGAAGCCGCCAAGGCGGCCTTGGAGCCCGGCTCGGTGCTGCTGCTGGAGAATACGCGCTTCCACCGTGGCGAAGAGAGCAAGGACGCCGAGGAACGCCGGGCGTTCGCCAAGGAACTGGCCAAGGGCTGCGACGCCTTTGTGCAGGATGCCTTCGGCGCGGTGCACCGCGCGCACGGCTCGACCACGGGCGTGGTTGAGTTCCTCAAGCCGGCCGTGCTGGGCGACCTGGTGGAGCGCGAGCTGAAGGTGCTCACCGAGCTGCGCGATCAGCCCGAGCGCCCGTTGGTGGTCATCCTCGGCGGCGCCAAGGTGGCCGACAAGCTGGGCGTCGTGCAGAGCATGATGAACCTGGCCGACACGCTGATCATCGGCGGCGGCATGGCCTACACCTTCTTCAAGGCGCGAGGCCTGGAGATCGGCCTGTCGCTGCTCGACGCCGACAGCCTCGATGCCGTCAAAGAGATCGAGAAGACGGCCGCCGAGAAGGGCGTCAAGCTCCTGCTGCCCGTCGACATCGTGGTAGCACCGGAGTTCAAGGCCGATTCGCCGACGACCGTGGTCGCCATCGACCAGATCCCCGCCGACCAGGAGGGCATGGACATCGGGCCAGAGACGCGCCGGCTCTACGCCGCGGCCTTGCAGGGCGCCAAGATGGTGTTCTGGAACGGGCCCATGGGCGTGTTTGAGTTCGACGCGTTCGCCCAGGGCACCAATGCCGTCGCGCGAGCCTTGGCCGACTGTGGTGCCAAGGTCGTCGTGGGTGGTGGCGATAGCGGCGCAGCGGTCAAGAAGGCCGGCGTGGCCGACCGCATGTACCATAACTGCACCGGCGGCGGCGCCAGCCTCGAGTTCCTCGAGGGCCATCTGCTGCCCGGTATCGAAGCCATAGTCTGAGCACGTCGCGAACGGCCAGCCCCCGCGGGCTGGCCGTCTGCTTTGGGAGATTGAACGATGGCGGAGCGCTGTGTGGTGGTCGGTGCGGGCGGCATCTCAAATGCCTGGTTCGGTCCGCTCAAGACCGAGGGTGTCGATGTCGCGGCGGTGGTCGATTTGCGCGTTGAGTCGGCTCAGGCCCAGATCGACAAGTACGAGCTGTCGGCCGAAGCCATGAGCGACCTGGAGGGCGCGCTGGCCAAGCACCAGCCCGACTTCGTCGTCGACCTGACCGTCCCCGAGGCGCACTGCCGCGTCACCACGACGGCCCTGCGCGCCGGCTGCCATGTGGTTGGCGAGAAGCCCATGGCTGCGAGCATGGACGAGGCACGCACCATGGTGGCGGCCAGCGAGGAGAGCGGCAAGCTCTACATGGTGAGCCAATCGCGCCGCTGGGACAGCAAGCACGAACGCGTACGCCGGACGGTGGCGTCGGGCCAGATCGGCGAGGTGACCACCATCTGCTGTGACTTCTTCCTGGGCTGCCACTTCGGCGGCTTCCGCGACGAGATGGACAGCCCGTTGGTCCTCGACATGGCCATCCACCACTTCGACCTGTGCCGCTTCATGACGGGCGCGGACCCGGTCGCGGTCTATGCCCTCGAGTTCAACCCCAAGGGCAGCTGGTACCGCGGCGATGTGGCCGCCAGTTGCATCTTCGAGATGAGCAACGGCGTCGTCTTCACCTATCGCGGCAGCTGGTGCGCCGAGGGCTGCCACACCAGCTGGAACGGCGACTGGCGCATCGTGGGTGACGCCGGCACGCTACTCTATGACCACGACCAGGACCCGGTGGGTCAGCGCGTGGCCGACATGGCCAACCCCGGCTTCCACCGCCCGCTGGCCGACATCGACGTGGACGACAGCAGCGTGGCGCGCGGCGGCATGCACGGCGGGCTGTACGAGATGCTGACCTTCCTGCGCACTGGCGCGGTGCCGCAGACCGAATGCCACGACAACATCAAGTCGCTGGCCATGGTCTTTGGCGCCACCGAGAGCGCGCGACGCCGCGAGCGCGTGGTGATCGGGATCTAGCTACTGCCCGCGGAGCAAGGTTAGGAGCCGGAGCGGTCGCCCTACCTCGGGGCGGCCGCGTCGGATTGGGGGTCGAGGCGGACCATGCCGGGTGGCGGCATGCGGAACGGCCGCCGGCCCACGCGGCCCAGGCCGGCCCGTGCCCAGCGTAGGTTCGGGTCGCGGTCCAGCGCGGTGCGGTAGCGCAGGAGCGCCTCGAACCGCTCGCCGTTGAGCTCGTGGGCCAGGCCCAATGCGGCGATGACGGTGGGGCTGGCCGCGGCGGGCAACAGCGGCTTCTTCTGGTGGGCCATGTCGCCATCCACCAGCGCGGTGAAAGCCGGCAGCACGCGCGGCAGCAGGCCCTGTTCGGCGTAAGTGCGCAGCAGGCGCTCGAGCGCGGGGAAGTTGCTCCAATCCGCGCGCAGTGTCTGGGTCAGCCGCTCGATGGCGTCGGTGGCCTTGCCCGTGGCCGCCTCGATGCCAGCCATGAGGGCCAGCGTGTCCAGGTCGGCGTGGCGCAGCGAGTTGGCCGTGCGATAGCACTCGAGCGCCTTGCTCAGGTTGCCGCGCAGCTCCCAGGCCTGCCCCTGGCGCCGCGGCCAGAGCGCATTGAGCTTGTCGCGGTAGCCGAGCTTCTGGTAGTAGTCGGTGGCCGCGGCGCCGTCGCCACGGCGCAGCAACGCCAAGCCGTAGGCGTCGCGTACCGATGGGGACGGCGCGCCGGCCAGGACTGGCGTCAACTCGGTCTCCAGCTGGTCGAGCAGGCCGTGACGGGCAGCGAAGTCGACCAGGGGCTCGGCGGCGGCGCGCGACTCCGGCGCGGCGGCCAGGTACTGCGCGCCGGCGCGCAGGCCCATGGTGGGGCTCTCGGACTCGGCCAGGGCGCTCAGCCAGCGACGGTACGGCCAGCCGGCGTCAGGCGAGGTCGCCATCACCTGCTGCCAGAAGTGCGCGGCCTCGGCGTACTGGCCGCGGCCTTCGGCCGCATCGGCCAGCCGCCAGCGCGCATACCAATTGCGCGGGTCGATCTGCGCGGCGACCTCGTACTGGCGGCTGGCCAACTCCTTGTCGGCGCCCGGCTGCAGGTAGGCATCGCCCAGCCGCTCGCGCAGCAGCACGCTGCGTGGTACGGCCGTGACGCCGGTCAGGTAGGTGTCGACCGCCTTGGTCCAGTCACCGGTGCGCCCGTCGAGTTCGCCGGCCAGCAGGTAGCCCATGGACTCCGTCGGCAACGCCTTGATGCAGGCGCTGGCCGCGGCACGAGCTTCGACCGGCCGGCCCAGCAGCGTCAGCGCCATGACCTTGCCCCGGTGCGCCAGCAGGTCGCTTGGGCTCTTGGCCAAGGCCTTGTCGAACAGGGCCAGCGCCTCGGGCATCTGGCCGCTGTTGGCCAGAGCTCGGGCCTTGCCCAGCAACGCCGCGTAGCCCCCTTGGCCGCTGGTCAGCAGCCGGTCATAGATCCTCGCGGCCGTGGCCTGATCGCCGAGCAGCGTGAGCTGGCGGGCCACGTCGAACAGGGCCCGCTGGTCCTTGGGCCCAACCAGGGTCTGGAAGACGCGTGCGGCCGGGCCGTACTGCTGCCGGAACTGCAACGACCAACCCAAGGCGACTCGCGCCTGCGGATCGATGTGCCCCACCTCGAACAGCGGGCGGAGCATCTCGATGGCGCCGGTATAGTCGGCCCGCTCGAAGCGGTGCATGCCCAGTTCACGACGCGGCATGGGCTGGTCTGGGAAGCGCTGACGCAGGTAGCCCAGGTAGTCGAGCGCTTCGCCCTGGCGCCCGGTGTGACGCAGACAAGAGTAATACAGGTAGCCCAGCTCTGGCTGGCTGGCCCAGCGGCGCGTGGCGCCACTGAGCACGCGGGCGCACTGCGGGGCGCGGCCCGCGCCGACCAGCAGCGTGATGGCCGCACCCGAGATGCCAGGATGCCCGCGGAACTGGTCGATGAGGCCGGTCAGCGCGCGCTCGGCGGTGTCGAAGCGGCGCGAGCGCGTGAGGAACTCGATCCACTGGATCCACAGCCCGGGGTTGTTGCGCTGGGCGGTGACCACCGGGGCGATGGCATCGGCGGCGCCGCCGAAGTCGCTCTGAGCCACCAGCGCACTGACCAGCATCATGCGCACAGGTAGCAGGTTGGGCTTGATGGACAGGCCGCGCCGCGCATACATGGCGGCATCGGCCCAACGGCCGCGGGCCATGCTGTAGTCGCCAAGGAAGGCGACGGCCTGTAGCGTGACCTCGGGAATGCCCAGCCAGTAGGCGCGCCGGAAGAGCGAGGCGGCTTCGTCGTAGCGCTGCGACTCGGCCAGCAAGCGCCCGGCGCCGAGCAGCAGGTCGGGGTTGTTGGGCTCGCGCGCCAGGGCCGTGGTGGCCACGGTCAGCGCTTCCAGCTTGCGGTCCTGCTTGAGCAGCAGGCCGATCAGCGCCGACAGCGCCTGCACGTTGCCGGGCTGCACATCGACCACCTGACGCAGGAAAGTCACCGCCTGCTGCGGCGCGCCGCTGTCGTTGGCACAGCGCGCCAGTTCGAACCAGGCGTCCACGTCCTGCGGCTTGATGCTGACCGCGGCACGCAGCATGGAGTCTGCTTCGGGCAGTTGCCCCTTCTGCCGCAGCAGCGCGCCGAGCAGGCGCAGCGCGTCGACATCCTGCGCGTTGGTGCGGATCAGAGAGCGCAGCGACTGCTCGGCCAGATCCACATCGCCTGTGCCGAGGCTGACGCCGGCGAAGACCCGCAATGCCTCCGCATCGTAGGGCATGGCCTTGAGGCCGATGCGCGCGGCCTCGGTGGCTTCGGCCGGCCGGCCGAGGCGGAACAGGGCACGCGCCATGCGCACTTGCGCCCGGCTGTTGCGCTGGTCATAGCGGACGCTGGCACGGTAGCAGTTGAACGCGGCGTCCCACTGCTCCCAGGAGGCGTAGGCATTGCCCAACTGCATGTAGTAGGACCCGGCCCGGATCGGATCGGCGGTGCCCAGCGCGGGCACCGGCAAGCCCGGCTCGGCGCCATACAGCGTTGCCATCAGAGCCAGGGCGAACAAGGTCATGAGTCTGCGTTCCGCCTATCGGGGCGCGGGCACGTTGGCGTCGGCCTTGCTGCGTGCGCGGGGCAGGTCGACCCGCACCGGCTCGGTCGGCCGCGTCGGCCGTCCAGGCGGCCGCGCCGCCGGCATGGCCTGCCAGTGCACCCAATCGTCAAGGAGGAAGCCGCCCATCCCCGGCCGGCCGCCCACCTCGTCCAACATGGCGAACAGTGTCATGAGGTCGGGCAGATCATACACCATCGGTCGCAGCTCGATGCGCAGCAGCACGGGCCGGCGCAGGCTCCCCGCGTAGGCGAGCAACTGGCTGGCGCCCTGGGCCACATCGGTGGTGTTGTAGGGCAGATTGTGGGCGACAAGGAAGTCGCACAGGTCCACGAACTGGCTGCTGGCCGCCTTGGTGGCGCCCTGGAAGGAGACGGACGTCTCGAGCCAGCAGGGGATGGACGCTCCCAGGTCAAAGGGGGTGTTGGGGTAGCGCTCGGTCAGATAGCCGCGGACCCGATCCACCAGCGTCAGGTTGCGGACCAGTTCGCTGACCTGCGTCAGATTGCCCGGGACCGCCAACGACGTGCCGGTTCCGGCTCGCGGGTCCACCACCTCGGCCGGCTGGTCCGGTGCGGCCTCGCCGATCGTCGCCGGAACCGGGGCGACCGGGACCGGCGGTGCCATCCCGGTCAACGTCGACAGGATGGGCAGATCGAGCAACATGCCGTCAAACTGCTCGCCCGGCAGCCCGATGGCTCCGAACCTCATCAGCTTGTCGACAGCGTCGTAGAGCACACCGTAGTCGGTCACCGTGCCAGAATCGCCACAGATGGCGAAGACGCGCATGCCCAGGCGATGGGCCTGAGCCAGCAGCGAGCGCCAACGGTACTCGGTCGCGGCATCGCGAGCGCCACCCGTGATCGATCGGACGGACACGAACAGCGACGTGACCTGCGTCTGCTGGCAGACCGAGAGCAGGTCGTTGGCCCGCGCGAGCCCGCCGACAGCCGGCTCGTCGCGCGCGACGAGCGCGCGGTCCTGGTGATGTGAGCGGAGCAACCCCGTGTTATGCTGTCGCAGATCGGCGGCCAGGCGCGCATCCTGGGCGTTGGCGAGGCCAACGCAGGCCAGCGCGATGACCAGGTAGACGACGCTTCGGATCATGATTCGAGGGCTCCGGCGAGCCGCCAGTCTAGCACAAGGAGTAGGTGGTGTCCAACCGGCGAGCGCTGTTGATACCGGTTCTGGTCGCCTTGCTGGTGGCCACTTGGCTGGCTGGCGGAAGGCTTGGGCTGGAGCGTTCCTACCGCGATGTCGAGGTCAGCGTCGACTACGCCGAGGTCAGCGCGGTGGCCGCGTTCAGCGGCCAATCGGTGCCCGCGGTGCTGGCACGCCTGCGTGGCTTGGGGCTCGTTTCGGTGGCCCTCGAAGAGCCCTTGCTGCGCGACCTGGTGAACGGCGGCGCCCTGACTCTGACCGGCGGCCCGCACACCGCCGCCCAAGCCGGCAGCGTCGAGGCTGCGGCAACGGCCGGCAGCGCGGCTGGCCTGGCCGCCGTGACGGCCTTGGCCCGGCGCTATGGCGGCACGCGCATGGGTCCCACCGTGCGGCTCGGCGTGCCCGGCCTGGCCTTGCTGGACGCCGGCGGCGGCATTGACCCGCAAGCCATCGCCCAAGTCCGCGAGGCCGGTCTCGTGCCCATCGCCCGCTTGCGCAACTCGCCGGGCCTGACCGATGCCGCCATCGACACCATGCTGGCCGATCTGGCCGCGCAAGGGGTGCGCCGCATCGTCTTCGCCGGCGATCAGGTGCTCGGCTTCCGCGAGTTGCGCGACAGTACCGCCGCCAGCCTGGCACGCTATGACCTGGCCTGGGGCCGCGTCGAATTCGCCGAGCAGAAGGGCGAGGACAAGCTCGCCGACACCATCCTGCGCGGCCAGCCCGGCGTGCGACCGCGCGGCTACATCCGCCTCCACGGCGTGACCGCGGGCGAGATGGCCAAGCTGGCCCCCGAGGTCATCATCGAGCGCTACCGCCGCGCGGCCCAGGAGCGCAACATCCGCCTGGTCTTTGTGCGGCTGCTGCTGACGCCGTCGCACGACGCCTTGGCCGCCAACGAAGCCTACCTCGGCCGCATCGTCTCGGGTCTGCGCGAGAGCGGTATGAAGACCGGCCAGACCACGGCCTTCCCACTCGTCTCGCCCGGCCGCTGGCGTCCGATGGTCATCAGCCTGCTGGGCATCGCTTCGGTGGCAGCGTGGCTGCTGGCGCAGATCGGCGGCGATTGGTCGCCGCGACGCTGGCTGGGCTGGTGGTTGGGCCTCGGCGCCTTGGCCCTGCTGCTGGCGCTTGCGCGTCCGCAACTGCACAACAAGCTGATGGCGCTGCTCTGCGGCATGGTGTACCCGCTGTGGGCGGGCCGGCGCGCCTGGTTGGCTCTGGTCGAGGACCGCGTCAAGAGCCCTGCCCAGGCTGTGGCGCTGCTGTGGACCACGATCGGCATCACCGTGGCCGGCGGGTTGATGGCCTCGGGCCTGTTGGCCTCAACCAGCTACTACCTGCACCACGACGCCTTCGCCGGAGTGAAGCTGGCCCATCTGGTGCCACTGCTGGGCATGGCGCTGGTGGTGGCCGGTGGGTTCTCGCTGCCGGGCGCCGACGCGCGGGCCGTGCGCCGCAAACTGGCCGACCTGCTGGCCAACCCGGTGACCGCGGGCTACCTGTTGACCGCGCTCGTCGTAGGGGTGGTGCTGCTGCTGATGCTGGTGCGGAGCGGCAACGATGGGCTGGAGGTGTCCAGCACCGAGCTGCGCTTCCGCTCCATCCTGGAACGCATCTTCATCGCGCGACCGCGCACCAAGGAATTCCTGGTCGGCGACCCGGCGCTGCTGCTGGCGGCATTGGCGGTCGTGCGTGGTCGGCGACAGTGGTCTGGCCTGCTGCTGCTGGTCGGCATGATCGGCGTCGTTGGCACGTTCAACACGTTCTGCCATTTGCACACGCCGCTGACCCAGTCGCTGTTGCGCACGTTCCACGCCCTGTGGCTGGGCACGCTGCTCGGGCTGGGTGCGGCCGCGCTGCTCTGGCGGCGAGGCGCCAACGAGGAATCGACGTGAACGCCCCGACCGAGGTCGTCCTCTCGGGCTACTACGGCTACGGCAACGTGGGTGACGACGCGCTGTGTGAAGCGCTGACCACGGCCCTGTTCGAGGCCGGCGTGGCGCGCATCCACATCCCCTGCGGCGACCCGGCACGGCTGCCGCTCGATGAGCGCATCATTCCTCTGGGCCGCTTCGACCTGGGCGGGGTCCGCGCGGCACTGCGGGGCGGCGCGGCGCTGTTCAGCGGCGGCGGCGGCCTGCTGCAGAACACCACGAGCAGCCGCTCGCTGGGCTACTACCTGGCGCTCCTGCAGCTCGCGCGCTGGGCCGGCCGGCCGTATGTGCTGGGGTTCCAGAGCATCGGCCCGCTGCACGGCCCGCTGTGGCTGGCGCAGGTACGCCGTCTGGCGTTGGGCGCGCGCGCGGTGAGCGTGCGCGATCAGCGCTCGGCGCGTACGCTGGCCGAGATCGGCGTACCGACCGAGCGCGTGGTGGTGGCCGCGGACGCAGCCTTCCTCATGGCGCCGCCCAGCGACGAGGCGCGGACGCAGACCGACACGCGTCTGCCGGCCGGGCCGCGACTGGCGCTATGTCTGCGGCACACCCGACACACCGAGCAGGTGATCCGGGCCGTGCGCGACTGGTGGGCCGACGGCGGTTGGCCCGGCAGCCTGGTGCTGCTGGCCTGCGATGCCGAGGACCACGAGTTGGGCCTGACCTTGGCCGCCGAGCTGGGTGACCGCATCGTGGCCCTGCCGTCGCCGGGGCCGTCGGGCACGCTGGCCGCCCTGGCGTGCTGCCAGGGGCTTGTATCCGAGCGGCTGCATCCACTGGTCTTCGCTGCCGGGCTGGGCCTGCCCAGCGTGGCCATCGACTACGACCCCAAGGTGCGCGGGCTGGCCGACGACCTCGGGCTGCCCGTGGCGAGCACCGACGCGGCGCTGACCGGCCCGCTGATCGGCGCGGCGCTGGCACGGCTCGCAGAGCGTGGCGGCGGGGAGTCGGCGCGGCTGCACGCGCTGGCCGAGGCGGCTCGGGCGGCCGCCCAGGCCGAAGTGACGCGGCTGTTGGCGGCGTTGTCGAGTTGACCCTGGCCTTAGCGCGCCGACTCGTCATGCTATACTGAGACCACGGGCAACGACCGCGTCCGCCGAGTGTCCCAACTCGTGCCATAGACCGCGTGCCGTGGTGCGCGCCGTGCAGAGGTCGGGAGAGCGTGATGGCGGAAGCAAGTCGAGGACCGGGCCGGTTTGAATACGAGGACGACGCGGGTTCGTCCCAAGGCCTGTGGATTCTGGCATTGGTGGTGGCGGCGGTCGTCTTCTCGTTCCTGTTCGGTCGCTACGTGATCGGCGAGAAGCTCAAGGGCAGCAGCAGCCCGGCGCCCGTCGTGGCGCCTGCATCGGCGCTCGGCCAGCCGGCCGGCACGACCGCCAACTCACCGGTCTCCATCACCTCCAGCGACGCGGCCGCCGCGGGCGGCACCGCCGCCGGGGCGCTGGACGCGGGTATGACCAACGCCGCCAGCAGCACCGACCCGCTCGCCGCCGGAACAGTCACCGGCACCGGCGTCGTGACCGGCGAGCCGCCCAAGCCCGCCACCACGACGACCACCACGGCCAACGCCGATTCGGGCAAGAGCAAGGGCGGCGACAAGAGCACTGGCAGCAGCAGCAAGTCGCTCAACGGCGGCTATGACAAGGCGCAGCCGAACAAGCCGTTCAAGCCCAGCACCACGGCCAGCAAGTCGACCAGCACCAAGCCTACGACGAAGACGGGCGACTCGGGCGACTCCCTGTGGCGTGTGCAGGCAGGCTCCTACTCGTCCAAGGACGCCGCGGAGAAGCAGCGGCGCGACCTGACGGCCAAGGGCCACCAGAGCTCGGTGCGCGAGGCCGAGGTCAAAGGCAAGACGGTCTACCGTGTGGTGGTCAGCACGCACCACGACGAGTCGCGGGCCAACGATGTGGCCAAGAAGCTCGAGAAGGACGGGTTCGACGTCTCGGTCGAGCACTGAATGGAATTGACGTGAAGAAGGCGGATAACGCGCCAACGGTTCGCAACCGCAAGGCGTGGCACGACTACCATGTCGAGGAGACTGTCGAAGCGGGTCTCATGCTGGTGGGCACCGAGGTCAAATCGGTGCGCGCGGGCAAGGTGCAGCTGACCGGCGGGTTCGTGGTCATCGAAGACAACGAGGCCTGGCTGGTGGAGGTGTTCATCTCGCCCTACGAGCAGGCCAGTTCCTTCAACGTCGACCCGCGCCGCCGCCGCAAGCTGTTGCTCAACCGCCGCGAGATTGACAAGATGATGGTCAAGGTGCAGGCCAAGGGCATGACGTTGATGCCGCTGGCCATCTACTTCAAGCGCGGCTACGCCAAGCTCGAAGTGGGCATCTGCCGCGGCAAGCGCGAGTTCGACAAGCGCGACACGCTGCGCGAGCGCGAGGCCGACCGCGAGAAGGAACGCGCCATGTCATCTCGGCGTTATGATGACTAGGTAAGCTCCTTGGCGATTGGGCTATACTGATCTTGACACAAGGGCGGCCGCGCGCCGTCTAACTGATCCGAGGACCGCCCCGCAAGCGAGGCGGCAACCGACCATCAGGAGTACAACGAGCCGTCCGCAGGGACGGAAGGAGCGGAATATCGGGGGTGCCAGGTCTCGACGGGGAGTGGACTGAACCCATGTTGCGTGCCGAGGATGTCGGTTGGCCTCGTAAATCATCCGACAAACAACAAGTGCCAACAACGCACTACCGCTCGCAGCCTGAAATAGGCTAAGAGCAACGCGCGCCGCTTAGAGCGCGCGGGCGCTTCGGCCACCTGCCGGCCGTGGTCGAGGCGTCTAAAACATCCCGGCTGTGGCTGCTCGACCTGGCCTGATCAGGGCAGCCAAGAGACAAGGCCTGGCTGGTCGTAGCGCCCGGCTCGTGAGCCAACCCGACCAGTGAGAACCAGATCGCGAGCTACGCACGTAGAAGCGTGGGCGAGGGCTCTTCGGACGCGGGTTCGATTCCCGCCACCTCCATACCGGAGCGCGGGCAGGTCACCAGAGTGGTGGCCTGCCCGTGCGACTGCTCCAGATGGTCCCTTCCAAGGAGCGAGTGGATGCGGTTTCAATCAGCCGCGCGGGCAGCCCGTTCATGGTGCGCGCTCGCCGGTCTGTGTCTGGCAGCGCTGGCGACCGCGCCGGCTGCCGCCGACGATAGTGCCACTACCAAGCCCATTGACCAACCGGCGCTCGTCGAATCGCTGAGCTACCGGCAGACCGACAGCGGTCTCACGGTGCGGCTGGACCTGTCCCACCCGCGCGACCCGCAGAAGACGGTCCTGCGCGAACCCGCCAAGGTCTACTTCGACCTGCGCGCGGCGCGCCTGCGGAGCGACCAGACACAGAGCTACCCGCTCAGCAACAAGCTGGTGAGCGCCGTGCGCCTGGGCCAGTTCACCGACAGCCCGGCCGTCGCGCGCCTGGTCTTCGATCTCAGGACCGCTGCCGAGGTGACCGTGACCCAGGAGGACGGTGGTCGCACGCTGCTGTTCAAGGTTGGTGGTGGCGGCGGCGGCACACCCGTGGCGCCGAGCCCGCGCCAGCCCGCCACCAGCATCACCAAGAGCGCCATGCAGGCCGAATCGGCGCAGAGCGCCACGCTGACCCTCGGGGTCGGCGCGTCAGCGGCGGTCAAGGCGTTCTACCTGACCCAGCCCGACCGCGTGGTGATGGATGTGGAAGGCGCGGCACTGCGCGCCGAGCCGCCCACACCGGCGGCTGACGGCCTGGTCAGCGCGGTACACATGACCCAGTTCTCGCCTGACGTGGTCCGCGTGACGGTCGATCTGCGGCGCCCCTGCGGCTATGCCGTGACGCGCGG
The DNA here is from genome assembly GCA_016235455.1 of Armatimonadota bacterium. Classification (GTDB taxonomy): domain Bacteria; phylum Armatimonadota; class UBA10988; order UBA10988; family UBA10988; genus UBA10988. Next base: position 11,664 of record JACRKZ010000110.1, on the reverse strand, counting down.
CACCGGCGAGACCAACGTCGCGCTGCGGCTTGTCAGCGCCGAGGCCAAGGGCCGCCTGGTGATCATCGATCCCGGCCACGGCGGCAAGGACCCCGGCTGCTCGGGCTACAAACCGGGTCTTGTAGAGAAGACGGTGGTGCTCGACATCGGCCTGCGCGTCCAGCGCATTCTGGAGGCCAAGGGCGTGCGCGTGTCGATGACCCGCGCTGACGACACCTTCATCGTGCTGGGCGACCGGCCAGCGCTGGCCAACAAGCTGGGCGCCGACCTGTTCGTAAGCATCCACTGCAACGCCATGCCGGACGACATGAAGGGTCAGCGCAGCGGCACCGAGTTGTACTACTACACGCCGCAGAGCCCCGACTTCGCCAGCGTCATGCTGCAGGCGGTGAGCGCCGAGGCGAAGCTGCCCGCGCGCGGCACCCATGAGCGCGCGTTCGTCGTGGTCAAGGGCTGCAGCATGCCCTCGGTCCTGGTGGAGACCGGCTACCTGGACCATGCCGGCGACGGCGCTATGCTCGACTCCCCCGCCGGCCGCGAGACCTTCGCCCGGGGCATCGCGGCTGGTGTGATACGATATCTGCAGGCCAGGCCCCCGACGATGGGCACGACCGCGGCGTCGAACGCGCCGGCCAGCCGGGCGGAGAACAAGGGATGAAGACACGCGGGCGCACGCTGATCTTGCTGATGGTGACCGCGCTGCTCGCCGGCTGCCGCACCAGCCCGAAGTCCGAGCCCGTCAAGCCGGCGCCCGAGCCGCAGCCCAAGGTGGCCTCGGTCTACTTCGCCAATACCGGCCTGAGCTACATGGAGGCCGAAGCGCGCGACACGCTGGCCGGCGGTGACCCGACCGTGCAGGCCACGGCCGCCGTCAAGGAATTGCTGGCTGGCCCCCAGGAGGACGGGCACGCCCGCGTCATCCCCAAGGACACCAAGCTCCTGGGCCTGAGCATGAAGGACAAGACCGCCACCGTCGACCTGAGCTCGGCCTTCACCGAGAAGTTCCAAGGTGGCTCCAACGTTGCGTCGATGGCCGTCTACTCGCTGGTGAACACAGTCACCGCCGTGGATGGGATCGAGCAGGTGCTGATCACCGTGGAGGGCAAGCCGGTGCCCGAGTTTGGCGGCGCGCTGTCGCTGGCCGAGCCGCTCCGGGCCGACCGCGGCCTGATTGGCGGGGAGAAGCTGGGCAAGTGAACAGCGCACCCATCGGGCTGTTCGATTCCGGCGTGGGCGGTCTCACCGTGGCCCGCGAGCTGATGTGGCGCCTGCCCGCCGAGTCGCTGCTCTACTACGGCGACACCGCGCATGTGCCCTACGGCGACCGCACCGCCGACGAGATCACCGCCTACGGCGTGGCCATCGCGGAGCACCTGGCCCACCAGGGCTGCAAGCTCATCGTCGTGGCCTGCAACACCGTCTCGGCGCTGGCGCTCGACGCGGTGCGCGCCGCGGTCGCGGTGCCCGTGGTGGGTATGATCACGGGCGGTGCCAAGGCCGCGGCCGACGAGGCCAACGGTGGAACCGTCGGCGTGCTGGCCACGGCCGCCACGGTGCGCAGCGGCGCCTACCCCGCGGCCGTCACCGCGCTGAAGCCCGCCGCTCGTGTGGCCCAGGTCGCCTGTCCGCGCTTCGTGCCGCTCATCGAGGCGGGCCGTTGCGGGTTCCCCGATTCCTACGAGGCGGTCTGTGATTACGTCGGCCGCCTGCCAGTGCTGGACCTCGACGTGCTGGTGCTGGGCTGCACGCACTACGCGTTCCTGGCCTCGGCCATCCGCATGAAGCTCGAGGAGCGCACCTACCTGGTCGATCCTGCATTCGAGACGGCTAAGAGCGTCGAGCAGATGCTCATGGACCTAGACCTTCTGGCGGCGGGCCCGGCAAGCCACCGCATGCTGGCGAGCGGCTCGACCGACAGCCTCACCCGCGTCAACGAGACGTTCTTTGCCGGGCGCCTGCCGGCGGTCGAGGCGGCGCCGGTGTTTGGCACCGTGGCCACCGCATCCGCGGCGGGCTAGCGGCCGCTCAGGCGCGCGGCCAGGCAACCATCGCCGCCTCCATGCGCTGCCGATTGCTCTTGTCCCAGCAGATCCGTCCGTCCCGCCACCCGTCATGCGCATCGCGGTAGTTCATGATGCTGGCCTCCGGCAGGTCGGCATCGATGATATCCACGGCACCGAACCAGTGGCTCATCTCGTGGCAGAGCAACGCCACGGTGTTGGTGCCGACCGGCTCGTGCTCCTGCGCCTTGGCATAGAGCCGCGGCCAGCAGGCGATGCCCGACCAACACACGCGGCGCCGGCCCGTCAGTGCCATGAGGCAGTTGGCGGACACCCCGGCCGGCCAGCGCTGTGGCACCGCATCGCACCAGATGGCACGGCCATCGAGCACGCCGGGGGCGATGCGCCAGTTGCCCAGGCCGACCAGGCAGACCGACCAGCGGTGCCGGGGGAATCCCGCCTGGAACTGACGCTCACAGCGCCAGAGCCAGTCGTTCACCACGGCCCGAGCCGCCTGGTCGGTCCGGCCGAGGCGGGCGCGGAACTCATCGTCGACATACGCATACACGCGCAGGCTCACCCGATCCGGCGCCGCCGCGGCCACGGCCGGCAACCGGTGTGCGGTGCGTCGACCACAGCCAACCAGCAGCCCGGTGATCAGCGCACACGCCACCATCGCCGCGGGTCGCCACGTCCAGCGAGTTGCCATCGGAGCCCCTCCCTGGGCAGACCAAAGCAGGTCGAGGCGTCGTGCCCGCGCATCGTCGCGGCGTTACACTCGCCGGCGCATGCTGCCAAGGCAAACAAAAGTTTGTAGTCGCTATGGCTGGCTTCTAAAGCGCGCCAGCAGTTGCCATATTGCGGTAGTGTTGCGCCATGGCCGTGACAGCGGCAAATGTGACGGCGCTGTTATTGGGTGAAGGAAGGCGGTACGGGGTTCAGGGGTAGTCGCGGACGCGGCTGCCGAGCAGGTCGCCGTTGAAAGCGTCGACCCACACCTCGGCGCGCGGGCCCTCGGCGTCGATGACGACGACGGCCACCGGACCGAGAGCGCAGGGGGCGCGCCGGTCGATCTGCCATTTGCGGCCGCTCAGCGACACCGAAATCTCGCCGTAGCTGCCCCAGCCGATGCGGTCGAACTCGGCCTCGGCGATGGCCAGGGCATCGTGGCGTCTCACGGTCGGCGACGGTGGTGCGTAGCGCCGGAGCCATTGCCACACGTTCATCGTGCCCCCTGCTCGCCATGAAGGTCGCCGTCCGTGATCGGCCGGTCGCGCTCGTAGGCTCGGACCGAAAGGACCTCGCCGGTGAAGGCATCGACCATGACTTCCGCCATGCGGTCGAAGCGACCGCCCTGTCCGCGGCGGACCCACCACCGGCCCCAGGTGTAGGTAGCCACGGGCACGCTGAAGTCGCCGAAGCCCAGCCGCTCGAACTCGGGCTGAGCGATGGCAAAGGCCCGCGCGCGGCTGACCTGCCTGGGCTCGAACAGCGAGCGGATGGCGCGAGTGCGTTGGTTCATCGACTACCCCTGGCGCCCGGCGTGGCTCGCGGCGGGCTCGGCCGCGCTATCGGTAGGAGGTGCGGGTGTCGAGTATCTCGCCGTCCGCGCCGTCGACGATGACCACGACCCAGCACTCCAGTTCGCGTCCCCAGAACGTGACCGTCCAGCGGCCGAGCCAGCGTCGCATGTGGACCGTGTAGAGCGACAGATCGTCTTCGAGCCGCGCCAGCTCCGCCACGGCGATCTCGGCGGCCTGCTCCACGCGGATCGATGGCGCGACGGCTGAACGGGCGACCTTGAGAAGTAGGCTCACTACACGCATGTCATTTCGCCACAGGACCACGGGCGGCGCACACGCGGCGCCAAGAGCGCAGCGTGATCGTGCACCGCAGCACACCACAGGAGAGGACACACGCCCCAATCGTACCATCCACAAGATGACTCCGCCACCGGCTATGGTTGGCGCGACTTCATGTCTAGCCTGGGTACCATCGCCGTCGCCGGTGTAGACTCGATCAGCTTCGGTGCCTCCGGAAGGCTGGCCGGTCTGGCTGGTTGGGGGTGGTATGACGCAAGGCGACGTGAGCCCGGATTTGGCACGAGCAGAACAGGCGCCGATATGGGCCTGCTGCTCCTGACGCTAGGCGTGTCAGAGGCGGCTGCCAAGGCGATAGCCGAAGTCGCGCCGACGGTCAGCTATCGATTCGGCAAGCTGGCACCGCGCGTACTTGGTCAGACGAACGCCATCACCGGCGCCGTCACGATTCGGGAAGGGCTGACCGGTGAGCAACTGGCGCTGACCGTCGCACACGAAGGAACCCACTCCATCGCAGTCAAGGCAACACCGTTGTGGCTTCGCAGGGCTAGGTACATGCCAAAGCGGCGCGGCGGCCTGCAAATGCTCGCCGACGAGGCTATGGCTGAGTGGGTAGCAACGCAGGACGTGCTGCGCTCGCTGGCCTATCCGCTCAATGCGGGCGAGGTCAAGCTCACCGCACTGCTATGCGATCTGCTGATTCTGGACCAGGCCCGAAGCCTCAAGGGCCATGCTGTTCGTTGGCTTGACGAACGCATACCGCCTTCGTTGAGCGAGCCAGACTGGGTTGAGGGGCAGTTGCCACTTGGGTCGCCTGGCCACTGGCCTCTGTCGACTGCCGCCAAGGCCTTCCCATTTGGCGTTGGCGCTGCCGGTCCAGCAAGCTCGGCCGCATCCGAACCCGCGATCCGTCTGCCCACCCCCATGTCCCCCGTCCGCGACCTCTTCGCCAGCCGCCTGACGGACACCAACCGGGTCATGTTCGGCACGCAGTTCGGCATCGACGGCGTGGCGGTCGAGCTGACCGAGGGCAGTCCGGTCGCCAAGGTCGAGTTCGAGTCGGTCCTGCTGACCGATGGTCCCGAGATGCGCGGCGGCCACATGGCGTTGACGCGCGCCGACGCCCAGATCATCGAGCACCGCGTGAACCAGGTGTTGGCCGAGTGGTCCGTCCATCGGCGGTTCGGCGCTCGCATCACGGCCAGCGGGGCGGTGGGCGACGAGGCCCAGCTCACCATCGACGGCGTCCGCGTGCTGCTCAGGCACGCCCGCGCGGAGGCCACGGTCGCCGGCCAGCCGGTGCAGATCACGCCGCCGCCCCGCCGCGCGCTGAACAACATGACGCTCTCGCCCTCGGCCTGGGCGACGTTGGACCTGGCCATCGCCGCGGCCAAGCGTGCCGCGCAGCCCGAGCCCGCGCCCCAGGCCGCCTTGCCGCCGCTGTGGTCGGCCGAGACCGCGGCGCCCAACAGCGTGTTCCGGCAGGAGCCGAAGACGCTGTTCGGATCGCGGTTCGGCCTCAAGCCATATGGCAGCGGTTTCTGACCCACATCCATCGACCACCCCAACCCGGCCGTCCGCGCTTCGCCGCGCGGGCGGCCTTTTCGTCGCGTCTCTCCCGTGCCCAGAAAGGAGCACCCTATGACAGCATCCGCACGTCCGCCGTGGTGGCTAAGTTGGCGCCGCCGCCACGGCGAGGAGGAAGAGCCGGCCATGGGCGGTCGGCGCGCCGCCGAGCAGGTGGCGTTGGCCGCCGCGGGGCCGAACCGCGCCGCCTCGGCCGACCCCAACACGCTCGACTATGAGGCCTGCTACGCGCGTTGCGACGATGTCTACGCCGCGGTCAGCCTGTTGGCCGACAACGCCGCTCAAGTGCCGTTCGTCGTCCATGTGGACGGCCAGCACCAGCCGGGCCACCCGCTCACGGCGCTGCTCCGCTCGGTCAATCCGTTCCAGGGCGCGGGCGAGTTCTGGAGCCGGGCCTACTCGTTCCTGTGGCTCACGGGCGAGTGCTTCCTGCTGGTCGAGCGCGACCGCGAGACGCAGCCGGCCGAGCTCTGGGCCTTCAGCGGTCGCGCGCTGGAGCCGGTGGCCGATGCCAGCGTGTACCTGAGCCACTACCGCTTCCGGCCGCCAGGCGCCGGCCCCGAGGGCGGATTCCCGGTCAACCGGCGCGATGTAGTGCCGCTGCTACTGTTTCATCCCTCACATCCGCTGCGCGGCCTGTCGCCGCTCAGTGCACTGCGACTGGGCTTGAGCACGGAGCTGTACGCCAAGCGCGCCAACTATGAGTTGTTCGCCAATGGGCTGATGAGCGACGTGGCCATCAGCTTCGACTTCGTCAACGACGAGCAGCGGCAGCGCACGCGCGAGGCACTGCGCAACGCGCATGTGGGCGACGGCAAGCGGCACGGGTTCCTCGTGCTGGAGCGCACCACCGCCATCGAGAAGCTCTCGCTGACCCCGCGCGATGCGGAGTTTGTGGAGCTGGACAAGCTGACCACGCGCGATGTGGCCAAGGCCTATCGGATCCCGCCTATGTTCCTTGCCCAGCTCGAGAACGCCACGCTGCGCAACTTCGAGACGGGCTATCGGGCGCTGTGGGAGCTGGCCATTCTGCCGCGTGTGCGGCAAGTGGCGGCCGCGCTGACCGAGCATCTGGCAGCGCAGTATGGGCCGGGCGTGACCGTCGAGCCCGACACCAGCGGCATCGCCGCGCTGCGCGGAGGTGATGCCGAACGAGCCCAGACGTTCCGGGCTCTGGTCGGCAGCGGCATCGACCCCGACTGGGCCGGTCGCCGCGTGTTTGGCGCCGACTGGCAGCCCGGATTGACCGCGGTCAAGCCAGCCGCGACGCCGGAAGGAGGCGAGCTGTGAAGACTCGCGTCAGCCCGCTGGCGGTGGTGGCCCAGGAGTTTGGCGGTGGCCGGCTGCGGGCGCTGATCGCCGCCGAAACGCTTGACCGCCAGAGCGATGTGCTCATCGCCGACGGCGCCGAGCTGGAGGCCTACCGCCGCAACCCGGTGCTGCTGTGGGCGCACAACGCCAACCTGCCGCCGGTGGGCCGCGCCCTGCGGCTCGAAGTGGAGCCGGGCGTCGGTGTCTGGGCGGAGAACGAGTTCGCCCCGACGCCGTTTGGCCAGGAGCTGTTCGAGCTGTATCAGGGCGGCTTCCTCAATGCCTTCAGCGTCGGCTTCCGCGCGCTGGCGACCGAACCTCGCCGCGAGCGAGGGGCCCGGCGTGGGACCACCATCCTGCGCTGGGAGCTCGTCGAGCAGAGCGCGGTGGCCGTGCCGGCCAACCCGGACGCGCTCGTCGTGGCGGCCGAAGGCGGCAACAAGGCCGCCGACTGGCTGCTGAAGACCTACTACCCACCCTCCGGACCGGCCCAGGCCGGCCCTCAGCCCCTGTGGTGCCCGCCGCCGACCAGCATCGCGGGCGCCGCTGCGCACACCGCACAAGGAGACACCATGGAGAACCTGATCAACGAACTGCGCACCATCGCCGACCAGATGCAGCGCGACCACGACCCCGAGCGCCTGCAGCGCGCCATCAGCGATGTCGTCACCAAGGCCCCGGCGCCCAGCGGTCGCCTGGCCGCGCTGGATGCCGCCGGCAGCGACGGCCCGACCCTCAGCCTCAAGTCGCTGATGGGCCGGCCGGCGCGCTGTGACCGCGAGCGCGAGCTGCAGCGGCTCAACGACCGGCTCTATCTGGCCGGCGCGCTGCTGCGGCGCGACCCGCGCACGCTCAAGAGCTACGGCGAGTACCAGCGCCTGTCGGGCGAACTGCGCAAGGCGCTCAACACCATCGACAACGACGAGTTCGTGCCCGACGGGTTCAGCGTGTCGCTGATCGAGGAGGTGCGCCTGCAACGGCGGCTGCCGGCGCTGTTCGAGAACGTGACGCTGCCGCGCAGCCCGCTCAAGTGGCCGGTTGAGGGCGGCATCGGTCTGCCCTATCTGGTGGGTGAGCCCAGCGGCGACAGCCCCGACAAGGTGCCCACGCGCGCCGCGGGCACCAGCGAGGTGACCTTCGCCGCGAAGACCATCGGCGTCCGCGTGCCGTTCAGCCACGAGTTCGACGAGGACAGCATCGTGGCCGCCGAGGACTATGTGCGGCGGCAGATCGCCAAGGCGCTGACCGACGGCCTGGAGGCGGCCATCGTCAACGGCGACACGGCCACCACGCACATGGACGCCGTGGTCACCGCGGGCAACGACGTGCGCCGCACCTTCGACGGCCTGCGCCGGCTGGCCAAGACGCCGACCACGGACACCGAGACCGACTGCGGCACCTTCAACCAGGCCAACTGGATCGCCGCGCGGCGCAAGATGGGCGCGTACGGCATCGACCCCAACGAGCTGGTCTGCATCATGGGCGTCAAGAGCTACTACAAGCTGCTTGGCGACGCGACCAACTGGGGCGACTTCCAGACGCTGGACAAGGTCGGCCCGCAGGCGGTCAACCTGACCGGCGAGGTCGGCGCGCTGTACGGCGTGCCGGTGGTGGTCAGCCCGTACGTCCCCGAAACCTGCTCCAACGCGTCGGTCGACGACGGTCTGGGCTCGGACAGCCTGTTCATCCTGGCCAACCGCCGCGCCTACGGCCTGGCTACGCAGATCGGCCCGACCATCGAGACCGTGTGGGACCCCGAGAGCCTGCAGTACAAGGTCATCGGCTACCAGCGCGTGGACTTCCGCCCCTGGTTCAACGCCGCCAACCAGCTCGCCGTGTCGGTGGGCTACAACGTGTCGGTGGCCTGAGGAGTGACCCATGGCAACCAAGACCACCCGCAAGTCGGGTGAGAACCACGAGGTGACCTTCGGCACGACCGTGCTGGGCACGGCGCGCCGCACCTCGCTGCAACTCCAGATCCGCACCGCCGACGCACGCGGCAGCGGCGATGCCGGCCCGGTCGAGAAGGAGCTCGGCCTGGCCGGCGGTCAGGTGCAGGCGGAGTACCTGATCACCGACGAGGCCACCATGGCGCTGCTGGGCACCTATGCCACGCTGCTCATCCGGGACAGCGGTGGTACGACGGTGTTCTCCGCGGAGTGCCTGTGCCGCGGCCTGCAGCGGCGCGAGACCCATGACGACCTGACCATCGTGGACGCGATCTTCTCGGTGCAGGGCCTGCCGACCGTGCCGGACCTGTCGGGGTTGGCGTTCAGTTGAGCAAGAAGGCGCCGGCGGCATAGGCCACCGGCGCCTTCTTGCTTTGGGGGATGGTCATGGATGACATGTTCAGTATGGGCAGCATCGGCAGGGGCCTGATCACCGACGAGGCCACCATGGCGCTGCTGGGCACCTATGCCACGCTGCTCATCCGGGACAGCGCGGGCACGACGGTGGTCTGCGCGGATTGCCTGTGCCGCGGCCCCCCGCGGCGCGAGACCCATGACGACTTGGCCATCGTGGACGCGATCATCTCGGCGCAGGGCTGCCGCCGGTGGCGGTTCGCCGATCGTGCCGGGCCTGTCGGGGTTGGCGTTCAGTTGAGCCGGAGGCGCCGCATGCGTGAGCAGGCGGCGCCTCACGGTCTGCAAGGAGCATCCCAATGAGCGACGACTTCCTGCCAGGTGGCAGGTACAGCATGAACCAACTCGGCCATGGCGCCCGTCCGTTCGCGCTAACGACGCAGTCGGACCTGTGGACGGCGCAAGGCGGGTTCAACGATGGCACCTGGGCCTGGCGGCTCGGCGCCATCGAGGAGCAGCGCCGGGTCACCCAGAGCGCAACGAGTTGGGACAGTTGGCTTGGCGGGTCTGGGGCTGACGCGCTGCAACGGGCGGGCGGCGGCAGTTGGGGCCTGACGTTGTGGTCGCTGGACGGCGATGGGAACGCAACGCGAACACGGACGCCCTGCGGGAGCGCATCGACAGGCACCGACTCAGGCTACGACGCAGACCGCGCGATAGCGCGGGTGATGACCGGGCTCGCCCCAGTGCGAGAGGTCCTGGCGCCGTCCAACGGGGCAGCGGCGACGACCTTCGATTTCCACGGCGGTGTGGTGGACATCGTGTTCGGCCTGCAACGCATCGTGGTATCGGTGCGCGCCGGGGCTCCGATTGCCGTCGTCGACGGTCGTGCGGTCGGCCTGGGCGGCACGGCCGAACTGGACGGAGGCACGCTCTATGTGCCGCGAAGCCTGCGCGACGAAGCCATGGCCGCGGACGAGCGGGCTGCGCGCAGGAAGCCGGCCAGCCTGCCCAGCCGGCAACTGGAGCGCCTGTTCGAACGGCACGGCCTTGCGCGCCTGCCGACGCCCGCGCCGGACTCCCCCACGCAGCTGGGTTACCGCGCTCCCGAAGGGCTGTTCACCGACACTGTAGACGCATTCGCAAGCTGGTCGCCGGACAACGCTCTGAGCGTCGCCATCGCCGACTGGTGGCACAACACCGATACGCAGTTGGGTATGGCCCGCGCCGAGGGGCTGTTCTGGCTAGGCATGGTGGGCTACTTCGACTCGCAGGAGCCGAGTTGGGAGTTCCTGGCCGGAGCCGGCGACAGCCTCACCGCAGGCGGAACCGAAGCCTTGCGCGCGCTGGAGACGTGGGCGCTTGGTGCGCCGGCGCTCGACAAGGATAGCGACGCCTACCGCTGGGGTGTGTACGCGGAGATGGGCGCCGAGGTCGCATTCAGCGGCGCGTCGGTCGTGCTCAAGCACAGGGCGGAGAAGCTGATCGCCCAGTTCGGCTCATCGGCGCTGGTGCGCGAGAGAGTACATGCGGCCACGGCGCGACGGCTCCGCAGGGAGATCGCCAAGGCGCTGGCTGAGGAGGCAGGACATAAGGTGTCCTTTGAGTTCCATCACCTACACCCACTGTTCGGCCACATCGGTGGGCAGAAGGCTCTGTTTCCAACAGCAGGACTGCCAGCCTCCATCGCGAACAGCACCTGGAACATGACGCCGCTGATCGGTGGTCGCGCCGTCCACGCGGCAGAGCACCGATCCATGGCTCAGATGGAGAGGTTGCTGGCGGTGTCTGTGAACCGGTGGAAGGCGGCGGCTCGAACGGGCTGGGACACGGTGGAGGACCTGTCGACGGGCCGGTCATTGTACGACACGTTCTAGGGAGCAGACGATGCAGAAGAGAGCCAAGCCGAAGGTGAAGCTGTTCGATAGTCTCAACGCCCTGATGGGCCGCCTCATGGTCGTCGTGGCAGTGACAGCGGCTGTCGGCCACTTCGCGGGTCCAGGCGCCGCGCTGGTAGCTGCCGTCGTCGCGCTCGCTCTCGTCACAGTCATGGCGGAGAAGCTCGACGCCCTCATCTCCCCGGGCCGGCGGGACAGCCAGCCCAGGCCTGGGTACGTAGTGGCGGCCATGGCCAAGCTACGCCAGTGGCCCGCTGCGCGGGCAGAGCGGCGCGCCCGGGCCGCTCTGGCCGACGGCGAGAGCATCCCGCACGTCACGGTTGCCGACGGCGACCCGCCGGCTCAGGTAGCATCGCTCCCGCCTGCTCTGCGCGCCTTCTTCGGCGAATGGTCGGAGGTCGCCGACGACGAGAGCTCTTGCCTCTCGTGGTCGCTCCTGGGCGAGTCGGAGGTGCGCCCTGGGCGCATCCGCATCCGCAACTCGGGCGAGGACAATGGTGAGTACTCCGTTGCGCCTGGTGAGGAAGCAGTGCTCTACGTCGAACGGCCCTATGCCGCCGGGAGCCCGCAGACCGAGGAGAACTTCCCGACGATCTGGCATGTAGTCTGCTTTATGGCCGGCTGCGTGATCGAGATCGCTGAGAAGCTGGAGCAGTCGGACGGCCAGTTCTAGCGCCGAGCCGAAGGCCCAGATAGCCCTGGGCAGGTGCCCCAGCCGGTAGCCTCGAGTGGGATGTGCCCCTGG
>JACRKZ010000109.1 GCA_016235455.1 Armatimonadota bacterium | reverse complement strand
CGCACGCTGGGCTGGCACCGCATCAGCTTCCTGCTCGACGGCCGGCGCACGGCGCTGAGCATCGACGGCGAGCAGGTGATGGTCAACGAGCGTCTGCGCCGGCTCGACAGCATCATGCTCGGCAGCCCGTGGGACGCGAGCACCGGCTGGTACGACGACCTGACCATCGAGCCGCGCGACCTGAGCGACGCCGAGCTGGCCGCCATCGACGCCGCGGACCGCGCCGAGCGCGCCGCGGCCCGTCAGGCCCGGATCGACGCGCTGACCGCCGACCGCAGTCGGCTCGGCGGGGAGCTGAAGGCGGCCACCTACGGCCATCTCGGCGCGACCACGCCGCTGGCCGAGGAATACCACCGCCGTCTGTCTCGCTACGTGCGGTACCACCAGCCGGGCATGCGCGACTTCGCCGGCGAGCCGGGGCTGCGCTTCCACAAGAGCGACAACAGCCAGGAGCACGCCGTCCGCCAGAACGCCACCACGGCACTGTGCTACGCCACGTTGCTGCTCGAGCCCGGCCGCTACGATGCGCAGCTGGCCGGTGTGCCGCTGAGCACCGTCGAAGGCGAGGCCAAGGCGCTGCTGCGCTATCTGTCCTACACCCACGTGGCCAACGGCTGGCCCACGGGTGACGGCAAGCCTTGGGGCAACCACTGGCAGTCGGCGCTATGGATGCGCTACGCGGGTCATGCGGCCTGGCTGATGTGGGACAAGCTCGACCCCGACCTGCAGGCTGCCGTGGCGCGCATGGTGGTGCAGGAGGCCGACCGCTTCATCCCGCGGCCGCCGGACAGCGGTATCCGCTTCGATACCAAGGCCGAGGAGAACGCCTGGAATGCGCTGGCGCCCGCCCTGGCCACCTGCATGTTCCCCGACCATCCGCACGCGGCGCAGCGGCAGGAACGAGCCATTGTCTACCTGATCAACTCCTTCCCGCGCGAGGCCGACCGCACGCTGGCGCGGGTCATCGACGGCAAGCCGGCGCGCGACCGCATCACCGCGGCCTGCATCTGGCCCGACTTCACGCTGGAGAACCACGGCCGCGTCCACCCCGATTATCTGGGCTGCATCGGGCTGATGGAATGGAACGCGCTGGTCTACCTGCCCGTCGGCCGACCGATCCCCGAGAGTACGTTCTTCAACGTGCCCGAGTGCTACAGCGTGCTCCAGCGACTGTGGTCGCCCAACGGCTCGGCCTACTACATCAACGGCCAGGACTGGTGGCCACACCGCCACGACTCGCCGCTTAGCGTGGCCGGCATGCATGCGGTAGTGCGCAACGATGCCGGCGCCGCGTTCGTGGCGCGCTCGGCGCTCGCCGCCACGGCCAAGATGCACGCCCGCTTCGACGACGGACGGCTGTGGGCTCGCGAGGAGGTTGCCTATCCCAACGCCGAGGAGGAGATGGCCGCCCGCTACGCCGAGCTCTACCTGCTGCACCGCCTGGCCGGCGACGGCCCGCCGCCCGCCACGGCGGCCGCCTGGCAGGCTCAGCAGCGTGGTGTGTTCGTCTCCGAGCCGGGCGGGTTCGCCGTCCAGCGGCTGGCCGGCAAGACGGCCTCGTTCTCCTGGGCCAACGGCGCCATGGGCCTGGTCTGGCCCGCGGGCGACGACGACACCTGGTTCACCTCACCCTCCGAGCGCGGCCTGGTCGGCCGCATCGCCGTGGCTGGCCAGCCCGACGACCGGCCCGTGACCAAGGCGCACGCGGTGCAGGTCAAGGGCGACGCGTTGGCCGTGACGGCACAGATCGACCGCTGCGGCGGCACGGTACGCCAGGAGATCGCCTTCGTCTCGCTGCCCGACGCGCCGGTCATCTACCTGGAGCGCCTGACCGCGCGGAAGGCGGTCACCGTGGACAGCGTCGACACCGGCCTGGTGCCCATCCTCAACGAGCCGATGCCCAACGCGCGGCCGAACCATCGTCGGCTGGAGCACGCGGGCGGCCAGGTTGACATCGTCGGCGTCAGCGCCGACCCGGCCCGCACACTCGACCTGCCGGGGGCGTGGGCGTGCCTGGACGGCCGATTGGGCGTGGTCAGCAGCCGCGCCGGCCTGGTCTACCAGGACAACAACCGTTGGCAGGGCGCGCGGCTGGAGGAGACGCTGATCGCCAACCACCGCGTCAAGCCGGGCGCCTTCGAGCCGGGCCAGGTGATCAGCGAGGTGGCCGTGGTGCTGCTGCCGGGCGCCGACGCGAAGGCAACGGCGGCGGCGCCGGTGACGTGGGTGCCGGGCGCCGGGCTGGGCGCGAGGTTCGGAGCGGTCACCGTGACGGCCGATGTGGGCAAGGGCGAGGTGGGGTGGTAGCGGCCGTGACATGACCGGCCGGCAATGCGGCCGTCGGCGCCAAGCGCTCTGCGCGCAGTGTATACTTGCCATCAGTGGCGAGGAGGGCGACCCGTGAGCATCGCGCGCCTCAGATACGAAGACACGGTGACGGCTTGGCGCCTCGACGAGTTGCGGCTTGGGCAGACCACGCTCTTGGTGGGCCCGTCTGGTGTGGGCAAGACGCGCATCCTGGACCTTGTGGGCTGGCTCTCGGAGTTTGCCGCCGGCGCCGGTTGGCCAGCGACGTTTGTGCACGGCGCATTCGAGGTAGAGGTCAACTGCGCTCAACAGCTATACACATGGCGAGCACGCACCGGTCGTGACGACATGGAACTTCATGTCCCGCATGTTGCGTCTGAGGACGTCTGGTGCAATGCGGCCCAGATCGTCAGGCGGGCCGGCGACTCGGTCTTGTTTGCCGGTGCGGAGCTCCCTCGCCTCAAGCAGTCCGAGAGCGTCGTTAGCCTGTTCAGGGACGAGGAGCACATCAGGCCGTTGTACGGGTCGATGGGTCAAGTCACCCAAGTTCAGGAGCGCTTGCACCCAGGTGCCTTTGGCAGCCCGAAGGACGTAGAAGATGCCGTCGCAGCCGCCCGGTCTGGGAACCGGAAGTCGCTACTGGACCATCCGTTGGCCGTCCAAGCGTACGCCGTGCAAGAGGCGCTGGCAGCCACGTGGTCGCAGGTCTGCGCCGCATTCCTTGACATCTTCCCGGCCGTCGATGAACTCCGCGTTGGCGGCCCGGAAACGATCAATGGCGTGCGCCTGCTGCCACAAGAGGACAGGCGGTTCCTGATCATCGGGGTCAGGGAGCATGGTGTGCGCGGGGCTGTCTCACTGGACTCGGCTGGCATGCTCAAGACGTTGGCGACGCTGCTCACGCAGGCGATCTTGCCGGCTGGCTCTCTGCTCCTGCTCGACGAGGTCGAGAACAGCCTGGGAGTCAACTGCCTCGACGCCACCATCGAGCGCCTCACCAGCCGCGACGACATCCAGGTGATCATGACTAGCCACCATCCTTACATCATCAACGCGGTCGACGTGGCGGACTGGTGCGTGCTGACGCGGCACGGGTCGGTGGTGACCGGCACGCCTGCCACGGAGTTGCCTGAGTTCCGCGGCGCGTCGCGCCTGGACAAGTACACGCGGTTGCTTAACAGCGAGGCTTACCAGACGGGGATCTCATGAGGCTGTGCGTGCTGGTCGAGGGGGCGAGCAGCGAGAGGCAGGTCTACGCAGCCTGGCTGGCGATCGCGTTCCCAGCCATGAAGCCGGTCGGCGCTGTGCATCTTGTCGACCATTCGCACTATGCCATGATCTCGGGCGACGGCTACCCGCAGTACAAGGTTCGCTTGCTGGAGGTGCTGGATGATGCCGTGGCCCACGGCGCAATCGACCGCCTTATTGTGGCGGTTGACGCCGAGGACCAGACCGTCGACGAGGTGCGAGCCGAGATCGGCGATGTGCTGGCCCAGCGGCCGTCGCGTCCGGCCACGACCGTCGTGATCCAGAATCGCTGTCTGGAGACCTGGCTTCTGGGCAATCGGGATGTGCTACGACGACATGAGCCGGGCGTTCATTTGGACCACATTGCCTTCTACGATGTCAGTGTCGACGACCCTGAGTTGATGGACAAGCCGCTGTCGTGGTCCAGGACGGCTGCCAGGTACCACGCTCGGTACCTGGCCGACGTGCTGAAGGCCTGCCATTGCTCGTATTCCAAGGCCCGACCGGGCGACGTCTGTCGAGCGCACTATCTGCGCGCGCTCAGAGAGCGGTGTGACGCCACGGCGCATCTGCGCTCGCTGGCTGCGTTCCTGGCGCTCCTTGAGGAACTCGGCGGTGCGTTGCCCTGATCCGCGCGACTAAGACTCGTCGCGTCCGTCGAAGGACCAGCCGGTTCGGCGATGAATGCCCGACCCATCGAGACGAGTCGATGCGCGAGATCACGCTGCTGCTCTGCCTGGCCTCCCTGGCCACCGCCCAGGACCGCCCCAACCTCCTGCCCAACGGCGGGTTCGAGGGCACGCCCACGCGCTTTGAGTCCAAGGCCGACGAGAAGAGCATGGTGCGCGGCACCATCGCCGACGGCTGGCACGAGAACTCGCGCGGCTGGGCCTCGGTCGATGCCGACTACGAGCAGCGCACCGACGGCGCGCATGGCGGCGCGGCCTATCAGCGCATCGTGGCCAAGGCTGTCCGCGACGGTCGCGTGCAGATCATGTCCGGCGCGATCAGCCTGGCCGCCGATCGCGTTTACGAGGCCGACATGTGGCTGCGCAGCGCTACGGGCACCGGCTGCTCCGTGCTGCTGCGGCTGCCCGGCGCGCCGTATACTTCGCTCGCCGAGACCGCGTTTGGCGGCGCCGGCGAGTGGACGCGCGTCCACTTCCGCCACAGCAGTCGCGAGGCCCGCGAGGCGGTGCTGATGGTCATCTTCGATGGACCGGGCACCATCGACATGGACGACGCCGTGGTGCGCGTGGCGGCCGAGCGCAGTGACGCGCCCGCGCAGCCGGGCAATCTGGCGCCGCTGGGCCGGCTGGGGGTCGGCGTGCCGTCGGGCTGGCACGTCAGCGGCGCGGGCTACACCTGGGGCTGGGAGCCCAAGGCCGGCCCGTTCGGTGTCGGCGCGGCCAAGCTCGTGCTCGGCCCCAACGCGCGGCTCACGCTGGAGACCATGCCTCGCTACCTGCGCTACGGCATCGAACATGCCACCGGGCTGTCGGTGCGCTCCGAGCCCGCCGGCGCACGGGTCAGCATCGGGCTGCGCTCGAGCGACGACGGCCGCGGGTTCAGTGGCCAGATCGAGGCCACCAAGGAGTGGCAGCGCCTCGGCGCGCATGGCCCAGCGGCGCTGTCGGCCGATGAGCGGCACTACCTGCAGATCAACGTCAGCGGCAACAACCAGACCGTCTGGCTCGACGGGCTGGCGCTGCGCGAGGGCGCCGCGGCGCCGTTTGAGCCCGAACTCGGCGTGAGCGTCACGCCCACCGCCGGCTGGGGCGTCTACAGCGCGGCCGAGGCGGTCAGCGCCGACGCCAAGGTGGTCGGCGCGCCCGCGGGATCCCGGCTGGCGCTGCATGTGACGCATGTGGACGGACGCGAAGCCGACCTGCAGGCGGTGGCCCTGGGCGGCAGCGGGCTCGACCAGGCCAAGGTGACGCTGACGGGCGACCTGGCCAAGTCCTACGGGCTGCTGCGGCTGACCGCGCGCGTGGTCGACGGCAAGGGCCAGGCGCTGTCGGCCCCGGCCGAAACGCTGCTGGCGCATGTGCCGCCGCAGGCCGCGGGTGAACGCGCCAACTCGCCGTTCGGCGTGCACGTCACGCTGCGTGACCCGGATCTGACGGCGGTGAGCAAGCTGGGTTTCAAGTGGTGTCGGCTGCACGACGCCAGCATCTTGACCAAATGGGCGCTGGTGGAGCCGCGGCCGGGCGAGTGGACCTGGTACGGCGCCGAGATGAAGCTGGCGCGCCAGCGGGGCCTCAAGATCCTGGGCATGCTGTGCTCGTCGCCGCCGTGGGCCTCCGGCCATGAGGGCGAGACAGGCTACTTCAGCATCTACTACCCGCCCAAGGATCTGGGCCAGTGGCGCGAGTACGTGAAGCGCACGGTGACCCAGTACAAGCCGTTCATCGACCGCTGGGAAGTGTGGAACGAGCCGTGGGGCAACTCGGCCGACCAGGGCTTCTTCCGCGGCGGAACGCCCGAGCAGTACGCCGAGTTGCTCAAGGCGGCCTACCAGGAGGCCAAGAAGGCCGACCCCAAGTGCACGGTTCTGGGCATCGACACCTACGACGGCAAGTGGGACCAGGCCGTGCTGGCCGCGGGCGCCTACGGCAGCTACGACGTATTGTCGTTCCACCGCTACGACAGCAGTCTGGCCGGCGGGCCGGGCGATGTCTTTGCCCGCAAGGCCGAGGAACTGAAGGCCACGCAGAGCAAGTACGGGGACCCGCGCGGCATCGAGAACTCCGAAGGCGGGCCGGGCACAACCAGCAAGGGCTCGTTCTTCAGCTTCGCCAACTCCGAGTACGACGGCGACTGGAGCTTCTACGCCGACCAGGTGCCGCGCTACTACCTGGGCTGCCTGGCCGCGGGCATCAGCCGGTTCTACCTGTACTCGCTGCACAACGCCGGCCGCTTCGCCCAGCCGGGCAACTGGATGCTCACCGAGCCGCAGTTCCTCTGCAAGCCGCTGACGCTGAGCGTGTCCGCGCTGGCCAGCTTCACCGAGGGCGCCCGGTGGAAGCGCCGCCTGGCACCGGTGGCCGGCGCGTCGGCGCACTGGTTCGAGCAGCCCGAGGCGCGCTGGTATGGCCCCGCGGGCAGCATCGTCGTGGTCGCCATAGCCGATGGCGCGCAGCCGGTGAAGCTGGCCAAGGCGCTGCCAGCGGGCGTCAAGTGTTTCGACCGGTGGGGCAACCCCACGCCGCCACCCACCTCGGTGGGCCGGGCGCCGGTCTATGTGGTGGCGACACCGGCCCAGGCCGGCGCGCTCCAATCCGCGTTGACGCCCTAGGCGTCTCCTGGCACGAACGATCGAGAGAGCAGAAAGGCAGCGCAATGGCTGACAAGATCCGTATTGGCGTTATCGGTGTGGGCATGATTGGCAAGTCCCACATCGGCGGGTACAAAGGCATCGGCGAGGCCGAAGTGGTCGCCGTGGCCGACCTCAACCAGGACGAGGCCAAGAAGGTGGCCGCGGAGCACGGCATCCCCGATGTGTATGCCAACTTCCGCGATATCCTGGCGCGCGACGACATCGACGCGGTTGACGTCTGCCTGCACAACAACCTGCACGCGCCAGTGACCATCGAGGCGCTGCGCGCCGGCAAGCACGTCTACTGCGAGAAGCCCATGGCCGGCTCCTACTACGATGCCCGTGCCATGCTCGACTGCGCTCGCGAGACCGGCCAGAAGCTGAGCATTCAGCTCGCCACGCTGTTCAGCTCGGAGCACAAGACGGCCAAGCGGCTCATCGCCGGCGGCGCACTGGGCAAGATCTACTACGCGCGCAGCTTCGGCCATCGCCGTCGCGGCCGCGTCTGGGTCGATGGCTACGGCACGCCGGCCTTCGTGCAGAAGAAGACCGCCGCGGGTGGCGCGCTGTACGACATGGGCATCTACCACATGGCTCAGGTCATGGACCTGCTGGGCAACCCGGCCATCGAGACCGTGACCGGCGCCACGTACCAGGAAATCCCCATGTATGAGGACCGCGCCAAGCTGGCCGGGTTCGACGTGGAGGAGCTGGGCCTGGGCTTCGTGCGCCTGGCCGGCGGCATCACGCTGGACATCGAGGAGTCGTGGGCCATCCATTACGACGGCTCGGAGAGCTCGAAGATCCTCGGCAGCCAGGGCGGCCTAAAGCTGGCCCCGCTGACCTACTTCTCGACGGTCAACGACGTGGAAGCCAGCGCCGGCCTCGACCTGGGCAGCGCCGACTACCGCTGGCACCAGTGCGAGCCCGACTACAAGAACTACGACGGCAACCAGCAGCACTGGGTCGCCGCGCTGACCGGCAAGTGCGAGCTGCTGCCGACCGCGGAGATCGCCCTGAACGTGGCGCTCATCTCGGAGGGCATCTATCGCTCGACGGCATTGGGCCGCGAGGTCACCAAGGCGGAGATCGACGAGGCGACGGTGTCGACGGCGCTGGCGCTGTAGGCACACACGGCGCGAGGAATACGGGCCACCATAGCGCACAGCCGAGCGCGGCTGTGCGCTATGGTGGCCCGGTCTCAGGCGTCGTCGCCATCCAGCAGATGGTTGTCGAGGATGCCGATGACGGAGTCCCAGGCCTCGGGCCGCAGGTTGCGCTGGAAGCGGAAGCCGAGCCGCTTCATCAGCCGCCAGGAGCCGATGTTCTGCACGTTGACCGTGTAGGCCAGGCGCAGCAGCCGTAAGTACCGGAAGGCGTAGCCGATGACGGCGTTGCAGGCCTCGGACGCGTAGCCTTGGCCCTGATACTCCTGGCCCAGGGCGTAGGTCAGCTCCATCTCCATGCGGGCGTGACGGGCATGGGGGTCGTCCTGCCAGACGATCCAGGTGGCCACATAGGGGCGCAGGCCGACGAGGCCCAGGATGCGGTTGTCGCTACGCCGCGTGACGGCCAAGTAGCCGAGATCACCGTAGCGCGTATCGAAGTGGTGGAACGAGCACCACTGCTCGACCTCGCTCAGGCTCCACGTGATGCCGCAGAAATGCTGGCAGACCACGGGGTCACCGTAGACGGCTTCAAATATGCCCTCCGCATCGTCTGCCACGAACGGGCGCAGATGGAGTCGTTCGGTGTCGAGGCGTTCCATGCCCGTCTAGTATGCACCGGGATCGGCCTGCGGTCCATGGCTTTGGCCGCGCACAGGTTGGGCACTTCGTTACGCGCGCCTCACGTTGCCAGATCGAACCAGAGCTCGAAGCTGATCATCTCGCCAAAGGGCACGGTGATGCCCTCCTGCTCCTGCCAGCCGGGCGGTTGGGTGAAGGTGGCCGTGGCGATGCGGCTGCCTGCCCGGCGACCGTCGGCCAGTGTCACCTCCAGCCAGGCGCGGCGCACCTTGTAGTAGTCTTGACCGTCATTGCGCAGGGCGAAAACGCTGCGCGGGCCGATGCCCACCAGCGCCTCGGCCGGCACGGCGATGACGCCAGGTGCCCAGTACTTGTCGCCGGCGGCGCCGCTGGTCGCCGGCATACGGCCCAGCTCGCGTCCGTTGAGCAGGCCGACCACGGTGTACTGGTTGCCGCTATCGAGCCCGCCCGCCTCGACGTGGACGACCGCGCTGCGGATGCCCTTCAAGTCGGCCGCGCGCAGGCCAGGCAGCGGAAGTGGCGACGACGCCGTCGCATCGGCGAGCGACTCGGCGAGCTGGTGCCGCGCGGCCCGGACCGAGCTACGCAATCTGGTGCGCCCCCAGGCGCCCCAATCGCCGCTCGAGTTGTCGTTCGGGCCGACATCGGTGATCAACTTGAGGCGCACCGTGCGACCGGCCCACGGCGCCAGGTTGGCTTCGATGGGTCGCCACTCATGGCGCGTGACGTTGGCACTGGCCACGCGCGTCTCCTTGCCGTCGGGCTCAACCACGGCCACGTAGTACCAGATACCGTCGCCCAGGTCGCTGCCGTCGGCCTTGCCGACCACCGCCTGCAACGACTGTGGCGTGTCGGCCGGCAGCGCCACCGGTGGCAGCAGCGCGAAGCTGTAGCCGACGCCGCCCTGGTACGGCGGATGCATGAAGAACATCAACTCATCGGCGCCGCGCACCAGCTCGCCGCCGCAGCTCACGGACTCGCGCGGGCTCACCTGTCCGCCCGTGGCCGCCAGGCGAGCGCTGTCGCGGTCTTCTTTGGCGCCGCGGAAGCAGTAGCCGGCAGCGAAGTCGCCTGCCAGCGACGGGCCGGGCAGGTAGTCGAGCAGCGTCTTTAGGGAGTACTCGTGCTCAATGACCAGAGCGCCGATCCGGAGGCGCAAGGGCGCTGGCTGGATGCGCTCCACCGACGGCGCAGGCAAGCCGAACTTGGTGACCGTGGTCGTCCCGGGGACCAGCCTGACCACCTGGTCGCCGCCCATGAAGCTGACTGTGGCCTCGGCCGCCGACGGCAGGGCCGAGGTCACGGCGACCGACACGGTCTGGCCCTGTAGCGTGACAGCCACCTGCGCCGCGGGTACCACGAAGAAGTCGATCCAGGCGCCGCCCACCTGATGCCACAGGTGGCTGCCGGGGCGCGCGTCCAGCGGCACTTGCCAGGTGATCGCGCGCGGGCCCTTGATGGTCACCGTCTCGCCCGGCGTCACGTCGGCGCGGTCGCAGCTGAGCGCAGGCTTGGGGGCGTCGGTCAGGGCCAGCCGGTAGCTGGCCGCCTCCTTGACCGGCTGCACCCACACCAGCCCGCGACTGTAGCGCACCTCGGCCACGCCCAGCGGCTTGCCGTCGGCGGCCAGCGCT
>JACRKZ010000108.1 GCA_016235455.1 Armatimonadota bacterium | reverse complement strand
CGTCAACAGCCGGCCAGCCGGGCGGGTAGAGTGGTCGTAGACGGAGATGGTCATGCGAGCTTGGCGCTTGGTATGGGTTCTGGCGGCCTTGGTAGTCACGGCGTTGTGCGCGGGCGAAGGCTATGTGCTCGCCTGCGCCAAACCCGACTGCAAGAGCGACGGCCACATCATGTTCGGCGGCGGGTTCACCTTCAACCAGATCACCCTCTTCTGCGCCGACTGCCGCGACTGGCGCTACTTGCGCTGGGGCAATGGCAACCGGCTGGTGCCGCCCGACCCGCCGCGTCCCGATGCGCCCAAGGCCGATCCGCCGGTCAAGCCGCCGGCGCCGACGCCGCTGGGCAGCATCTGGGACCCCGAGGCAGGCCAGACCAAGCGTCACTTCGCCTGCCCCAAGTGCAGCAAGCCGGCGCTGGAGGTGGCCAGCCCCGAGCAGATCAAGTTCTGCCCGAAGTGCAACACGCCGGGGGCGAAGGTGACGGTGGTGTTGGCGTATGACTAGCTGAGCTCACCGCACCACCCACCACCCGAACCCGCCCGCCGGCACCGTCACCGGCAGCCGCACCTGCCGCCCGCGGTCCAGGCGGTAGCTCTTGGCCGGGCCGTCCTGCGCGCTGATCTTGGCCGTGTCGCTCAGGCCGGTGTAGTACAGCGGCACGCTCAGGCTCTGCGTGATGGCCTCATCGGTGGGGTTGAAGACCAGCAGCAGGCCCTTCTCGCGGCCGGCGGGGTTGACGTGGAGATAGTAGTCGAGCCCGCGGCCGTCGGGGCGGCGGAGGTGGATGATGTCGCCGCCGAGCACCTCGCGGTGACGCTTGTACCAGGCCATCCAGCGGGTCAGCATGGCCTGGCTTCGGGGGCCGTCATACAGTCGGTGGCCACGCACCCAGACCTGCGCGCCCGAGCTCAGCAGCACGATCAGCGCGCGCTCGTAGCGGTCGACATTGGCCTCCAGCCCGCCGCGCAAGACCTCGGTGTTCAGGTTGACCCAGCCCATGCCCGGCGTCTTGTGCCAGGTGCCATCGTAGATGTACTGCCGGTAGATGAGCGTCTGCAGGACGATGTCGATGTTGTCCGTCGCCTCGCGATAGCCCATGCCCGTGCAGACCTGGCCGTTGAGGAAGTAGTAGTCGGGCACCGTCAGATAGAGCCCGCGCCTCTGGCCCTCGGCCAGGACGCTGCACATCCACTTCCACTGCGCCCACTGGCTGTCGGCCAGGCCGCGGTGGTGCGGATGGTCCGTCGCGGCGCAAGGGTCGCCGTGATACGGGCCGTCGGGCTTGAACGCGCCCATGCCCGCCTGCTCGATGGTCTGCCACATGCCGCGGTAGTACATGTCGGCCCAGGCACTGGCGCCGCAGGCGCTCTGGCCGAACAGGCTGCCCGGCTGGCCGGTCGAGGGGTCGATGCAGTTGTAGTTGTCCTCGCGCGAGCCCCAACCCTGCGAGGCCATCATCAACTGGTAGGCGCCGACGCGGATGCCCTTGGCGCGGCCGTAGTCGCAGATGGCCTTCATCGCGGCGATGTTCGCCGGCGAGGTGTCGGCGTAGTTGAACCCGCCCGGATGCTCCGGCGCCTGCAACTGCTCAAAACCCAGTTCCGCCATCTGGTCCATCAGCGGCCCGAGCACCTTCATATCGCGCGTCACCGGGGCATGGACCTCCAGCATCTTCTCGTTGGTTTGCGGCGCTAACGTGCGATAGAAGCGGCGTTGGGCCAGGAACTGCCGCTCCTCCTCGGTGCTGTCGTTGAGGATCTCAAAGGTGCGGAAGCCGTCGAACGTCTCGCCCGGCCGGATCAGCCAGGCCGGCCCGACCGTCGGGCGGCTGAGCAGCAGCGCGTTCTCGGGGTCGCCCAGAAACAGGTCCTCGGCCGGGTTGAGCGTGGCCATGGAGCCCCAGTCCGGGTCGCGGATGAAGCGTGTCGTGCCGCCGCCCAGGTAGTAGTCGCGGTACTGGCCGTTGTTGCCGCCGGCGTGGATGCCCAGCGCGCTGCAGCGGTCGGTGAAGTTGGCCGTGGCAAACGAGTAGTCGCTCTCCACGTGCAGCAGCTTGGACGTGGTCGGCGCGACTGCCAGATGCTCGCCCTCAAACTGCGTCAGCACCACCTCGCGCGCCGTCCTGTTGCGCAAGCTGAACGTCTTGCTGATCACCGGCAGCCCGTCGTAGATCTCGTAGTGCACGTCGGCCAGCAGCTCGCCGTCGGGCGAGGCGAACGTGAAGGTGACACGGCGCCCGCGGGCCGGCCAGGGGATGTTGGC
The DNA here is from genome assembly GCA_016235455.1 of Armatimonadota bacterium. GTDB lineage: Bacteria > Armatimonadota > UBA10988 > UBA10988 > UBA10988 > UBA10988. The sequence continues at coordinate 9,625 of JACRKZ010000108.1, read as the reverse complement.
CGGGGCGTTGCACTTGGGCTGCCAGTCATAAGGCTTGACGCACGGGCCCACGGCCATGCCGGTCAGCTTCCAGGCATCGGGCCGGGCCTCCAGCCCGGCATACCAACGCGGCGTGAGGAAGGCGTGGTCCGGCGCACCGGTCAGGCCGCCGACCTCGGTCCAGCCGCCGTTGTCGAGGCGCAGGCGCAGCTCGGGCTTGAGCGCGCGCACGAACTCGATGTCGTGGTCGGCCCGGCGCAGGCTAAAGCAGGCCAGGTTGCCGTCGGCCACGAGGAAGGTGCGGCTGACCAGCCCGTTGGACAGCATGATCCGCGCGCGCTGGTCCTGGTCCTCGGGCAGCAACTGCACGGTCGACGGCGTGGTCACGGGGCGGATCAGCCAGTCGTCGGCGGTGGGCCGTTCGTCGAGCCGGGCCACGGTGGTCACGCCGGGCGTGGCTCGCAGGTGGCCAACGAGCCGGGCCCGCGCGGCGAGTTCGGCGGCGGCCACCTGGCGCAGGCGCTCGTTGTCTAGCAGGAAGTCGGCAGCCGGGTCGAATCGGCCCGGCGCGAAGGTGCTGTAGCGCACCTCGGCCACCCAGCCGTGGAACGGCTCCTTGCCGGGCGAGGTGGCGCCGACTGCAAAGTTGGGTGCTGCGCCGCCGATGGCCGGCAAGCGACTGACGCGCCGCCCGTCCACCCAGCCGCTGGCCTGGCCGCCCGACTGCACCACGGCCAGGTGGGTCCAGGTGTCGGGCTTGACCGGCGCCAGCGGGGTGCCGCCGATGCCGCCGACCAGCACCTCCCACTGGCCGCCGTGTTGGGCGATGAGAAAGCCGATGCCGCCGTGGCCGTTGGCCACCGCCGCGTGGTAGCCCGGGTCCTCGGCGCGGGTGGCGCGCACCCAGGTCTCCAACACCCAGTTGTCGCCCTGGGCCAGCGGTGCGGGGCCCTGGTAGCATTGGTCATCGGCCTCGAACTTGACACACGAGTCGTAGACCGCGTGGCGACTAGCCGGGCCGTCGCTCATCACGCGGGGTGAGCCGCGGCGCGCCAGCGTCGGTCCCAGACCCACCGCGCAGGCCAGTGTCTCCGGCGCGGCCGTGTCGCGAATGCCACCCGCGCCGCGCAGGTTGTACTGCGCGCGCACGGTCAGCGCCGCGTCCGCCGCGCCGCCCATGGTCGTCGCCGCCGCCAACAGCCCTGCCCGCCAAGCCCAGCCGCCCATGCCAGCCCTCCCGGTGTTGCCGCAATCGATTGCCACTGGTCAGTCTAGCGGCTGGCCGGGGTTGGTGGCAAGCGGGAGCCGGTGGCCCGCGTCCCACAAGACGCTGATCGGCGTTATACTGGGGTCCGACAATCGCAAGAGAGGTTTCCCCATGTCAGACGATCGCCGCGACGATGAGCAGGAGCAGAAGATCACGGTGCGGGACCGGCGGCGAGTGACCACCGAGGGCGAGCTGCGCGAAGTGCCCGAGACGCCCGCGCCGACCGAGCCGGAGGCCACGCCGCCGGCCAGTGGGCCGCGCCTGGTGGACGACGCGCCGGAGCCGCCCAAGGCCCGCCGCCCCGAGCGCGCGCCGCAGGCCGAGATGCCGCATCTGCGCGATGTGTCGGGCGCCGCCGAAGAAGAAGAGGCCGAGGACGAGGCGCAGCAACTCGGCGCCGACGGCATGCCGCAGATCCGCAATGTTGTCGACTACCTGACGCACGTCACCGCCGAGATGAGCATCTGGGCGTTGTCGTCGCTGGGGCTCATGCCCAATCCGCTGACCGGACTGATCGCCGCCGACCTCGACCAGGCGCAGTTCGCCGTGGAGTCGGCCGAGACGTTGGTGCGACTGCTGGGCGGCAAGCTGGCGCCTGAGGAGCATCTTGGTCTGACCCAGAGCTTCATCATGCAGTTCGCTTCAGTGGCCGCGCAGCTCCTGCAGCAGCCGCCGCAGGTGCGCCTGCAGCAGATCCAGAAGGTCCGCTTCTGCATCGACGCCGCCGAGCGCTTCCTCCGGTTGTTGAGCGAGAGCGAAGCCGCGGCCGACCTGGCCACCGAGCTGACCCGTGTCCTGGGCGAGCTGAAGCTGCGCTTCCTGCAGGCCTCGGGCGGCGGTGGCATCATCGGGTGAGACCGCGGCGTCAGCGCCTGCTGCCGTTGGGGTCGGCGTTGCTGCTCCTCGCCCTGGTCGGCGCGGCGCCCGCGCTGACGCTGCGCGTCGAGCTGTGCCAGGCGGGTAGCGTCAAGCTGGCCGGCCCCGTGCGCATCGCGGCACCCAATGGCGCGCCGCTGGTCGTCGATCAGGTCAGCGTGGCGGCGGCCGACGGCGCGCTGCGCAGCAGCGGCGGCACGCGCTGGCCCAATGGCACGCGCTTCGAGCCCTTCCAGGCCGACAGCCTGGCCGTGACGACCAGCGGCACGCACCACTACCGCGGCGTCATCGTGCTGCACGCTGTCGGCGCCCGCCTCAGTGTGGTCAACCACGTCGATCTCGAAGACTACGTGCAGGGCGTGGTGCCGTACGAGATCGACCCGGACTCCCAGGCGGCGGCGCTTGCCGCGCAGGCGGTGGCCGCGCGCGGGTTCGCCGTCTTCCGCCTTCGCGCCACGCCGGGTGCCGCGCCGCGGTGTGACTTCACCGTGGCGGCCACGCAGGCCTATCGCGGCACCGAGCGCGAGAACGCCGGCACCGTCGCCGCGGTGCGCTCCACCGCCGGCCGGGTGGTGCTGCGCCGTGACGAACTCGTGGAATCCCTCTACAGCGACTGCTGCGGCGGCATCGTGGCCAGCGCCGAAGACGCCTGGAACAGCCCGCAGACCGGCCTGGCCAGCCGCTGGGACCGGGCTGCGGACGGCGCGCCACGGCTCGACGACGCGGCACTCGGCCGCTGGCTGAGCGCCACCGAGGACTCCTGGTGCCGAGCTAACCGGCTTTACCGTTGGAGTCGCACCACGCCGCTGGGCAAGGTGCTGTCGGCCGCGACAGCTTGGGCGCGCGAGCATCCATCGCGCGGCCGGCCGGGCACGGTGCGCGAGGTCAGCGTGGCCAGGCGCTCGCCTGGCGGCCGCGTGGTGGAGTTGGCGCTCCGTGGCGACCGCGGCACGGCCACGGTGCGTGGCGACGGCATGCGTTGGGTGTTTGGCGACGGCGACGAGGCCCTGCCCAGCAGTCTGGTGCGCTGGGGCCTCGACGGCGGCCAGATGGCCTTCCACGGCGCTGGCTACGGCCACGGAGTCGGCCTGTGCCAGACCGGCGCCATGGCTCAGGCCAAGGCCGGGCGCAGCGCCGAGCAGATCATCGCCTTCTACTACGACGGAGCCCGCGTGGGCGCGATCCCGGCGCGCTGACGCAACGCTTCATAGACCAGCGCTCCCGCGGCCACGGTGACATTGAGCGAACTGGCCGAGCCGTGCATGGGCAGGCTCACCAGGGCGTCGGCCTGGTCGCGTGCGGCATCGCTGAGCCCCTCGGACTCGTTGCCCACGAGCAGTACCAGCGGGCCGGTCAGATCGACCTCCCAGACCACCTGCCGGGCGCGGGCCGAGGTGGCCACGACGCGCATGCCCTCCCGCCTCAAGCGGGCCAGATCGGCCGGCAGGTCGGCTGCCAGGTAGACGCTCTGACGCAGGATGCTGCCGGTGGTGCTGCGCACCGCGGGCCGTGACCAGGGGTCGGCGCCGTCGTCGCTGAGCGCCAACGCGGCCAGGCCAGCGGCCTCGGCGGTGCGCACCAGCACGCCCACGTTGCGCGGGTCCTGCAGGGCTTCGGCGGCCAGGATGAGCCCGTCGGTCGGCAGGCTGGGCGCTGGGCGTCGGGCCACCACGCCAACCGCGCCAAGCCGGGTGTCGTAGGCTGTGCCGATGAGCCGGGCGCCGAGGCTCGCGGGGATGCCGTGGCAGGCGATGCCGGCGGTCAGCAGATCGGCGGCCAGGGCAGAGTCGTCGAGGTCGTCGAGCAGCCAGGCCTCGCGCAACACACCTGCCGCCAAAGCCTGTCGCACGAGCCGGTGGCCCTCGATCAGGAACAGGCCGTCACGCGCGCGGGCCAGCGGCTGTGCCAGCGCGGCGGCAGCTTTGAAGCGCGGCTCTTTGGCGGAGTCGATGCGTGGCAGAGTGGGCACGGCTACCTCGTCGCAAACATTGTGAGACCGCAACAATAATGCAACAAGATCCATAACTGACAAGGAGGTGAACTGCTCCCTCGCATCGAATCAGGGGGGAGCCACGATCACGTGTCTGAGCCAGCCGTGCTCAGTTTGCGATCATCCGTGGCGTTGGGGCAAGAGGCCGGTTGCCAACCTGGCTCAGGTGGGCAGCCCAAATGGCAGCGGATGGGGTTGATGGAATCGACACTGGCCCTGCGTGAGACGTACCCGCTCGACGAGCCGTGCGACCTCTTTGCTGAGTTTGACGAGGCACCGATGGTGGACGATGCCGTTCGCCTCTGGATGTGTCAACTTCGCGGCGTGCCACTGCTCAACGAGATCGAGGAGATCTGCCTGGCTCGCCGCATCGAGCGGGGCGACACCATGGCCATGCAGCAGATGGTCGAGGCCAACCTGCGGTTGGTGGTCAGTGTGGCCAAACGCTATCGACGCCACAATGAGTCTGCCGTGTCGCTCAGCGACTTGATCCAAGAAGGCAATATCGGCCTGATGAAGGCTGTCATCAAGTTTGACCGCCGCAAGGGCTATCGATTCAGCACCTACGCCACCTACTGGATCCGCCAGGCCATTACGCGGGCCCTCTCCGACCAGGGTCGCTCCATCCGGTTGCCAGTGTACATGTCCGATGCCATTGCGCGGCTGTTCCGCACCATGTCCCAGCTCAGCCAGGAGCTTGGCCGGCAGCCCACCGCCGAGGAGTTGGCCGGCAGGATGAACCTGAGCGTCGACCAGGTGGCCGAGATGCTCTCGCACGGCGCCGAGACCTGCAGCCTCGATTCGCCGCTGAGCGACGAGGAGAACAGCTATCTGGGCGACTTCATCGAGGACGACCACCACCTCACGCCGGAAGTGGCGGCGTCGCTTGGCCTGCTCAGGCGTCAGCTCGACATCGCCATGGATCTGCTCGACGACCGTGAGCAGTCGGTGCTGCGACTGCGCTACGGGCTGGAGGACGGCAAGGAGCACACGCTCGAAGAGGTGGGCCAACGCTTTGCCCTGACGCGCGAGCGCATCCGCCAGATCGAAATGCGCGCCATGGATAAGCTGCGTTCCAGTGGGCTACTCAGCGCCGATTGCGTATACTAGGCGCCGTGACCGACGTCCCGCCCTATTCGCGATACGCTTCGCTGTATGACCAGACCGGCCAGACCGAGTTCGTGCGCTGGGCCTGGCCGTATGTGCTTGCCCACCTGCGCCGTCTCGACTGGCACGGCGAACGCGTGCTCGACCTGGCTTGCGGCACCGGCTGGCTGGTGCCTATCCTCGTCGAAGGCGGCTTCCGGGCGCTGGGCGCCGACCTCTCGCGAGAGATGCTGCTCAATGGCCTGGACCGCGCCGGCGGCCGACTCCTGCAGGCCGACTTCCGCGCTCTGCCCCTGGCCACGGGCAGTCTGGATCTGGTCACCTCGTTCTACGACAGCGTGAACTACCTGACCCATCTGGGTGACCTGGCGGCCATGTTGGCCGAGGTGGCGCGCGTGCTGCGACCGGGCGGCTACTTCGTGTTCGACCTCAACACCCGCCACACGCTGTCCGAGCACTGGCAGGGCATCTGCCAGACGCGGCTGGCAGATGATCTGGCCACCATCTGGGAGGCGACCTGGGACGAGACGACCAACGTCAGCTCCCTGCGCGCCACGTTCTTCGTGCGTGGCGACGATGGCCGCTGGGACCGGTTCGACGAGGTCCATGACGAGCGTGGCTTCACCAGCGCCGAACTGGACCGCGCCATCCGCGCCGCCGGCCTGAAGGTCGCGCATGTCGAAGACTACCACGCGCGCCGTAAGCCCACGGGCGACAGTCGGCGTGTGTTCTACTGGCTGAAGCGCCGCAAGGGTTGACTGTCGCAAGCGTCGGAGCGCGGCCGACCTGGCCCGCCTGACCGAACCTGGGAGCAGACCATGCTGTCTCTGTTGTTGGCTCTGACGTTGAGCGCCGCGCCGCTGACCATCGAACTCGGTCCCACCAACACCGAGCACGGCCTGCGCGTGCCGTCATCGGGCGACGGCCAGAACGAAGCCGCCGAGCGTGGCGGTCGGCCCTGTCGCACGGTCAGCGGCAAGGACTCGCACTACCTCTACGTGCAGACGGCCGACGCTGCCTGGCAGCCGGGCGACCACGACCTGTACCTGACCGCCGAGCTGTTTGACGAGTACCCGCAGGCGGTGGCCGTCGAGTACGATCATGCGACGCCGACCCCCAACATCGGCACCTGCTACACCCCGGCCGACAGCCCGTTCCTCTTGCTGGGCAGCGGCGGTTGGGTCAAGCGCACGGTGCGCCTGACGCACGCACGCCTGGGCCACGGCCAGAACGGCGGCGCGGATCTGCGCCTCGCCGGCCGGGTCACCGTGGCCAGTCTGACGCTGTCGGACACGCCGCCGGCCGGCTACAACGCCGACCAGCCGGTGCCCGCCGCGGAGCTTGAGCGCTGGCGTGTGCGGCTGCCCGCCGCGCAGGAGTTGTGCGTCGGCTGCGACCCCGACCCGGCCACGGCCATGCTGCTCAAGACGCTCGGCGTCACCAGCGTGGAGAGCTACGTCACCTGGCAGACCGTCGAGGACTCCGGCCGCGGCCAGTGGGACTGGAGCAAGTGGGACAAACAGGCCGCCATCCTGCAAGCCGCCGGCCTCAAGTGGGTGCCGTTCCTCATTGCCGGCCCGGCCTATGCCACGCCCAAGTGGTTCCGCGAGGGGCCCGACCATCTGGGCTATGTCGACCTGAACAACGGCCGGGCCACGCTCATCGAGTCGCTCTGGAATCCTCGGCTGACGCCCGAGATCGAGCGCTTCCTGACCGCCTTCCAGGAGCGTTACGGCCGGCGCGGGCTGATCGAGAGCGTGCTGCTGGGCATCACTGGCACGTATGGCGAGAGCATCTACCCGGCAGGCCCCGAGGGCGGTTGGACTGCCAGCATCACCGGGCCGTACTACAACGGCGTGGGCTGGTGGGCCGGCGACAAGGAGGCGGTAGCCGCCTTCCGCGCGCACCTCAAGCAGGCCCATGGCACGATCGCCGCGCTCAACCGCGCTTGGGGCACGACCTACGCTGACTTCGACGCCGTCTCGACCTTCGTGCCGACCAAGGCCCCGTCCGACGCCGCGCGGGTCGAGTTCGTGCGCTGGTACGAGGACAGCATGACCGAATGGTCGCGCTGGTGGGTGGCTACCACGCGCCGGATTGTCGGCCAGACGCCCATCTACCTGTGCACCGGCGGCGCCGGTGAGCCGCCGCTGGGCGCCGACTTCACCGCGCAGGCCAAGGCCATCGCGCCCTATGGCGCGGGCATCCGCATCACCAACGAGGGCAGCGATTACGCGGCCAACTACTCGGTGACCCGCGAGGTGGCCACGGCGACGCGGCAGTACAAGACCTTCAGCGCCTTTGAGCCGGCCGGCGAGGTCAACGCCTACGGCGTGGTGGCGCGCGTCTACAACGCCACGGCCAGCGGCGCGCGGCAACTGCACTACTACCTGCCCAACCTGCTGGACAGCGGCGAGGCCATCACCAACTATCGCCGCAGCGCGCCGCTGCTGGTGCCGCGCAAGCCGCGTGTGCCGCGTGTGGCGGTCTACATGGCGCGCGAGCACTGGCTCGATGGTGGCGCCATGCAGACGACGTACGCCATGGTCCGCGCGCTGCGTGAGCTGTGCGACCTGGATCTGGTCACCCACGACAGCGTCAACGACGGTGTGCTGGCGGCCTGCCGCGTGCTGGTCATCCCCAGTGCCGGCCCGACCGAGGCCGAGCCGGCGATTGCGCGGTTCGCACAGGCCGGCGGCCTGGTAATGCGCGCCGATGCCGCGGCCGCGGCCGACCTGGTCACCGCCAGACGCGACGGCCCAGCGCCAGCGCGCTGGCGGCTGGATGTGGGCTCGCCGGGCGACGAGCCCTTCCTGGCCGGCGCGTGGTACCACAGCGAAACCTCGGCCGAGTTCCCCAACGCCAAGGGCACCAAGCGCTGGAGCGGCAAGGACCCGGCGGTGCTGGTGCCATTGGAGCCGGGTCACGGCATCACCATCGAGCTCGAGGCCATGGTCAACGGCCACTCCTTCGACGGTGGCGCACGCGCCGCTGTAACGCTGGACGGGCTGCCCGTGGGTGGCCTCAAGGCCGGGCACAACGTGCTGCGCTGCGAGTTCCCCGCGGAGGTCATCCGCAACCAGGTGGGCCGTCTGGCGTTCAGCCTGGGCACCTGGAAGCCGAGCGACTTCGGCTCCGGCGATGGTCGAGACCTGGGCGTGGCGTTGACGCGCGTGGAGGTCTGGCAGGCGGGTGCCACCGGAGAGCCGGTGGTCAACCGCGGTCTGGCCATGGCGGTCGACACGGCGCGGCTGAAGCGCACGGCCCAAGGCCGCGGCGCGGTGGTCGGCCTGCCCGTGGGCGGGAGCGACGAGCGTCAGCGCGCGCTGCTGCTGCCGTTGTTCCGGTCGCTGGCGCCCGACTGCCTGGACGACGACGCTTTCGACAACGTCTTCGTGACTCCGCTGGACCGCGGCCGGCTGCTGCTGAACATGTCCAGCGTGGCGGTGGTCAAGGGTGGCGTGACGGTGCCGCCGGTGAGCATCGTGGAGGCGCCGTGATGCTTGCCGCAAGACTGCTGGCCCTCCTGCTGGCGCAACCCTCGCCGCCCGACCTGACGCTCCCGCCGGTCAGCGAAGGCGCGCCCGCCGCGGGCCGCAAGGTCGCGGTGACGGCACCTGAGTATGCCGGCACGGAGGTGCACCACATGCTCTGGCTGCCCGACGACTGGCGGCCCGACTGGCGCGAGAGCGGCCGGCGCTGGCCGGTGGTCGTCGAGTATGCGGGCAACCAGGCGCCGACGCTGGGCTGCACCGGCCGCGTCGAGGACGCCGGGCTGGGCTATGGCTTGAGCGCCGGGCGCTGCATCTGGTTGGTGCTGCCCTATGTCAATCCGGCGCATACCGCCAATGAGTTGAACTGGTGGGGCGACGAGGCGGCTACCATCGCCTATGCCAAGGCCAACGTGCCGCGCGTCTGCGAGCAGTTCGGCGGCGATGACAAGGCGGTGGTGCTGTGCGGCTTCTCGCGCGGAGCCATTGGCGTGAACTACCTGGGCCTGGCCGACGATGAGATCGCGCGCCTGTGGTGCGGGTTCGTCACCCATGACCACTGCGACGGCGTGCGCCAGTGGGGCACGTCTGGCTGGGGTAGTCCGTTGGCTACCTACCGAGTTGCCGCGGCCAGCCGCCTGCGGCGCCTGGTTGGCCGGCCGGTGCTGGTCTGCCAGCAGGACAGCACCGCCGACGTGCGGGCCTGGTTGAGCAGCCAGGTGCCGCTCGACGCATTCACCTTCCTCGATGTGCCGGTGCACGCGATCATGGGCGAGTTCCCCAACGCGCTGGCGCTGCACCCGCACACCGACCGCTGGCTGCTGCTGCCCAGCCCGACACGAGACCGGGCACGCGCATGGTTCGCGGCGACAACGGCCGCGCCGGGTGCTCAGGGCAGATGATCATCCGCCCCGG
>JACRKZ010000107.1 GCA_016235455.1 Armatimonadota bacterium | reverse complement strand
CGCTGTCGCCAAGGAGGATCCGCCATGCGTCGCGTCCTGTGCCGTGCCGTCGTCGCCCTGCTGCTCGCCGTCACCGCCGTGCCCGCCGAGACGTTCCGACTTGGCGTCATGCACACCAACGACCACCACGGTCATCTCCTGCCCTTCCGCAACGACGGCCGTGATGGCTGGGGCGGCGTGGCTCGGCGCCGTGTGGCCATCCAGCGCGAGCGGGCCGATACCGCTTACCAGTGGCTGCTGCTCGACGCCGGCGACGTGTTCCAAGGCACACCCATCTCCAACCTGCTGACCGGATTCCTCGACCTGGAATGCATGAACCAGATGGGCTACGACGCCATGTGCCTGGGCAACCACGAGTTCGACTTTGGGTATGAGGTGCTGCGCAGCCGGCTGGCCGATGTCAACTTCAAGCTGCTCTGCGCCAACATCGTCGACCGTGAGCGCGGCCTGTCTGTCTCACAGCCCTACTGCGTGCTGCGGCGCGGCCCGTACCGCATCGGCATCATCGGCGTGACCACCGAGACGCTGCCGGGCGAGACGCATCCCAAGGTCAAGGACTCCGTGCTGGCCTACCCCAGCCCGATCGTGAGGGGCCTGGCCAGCTACCTGCGCGGCAGCGGCTGCGACATCGTCATCGCGCTGACCCACCAGGGCTACCAGCGCGATCTGGCGCTGGCCAAGGAGGTGCCCGACCTGGACCTGATCGTCGGCGGTCACACCCACACCAAGCTCGACGAGCCGACCCGCGTGGGCGACGTGGTCGTCACGCAGACCAACGGCTGGGGTCGTTATCTGGGCGTGCTGCGGCTGACCTTCGAACGGGCTGACAAGACACAGCGCTTCCGGCTGGCCGAGACCAAGAACGAGTACAAGGCCATGAGCCCCGACCTGCCCGAGGATGACGGGCTGAAGGCCTTCATCACCGACTACGACCAGCGCATCAAGCAGGAGATGAGCAAGGTCGTCGCGACATCGCTCCAGGAGTTCTCGGTCGAAACCGTGCGCACGCGCGAGAACGCGCTGGCCAACATGGTGGCCGACGCGTTGCGGCTCCAGACCGGCGCCGACATCGGCCTGTTCAACGGCGGCAACTTCCGCGCGCCGCTGGCCAAGGGCGACATGACCGCGGGCGACCTCTACTCGGTGCTGCCGTTCGACAACTTCCTGGTCAAGGTCAAGCTGACCGGCGCCAAGCTGCGCGAGTGCCTGACCTACGGCGCGCAGCAGTACGGCGACGGCGGCTTCCCGCAGGTCAGCGGACTGCGCATCCGCTATGTCGATGGCAAGCTGACCGACGTGCGGGTCGGCACCAGCGCGGCGGCGGCCGCGCCGTTGGACGACGCACGGACCTACAGCGTAGTCATGACCGACTTCCTGGCCATCGGCGGCGACGGTTTCCCGCTCAAGGAAGACCCCTACGGCCCAGGTTACACGGGCATGGAGCAGCGCGCAACGTTCGCCCAATGGGCCAGCGCCAAGCGCGAACTGTCCGGCGCCACGGACGGGCGAGTGGTGTTCGAGTGGGTCAACCAGAAGGACCCCGGCCTGAAGGACTAGCCTGGGAGCGCACAACTCAGAAGTATTGCATGACTGCCGCTTCAACGCGGTCGATGGCGTCGTCGAGGAACCAGCCGATGCCGGGCACGTGCGCCGGCAGGGTCCACAGGTGCGCCAGCTCCACCTGCGAGTCCTTGACATTGCCGTCGAAGTCCATCTCATCCCAGCGCACGACGGGCGTGAACCACTTAGGGTTGGTGACGTCGTTGAGCGGCGCGGCAATCAGGTCGCCCGCGCGGGTTTGGCCGAGCACGACCCAAGGCCGCAGCCCGTCGTAGACCGTAGACAACGGGCGGCGCACGCCGTCGGCCACCAGCAGCTTGGGCCAGACGACCTCCCAGGCGCGCTCGCCGCCGCCCAGGCACGGCGCCAACGCGGCGCGGGCGTAGGGGTCCACCGCGGCGTCGACCGGCACCAGCAGCGGCTCGCCCAGCGCGCCGAGCCAGCGGAGGTCGCCGTCGACCAGGTGCGCGGCCTGCGTGTGCGGATCAGCCGGCGCGCGCACCGCGTTGGGGTGGACGACGATGGTCAACACCGCGTCGGCGGCCGGCGGGTAGCGCAGGCTACGTTGGGCCTGAGCGGTGAGTGCCACCTTGGAGCCCATGGGCAGGAGTGCCATGGCGATCAGCTTCGCCGCTGCTCGGCCAGCACCTGCTCGATGCGGCGATCGGGCACCAGCCAGACGACGGCCACCGCCACATACAAGCCGGCGGCCAGGCCCGGCGCGCGGCCGGCCAGCGCGATGGCGGCGGCATACATGGCCAGCGAGGCGCGCCCCTTGGCATCGTTGCCCACGGCCCGCGCCAGCAGCGACTCGGGCCCCTGCGCGGTGATGATGGCGCCTTGCAACACGAAGTAGGCGACGGCGGCCATGAGTAGCACGACCCCGTAGAGCGCCAACGGCGTCGGCGCCAGACCGTTCTGGCCGACCCAGGCGGTGACGAACGGCAGCAGCGACAGCCAGAACAGCAGGTTGAGGTTGGCCCACAGCACCGCGCCGGTGACGTGCGTCAGCGTGGCCAGCATGTGGTGGTGGTTGTTCCAGTAGATGCCGATGTAGACGAAGCTCACCACATACGACAGGAGCACCGGCACCAGCGGCCGTAGCGCGGCCAGATCCGTGGCGTGCGGCGCATGCAACTCCAACACCATGATGGTGATGATGATCGCCAGCACGCCATCGGAGAAGGCTTCCATGCGCGACTTGCCCATCTTCCTGTCCTCGCTGACTATTGTGTGGCAGAATGGCCTCGCAGGGCGACGGTTCGCGCGCGCGGGCAAGCATGCGCGGCGCGAGGAACGACGCGCCCAGCGATTACGTTGTGTGGATCGTTCGCGGCAACCGGCCACGACAGGGAGAATCTCATGGGGCATCGTCAACGGGGACAGTCGAAAATCGGTTTGGTCATTGGTGTACTGGTCGTCGCAGCCATCGGCGGCGCGGCCTGGTACTTCATGGGCGGTGGCGGCGGCGGGCCGGAAAAGGCCGTGACGGGCTTCATGGCAGCGCAGACAGCCGGTGACGCCACGGCGCTCAAGGCCGTGCTGTCCAAGAACTCGCAAGCCATGGCCGCCGGCATGGGCGCCATGCCCAAGGCCAACAAGGACGCGCCGCAGCCGACCATCGGCAAGGCGGTCATCGAAGGCGACAAGGCCAAGGTACCGGTCACCCACAAGATGCCCGAAGCCATGGCCAAGATGTCGGGCATGACCGAGATGACCATGAACTTCGTCACCGTCAAAGAGGACGGCGCCTGGAAAGTGGACCTGATGGCCACGGGCGAAGAGATGATGAAGGGTCTCGGCGGCATGGCCGGCGCCATGAAGGGCGGCATGAAGGGCGGCCCCGCCGGCGGTAACGCGCCGGCCCCAGCGCCCAAGGCGGGCGGCAGCAACGGCGGCGGCTAACCGCGGCCGGCAACAAGGGGAGTATCAGCCATGGACGAGCAAGACGAACTCGGCGTGCCTCACGAGGCACCCGAGCCGCAGGCGCTGCCCGCCGTGCCGGTCGCGCCCAGGCGCCGCCGACGCGGCTGGCGCGTGGTGGTGGTGCTGGCTTCGCTGGCCATCATCGCGCTGGTGCTGCTGGGCGGGCTGGCCGTCTCGGTACGCGCCAATCCGCGCGGCGTGGTCGACCGGCTCCTGGGCGGCAAGCCGCCGACGAGCATGGCCATGGCCGGCAGCTACATGCTCGAGATCGGCATGGGTGGGTTCAGCACCAAGCTGGAGAACCGCTTCGCGGTGGAGGCCAAGAAGCCCAACCTGCTGCGCGTGGAGCATGGCACCAAGGAGAAGCAGCACTTCGTCGCGGTCAGCGACGGCAAGGACATCTACCTCGACGCGGGCGACGGCAAGTCCGTCGCCAAGGCGCCGGCGCCGGCCGACTTCGAGAAGCTCATGGATGATCCCGAGCTCAAGAAGCAGGTCGCCGAGATGGCCAAGAGCACGGGCATCGACCCGAGCAAACCCGAGAGCATGGCCAAGCAGATCACGCGTTGCTACGTGGGCGTGGCCCGCGGCAGCGCGTGGATGCGCACGCTGCGGCGCCCCGGACTCACTGTGCCGGTCACCGCGGAGATGAAGAACGGTCTCGGCTTCACCGCCTGGGTTGATCTCCGCACACGCCTGCCGCGCCAGCTCGCCTACGACATCTCGGGCAAGCAGTTGGCCCGGGTCATGGCGGAATCGCCCATGGCCAAGCAGGACAAGGCCACGCTGGCCGACATGGCCAAGGGCCTGGAGGGCATGCAGCTCAAGGTGCTGATCAGCTTCACCAGTTGCCGACAGAACGTGGCCATCGCGGCGGATCGCTTCCGCTATCAGCCGCCCCAACAGGCCAAGGTGAACACCGCCAAGAAGTGGACCGACCTGCCCAGCGCGCTGCTTGGCTTGCCGCCCGAGGGCTTCAAGGCGCCCGAGGAGAAGAGCCTGGTGGGCGAGAAGGCCCCTGACTTCACCGCCGCCACGCTCGATGGCGACCCCGTGTCGCTGAAGAGCATGAGGGGCAAGCCGGTGGTGCTGGACTTCTGGGCCACCTGGTGTCCGCCGTGCCGCAAGTCCATGCCCGTGCTCGACGAGGTCTATCGGGCCAACCGTGACAAGGGCCTCAAGGTGGTCGGCGTTTCGACCGACCGCACCAGCGACCTGGTGCGCAAGCACTTGGCCGACAACCCGGTGGGCTTCCGCATCCTGTGGCTCGATCCCACGAGTGAGGGCGGCAAAGCGACGGACAAGGCGTACGGCATCACGGCCATCCCGCGCACGCTCTTCATCGACCGCGACGGCGTGGTCCAAGCCGATACCACGGGCCTGCACGACGCCGAGGAGATGAAGGAGTCGCTGGCCAAGATCGGCATCAAGTAGGGGTTGGTGGGCGCTGGGGGTGGCTCTGGCTTCGGCCCCCACCCCAGCCCTCCCCGCGCACGGGGACGGCGCTAGATCACCGTCCCCCCGCTCGCGGGGGACTCCAATGGGGCTTCTCGCCTACCGGCGTCCCTCACATGTACTTGGCGAAGACCTCGCCCAGCACATGCTCGCGGCCCTTCTGCGCGAGTTCGCCCAGGTCGTGGAAACGCTCGCGCAGCGTCGGCTGCGTATCCTGGTAGAACACGCCCAACCACACCGCCGCATGATCGCCAGCCAGCGCGGTGGCCGCGGCGCGGTCACGGGTGTCGTGGCTTTCGTCCAACGCCTTGACCTGCGGCGCCTTGGCGCGGAAGCTGTTGTAGAACGACGCGCACGGGCTGATCACCTGCACAAAGCTGAACCCGTCATGCGCGATGGCGCGGTCGATGATGTCGACCATCTCCTGCTTGCGCGCGCTGTAGGCCCGGGCCACGAACGTGGCCTGGTAGGCCAGCGCCAGCGAGACCGGGTCGAGCGGCCATTCCCAGGTGCCGAACGGCGTGGTGAGCGCCTTCTTGGCCAGGCTCAGGTCGGTGGTCGTCGGTGAAACCTGGCCCTTGGTCAGGCCATAAATCTCGTTGTCCAGCATCAGGTAGGTCATGTTCGGATTGCGCCGGCAGGCGTGCGTGAAGTGCCCGCCGCCGATGCTGAGGCCGTCACCGTCCCCACCCACCACCACCACATCCAGCCGCGGGTTGGCCATGGCCACGCCCGTGGCCACGGGGAGCGCGCGGCCATGCACACTGTGGAAGCCAAAGCCCTTGAGGAACGTGGGGAAGCGACTGCTGCAGCCAATGCCTGAGACCAGCACCGTGTTGTCCGGGTCCATGTGCCGCTGCGCGAACACCTCGGTCACCGCCGCCAGCACGCCGAAGTCGCCGCAACCGGGGCACCAGATGGGCTCCTTGTCGCTGCGGTAGTCCTTGGCGGTGTAGCTCGGCTCGACCGTGGGCTGCGGCTCGGGCGTCACCAGCGGCAGCACCTCGGGCAGCGCGGCCGGGCGCACCGGCCGCCGGCGAGTGCCGGGCTGCGGCCGGGCCACGGTGGCGGTTGGCGCGGCGGTCAAGGCCGGCACGGCCGCATCGGGGGTCTCGTTGATGGGTGCCATACGTCTTTCTCCTACTTAGCCAAAGTGCTCGCCAGCGTGGGCCGGCGGCGAAGCGTGGACGACGGTACGGCAGGTGGTACGACGGGCTCGGGCATGAGGTCGCGCAACTGGTCGGCGATCTCGCCCGGCGTGAAGACAGTGCCATCGAACTTGCGCACCAGCTCGGTGGGCAGCAAGGTCTCGGCGCGGATCAGCTGGTTGAGCTGTCCGCTGAAGTTGAGTTCCACCACCACCACGCGCTTCACGGTGGCGGCGAAGGCCATGATCTCTTCGACCGGCAACGGCCACACCAGGCGCAGATGCAGCGCTCGGGCCGCCTCGGGGTGCTCAGCGTTCAGGCGGTCGACGGCCTCGGCCACGGCGCCCTCGCAGGTGCCCCACGAGATGACGCCGATGCGGGCCTCGTCCGGCCCATGCAGCCGCGACCAGCCGGGCTCGCCGCGCACGGCATCGAGCTTGCGCTGGCGCTTGTTCATCATGGCCATGCTCAGCGGCCCGTCGTTGGTCGACGGATAGCCCAGCTCGTCGTGGTTGAGCCCGGTGATCATGTGGTAGGCGCGGGTGCCCGTGCCGGGCAGTGCCACCGCCGACACGCCATCGCTGGTCAGTTCGTAGCGCCGGTAGCCCGGGCCAGGCTCGCCGTCGACAATGCGCCGCTCGCGAAGCTCCACCGCATCCATGTCGGGCACGGCCATGGCCTGCGCGCGCATGGCCATGGACTGGTCGGACAACAGGATGACTGGCGTCTGATAGGCCTCGGACAGGTTGAACGCGCCAACCGTGTCGTAGAAGCAGTCCTGCACATTGGCCGGCGCCACGACCACGCGCGGCGCATCGCCATGCGCGCCCAAGGCTGCCAGGTTCAGGTCACCGTTCTCGGTCTTGGTGGGCAGGCCCGTGCTGGGTCCGCCGCGCTGCACGTCGACGATGACCACGGGCAGCTCGACCATCGTGGCCAGGCCGAGCAGTTCCACCATCAGCGACAGGCCCGGGCCGGAGGTCGCCGTCATCGACTTGGCGCCGGTGTAGCTCGCGCCCAGGCAGGCGCCCAGCGAGGCGATCTCGTCCTCGACCTGAATGACCTGCCCGCCAAGCTGCGGCAGATGCTCGGCCAGGAACTGCATCACATCCGTGGCCGGGGTGATGGGATAGCCGGCGAAGAACTCGACCTTGGCCGCCAGCGCGCCCATACCGATGGCCTGTGAGCCATCGATGATCATCTGCCGGCGCGCGGCTTCGGGATGCGGCTCGAAGGCGAAGGGATCAGTCTTGGTCAGCGACTCGGCGACGAACTCGCTGCCCACTTCCAGGGCCCGATGGTTGACCGCCACCAGCTCCTCGCCGCGCTTGCCATACTTGTCGCGCACGCACTGCTTCAGCGTATCGAGCGGCATGCCGAACAGCGCCGAGAACACACCCAGCAGCACCATATTCTTCGTGCGCTTCTCGCCAACATGGCCCTGGGCCAGTGACTGCATGGGCACGCCATAGAGCGTCAGGTCGGCATGCGCGCCGGCGTCGAGCGTCACGCTGTCGGTGTCGAAGACCAGCACCCCGCCCGGCGCCAACTCGCCGACGAGCTTGTCGTAGGCCTCCTGGTTCATGCAGAACAGCACGTCGGGCCGGTCGCCCTGGCTGAGCACGTCGTGGTCGCAGAGACGCGTGGAATACGTCGCCAACCCGCCACGGATCTCCGCGGGGAAACTGCGCATCGTGAAGATCGCATTCCCCTCGCGAATCGCCGCCTGAGCCATGAACTCACCGGCCGTCGTCGGCGAATCGGTTCCGCCCTCACCGCCGACCTTCACCACGAAGTCCGACACAGCGCACCTCCTCGGACGACCTGCCCGCTAATCACGACTTGTATATCCACTTATGGACTGTCGCTACCCCGGAGGGTAGCACTCCCGATTCTGGATATCTAGAGGATTTCCCGACCAACAGATAACGAAGTCGTAAATGCAGCATGGGGTGGTGAGGGCCAGGCAACGCACGTCGTTTGCCGTGGCGTGTGGGGGGACAGGTCGTACGGCGAGGCGCCGACTCGGGATGCGTTCGACGCGGCGTGCGCATCCGCTGGTGTCGTGGCGCGACGACGCGAGGGCCGCAAGGCCGAGAACGAAGCCCTCTGCGTCTCGGCGCTGCGGGCTGCCCGCGGGTTCAGTTCAGGTTCCAGCCCCGTTCGGCGGCCTTGGCGCGGTCGGCGTCGCTGGCCGGCGTGCCCTTGGCGCACCAGATGGTGCCGTTGCGCACGCCCGACGCCACGAGATCCGCATACACCTGGTCGCAGCGCTCGAGCGACAGCGCGGTGCCCAGCAGGTGGTACTCGCGGATCCGCGTCTGGCTGGTACGGGCCAGGGTCTTCAACTCGCCCTCGTTGTACACATAGAGGATGGCCAGCGCCGGTGCCTTCTCCAGCCCGCGGATGGCCGTCAGGTGGCCCTGCCCGCCGCCGTCGGCCGCACCGAAGCGAGTCAGGGCGGCACCGTTGCTGATCACCAGCCAGGCCGCGTGTTCGCCCTGGCCCAGCCCGGTCCTGGCCACCGCGGCGCCCGAGGCGGCCGGAGCGGTGGTGCCGTCCGACCAGTGCCAGGTGGCGCTGGCCGAGGCGTCGAAGTCGCAGCGCAGGTGCGTGGCGTCGCCGACGGTCACGAAGTCGATGCGTGTCTCGCCGGTGTTCGGCGGCGGCGGCGGCTGGACCGTGCGGTCCGAGGCAGCGACCGTCCAGCCCTTGGCCGCCAGCCGCGCCATGGCTGCCCTACCCGCCTCGCCGGGCGCCGCGTTGCCGCGAAGGTCGATGCGCGGCTTGGTCCAGTCGGGGATGTTCTCACGCCCCCGGCCGAGCTTGTCCATGGCCACCAGCAGCGCATCCACCTGCTCGGCCGGCAACAGGTTGTTCTCCAGCATCAGTTCGGTGATCTGCACGCAGCCGTCGAGCTTGACTTGACGCAAGCGATTGCCACGGAAGGCGACGGAGGCCGTTGACTTGGCGTTGCGCAGCGCGCCGGACAGGTCCAGGCTCTCGTAGTGGTTGCCATCGGCCAGCAGCGCCACGCCGTTCTCGGGATGCGTGGCGGGGATGCGGATGCTGCCCGCCTGGTTGTCGTTCCAGATGAACAACTCGGAGATGCGCGGGAACTGGGCCAGGTCGGCAAACACCTTCTGGTCCGTCATCTGCGGGTTGTCGCGCACGCAGATGTGCCATACCTGGGCGCCGATGCGGCCAAAGGCGATGGTCGAGTACGCGTTCTGCGCGCCGCGCAGATCCTCCAGCGCGGGGCACTGGGTCAAGTCCAGTTCGCGCAGGTCGCAGTCCTCGAAGCAGGCCCGCTTCAGCCGGGGCAGGTTGCGCAACGTCACGCTGGTCAGCTTGCCCGAGAGGAAGCACTCGATGGTGTCGAGCTGAGCGAAGTTGACGAACTCGAGCGACGGGATCTGGTTGTACGACGAACACCACTGGCCCAGTGTGGGCGCCACCAGTTCCAGGCCGGTGACCGCGGAGACATGCTGGTCGGGCACCCGCTCAATCTCGCCCGAGCCGCCATCGCCCGCGTCGTAACCGATGTTGATGCGGCGCAGCGCGCTCCACGGCGTGACCCGCAGCGCGTGCGTACGCCTGGCCGCGGTGCCGAAACGCTTGGTCGGCCGCGCCTCGCGGCTCGTGCCCCCGTCCGACCATGTCCATTCGATGGCGGGCGTGCCCTCGACCACCAGCACCGGCGCGAACGAGTCACCTTCGGTGGTGAAGGTGATCGCCCGCGTCACCTGGGCATCGGCGGTACAGGCGCTCAGCAGCCAGCACGTACACAGCACCAGCCAGGTGCGACCCAGCGACAGACGCATGACGCTCTCCAGCCTTTCATCGATTATACGTCACGGAGCGAGGGAAGGAAGGTGGCCCCGCGCCAGCCAATGCCGGCTGGCAGGGGGCGATGATGTCTGAACGTTGGCGAACCGTAACTCGGGCCGCCCTGGTGGCCGCGCTGGCCTACGGCGTGGTGCGGTTGGTCACGCCACCCGCCGCCGGGCCGCCGCCGACCGACGCGCCGCGCCGCCGCCTGCCCGAAGCCTGGCACGGCCGCTGCGTGCGCGTGCACGACGGCGACACCATACGCGTCCGCCGGTTCGGCGAAGACCTGGCCATCAGGCTCGACGGCATCGACTGCCCAGAGCTCAAGCAGCCCTTCGGCCCCGGGGCGCGCACGCGGGCCCGGCAACTGGTGCTGGGCCGCGCGGTGGACGTGTTGCCGCGCGAACTGGACCGCTACGGCCGGGTCGTGGCGCGGGTCCGGCTGGCGGACGGCCGCGACCTGGGCACAACGCTGGTCGAGGAGGGCCTGGCCTGGTGGTACCGCGAGCATGCCCTGCGTGACACGGCGCTGCAAGAGGCCGAGACCAGCGCGCGCTCCGCCCGTCGCGGGCTGTGGGCCAGGCCCGCGCCCCAGGCACCGTGGGAGTTCCGGCGTGAGCAGCGCGAGCAAGCGGGTCTTCCGTAGTTCCGCCCCTTGAGGTTCGACCGCGCGCGCGCTACCCTATCTGCCACGAGACGCGCCATGAAGCCTATCCTGATCCTGCTGCTCACCCTCTGCCCGCTGGCCGCCCAGACCGTCCTGCTGGAGGCCGAGCAGTTCGCCGACCTCGGCGGCTGGGACCTGGACCAGCAGTCGATGGACACCATGGGCTCGCCCTACATGCTGGCGCACGGCCTCGGCGTGCCGGTGCGCGACGCGGTCACCAGCGTCAAGCTGCCGCGCGCGGGCACCTGGCACCTGTGGGCGCGCACGCGCGATTGGGTGGCGCCGTGGAAGGCGCCGGGCGCGCCCGGTCGGTTCCAGATACTGGTCGATGGCCGGCCTCTGGCCACCACATTCGGTACCGAGGGCGCCGACTGGCACTGGCAGGACGGCGGCACCGTGGCGCTGGGCGCCGAGGCGCGTCTGGCGTTGCACGACCTGACCGGCTTCGAGGGCCGCTGCGATGCCGTGGTGCTGTCGGCCGACCAGGGCTTTGTGCCGCCCGAGGTCAAGGAGGCGCTGGCCACCTGGCGGCGCACCGCGTTGGGCCTGCCCGCGCAGCCCGACGATGGCGGCAGCTACGACCTGGTGGTGGTCGGCGGTGGCCTGGCCGGCATCGCCGCGGCGGTCTCGGCCGCGCGGCAGGGCCTGCGTGTCGCGCTCATCGGGGATCGCCCGGTGCTCGGCGGCAATGCCAGTCGCGAGGTCCGCGTTGGACCCGCCGGCCGCACCAACCGACCGCCATGGCGGCATGTGGGCGACATCGTCAAGGAGATCGACGCCAACGACGCCCAGCGCGCCGCGGTGGTGGCGGCCGAACCGCGCATCACGCTGCTGCTCGAGCAGCATGTCAACGCCGTCGAAGCGCGCGCCGGCCGCGTCGAGGCGGTCATCGCACAACACATCCGCAGCGCCCGACGCGTCCGCGTGCGCGGCCGGCTGTTTGCCGACTGCACCGGCGACGGCACCGTGGGCTACCTGGCCGGCGCCGATTATGAGGTCAACAAAGAGAGCGTCATGGGCTCGACCAACCTGTGGTGGCCCATCGACCAGTCCGACCCGGCGCAGGTGTTGCGCTGCGAGTGCAAGGACAAGGAGGCGCTGACGGTTGCGGTGCAACAGGGCCAGGTGGCCGCGCCGTTCCCGCGCTGCCCGTGGGCCATCGACCTGTCCGACAAGCCGTTTCCCGGCCGGGCCGGCCGTGTCAGCCAGGGCTCGCCGTCGGGCTTAGGCAGCCTGGGCGGCTGGTTCTGGGAGAGCGGCTTCAACCGCGACCAGGCCACGGAGACGGAGTACATTCGCGACAACAACTTCCGCGCCATGTACGGTGCCTGGGACGCGCTGAAGAACGTCGACCATCTCTACCCGAACCATCGCCTGGGCTGGGCGGCCTACATCGCGGGCAAGCGCGAGTCGCGGCGGCTGCTGGGCGATGTGCAGGTGCAGGCCGACGACTTCCGGACGGGCAAGGTCTATCCGGACGCCAGCTTCCCTTGCACCTGGCCGATCGATGTGCACACGCCCAGCCCCGACTACAACCAGGGCCAACAAGGCACCGAGTTCATCTCTGTCTGCACCGGAGGCAAAGACTACACCTATGAGGGCGCCTACTGGGTGCCTTACCGCGCCCTGTACAGCCGCAACATCGCCAACCTGTTCATGGCGGGTCGCGACATCAGCGTGACGCACGAGGCGCTCGGCGCGGTGCGGGTGATGCGCACAACGGGCATGATGGGCGAAGTCGTGGGCCGCGCGGCTTACCTGTGCGTGCGGCATGACACCACGCCGCGCGGGGTCTACGAGACGCAACTCGAGGGCCTGAAGGGACTGCTCCAGCAGCCGGGCGCGTTGCGCCGCACCACGCTCGACGACGCGCTCACGCTGCCGCCGGGCGCCAAAATCCAGACCTTCTTCGGCACGGGCATCGACCCGGCCAGCCTGCCGGGGATCGTGGTCGATGACCTGCAGGCCGAACTGACCGGCAAATGGTCGGGCACCGGCGGCTTGGAGGGCTATGTCAACGATGGCTACGTCTTCACCAGCGATGCCACGGCCACGGCGCGGTTCCGGTTTGATGTGCCCCAGTCGGGCACCTATGAGGTGCGGCTGGCCTGGCGCCCGCATGAGAACCGCGCCAAGGCCCTGCCGGTGACCATTCTCACGGCCGAGGGCGAGCGACAGGCTACCGTGGACCAGACCAAGGCGGCGACCGCCGGCCGCGGGTTCGGCTCGTTGGGTCGGTTCCGCTTCGAGGCCGGCCGGCCGGCGTGGGTATTGCTGACGGCCGCCGGCGCACAGGGCATGGTGCACTGCGACGCGGTGCAGGTGCATGCAGTCAAGTAGACGCCCGCGCCCCGTGGCCATGCCACGCTCGGCCGAACGAACGGCGAAGGGCCTACAACCCGCCCTCCACCCCGCTCGTCCCGCCCGTCTGCACCAGCAGTCGGCCGCGGTCTGCGTGCGGCCCCAGCCCGACCACGCGGTTGCCCGCCAGCCGCGCGCCGGTGACATGGTCGAGCAGCACCAGCGCCGCCAGCTCCACGCGCCGCGGCCCGGTTGGCCCAAGCGGCTCGCGGTGCGTGTCTCGGAAGGTGTTGTCGGTGATGGTCAGCCCCGAAGCGCCGGTCACCTGGAGGTTCAGGCCATAGGCGTCGCCAACGGTGTTGCCGGTGATGCGGATGTTGCGATGGCCGTCCGCCGCGGGCCACCGCGGGCCAGTCGCGGTCCCAGTTGACGACGCTGATGGCGCCCTGCCACACATCGCGTTGCGGGCGCGTCACGCACGACTCCGCCACCTCGTTGTCGGCGATGGTCACATCCTCCTGGAAGCTCGAGCCGCCTTCGTCATGCGCGAAGGCAAACAGGTGAATGCCGCACAGCACGGTGTGCGTTATGCGGTTGCCGCGCACCTCGCCGCCGCTCATGTTGGCCACGATGCCGCGCGAGCCGCCGTTGACGACGGTATTGTCGACAATGCGGAAGCCTGCGCCACGGCAGCTCCAGTTGACCGCGATGTCGCCCGCCGCCAGCTCCGCCGACCCATCCAGCGTCAGTCGAACAGCGCCCTGGGCGAAGTGGCCGGCATCCACCCGGGGCAAACTAGCGGCGTGGATGGGCTGCAGCTCCTCGCGCGTGACCGTCGCCGGCGCGACCGCGGTCACGGTGCGGTCGGAGGTCGTGCCATCACGGTACCCGAACAGCCGCGCGCGATCGCCCACCTGCCAGGTCGGCGAGTACTGCGTCAGGCCGAGCACCACCTCGCTGCCCGCCGCGGCGCGCGCCACGAGGTTGGACTCGTTGTACACGGCGATGGCGTCGTCGCCGGTGCCCTCGAATGAACAGCTCTCGATGCGCGGGCCGACGCGGCAGCCCGCCACATTGAGCCCATCCGCCCACGACGAGAACAGCCGCGGCTCGCTGGCACCCGCCGGCGGCGGGCCGGGCACGATGCGCACGCCCCGAAACACACCGCCCGTGCTGCGCCGGTCGACGATGCCGAAGCCGGGCGCGGACGCGATAGTCACGTTCTCCAGCGTCACACCGTCGTTGAGGTGCAGCAGCACCGCGTGGGGCGATTGCCAGTTCTGCACCAGACGGATCAGGTCGCCCACGGCAGCCGTGTCGGGGATGGCGTGGCCATGGTCGAGCCGCCACACCCCGTTGCCCAGGTCGGTCAGCGCCTGGTAGCCGCGGTTGAAGACGCCCGGCTTGATGCGGCGCGTGGCCGCGTCGGCCACCCACAGATGCCCGGCCTGGCCCGGCGGACGCAGGTTCGGCGCGGGGTAGCCGGTGTGGAGGCGCACGTCCGTCAACCGATGGTCGGGCGACAACGCGACGATGGTGCCTTGGGTCTGGGGCAGCGGGTCGTAGTCGATGGTCGGGCCGATGACCCGTACATTGCGACACTTCTCAAGCCACAGCGCGGTGTTGAGCGTGGTGCAGACCAACGTCACGCCCTCGGCCCGGATGGTCAGGCCGTTGACCCCGTAGAGCTTGAGATGCGGCCCCACGGGCTTGGGCGGCGTGAGCCGGTAGACGCCGGGCGCGATGGTCACCTCCCGCTGGCCGGCGGCGACAGCCTGGTCGAGGCGGGCCTGGAGGTCGAGGTCGGCGGCGCTGGCGGCGGTCGCGGCGAGCAGCAGCAGAACGCGTATCGCCATAGGGAGCTCCTGTCTGGGTGCGCTGAGTGGTCGGGGGCGGCCCCCACCCCAGCCCTGCCCGCGAGCGGGGAGGGAGCCACAAAGCCGTCCCCCCGCTCGCGGGGGGACTACAGGGGGGGCGGCCTGCGACTTGCGGCCAGCGGCGCGGTGAACGTGTAGTGCCCCGACCCCACCAGCGTGCCGGCATCGAACGGCCGCCCGCTTTCGGTGACCATACGCGCATCGTCGCTCGGCACGGTCACCGTCGCCGTCGCGCCCGGCGGGATGTCGAGATCCAGCGTGAAGCGCCCCCCTTCATTGCGCCACGAGCTGATCACCGGCCCGAAGGGCGAGTCCCAGCGACAGCGCACCCAGGCCAGCCCTGGAACGGGCTGCGGCCGGATCCACAGCCTGTCGGCCGCCACGGCGTCGGGCGCGACCTGGATGCCACCCAGCCAGTGCTGGAACCAGCCGCTCACCGAGCCGAACATCGGGTGGTTGTTGGAGAACGTGTTGTCGCTGCCGGCCCAGTGTTCCCACAGCGTGGTCGCCCCTTTCGACAGCATGTTGCCCCAGCCGGGGAAGTCGGTCTGGCGCACCACCGTCGCGGCCAGGTCGGCGCGCCCGCCGCGCGACAGCTCGTCAAGCATGTACTTCGTGCCCAGAATGCCCGTGGTCAGATGATTGTTGGCTGTACCTACGGTCTCGGTCAGCCGCGCCAGCGTCTGCGCGCGCAGCGCGTCGGGCACCATGCCGGTCCACAACGCGACGGCCTGCGCCGCCTGCGTGCCCGGCGCCACCTTGCCCGTCGCGTCAATGAACTTGGCGCGATAGGCGGCGGCGATGTCGGCGTGCAGCCGGCGGTAGCGCGCCGCATCGTCCTGCTTGCCCAGGATCTCGGCCAGTTCGGCCAGGATGCGCGCGCTCAGCGCGTAGTGCGGCGTGACCAGCTCCGGCGCGGGGCTGCCGGCCAGCGATTCGTGGTCGCTCAGGCCGTCGGTGACGATGTGGCCGGGGTACTTCTTGGCCACGAGTTCCAGCCAGCGCCGCGCCACGCCGTACTGCTCCTCGACCAGCGCGCGGTCGCCGTAGTACTGATAGAGCTGGCGCAGCAGCAGCGGATGGGCCATGGCCCAGGGCACGCCGCAGTACTGGATGCCCACGAACGGCGCCGTATCGGTCAACATGCCGTCGGGTCGCGCGGCATCGGCCCAGTCGCGCGCGGCCTTGGCGTAGAAGCCGCTCATGTCGTAGTTGGCCATGAAAGCGTCACTGGTCGCCACCAGGTCGCCACCGTAGCCGAAGCGCTCGCGATGCGGGCAGTCCGACTGCACGCTGAACAGGTTGCTCAGGAAGGTCCAGTCGCACATCGTCTGGATCTCGTTGAGCAGCGGCTCGGAACACTCGAACGAGCCCACGCGCGGCACATCGGCGCACAGTCGATGCCCGACCACGGCGTCGAGCGGCGGCTTGGCGGGCAGGCCGCTGACCTCCAGGTAGCGGAAGGCCCGGAACGTGAAGCGTGGCGTGTAGGTCTGCTCGCCGCCGCGCGCAATGTAAGTGTCGGTCTGCTCGGCCACCGGCGGCGCGCCGGGCCCGCCGACGCTTTCGTTGGTGCCTTGCCGCACGCCCTTGATCTGGCCGGCCACGCTGGTCATGGGGTTCAGCGTGCCGTCGGGCCGCACCAGCTCGCCATAGCGGAGCGTGAGGCGCGTGCCGGCGGGCGCATTCGTCCGGAGCGTGACCAGGCCGCCGAAGTTGCGGCCCAGGTCGAACAGATAGACGCCCGGCCGGGGCTCGGTGACGGCCCGTGGCACCATGATGGCCGTGGCGCGGATGGGTGGCTGCGCTTCCGCGCGCAAGGCGCCGACGGGCTCGGTGGCCACGGCTGGCGTGCGCCACACGGCATCGGCGAAGCCCGGCTGGTCCCAGCCCACCTGCTCGCGGCGCGCGTCATAGACCTCGCCCAGGTAGACGTTGTTGCGCAGGATCGGCCCGTCGCCGACCTTCCAGTCCAGGTCGCTGGCGACGATCTGGCGACTGCCGTCAGCGTGGGTGATCTCGAGCTGCGCCAGCAGCCGCGGCCGGCCGTGGGCCAGGTGATCGCGCAGGTTGAGATGCCCCCACAGGCGCAGCGGCAGCGGGTTGTACCAGCCGTTGCCCAGCGTCACGCCCAGGCAGTTGCGGCCCTGGCGCAGCGCCGCGGCGACATCGTAGGTGCTGTACAGCACGCGCTGGGTCGGCGTGGTCCAGCCGGGATCCAGCAGCCGATCGCCCACGCGCGCGCCGTTGAGGCTGGCTTCGTAGTAGCCCAGCCCCGTGATGTAGAGCCGTGCGCGCTCGACGCCCTGGCGCAGGGCGAACTCGCGGCGGAACAGCGGGGCCGGATCGTCGCCGTACTGCGCGGCCTCGTCCTTGGGAGTGGCGCGACCATCGTTGAGCCACTTGCCCTGCCAGTCGCCGGGCTGCAACAGGCCCATCTCGAACCGCGCGGGCGGGCTCCAGGCGGTGGGCTGGGCGCTGTCGGTCCAGACCCGCACCTGCCAGTACACGGTCTGCCGACTGCCCAGCGGCCGCCCGGCCCACGGCAGCGCCACGCTTTGACGGGACACCACGCGCCCGCTGGCCCACAGATCGGGCTTGGCCAGCGCGTCGGCGCGGCCCGCGGCGCGGATCTCATAGGCGGTCTGGCGCACGTCGCGCCGGCCATCGGCGCGCAGTTGCCAACTCAGCGCGGGCCGCGGCGCGTCGATGCCGAGCGGGTCGCGCCGGCCTTCGCAGCGCGGCTCGACGACAGTGACAGGCGCGACGGCCGTGATGGCGGCCAGCATGGGCAGAATGAGCATGGGCTACTCCGCGGGTCGTGTTCGCGACATTCGGAGCGGGTCCTTTGTGCGGTCGCCGCGAGCAGGCGAGGACGCCGCAATGAACAATGTGGTTGGGAGCGCGTCACAGGTCGCTACGCGCCGGAAACGGAGTTGGCTCATGGACCGCCGTGAACTGCTGCGAACCAGTCTGGCCGGATCCGCTCTGGCCGTGGCCCGAGCCTTCGGGCAGCCCCCCGAGGCGCCGGCCGGGCCGCCCGCGGCGCCGCCCAACATCGTCTTTATCCTGTTCGACGACCTGGGCTACGGCGAACCGCCGTCCTTCCGGGCGGAGTCGCGCTTCAAGATGCCCACGCTGGACAGGCTGACGCGCGAGGGGATGCGCTTCACCGACGCGCACACGGCGGCGGCGGTGTGCACCCCCACCCGCTACGGTGTGCTGACCGGGCGCTACCCGATGCGCATCGGGCAGTTCGGCGTGCTCAAGACCTTCTCCGCGCCGATCATCGAGGCGGAGCGACTCACGGTGCCCGCGCTGCTCCGGCAACAGGGCTATCACACCGCGGCCTTTGGCAAGTGGCACCTGGGCATGAACAGGGCCGTCCCCGCCAGCGTCAAGGCGTCCGAGAAGGCCTTGCCCGTCGGCACCACGGCGGGTGACGGGCCGACCGCGCGCGGCTTCGACACCTTCTGCGGCTACACCCACTCGGGCAACATCGGCATGGTCATCGAGCAGGACCGAGTGGCGGCGAACCTGCCACCGGTCGAGGTCCAGCCCTGGCTGGCCGGGCGGACGGTCGACTACATCGACCAGCGCGCCAAGACAGGCCAGCCCTTCTTCCTCTACGTGCCGTTGTCGACGCCTCACCTGCCCATCGTCCCCGCGCCGGAATACAAGGGCACGACCGGCGTGAGCGAGTATGCCGACTGGATCGCCGAAGGCGACGGCGTGACCGGGCGGATCCTCGACGCGCTGGAGCGCAACGAGCTGGCCGACAACACGCTGGTCATCGTGACCAGCGACAACGGTGCGGAGCAGCGCGTCTACCCGCCCCTGCGGGGCTCCAAGCGCAGCATCTACGAGGGCGGTCATCGCGTGCCGTTCATCGCCCGCTGGCCCGGCAAGATCAAGCCCGGCGCCACCTGTGCCGATGTCGTCTGCCTCAACGACCTGATGGCCACCGCCGCGCAGGTCACGGGCGCTAGGCTACCCGACGGCGCCGGGGTGGACAGCGTCAGCCTTCTGCCCGATCTGCTGGGCACGGCCCAGGCACCGGTGCGCGAGGCCACCGTCCATCAGTCCAGCGCGGGCGATCTGGCCATTCGCCAAGGGCCGTGGAAGCTCATCTTCGCCGTCTCCGGCGCGCGCGAGCTCTACAACCTGGCCGATGACCTGAGCGAGACCAAGGACGTTCTGGTGCGGTATCCCGACGTCGCCGCGCGGCTGACGACGTTGATGCGTCAGTACATCGCCAACGGCCGCAGCACCCCCGGGCCCAATCAGGCCAACGCCTACACACCGCGGCTGCGTGATGCTGACGACGCGGCGGGGAAGCCTGGCAGACGAGCGGGCCGGGCCCGGCCCTGAGCTGGACTGCGAGGATATGACGTGGTCGCGCGTAGGTGCGCCCTGCTGACGGCAACTGCCAGCGCAGCCCATTGACCGGCCAGGCGGAGCACCTGGTCAGTTGGTGCGAGGCGGGCTACGCTGCTACGGCACCAACGTCAGCACGCCCAGCCGCTGCGGCGCCCAAGCCGGTAGCAGGCCCTCACCCCAGCCCATGGCCGCCGCCGGCCCGGCGCCGTCGTTGTCGAAAGCGGACAGCGACAGGCCCAGGCGGGTGCCGACATCGGGCGTCACCGCGCCGAGCTCCTTCCAGGGCATACGCAGCTCGTAGACCGTGACGCCCTCGCCGCGCAGGATGGCCAGGCTGTAGACCGAGCTGTCCTTGGCCAACTGACCCGAGGACAGACCGCCCGAGCGGGTCGGCGGACGATAGAGCGTCTGCCGGCCGCTGCCGCCGCCGGGGCTGGCGCTGCTCAGCAGGTAGCAGAAGGCCCGACGGCTCGACTCCGGCCCGCGGTTGCTCGGGTCCAGCGCCAGGGTCAGGCTGTCGCCTTGGGTCGTCGCCTCGCCCGTGGTCTGTGCCACATGGCGGTCGTCACGCAGGCGTGCGGCCAGGTAGAGGCTGTCCTCATCCCAGCGCAGCCAGGCCACGCCGCTCAGGTTGTCCGCCGTCGGGCGATACGCCGGGTCGAGTCGGGTAAGCTGGTTCGGCCCCAGCAGCGGAATGGGCGCGGCGTTTGTCCAATCGTCGAGCTGCCCGTCGATGACCGGCGGCCGCGCGGCGCGGCGGGCCTCGGCGGCGTAGTCGGTGCCGTCGTAGGTGGTCAGGCGCAGGTTGTCGTACAGCGTGCTGCCGGCGCCGCGGACCACCGGCGTCAGGCTCACCTTGACCGTGTTGGGCGGCGTGTCGAAGTGGCTGGTATAGAGCTGCCAGCCGGGGTTGTCCTCGCCGCAGGTGAAGACCTGCACGTCGTACATTTCGCGCCTGGTGCCGTCGGCGAAGTGCAGCGTGACGTTGGAGCCCGCGTGCTGTCCGCGGTTCCAGACCCAGGCCGAGTAGAGGTAGCTCTCGCCGCCCCGGACGGGCACTTCGGTCGATTCGTGCTGCCAGTCGGCGCCGCCGCCAAAGCGCAGCAGCCATTCACCCAGCCCATCACCCAGCGCGGTCGAGGCGATGCGCTCGGCATTGCCGGTCCAGCCGCCGGGTTGCTCCAGCTCGCCATTGGCCACCAGGTTGCCCAGCGTTTCGGGCGCGATGACCGCGATGGTCAGCGGCTTGGTGACCGGCGGCAGCTTGTCCCAGCCGAAGCTGATGCCCGCACTACCCGCGAAGTCCTCGGTGCGCGCGCTGTCGGGCACGCCGATGGGCAACGGCACCAGCCGTTCGGCGCCGGGCGCCAGGTCGAAGGCCAACGGCGCCGGCCCGGTCCAGCCGGCGGGCAGGCTCAGGCTCAGCCGGCCCGTGAGCTGCCGCGCATAGAGATTGCGCAGCCGCATCGTGAGCGTGGTCCGGCCACCGCGCAGCACATTGATCTTGGGCGTCCCCTCGCCACCAGTGCGCGTCATCAGGTCGGGCACCAGCGCGCTCTTGAGCACGTCCAGGTCCGCCCCGTCGAGCCACACCGGCATCGCCGCCAGCTTGAGCCGGGCCACACGGCCCGGGCAGGCCAGCGGGCTTTCGTTGCCCTGGTCGTCGACCACCGTGAGCTGCTCGACACCCACGGGCAGCGGCACGTTCTCCCCCTCGACGCTGCTGCTGACCAGCACCACGGCGCGGCCGTCGCGTTCGAACAGGTCAACCACGCCGCCCTGGCCGGCGGCCAGCTTGCCCAACGGGCGCGCGCCGTGCAGCCGGCTCACCAGCACAGCCATCGAGGCCGCCACCGGCCGTGGCGACAGGTCGTCGAGCAGATACGACCAGTTGCCCGCCGCATCGCCCCAGCCGCCAAACCAGATGATGCGTCGGCTGCCGGCCAGCAGTTCGTCAGGCCAGTGGCTCAGCAGCCACTGCCTCTGTAGCGGATGGGTCAGGTCGAACTCGGGCGGCGCACCCCAAATGCTGATGCCGCGGGCGGTCTCGTCATCCCACACCTCGACCTTGGGCTGGCCGACCGCCGCCAGGTCGCCGGCCGCCTCGGCCACGCCGGCGCCATCGGCGTAGTGGACCGGCAGCACATCGACCAACCCGCCGGCGCCTGCCTTCAGTACCGCCTGCCGGAAGCTCCTCGGCCACAGCCCGCCTGCCAGGATGGTGTGCGTGGCCGGATCGGCCGCCTTGGCTGCGGCGGTGCCGGCGCGACAGAGCGCCAGGTAGTCGTCCACAGGCGTCGGCGTGCCGCCGGGGGTGATCTCGTTGAGCCACTCCCAGCCGTAGAACCGTCCCCGGAACTGGTTGGTGACCCGGGTGATCACGCCGCGCCAGCCGTCCAGATCGCCGCGGAAGGCGGTGTACCCGAGATTGACCGGAGCCTCGAGCTGGGCCCAGGCCGGCGGGTCGACCAGGCAGAACCAGGGCACCACGCCCAGACGCGCCGCCGTGGCCACCGCCTCTTCCCAACCTGCCAGGCGATATTCGCCGCGGCCGGGCTCGACCGTCTTCCAGTCCATGAAGGTGCGACACGAGGTCAGGCCCAGCCGCCGCGCGATGCGGCAAGCCGCCTCGACCCGCGCCGGGGGACCGGGCAGCACCACGTTGGTCATGCCAAACTGCGTCGGCTCCCGGCGGGTGAGCGCGAGCACATCGGGGATACGCGCCAGCGTGACCGCGCGCGCCTCCCAGCCGGCCACCTCGGCCCGCAGCAGCAGCGTGCCACGGCGCTGGGTGGCCACGACGATGGGTACGACCTGCCCGACCTGCCGCGCGACGAAGGGCACGCTGCCGCGGGCCACCTCGGCGCCGGTCGTGTCGAGCGCGGTCCAGTTGAGCGTGTGGTCGCGGCCGTCAGACTGAAGCAGGCGCGCCGCCATCTCCACTGGCTGCGCGTAGGTGAACAGGTTGCCCGGTTGCGCGGACTCCAGTTCGAACCAGCCGCGGACGCGATGGAAGAAGGTCGCCGGCGCGCGCACCTCCCACGGCCAGCGCTGCCCGTCGCGCCGCTGAAACGCGCCGATGAGGATCAGGCTGTTGCGCGGCTGGGCCGGTGGGACCTTGAAGCTGAACACGTGGCGACCGCGGCCCGCGGCGACCGTGGTGGCGGCCGACGTGCCGGGGTAGCCGATGTGGTGGCGGTCGGTGGTGTACTTGCCGTCGGGATTGTCGATCCACGGCCCGGCGGCCCACAGCACGATCTTGGTCTCGCCGTCATCCTCGCTCGCGTCCAGCGAGTACTCGACCGGCACCTCCCAGGTATCGCCCTCGGCCAGTTCGCGGCGTACCGCGGTGTCGTCGATCCACAGCCAACTCCGCTTGAAGGTGGCGTTGGCCAGGGACTTGCCCAGCCACTTGGCGGGGACCGGCGGGCTGGTGAACTCCTTGGTGCGCTCGGCGAACCCACCGGTTGGCGACAGGTACAGCAACACCGTGACAGCCCCGAGGCCCGGCTTGTCGGCCACCGTCGGCCGGAACCGATAGGGGCCGTCACCGGTCACGGTCTGGGCGTCGCCGCCCCACGCGTCGAACCCGCCGTAGCTGCCGTCGGTCTGCTGGAAGTGCAGGTCGGCGGCGAGCTTGGGCCCGGCGGCCACGCCCTTGAGGCGGACCGAGAACTCATACGGCTTGCCGACCGTGGCCTCGTCGGGCAGCTCGACGGTGCACCAGTCGGCCTCGACGGTCCGGGCACCGGCGGTGGCGGCCAGCAGCGCGCCAGAGAGGAGCAGGACGAGTCGAGATCGCCAGGGCATGAGGGTCTCCGGGCAGGTGTCTGCGCTGGGGGCGAGCCGACGCCCCCGCCGCGGATGTTCGGGGTGTCAGAGCCGGATCCTCCCGTACGCGCGCGCGGCCTAGCGCGCAGCCACCGCCAGCTCCACATAGGCTGTGTTCTCGCCGATGGCCGAGACCGGTGCCACGGCCCAGGCCAGCCAGCGGTACTCACCCAGCCCACCGGGCGCCTGCAGGCGCGTAGCCAGGAAGCGGCTGGCGCAAGGGCTGTCGACCAGCGCGATGGGCGTCCAGAGCTTGGCGTTGGCCACGTCGAAGCCAGGCTCGGGCGCCACGCTGCCGTACAGCATGAAGCGCTGGCTGCCGCGGTTCTCGTTCTGGTTGTACGACCAGGTGCAGACCGCGCCCACGGCGCGCGTCTGGCCCAGATCGGCACGGTAGACGCCGTCGGCCGTGTCGTTGCCGAAGACCGGGCCGTAGTTGGCCGCGAGCTTGCCGTCGATGAGCACCGCCACCGGCTCGTTGTGCGTGCCCGGCCGCGCCGTGATCGCCGCGATGCCACTGGCCGCCGGTGGCGCGATGGTGCGGAAGCCGTCGGCCTCGGCCGATTCCGCCACGACATGCGGATAGTCGACCACCGTCGCCTGCGCCGGCTGTTGGCCGCGGACCAGCGTCAGCTTCAGCGGCGCGCCCGCCGCGGCATCGCGCAGCCGCGTCAGGTCGGCCAGCGTCTTCACCACGGCGCCATTGACGCCGCGCACCAGGTCGCCACGGCGCAGGCCGGCGCGCTCGGCGGCTGAGTCGGCGGGCAGCTCGCCCACCACCACGCCGCCGTCGTCACGCCCGACACCGAAGGCCGAGTACTCTTCGCCAGCCAGCTCGCGCACCGGCGCGCCGAGCCAGTACGCGGCCAGGGCGGCGCGCGTACCGGCTGCGGCGGGCCGCGCGGTGCCGGGCAGCTCCGGCGTCCGCGCCAGCGCGCGCAGCTCCGGCCGGGTCACGCCGAACTGGTCCATGGCGAAGTTGACGAAACCGAGCTTCAGGGCCGGCGAGCCTTCTTTGACCCGATAGTCGCCCTTCGCCGGGTCGACGAACAGCGGGTCGCCGGCCACCGAATGGGCATCGCAGCCGTTGCCGGCGAAGCGCAGGCGATCGGCCTCGGCGGTGAACAGATTGCCGTCGACCTTCTGGCCCCACTGGCCGCGGGGCATGCCGCCGGCGGGGCGGTAGGCGCCCATGAAGATGTTGCCCGAGACGACGTCCTGGCAGTTGTCGTACCAGACGTGCGGATGCAGCGTGTTGTTGACCGTGATATTGCCGCGCACCACGCGCCAGAACCCCTCGCGCAGCTTCAGCCCGCCGTTGAGGAACAGGTTGCCGGTGATCTCGAAGTTCGAGGAGCCGTCATCGAGGTCGACATCCCAGCCGTGGTCGCAGCGCCAGCGGTTGTTTCGCAGGTAGACCGGGCGCACCGCGTCGAGCCTGGCCAGCTCGGGCAGCAGGTCCGCCGGAGCGTTGGTCAGGCCCCAGTAGCGGTCGCGACCCCAGGAGTTGAAGCTGCCGTGGTCGCCGGTCTCCAGCACGGTATCGAAGATGTCGCACCACTCGATGACATGGCCGCCCCAGCAGCCGTCACCGATGTTGAGGCCCGCGCGCGGCACATCATAGATCGAGCAGTGCCGCACGGTGATCGCCTGCGCCATGGCGATCTGCACCGGCGCAGTCTGCTTCTCCACCCGACCGGTGCGCGTGATCAGGCACTCCTCGACCAGGCAGTCGGCGGGGTAGCTGTCGGTCTTCGGGCCGGGCGTGCGGTCGATCTGCGCCAGGCTCTGGCGCTGGCCATACTCAAACAGCGGGTTGCGCACCGCACCGGGATCGCCCACAAAGGCCACGCCGTTGGCGCCCGCGTTCTCGATGCGGCAGCCGCGCACGGTCAGGCGGCGGTTGTACGCGCTCGCGAAGATGGCGTTGCCGCCGAGCTGGTCGAGGAAGCAGTCGGCCACCTCGCAATCCTCGGCGCCTGTGAAGAACAACGCGCCGCCGCGGTAGGTGGTCCAGTCGCTGCGCAACAGCGGCTCGCGGTTGTCCATGAACGTACGCGCGCAGCCGCGGAAGGTCAGCCCGCGCAGCGTCACGCCGCGCACCGGCGCGGCCGGCGTGCCGCGCAGCTCAATCAGGCTGCGCAGTCGCACCACCTCGAATGTCGCCCGGGCCGGGTCGAGTCCGGCGCGCGGGTAGTAGTAGAGCGTGTTCGTCTTCGCGTTGTGGAACCATTCGCCCGGCGCGTCGAGCTCCTCGAAGATGTTCTCCACCATGCGGTAGCGCGGGTGCATGCCCATCTGGCGGTTGTTCTGCCAGCCGCCCTCGTAACTGACCTTGTTCCGCGCGTCCTTGCCGGTGATGCGGTAGTGATAGTCGCCCCACTCGTGCACATGCATGGCATGGATGTAGCCACCGGCGGGGTCGGCCCAACGCGCGGCGCGCTCGGGGCTGAAGGCATCCTCGGCCCAGCCGCCAAAGTGCGGCACCTTGGCATCGTAGTTGGGGTACCGCGCCATCGGCTCGCGCACGGCGTCGACAAACAGCTGGTCGATGGTCAGGTTGGGCGGCGTCGTGGCCATCATGATGCCATCACGATAGGGCCGCCAGCTCAGCGTGAGCTTGAGCCCGCCGCTGACCACGGGCTGCGCGCCCGGCGCCGCCGACCAGGTGGTGCGCGAGTCCTCGGCGCCGAGCACCAGCGGCTCAGGCAGGTAGTGCGTGCCGCCCAGCAAGTAGATGGTGGCCGGTGCCTTGCCGCGCGCGGCATCGCGGGCGCGGGCCAGCGTGGCGAACGGCGCCTGCCGGGTGCCGGCGGCCGCGTCGCTGCCGGCCGGCGAGACGTAGAACTCCGCCAATGCGCCCGAGGTGATGGACCAGCCCAGCAGCGCAACCCAGCCGTGGTTCATGATGCCGCTCCGCAGGGCCATGGTGGCACATCGCTGGGGTCGGCGCAAGACGGGGACGGCGCCAGACAGCCCCCACCCCAACCCTCCGCGAGCGGATGTTCCGTCCCCCGCTCGCCGGGGACTACAGGGGGGCTGCCACGATCCACCAACATGCCCCGGATTCGCGCAGGTGCCCCGCCCCACACGCCGAACACCCGCCCAAGGAGCGCGCAGATGCCAGATCCTGCCACGTCCCAGCCGATCCGCGTCGGGTTGTACGGCATCGGGTTGGATACCTACTGGCCCCAGTTCGCGGGGCTGCACGAGCGCCTGCTGGGCTATCAGGCCGGCATCGCCCGGCGGGTCGCAGAGGCCGGCGT
The DNA here is from genome assembly GCA_016235455.1 of Armatimonadota bacterium. Lineage (GTDB taxonomy): Bacteria > Armatimonadota > UBA10988 > UBA10988 > UBA10988 > UBA10988. The sequence goes on along the minus strand of JACRKZ010000107.1, from coordinate 25,457 downwards.
GACGGTGGTCGACGCCGGGCTGGTGGACAACCCGCCCGCCGCGCGCGAGGCCGCCGCGCTGTTCCAGCGCGAAGGCGTCGAGCTGATCCTGCTGTATGTCTCGACGTACGCGCTGAGCTCTACCGTCCTGCCCGTGGTGCAGCAGACCAAGGTGCCCGTGGTGGTGCTCAACCTGCAGCCCACAGCGCAGCTCGACTACGAGCGGTTCAACGCGCTGGGCGACCGCGGCACAATGACCGGCGAGTGGTTGGCGCACTGCCAGGCCTGCTCGGCACCGGAGATCGCCTGCGTGTTCAACCGCGCGGGCATCGCCTACCACCTGGTCACGGGCACGCTGGACGACGCGGAGTCGTGGGCGGAGATCGACGACTGGCTGACCGCCGCCAAGGTCGCCGCCGCCATGCGCGCCAACCGCGTGGGCGTGCTCGGCCACTACTACTGCGGCATGTTGGATGTGTACAGCGACATGACCCAGCAGGCGGCGACGTTCGGCTGCCACTTCGAGCTGCTGGAGATGTGCGAGCTGGCCCGCCTGCGCCAGGAGGCCAGCGAAGCCGACGTGGCCGCCAAGCTGGCCCAGTTCCGCGCCGAGTTCGAGGTGGTACCCGAGTGCAGCGCCGTGGAAATGGAGCGTGCCGCGCGCACGTCCTGTGCCCTCGACGCGCTGGTCGCCGCGCACGGGCTGGGCTCCATGGCCTACTACTACGAGGGTCAGCCGGGCAACGAGTACGAGAACATCGTCACCTCGGTCATCGCCGGCAACTCGCTGCTCACCGCGCACCATGTGCCCGTGGCCGGCGAGTGCGAGGTGAAGAACGTGCAGGCCATGAAGATCATGGACCTGCTGGGGGCCGGTGGCTCATTCTCTGAGTTCTACCTGATGGATCTGGTCGACGATGTGGTGCTCCTCGGCCACGACGGGCCGGGCCACATGGCCATCGCGCAAGGGCCGGTCAAGCTGGTGCCGCTACCGGTCTACCACGGCAAGCCCGGCTGCGGCCTGTCCATCGAGATGCGCGTCAAGCAAGGGCCCGTGACGCTGCTGTCGGTGGTGCAGGACGGCGCCGGCCGGCTCAGCCTGCTGGCGGCCGAGGGCGAGGCCGTGCCGGGCCCGATCATGCACATCGGCAACACCAACAGCCGCTACCGCTTCTCGGTCGGCGCCAAGGCGTTCGTCAACGCCTGGTCACAGGCCGGACCGGCGCACCACTGCGCCATCGGCCTGGGCCATCAGGCCTCGCGACTGGCCAAGCTGGCCGCGCTGTGGGGCATCGAGTTCACCCAAGTCTGCTAAGCCACTGGGGAGGTCCACATGGACGCCAATCCGTTCCTGGGCGTGGTGCTGCACTGGATCGGCGGTCTGGCCGCCGCGAGCTTCTACATCCCGTACAAGTCTGTCCGGCGTTGGTCGTGGGAGACCTACTGGCTGGTCGGCGGCGTGTTCTCGTGGATCTTCGCGCCGTGGGTCATGGGCTCGCTGCTCGTGCCAGGCCTGCTCGGCGTGCTCACCGGAGCGCCGGCGGGCAGCATCGCCTGGGCCTATGTGTTCGGCGTGCTGTGGGGCATCGGCGGGCTGACCTTTGGCCTGTCCATGCGCTATCTGGGCATTGCCCTGGGCTACGCCATCGCCCTGGGCTTCTGCGCGGCGTTCGGCACGCTCATCCCACCACTCTTCCAAGGTACCTTCGGCAAGTTGCTGTCCGAGGCCGGCGGACCCTATGTGCTGCTCGGCGTGCTGGTCTGTCTGGGCGGCATCGCCGTCAGCGGCATGGCCGGCATGGCCAAGGAGCGCGAGCTGACCGCCGAGCAGAAGACCGAGGCCATCGGCGAGTTCAGCTTCGTCAAGGGCCTGCTGGTGGCCACCTTCGCGGGCATCATGTCCGCCTGCATGGCCTTCGCCCTGACCGCCGCCAAGCCCATCACCGAGTTGGCCAAGGAGCACCTCCAGGCCAGCGGCGGCTCGGCCATCTGGCAGGGCCTGCCGGCGCTGATCGTCGTGCTGGCCGGCGGGTTCACCACCAACCTGCTGTGGTGCGTCTCGCTGAACCGGCGCAACAAGTCCGGCGGCGAGTACCTGAGCCGCGACGCCGAGGTGCCGCTGCGGGCCAACTACCTGTTCGCGGCGCTGGCCGGCGTCACCTGGTACCTGCAGTTCTTCTTCTACACCATGGGCCAGACCAAGATGGGCGCGTACGACTTCTCGAGTTGGACGCTGCACATGGCCAGCATCATCATCTTCAGCACGCTGTGGGGCGTGGCGCTGCACGAATGGCGCGGCACCAGCGCCCGCACCCACCGGCTCATCGCGCTCGGCCTGGCCGTGCTGGTCGGCTCGACGCTGGTCATCGGCTATGGCAACTTCCTGACGGCGGCGGCGCCAAAATAGGAGCGGTTCGAATCCGGGCGGCTGCGCCAAGGCCTATCTGGACCTTGGCGTACCGGCACCGGTTCGGGTACACTGCCTCCCAGCAACGTTTGCTGAGGAGCCGCAGATGACCTTGCGATGCACGCTGATGGCCGCGCTGGCGGCCAGCCTGCCGGCCGCCGCCGCGCCGCTCGACGCGCAGGCCGTCACCGCCGACCTGGCGCATTTCACCGACGCGACCTGCACGGCGCTGCGGCCGGAGGTCAAGGCAGCGGACCTGGCCGGGTTCAAGACGGATGTGCTGCGCGCCGTGGCCGAGTCGATGCTCGCTGGGACCTACGATCCTGCTTACCGCGTCGCCGACTACGCTGCCTACCCGTCGCCCACGGAGTTGGGCCGAACGCTCAAGCTGGGCGACGGCTTCAGCCGCTATGAAGGCATCACCGGCATCGTGCTCGACGCCGGCGAGCACCTGGTGCTGGTCGGGCCGACCGCGGGCCACCGATTGCAGCTGCTCATCCCCGACTGGATGCGCAAGCCGGCCGAGGGCATTGAGCCGACCAAGGACCCCAACGGCTGGGGCTTGCATCGGCAGGCGGTCGACCTGCGCGAGGGCGCCAACATCGTCCACATCGACAAGGGCGGGCTGGTCTATGTCAGCTACTACGACGACCAGGCCGAAAAGGCGCCGCGCATCCGCGTGCACTTCCCCACGGGCCGGGTCAACGGGTACTTCGACGGCACGAAGCAGAGCAATGAGGACTGGGACCGGCTACTGGACCACGCCGTCAGCCCGATCATGGACGCGCGCGGCCAGCACATCCAGGTGGCCTATCCCGTGGAGTGGTTCAACGTCCATACTCGCAGCCGTGGCGTGGAGCTGATCCGCAACTACGACACGCTGCTGGGGCACCACTTCACGTTCATGGGTCTGGTCAAGTACGACAAGGTGCCGCGCAACCACATCCTGGCGCGGGTCAACTTCAACTACTACATGTTCCGCGACGGCGACGGCGTGGCCTACCTCGGCACGAAGAGCGTCATGGGCATGGTGGCCAACCCCGACACGGTGATCAAGGGCGACCCCTGCTGGGGCTTCAGCCACGAGACCGGCCACGCGCTGCAGATGCGCCCCCAGGTGACGTGGAGCGGCATGACCGAGGTGAGCTGCAACTTCTTCTCGCTCTACACACTGGGCAAGATGGGCAACGAGAGCCGTATCCGGCACCAGAAGAACTACGCCTCGGCGCGGAAGAACATCATCGACGCGAGGATCTCGTACCTCCAGTGCGCCGATGTGTTCGACCGCCTGGTGCCGTTCTGGCAACTGCAGCTCTACGCGCTCAAGATGGGCAAGCCCGACTTCTACGCCGACCTGATGGAGACCATGCGCAATCGGCCGGATGCGGGTCGCGGCAAGGAGTCGTTCCGCAACCAGTTCGAGTTCGTCAAACTGGCCTGCGACGGCCTCAAGCTCGACCTGACCGATTTCTTCGACAAGTGGGGTTTCTTCTGGGTGGGCGACTACAAGATCGACGACTACGGCAAGTTCGAGTTCACCGTGACCCAGGCCATGGTGGACGAATGCCGCGCCGCGGTTGCCGCCAAGGGCTACCCGAAGCCGGCCGACGATGTGACTCAGATCGAGGAGTAGCGCTGGCCGGATCACCCCTTGAGCAGCGCGCCGACCTGGTCCAGCAAGGCCGACGCGGCGAACGGCTTGCCAATGAAGCTCGTGCCTTCGGCCACGACGCCGTGCTGGGCGACCACATCCGCTGGATAGCCCGACATGAACAGGCACTTGAGGTCGGGCCGCGCAGCCGTCAGGGCGTTCGCCAGGTCACGGCCGTTCATTTCCGGCATGATCACGTCGGTGAGCAGGAGCTCGATCTGGCCGTCGTGCTCGGCGACGAGCCGCATGGCCTCCTTGGCGGTGCCGGCCGCCAGGATCTGGTAGCCACGGCTGGACAACTGGCGTTTGACCATGGTCAGGATGCCGGGGTCGTCCTCGACCACCACGATGGTCTGGCCGGCGCCGGCGGTGCCCGTGGCGCGAGCGCTGACAACCTGGTCGTCCACCGCGCTGGTGCAGCGGGGCAAGTACAGATCGAACGTCGACCCCTGGCCGGGCTCGCTCACCACGCGGATGAATCCGCCGTTCTGGCGCACCGCCCCATAGACCGTGGCCAAGCCCAGGCCCGTGCCCTCGCCGAGCGGCTTGGTGGTGTAGAACGGCTCGAAGATGTGCAGGCGCGTTTCCTCGCTCATGCCGCAGCCGCTGTCAGTCACGCTGAGCCGCACGTACTCGCCGGGCGGGCAGCCGACCTGTGTCAGGCCGCAGGTCTCGTCGAGGTCCGCGTTGCCGGTCTCGATGGTGACGGTGCCCACGTCGCTGATGGCATCGCGGGCATTGACGCACAGGTTGGCCAGGATCTGATCCATCTGAGAGGAGTCGACCCGGACGGACCACAGATCGCGCCCCGGCCGCCACAACAACTCGACATTCTCGCCGATCAGCCGCCTGAGCATGGCCAACATGCTGGCGATGGTCTCGTTCAGGTTCTGCACGCGCGGCAGGATGGTCTGTCGGCGGGCGAAGGCGAGCAACTGGCGCGTGAGATCCGCCGAGCGATCGCACGCCTTGAGCACCTCGCCCAGGTCGGCGCGCAGGGCTTCCTCGGACCGCACATCTTGCAGTGCCAGCTCCGTGTAGCCCTGGATAGCGCCGAGCACGTTGTTGAAGTCGTGGGCGATGCCGCCAGCCAGCCGGCCGATCGACTCCATCTTCTGCGCTTGCGCCAACTCGGCCTGCAGCCGCTCGCGCTCTTCCTCGAGCCGAACCCGCTCCGAGATGTCGCGCTCGGTACTGAAGATCAGGGGCGACCGCCCGCCACGCCGCACGACTTTGGCCGTCACCTCCACGGGGAACGTGGAGCCGTCACGGCGCCGATGGACCGTGCGCATGCGCATCGTCTCGCCGGCCAGCACCTGCTCGAGCCTGGTGCGCGCAACCTGGTCGGACACGCCACTGACGTCGATGGCAAGCACGGACTGGCCGATCAGTTCGTCGCGGGTGTAGCCATGTGCCAGACAGGCCGCCTCGTTGGCGTCGACGATTACCGGGCCGAGCTGCTCGTGCGGCTCCAGCACGAACGCGTAGTCGCCCGCCTGCTCGAAGAGCACGCGGAACCGCTCCTCGCTGTCACGCAGAGCCGACAGCGCGCGTTGCTCGTCCTCAAGCACTTCGACCAGTGACGAGCGCGCCCGCTCAGCCTGGCCCAGCAACTCACGCACGTTTTCGGCTTCGGCCGCCAGCGCCTGCTCCGCGCGCGTGCGCTCGGCCACCTCGCGCGCGAGGGCCGCGGCGTGCTCCTGGGAGGCCTCGAACAGCCGGACGTTCTCGATGGTCTGCGCGGCCTGACCCGCGAACCCCGTGGAGAGCAGCAGTTCCTCGTCTTGGAAGGTACGCACGCCCCTGGTGGCGCCCAGAATCAGCGCGCCGACCGCGCGGTCCGCCGCCAACAGCGGGATGTAAACCAGTGACCGCAGGCCCCGCACGTCGCAGGCCGAGCGCTCGGCAGGCGTGAGCTGGGCGGTGGCGGCGTCCGGCAAGGTGATCGCGGTGCCTTCGGCGATGGCCGCGCGCAGATGCGGGTGGTCACTCAGCGCGGCGCGGCGCAGCTCGTCGGGGAAGTTCGGTGGCAGCGGCGGCGAGGTGGCCGCCAGGACGACCTGGTCGCCGTCCTGCAGGTAGACCGCGCCGGTGTCCAGGTCCAGCAATTGGGTGGCACCGTCCACCACCATCTGCAGCACCGCGTCCAGCTCGAACGGCGCGGACAGGGCCTGGCTGAGCTGGAGTTCATAGCGCAGCCGCGCTTCGCTGTCGCGCAGCACCTGCTCCGCGAGCTTGCGCTCACTGATATCGCGGGAGATGCCGAACAGACCCACCAACTGCCCGTCAGCATCGTGCACCGGGCCCTTGGTGGCCAGGAATGTGCGTGGCCCGCCCTGGACGGTGATGACCTCCTCGTTGGTCTGGACCCGCCCCGAGTGCATGACCTCGCGGTCCAGCGCCATGAGCTTGCGGGCCTCGTCGGGGGGGAACACGGCAGTGTCGTCGCGGCCCAGGACATGCTCAGCCGGCAGCCCGAGGAAGCGCAGCGTACTCGTGTTGGCCAGCACGTACCGGCCCTGCGTGTCCTTCAGGAAGACCGCGTCCGTCGTGCCGTTGGCAATGGCCTCGAGCTGCGCCTCGCGCTCGCGCAGCGCCGCCTCCGCCTGCCGTCGCTCGGTGACGTCGAGGAAGAAGACCACGGCGCGCGGCTCTCCGTCCTCGCCGTCCCAGACCGGCTCCGCGGTGACTAGATGCCAGCGAATCGGTCCGTCAGCCAACGCCGTGCCCACCTCCACGTTGCGCACCGGCCGCCCGGTGCGCCGGGCCACGGCCGCAGGCTGCTCTTCGGTGGGGAATGGTGCCCCGTTCGTTCGGATGTGCCGGATGTCCAGTCCCTGGACGAGTGCCGCTCGGCTCTCTGAGCCGTCGCCGTGGAGGCCCGAGACTGCTGGGTAGACCACCTCCAGCTCGCCGCGGTGGTTCAGGAAGACGACACCTTCGGGCAGGGAGGCGAGGATGGCGCCGAAGCTGACGCCTTCGCCCACGGCGAGCCCGTGCCGCGGCCCAAGCCGCGCGGCGGCGTCGCTACCATCGCTGTCGATCGGTGTCATCGGCTGTGCTCCTCGCGCGAGCCGAAACCGCAGGACGCGCCAGGGTGGCTTGTTTGGGCAGACTCAGGCAGAATCCTCCCAGGACCCGCCCCCGGTCGCCGTGGCGCGGAATGGACGTGACGGCCTGCGTGGAGTAGGCTCGGCCGCGGGAGCCCGCACATGACACCTGTCTTTGTCTGCCTGGCCGTGACGGCGCTGGCGGCGCCGGCCGGCGCCGAGCCCGTGCGGCTGCGCGTCGTCTCCTACAACATCCACCACGGCGCCGGGCTGGATGGCAAGCTGGACCTGGCCCGCATCGGCGCGATCCTCGCCAACGCCAATGCGGATCTGGTGGCACTACAGGAAGTCGAGCGCCGCACGACGCGCACCAGCCGCGTCGACCAGCCGGCCGTGCTGGCTCAGCAGACGGGGCTGGGCGGGCTGTTTGGCCGGGCCATCGACTTCGCGGGTGGCGAGTATGGCAACGCCCTGCTGGCCCGCCATCCCCTCGCCCACCCCACCGTCACGCCGTTGCCCGTCCATGGCGAGCCACGCTGCTGTCTGCGCGCAGACATCGCGGTGCCGGGCCTGGCCGAGCCGCTGGTCTTCATGGCCACGCATCTCGACTTCGAGGGCGACGCCGCCGGTCAAGCCAGTCGCGTTCGCCAGATCGACGCCATTCTGGCCGAGGCCGGAAAGGTGCCGAGCGATGCGGCGGTGATTCTGGCGGGCGATCTGAACTGCGAGCCCGGCTCGCCGCCCTTGGCGCGGCTGCTGGCGGCCGGCTGGCTCGAAGTCACCACGGCCAACGGTCCTACCTGCCCCGCGGATCGACCCACGGCCAAGATCGACCACGTCTACTTGCGACCCGGCCGGCGTGAGGCGCGGGTCGTCTCGTGCGCGGTGATCGACGAGCCCGTGGCCTCCGACCATCGGCCCATCGTCGCGGAGATCGAACTGCGGCCACTGCCACCCGAGCGCGCCGCGACACAACGGCCCCGGGCCTGGGGACAGATCGGTTGAGCGCTGTCACCCGCCGTCCGGCAGGTCTCCCCACCACGGCTCCGGCCCGATTGGCACGCTGTCTGACGTCAGCACCAGCCACGGGATGCCAGCGCAGTCGGCGAACATGACCTGCGGGCCGCACGCGGCGACCAGGGCACGCACCACGGCCAGCAGGGGCGCGGAATGGCCTTGGCAGGACATGAGCGCGACGCTACCGTCGGCGTCGACGCGCCCGTCGATCACAAGCCAAGAGGCCGGCTCCTCGGCGATGCCCGGCGCCACGGTGTTGCGCCACTGGCCCTCGCAGGCGAAGCGGCGCATGGCGCGCGACCTGGCATGGATCTGGAACCAGTGCGGCGGCAGGCTGGCGACCGGAGCGTCGTCGTGGCCTTCGGCCAGCGTCGTGTCGTGCTCGGCCAGGCTCGCCACGGCGGCCAGCAACTCCGCGAGCGTCGGCTTCCGGCCAGCTGGTTCGTCGCCGGTCAGAGGCACGCCACACTCTTGTGCCCATTGCGTCCAGCCTGCGTCGTAGGGCGTGACAAGCTGGTGGACGCCCATCGCTGTGTCCTCCTCGCTCGACTTGGCCTGTCGCCGGAACAACGTGGCGTCTGCCCGCGGCGAACGTCACGTATTGGCGACGAGCCAATCACAGATCCGCTCGAACTCGGCCCTCGTGCCCACGGCCGGGCTGTAGATCACGTTGCGCGGGCCCAACTCGCGGTGCAGCACCTTGATGCGCTCCAGATCGAGCCCGGAGCCGTAGATGCGCACCTTGCAGCCGGCGGCCAGGATGCGCTGGAACAGGTCGACCCAGGTGTGGTTCTCTGGCTGGCCGTCGCCGGAGTCGACGGAGATGATGCCCATGTTGGGCACCGCCAGCAGGTCGTCGAGGTGGCGGAACGAGCCGGGCCCGTCAAGGTGGAAGTAGACCTGGTCGAGCCACGCCGCCTCCTCCGCGATGGCCGGCAGCGCGAAGCGGCGGAAGTGCTCAGGCCCGATCATGTAGATGAAGTCGCACTGGATGACGCCGAACTTGCCGGGCCCCCAGAACTCGCCCTGACTGCAGCCCTTGGCGCCGCCCATGTCACCCGCGTCCCACACCGCCTGGTAGACGCGCGGGAACAGCGGCCGCACCTGCGCCATGGCGCGGTCGATCTGCTCGGGGCAGTCGTACAGGTCCATCAGCAGCCGTTGCGGCCCACGCAGGGCGCTGAGCGTGTCGAGGTGCGAGTGGGCATCGATCGGCCCGACCAGATAGCGACCTCGCGCCCGCTCGGCCATGGCGCGGCCGAAAGCCAGCACGCTCTGGAAGGTCGGGTTGGCCTCGTGCAGCGTCAGGTCGGCGGTGGCCCAATCGTCGATGAGCGGGTCCACCCAGTTGGTGTTGCCCGAACTGTCGTTGAACTTCAGTTCCGCGCCCAGGAAGGCGGCGTACTGGTCCGGCCCGTGGCAGACGCCAAACGACGGCATGGCCTCGCCCAGGTACTCAGCCACATCCATGAACTCGTCGATCAGGTCGAGGGTCTCGTCGTACCGGCCGAGCACCGCGCGCTCATAGGACCGCGAGCCCGGCCACTCGCGCACCTGGCCATGGAACGCATGGGCCATGACCAGCGGCCGCTTGTCGACCTCACCGTGCCAGAAGTGCTCCCAGCGAGTCCTGGCTTCGTCGAAATCGGGTTTGGCGCTGAGCATGCGAGCGACCTCCGCGCGCGGATTCGCCAGGCCCGCTCGATTGCCTTCCGCGGCTCTGGCGCCGCCGGAGAGCACCTCATATTCGAACTTGCGAATATACCGGTATGCGATATCATGCAATCGAGATAGAGGGACTGCTCTCATGGACGACGCGTTGCGCCGGTTCAAAGCTGAGATCTTCTCCGCGTTGGCTCATCCCACGCGGATCGCCATCGTGGAGTTGTTGCGCGACGGTGAGATCACCGCCGGCGCGATCATGGTGCGTCTGGGGCTGGAGCAGGCCAATGTGTCGCAGCACCTGGCGGTGCTGCGCGGCAAGAGCATCGTGGTGGCGCGCCGCGAGGGCAACCAGGTGTTCTACTCCATTCGCAGCCCGCTGCTGCTGGACGTGCTGGCCTCGCTGCGCACCTACTTCGAGCAGCAACTTAGCCAGGCCAGCGATCTCCTGTTGTCGATTCAGGCCGAGGCGGCCACGCCGACCGGCGTGGACCCGGAGGTGTTGCCGTGACGTTTGGCCTGCCAGCGCTGCTGGTAGCGGGTGCCGTGCTCGCCTGGGGTCTGCTGCTGTCGGGTGGTCGGGCGCATCGGCGCTCAGCGCTCCTACTGCTCAGCGGCGGGTGCGCGGCACTGATCGGTGGCGTGCTGCTGATGGCCGCGGCGCCGAGCGACGTCTACCTGGCCGCGCCGTTCTCGTTAGGCGGTTCGCCCTTTGCTTTCCGGCTTGATCCCCTGGCGGGCTGGTTCGTTGCGGTCATCGGGCTGGTAGCGGCGGGCACGGCGCCGTATCAGCCGGGCTACCTGCGGCATCTGACGCGGCATGCCGAGACCCGCGCCTACTGGCCGAGCCTGGGCCTGCTGCTGGTCAGCATGGTCGGCGTGGTGCTGGCGGCCAACGCGCCGACCTTCCTCGTGGCCTGGGAGGTCATGTCGCTCAGTTCGTTCGCGCTGGTGGCCACCGACGGGCGCACGCCGGCGGTGCGGTCGGCGGCGCTGGTCTATCTGGGCGCCACGCGCGTGGGCACGGCGGCGCTGATGGGCGGGTTCCTCTGGGCCCATGCGCAGAGCGGCAGTTGGACGTTTTCCGACTGGCATCTGAGCGGCGCGGCGGCGCTAGGGCCGGGGCTGCTGGTGCTGCTGGGCCTGGGTGTCAAGGCGGGCATGTGGCCGTTCCATCTGTGGCTGCCCATTGCCCATCCCGCGGCGCCGTCGCCGGTGTCGGCGCTGATGAGCGGCGTGATGGTCAAGGTGGCGGTCTATGCGCTGGTCCGGCTGTTTGTGCTGCCGGCGGCGTTCAGCCATCCCGCGCTGGGCGTGACGGTGCTGGTGCTGGGCGCTGTCTCTGCCTTCTGGGGCGTCCTATTCGCACTGCTGCAGGATGATCTCAAGCGGTTGCTGGCCTACTGCACCGTGGAGAATGTCGGCCTGATCCTGGTGGGTGTGGGCCTGGCCATGGTCGCGAGCGGGCTGGGGCTGCCGGTGGCCGCGCGGCTGGCGCTGGCGGCGGCGCTGTTCCATGTGCTCAGCCACGCCGTGGTCAAGGCGCTGCTGTTCCTGGCCGCCGGCGCGATGGATGTGGCCACGGGCACGCGGGATCTGCGGCTGCTCAGCGGTCTGGGCCGGCGCCTGCCGACGACCTTCGCCTGCTTCGTGGCCGGCAGCGCGGCCATCTGCGCGCTGCCGCCGCTGTCGGGCTTCGCCAGCGAGTGGCTGCTCTACCAGAGCGCGCTGGGGCTGGCCGTTGGCGGCTCCGCGCCGCTGCCGCGCTTCGCGGCGATGCTGCTGGTCGGCTGGATCGCGTTGGCTGGCGTGCTGGCGTTAGCCTGCTTTGTCAAAGCCACGGGCATCGCCTTCCTGGGCCGACCGCGCTCGGCGGAGATGGCCGAGGCCGTCGAGGTCGGCCGCGGGATGCGCATCGCGCAGATTGGGCTGGCCGCGGTCTGCCTGCTGCTTGGACTGGGCGCGCCCTGGGTGTTGGCGGCGCTCGAGCCGGTGGTTGCGCCGTTGGCGCCCGCCGCCGCCGCGCTGACCACGGTATGGACGCTGCCCATGGGCTCGCTGGCCGCGGTGCTGGCGCTGACGGTGGCCGCGGCCTGGTGCCTGCGACGCACCGCGGACTTGGCGCAGCCGTCGCGCACCTACATCACCTGGGAGTGCGGCTTTGGCGACCTGGGCCCGCGCATGCAGGCTACCGCCGGCAGCTTCGCCCAGCCGTTGCTACGGCTGTTCGGCAACCTGATGCGCTACGCGGTGACCCGCCGTGTGGAGGGCGACCGCGCCGACCTGTTCCCCCGGCGCATCACCGTGGTGCCCAGCACCGACCCGATCCTCGGGGCGCACGTCTACCGGCCCGCGGTGCAGTTCATCGACCGCTGTGGCCGCTGGATCGCGCGGTGTCAGGCGGGCAGCATCCATGCCTACCTGACCGCCATGCTGGTCGTGCTGTTGCTGCTGCTGGTCGTGGGAAGGATGGTGCCATGATCGGCTGGGCACTCTATCTGGCCTATACGCTGCTGCTGCCGCCGCTGCTGATCGGTCTGTTGCGCAAGCTCAAGTCGCGCTTGCAAGGTCGACAGGGCCCGCCCGTGTGGCAGGTCTACCGCGACCTGGCCAAGCTGGCGCGCAAGGGCGAGACGATCAGCGAGACGACCACCTGGGTCTTTGCCGCCGCGCCGTCGGTGGCGTTGGGCTGCGTGCTGGTCTGCGCGCTGTCGGTGCCCTGGCTGGGCTTGCCGGCGCCGCTGCATGGTGATGTGTTCCTGCTGGTCTACCTGCTGGCGCTGGGCAAGTTCGCCATGTCGCTCGCCGCGCTCGACCCCGGCACGACGTTCGGCGCGCTGGGCGCCAGCCGCGAGGCGGCGGTCGGCGTGCTGGCCGAGCCGGCGCTGGTGTTGGCGCTGGCCGCGCTGGCCGTGCAGGCCGGCTCGTCGGACCTGGCGGTGCTCTTCGCCTCGCGGCCCGGCGCCGAGCTGGGCACACTGCTGCCGCTGGTCGGCACCGCGCTGTGGCTGTCGATCACCGCGGAACTGGCGCGCATGCCCGTCGACGACCCGACCACGCACCTCGAACTGACGATGATCCACGAGGCGCTCATCCTGGAGAACTCCGGACGCAATCTGGCGCTGGTGGAGCTGGGCGCGGGCATCAAGCTGGCCGTGCTGTTCGGCCTGCTGGCCCAGGTGCTGCTGATGGGAACGCCGGCCCTGGCGCCCTGGGCGGCGCATGCGACCAGCCTGGCACTGATCGTCGGCGCCTGCGCGGTGGTGGCCTTCATCGAGACGGTCATGGTGCGACTGCGCTGGCGGCGCATCCCCGCGCTCATGGCCTTCGGCCTGACGGCGGCCACCATGGCCTGCCTGATTGTCGCGCTCAAAAGCGAGGCACCGTCGCCTGCGCCGGACCGCCATGCTCCAGCATGGCATCGGCCGTCGGCGCAGCCGTCGGACGAGACAACCGCGATCCCGCCGCAACGGTCGGGTCTCCGACCCGATGCCACGCTGGAGCGTGGCGGTCCGGCACGGGCCGTGCTATTCGCCCCAAGGTCAGGTGCTGAGCATGTCTGAAACGATGGCCGCGTTCCTGGTGCTGACCGGACTGTGGATGGTCGGCCTGACGAACCTGCGCACGAAGCTGGTGGTCTATGGTGTCCAGACCCTGGCGCTGGACGCGGCGGCGGTGAGCATCGGCTGGCAGCACGGCGAGCTGGCGTTGATCGTCGTCGGCCTGGTGTCGGCGCTGCTCAAGGGCCTGGCCGTGCCGACCTACCTGCTGCACCTGACGCGGCACATCGGCTGCCGGCGGGACGAGGGCCTGTTCATCGCGCCGCCGCTGCTGCTGCTGCTGACCGTCGGTGTGCTGTCCGCGCTGCTGCTGCTGCGGCCCATGCACGATGCCCTGCGCGTCGCCGACCTGCCGGCACTGGCGCTGCTGCTCATCGGCATGATCCTGATGATCTCGCGCCGCATGGCAGTCAGCCAGATCATCGGTTTCCTGGTGCTGGAGAACGGCATCTTCTACTACACCATCGCCCAGCCGCGCTCCATGCCTCTGCTGGTCGAGTTGGGCGTTCTGCTCGAGCTGCTGGCCGTGGCCATGCTGGCCGGGCTGCTGGCCTTCCGCATCAACGACCGCTTCGAGCACATCGACGTGACCGCGCTCGACTCGCTCCGGGACTGACCCCATGATCCTCGCCGTGATCCTGCTGCTCGTGCCGCTGCTGACGCTGGCCCTGGCCGCGAGCCAACCGACCATCGCGCAGCTCACGCGCCGCGCCGCCGTGCTGGCCTGGGCGCATCTGGCGCTGGCCACCGTGGTGGCCGTGCCGCGCCTGTTGGCCGGTGGCGCGCCCGAGCCGGATGGTGTCTGCCGCTTGGACTCGCTTGCGGCCTGGTTCCTGCTGCTCACGTTGATCGTCGTGGCCGCGGCGCTGACTCACGCGGTCGGCTTCTTCGACCGCGAGCTGGCCGGCCCGCATCCGCCCACACCGCGTGCCGTGCGCCAGTACTACGGGTTCACCGCGCTGTTCTGCGCCTCCATGTGCCTGGTCTGCTGCGCGGACAACCTCGGTCTGTTGTGGATCAGCATCGAGGCCACCACCGTCTGCTCGGCGCCGCTGGTCTACTACCACCGCTCGCGCACCTCGCTCGAAGCCACCTGGAAGTACCTGATCATCTGCAGCGTGGGCATCGCCTTCGCCTTCTTCGGCACGGCGCTGCTGTTCGCCGCTTCACAGCAGGTCGGCGCGCTGCCCGAGGGCAGCTTGTCGGTCGCGGTGCTGGCCGACCACGCGGCACTGCTGCCGGTCAGGCTGCTGCGGCTGGGCTTCCTGTTCGTGCTGCTGGGCTATGGCACCAAGGCCGGGCTCTATCCGCTGCACACCTGGTTGCCCGACGCCCACAGCGAGGCGCCCGCGCCAGCCAGCGCCATGCTCTCGGGCGCGCTGCTCAACTGCGCGCTGATCGGCCTGTGGCGCGCCGCGAGCATCCTGCAGGCCGCCGGCCAGCAGCGCTTCGTGGCCATGACGTTGTTGCCTCTCGCGCTGGCCACGGTGGTCGCCGCCAGCCTCATGCTGCTGCGCCAGCACGACCTCAAGCGCATGTTGGCCTACTCGAGCATGGAGAACGTGGGCATCATGGCCACCGCCATCGCCTTGTTCGACGGCCAGGGCCTGGCGCTGCAAGCCCTGTGTCACAGTCTGGCCAAGGTGGCGCTGTTCCTGCTCGCCGGCAACGTGCTGCAGGACTACGGCACCAAGGCACTGGACCGCGTGCGCGGCCTGGCGCAGCGGCGGCCACGCGAGGCGCTGCTGCTGGCCCTGGCCGTCGCCGCGGTGGCCGGCACGCCGCTGTTCGGCAACTTCCTGGCTGAGTGGCACATCCTCAGCCAGGCAGCTGACACGGGCCATGCGCTGGTGGTGGTCGTGCTCAGCCTGGCGCTGGCCGTCGCGTTTGTGGCGCTGGCCATCCATCTGGCTGGCCTGTTGCTCGGCGAACCGCCGGCCGACCTGGACCCGCCGGCCCACGATGCCAGCCGTTGGCTGGTGCCGACCGCGCTGCTGGCGGGCCTGGTGGCGCTGGGCGTCGCGCTGTCGCCGGGCCTGCTGGCCATTGCGCAGGGAGTGGGCCAATGACGCCGACCACCGTGAGCCGGGCCGACCTGGCCCCGCAACTCAAGGCGCTCATCGAGCGCGGCGGCCGGCTGGCGCTGTTGACCGCCGCCGACGATGGCCAGTCCAGGCTGGCGCTGGCCGCCCTGGTGCTGAGCCCCGACGGCCAGGCCGCCGGCCAGCTGCGACCCGCGCTGTGGCGCACGCCGCTGGACGACGACACGCTGCCGCCGCTGACCCGGCTGGTGCCCCAGGCGCACTGGGCCAAACGCGCACTCTACGACTTCTTTGGCCTGCGCCCGGCCGACCAGGCCCGGCCGAACCCGCTGCTGCTGCACGAAGCCTGGCCGGCTCACCTGCACCCGCTGCGACCCACGCCCTGCGACGGCGCCGCGGAGACCGGTGAGGCCACGCGCTACCGCTTCCTCGAAGTCGGTGGCGAGGGCGTCTATGAGATCCCCGTCGGCCCCATCCATGCCGGCATCATCGAGCCGGGCCACTTCCGGTTCAGTTGCCATGGCGAGGTCATTCAGCACCTGGAGATCCGCCTCGGCTACCAGCACCGGGGGCTCGAAGAGCAGTTGGCGCGTACGCCCTGGCGTCAGGCGCACCATGTCGTGTCGACCATTTCCAGCGACACCGCGGCGGGCAACGCCCTGGCCCATGCGCTGGCGGTCGAGAGCCTGCTGGACATCGAGCCGCCGCCGGCCGCGGTGGCTCTGCGCGCGGCACTGCTGGAATGCGAACGCGTGGCCTGCCACCTGGGTGATCTGATCGGCTACTGCGCCGACACGGGATTCGCCGCGGGCGCCACGGCCTTCTCGTTGCTTAGGCCACGCGCGCAGATCCTCAGCGAGTGGCTGTGCGGCAGCCGCTACCAGGCCCACGCCATCGTGCCCGGCGGCCTGGCGCGACCGCTGCCGGGCGACCAGCGCGAGGGCGCCGAACACTGCGTGACGCAGCTCATCGACGGCTTCGAGCGCGCCGAGCCGCTGCTGCTGGACAACTCCGGCGCGCTGGAACGCATGGCCGGCACCGGCGTGGTGCCGCGGCCCATCGCCGACGAGATCGGCCTGGTGGGGCCCGCCGGCCGCGCCGCGGGCCTCGACTACGATGTGCGCTCCGCGCTAAGCCAGCCGCCCTATGCGGACCTCGGCTGGCAGCCCGCGCGCGGCGGCGACGGCGATGTGCTGGCCCGCTGCACGGTGCGTTGCGCCGAGATCCGTGCCAGCCTGACCTTGCTGCGGCGCCTGCTGGCCCAGCACAACCCCGACGCGCCGACCCGTGTCGACCTGCCCGACCGACTGCCGGCCGACCGCTGGGCCTGCGGCCTCGTCGAGGCCTGGCGCGGCGAGCTGGTGCACCTGGTCCTCACCGGCGACCAGGGACAGATCCTGCGCTATGCGGTGAAGGACCCCAGCTTCAACAACTGGACCGGCTTGGCCGTGGCCGCGCGCGGCGAAGTGGTCAGCGACTTCCCGCTCTGCAACAAGAGCTTCGGCCTGTCCTATAGCGGCAACGACTTGTGAGGTCCAATGCCATCGAGCCCCTGAGATCCACAGATTGCACAGATGCCCGATCTGTCCATCTGTGTAATCTGCGTAATCTGTGGATCTCAGAGAGCAATCTGATATGAGGCTGTCATGATCAACACACTGCTCGGCCTGCTGCACACCAAGCGCCACACCACGAGCGATATGCTGCCCGACCTGGCCGACCATGCGCTGACGCTGGCCACGGTCTCCGACCAGCCCTGCGCCGCGGCGGACGGCTGCCGCGCCTGCCTCGATGCCTGCCCTACCTCGGCGGTCACGGTGCTGCCCGAGGCGAACAGCGACCCGACCGTGACCGTCGACCGCGGCCGCTGCCTGGCCTGTCGCGCCTGTACCGACGGCTGCCCCACGTCCACGCTGGTCGCCGACCGGAACACGCGCGTTGCGGTACGCACGCGGGCCGAACTGCTGCACTCCAACCGCCCGCTGGACCGGCCCACTCCGGCCGCGCCACGGCGCCGGCCATTCGCGCGGTCGCTGCATATCCGTGAGGTGTCCACCGGCGACAACGCGGCCGACATGGAGATCCAGGCGGCCTGCAATCCGATCTACGACTGCTTCCGCTTCGGCCTGCACTTCGTGGCCTCGCCACGCCATGCCGACGCGCTCCTGGTCACCGGCCCCGTGGGCCGCGCCATGGCCGAGCCGCTGCGCCGCTGCCACGCCGCCATGGCCGAACCGCGACTGGTGATCGCGCTGGGCTGCGCGGCCATCTCCGGCGGCATCCACGCCGGCGGCTACGCCGAGGCCAACGGCGTCGACGCCGTGCTGCCCGTGGACGTCTACGTGCCCGGCGGCCCGCCTCATCCGTGGATGATCCTGCACGGCCTGTTTCTGGCCATGGGCCATCCGCTGGGCGACGATCGCTCAGATCCACAGATTACGCAGATTACACAGATGAGCTGATCCACCCGCCACGCCATCTGTGTAATCTGCGTAATCTGTGGACTCAGACTCCGGCAGGAAGCCGCGAGCGGCTCGCGAAGCCCACGCTAGGACCCACGAGAGGACTTAGCACGATGGCACACATCCGACAAGCATTCACCGTCTGGCCGCTGGGCGGCATGGCGCTCGACGAGCTGTTTCCGGCCATGGCCGACATCGGCTTCGAGGGCGTCGATCTGGCCAGCCCGGAGATGTGCGAGGTAGCGCCCAAATACGGGCTGGGCATCGCCACCATGGGCGGCCATCAGTCGCTGGTCGACGGGCTCAACAAGCCCGAGAACCACGACCGCATCGAGCCCGAGTTGCGCGAGCGGATCGCCTTCGCCGCCGACCACGGCGTGGGCACGCTGGTCTGCTTCTCGGGCAACCGCAACGGCATGGACGACCTGGTCGGCATGCGCAATACCGCCGACGGCCTGAAGCGCGTGGCCGAACTGGCCGAGGACAAGGGCGTCAACCTGGCCGTCGAGTTGCTCAACAGCAAGGTCAACCACAAGGATTACATGTGCGATCACACTATCTGGGGCGTGACCATGTGCGACTTGGTGGGCTCGCCGCGCGTCGGCTTGCTGTATGACATCTACCACATGCAGATCCAGGAAGGCGACGTCATCCGCAACATCCGCGACTATGGCGGCCGATACTTCCTGCACTATCACACTGCGGGCAACCCCGGCCGCAACGATCTGGACGACGAGCAGGAGCTCAACTACCGGCCCATCGTCCGCGCCATCGCCGAGACCGGCTTCACCGGCTATGTCGGCCACGAGTTCTCGCCCAAGGGCGCGGACAAGCTGGCAGCGCTGAAGGCGGCCTACGACGTGTGCAACATCGGCTGAGAGAGCGCTCGCGTCTGTTGTACCGGCTTCAGCCGGCTGCCCGACGAGGCCGGCTGAAGCCGGTACAACGAACGCGGCAACGTCGCGGCGAAACCCTTCCAACCAGCCCGGCGTCAGGGTATGCTTAGGATCTCGCGGAGAGTCGGATGGCCAGGTTGCGCGTTACATGGATGGTGGCTTTGGTGGCCGGTGCGGTGTATGCCGCGCCGCCGGTGGTCAACAAAGACCAGATGGCCGAGGCGGGGCCCAACGTGGGCTTCGTCAGCGAGGTGGTCACCAAGCGCACACCGGGCCGGTCGGTCGACATCGATGTGGCCCTGGGCGGGGCCAAGTTCATCACGCTGCTGGTCAGCGAAGGCGGCGACAGCTACGCCTGCGACCACTGCGACTGGGTCGACGCGCGGTTCGTCGGGCCGGCGGGCACCAAGCGCCTGACAGAGCTTGACTGGATCTTCGGCGTCACCGGCTGGGGCACGCTCAGCAAGAGCAAGAGCCCGGCCGGCAGCCCGATGAGCATCGATGGCAAGCCGCAGGCCGACGGACTCGGCATCCACTCGCCGGGCCTGGTCCTCTTCGCCGTGCCCGAGGGCTACGATCGCTTCCAGGCGCGCGCGGGTATCGACGACTCCGGCGCCAACCAGAGCGATTCCTCCAGCGTGCAGTTCGTAGTCATCACCGGTGTGCCCACCGCCAAGCAATGCGCCATGCTGGGCGTGCAGCAACCGCCCGACCCCACCTACCAGCAGCGCATCGCCGAGTTGACCAGGCGCTACAGCGGCGAGGTGGCCAAGGAGTTCATCCAGCTCCAGAAGGACCTGGAGCGCCGCGGCTGGACGCAGACCTTCAATGGCGGCATCGCCGGCCCCGAAGAACGCGCGCGGCAGTCGGTCAGCGACCAGGCCATGCTCAAGACCGAGGATCGCGACCCGGTGGATGTCGTACTGCGCCGCACACGCGCGCTGCTCGACGACCTGAGCGCGCAGGTCAAGCTCGATGACCAGGGCAAGCGCCTGGCCGGCCTGGAGGCCGAGAACAAGACGGCCAAGGTCGAGGACCTGGACGCGCGTCTGGCGCTGTTCGGCCGCACCGTGGCGCTGCGCCGCGAGATCGCTTTTGCCAACCCGCTGTTGCGCGGCATGGACCAGATCCTGTTCATCACGCGCGAGGCGTTGCCGACCGACGAGTACAACGACGGCAACCACATGTGCGACCAGTTCTTCGGCTTCCACGCCACGCTGCACGGCAAGACCAAGGGCGACGGCGTCTACGTGCTGTCGAACCCCTTTGGCGCCAAGCCGACGGTGCGCAACGTGCTGGAGAACTCGGTGGTCGAGAGCGGCCTGATGAAGGGCCAGAAGCTCGACCACGGCGGGTTCCTCTCGCCCGACCTGTCGTTCGACGGCAAGGACATCCTCTTCGCCTGGACCGAGGGCAGGCCCGACCTGCGGCAGTGGAAAGAGGACACCACGTTCCACATCTTCCGCGTGAGGACCGATGGCACCGGGCTGACCCAACTGACCGACGGCTCGGTGAATGATTTCGACCCGTGCTGGCTGCCCAACGGGCGCATCGCCTTCATCTCCGAGCGGCGCGGCGGGTTTGGCCGCTGCCATGGCCGGCCCGTGCCCAGCTACACGCTGCACTCGATGCTGGACGACGGCACCGACATCGTGCGCTTCAGCCCCCACGAGACCAACGAGTGGCAGCCGAGCGTGGCCAACGACGGCCGCATCATCTACACCCGCTGGGACTATGTGGACCGCGGGTTCAACCAGGCCCACCACGCCTGGGTCACCTACCCCGACGGCCGCGATGCCCGCGCGCTGAACGGCAACACTCACGAGAACCAGCGCACGGCCCCGCATCAGGAGATGCAGGTGCGCGCCGTGCCCAACTCGCCGCTGCTGGTGGCCATCACCTCGGGCCATCACACCGAGGCCCGTGGCTCGATTGTGCTGATCGACCCGCGCGCCAAGGACGACGGCGCCATGTCGGCCATCAAACGCGTCACGCCGGACCAGCTCTTCCCCGAGGCTGAGTGGTACAGCTTCCGCGGCTCGTCGGCCTACGCAACGCCGTGGCCGCTGTCGGAGAAGTACTTCCTGTGCGTCTATGACCACGACGCCAACGCGCAGTGGGGCGAGCTCGACCCGGCCAAGCGCAACTACGCGCTGACGCTGCTGGATGTCTACGGCAACAAGGAGATCATCTACCGCGACCCGCGCATCTCCTGCCTTGACCCGATCCCGCTGCGGCCGCGGACCAAGCCGCCGGTCATCCCGCACGGCACCGCCGTCGGCCTGCCGCGCCTGGCCGATGGCACCAAGCCGGTGCCGCTGCCGGCCGACCAGATCCCCAAGACCGGTCGGATCGGCCTGATCAACGTCTATGATTCGCTGCGACCGCTGCCCGCCGGGGCCAAGGTCACCGCGCTGCGCATCTGGCAGATCCTGCCCAAGAGCACGCCGTTGGCCGACGTGCCGCGCATCGGCTATGGCTCGCAGAAGCCGGCCAAGGCGTCGCTGGGCACGGTGCCCGTGGAAGCCGATGGCAGCGCCTGGTTCGAGGCGCCCGTGGGCGTGCCGCTGCTTTATCACGCGCTGGACGAGACCGGCGCGGCGGTGCAGGGCATGAGGAGCGCGTCGTATGTGCAGCCCGGCGAGACGCTCACCTGCACCGGTTGCCACAACCAGCGCGTGCAGGGCACGAGCATCAAGCGCCAGCCGCTGGCCATGAAGCGCGCCGCCTCGACCATCGAGCCCGACCCGGACGGCACCCATCCGTTCAACTACCCGCGGCTCGTGCAGCCGGTGCTCGACGCGAAATGCGTCAGCTGCCACAAGCCTGGCGGCAACGGGCCCGACCTGACCCGCGGGAACTTCGCTCAGAACGCCAACTTGTGGTACACGTCGTTCGCCAACCTGCGCGGCTTCGTCAAGTTCTACGACAATGCCGACTGGGTGGAGCCCTACACCGTGCCCGGCAACTTCGGCGCGCACGGCTCGCGGCTCTATGACCTGTTGAAGAAGGGCCACCACGACGTGAAGCTGGACGCCGATGAATGGCGCCGGCTGACCATCTGGATGGACTCCAACGGACTGTTCTTTGGCCATGAGCACGAGCTGATGGCGCAGGCCGAGGGCAAGGTCGTGCTGCCAAGTTACGAGTAGGGCCGGCAGCGGCCCCCACCCCGACCCTCCCCGTGAGCGGGGAGGGGGTCAAGTATACGTCCCCCCGCTCGCGGGGGGACGACAGGGGGGGCCACCCGGAGTGCGCCACGCGCTGGAGCAGCCCATGACGAGCGATCGCCGTACCTTCCTACGGACCGGCGCCCTCGCCGCCGCCGGTCTGCTGGCGCGCCGGCGCGGTCAGGCGCAGGCCAAGCCGCCGAACATCGTGTTCATCCTGGCCGACGACCTGGGCTGGTGCGACACCAGCTTCACCGGCAGCCGCTACTACCGCACGCCCAATGTCGAGCGGCTGGCCCAGCGCGGGGTCTACTTCCCCTGTGCCTACTCGGCCAGCCCGCTCTGCTCACCGACCCGCGCCTCGGCGCTGACCGGCTGTCATCCGGCGCGGACGGGCATCACTACGCCCGGCTGTCATGAGGAGCGCGTGCAACTCGCCGCCGAGCGCGCGACCAAGGCACCGCCCACCGCGCGACGGCTGGAATGTACCAGCGCCACACGCCTGCCGCTGACCTATGTCACGCTCGCCGAGCGGTTCAAGGCGGCCGGCTATGCTACCGGCCATTTTGGCAAGTGGCATCTGGGCCGCGAGCCCTATGACCCGCTGCACCAGGGCTTCGACGTGGACATCCCGCACTGGTACGGCCCGGGCCCGGCGGGCAGCTTCGTCGCGCCGTGGAAGTTCCCAAACTTCCGTGAACGCACGCCCGGCGAGCATCTCGAAGACCGCATGGGCGACGAGGTGGTCAGCTTCATGACCGTCCATCGCGACCGGCCGTTCTTCATCGACTACTGGCAGTTCTCGGTCCACGCGCCGTTCGACGCGAAGCAGGACCTGATCGCGCGCTACCGCGCCAGCGCCGACCCAGCCAACCCGCAGCACTGCCCGACCTACGCCGCCATGGTGCAGTCGTTCGACGACAACCTGGGCAAGGTCATGGACGCCCTCGACCGACTGGGCCTGACCGACAACACGCTGCTGCTGTTCTACAGCGACAATGGCGGCAACATGTACAACACCGTCGACGGCACCACGCCCACCAGCAACGCGCCCCTGCGCGGCGGCAAGGGCACGGTGTGGGAAGGCGGTGTGCGTGTGCCGTGTCTGGCCAGCTGGCCCGGCGTGACCCGACCGGGAACCCGCAACGACTCGCTGATCAACAGTTGCGACATCTACCCCACGCTGCTGGAGGCTGCCGGTCTGCCCCCAACACCCGACCAGCCGTGCGACGGCGTGAGCCAGATGGCGGCGCTGCGCGGTGGCCAGGGCCCCAGGCAGGAGTCGTTCGTCTACTTCCCCCACAGCCCCGGCGTGCCCGACACGCTGCCGCCGTCGGTGACCGTGCGACAGGGCGACTGGAAGCTGATCCGGCTGTTCTGCGAAGGCCCCGAGCTGCGCGATCGGCAACTGCTGTACAACCTGCGCGACGATGTGGGCGAGACGACCGACCTGACCGACCGCGAGCCGGCGCGAGTGGCGGCGTTGGGTGCGCTGATCGACCGGTTCCTGGCCGACACCAAGGCCTTGACGCCGTTGCCCAACCCCGCCTGGCGGGCCGAAGCGCGGTCGAGCTACCACGGCTGGGCCACCGGCGCCAACGGCCACCTCAGCGCCAGCGAGACGCCCGAAGGCCTGGCGCTGGAGGTCACCGACGGCGACCCCATGCTCATCAGCGCCGAGATGCTGGATCTGCCCGCGGGTGAATACACGATGGCCCTGCGCTTGCGCTCCAGCGCCAAGGGCAACGGCCTTGTCTTCCGCTCAGGCGCCGCGAAGCGCTGGGTGCCCGGCTCGGGCACATCGTTTGCCATCGAACACGACGGCGCCTGGCATGAGTACCGCGTGGCATTGACCCCGGCCCAGCCCATCGGCGCTCTGCGCCTGGACCTGGCCACGGCGCCGGGCCGGCAGACGCTGGCTTGGGTCAGGCTGCTGGACGCTCAGGGCAAACTGGTGCGCGACTGGGCCTTCGCCACGGCGGACTGAGGCGACGTGGAGGGCTCGCGCTCCTCAGGTGGCCGTGTCAGGGCAATACGGTGTTGCCGAGCTTCGAGTGAGCCGGCAGCAGCCCCCACCCCGACCCTCCCCGCGAGCGGGGAGGGAGTCAGATGCCCGTCCCCCCGCTCGCGGGGGGACTACAGGGGGGCTGGCCGGCGCCCACCAGCCCTCAGATGGCCACGTCGTCGAACTCTTCATGCCGCCGTACCGGCTTGCGATAGACCAGCAGGTCGATCAGGCCGTCGTCGGCGCGGTGGAAGTGCAGGTCCAGCCGGCGGTCGTAGGCGAAGCGCACCAGCGGCGGCATCTGCTCGGGTCCACGCAGGCGGATGAGCACCTTCTCGCCGTGATCGATGCGCCAGCGGAGTGATTCGGAGGCGCTGACCTCGAACAGGCCCGGCTCGTTGGTCAGGTCGACCCGCGCGCCATCGTCGCCGTCGGTCAGGCGGTCGTCCAGCGCCACCAGCCGCACGGCGGAGCCGGCGCCGGCGGCGCGCGCCTCGCGGACCGTGCCGCCGCCGCGCACGATGCCGTCCACCACCAGCACGAAACGGCCCAGCCGCTCGTTCTCCTCATAGGTGTCCAGCGCCAGCGGCCGGCGCAACGCAAAGGTCACGGTGCCCGACTCGGTGTTGTCCAGATGCTGCGCGCGGCGCTCGATGATCTGTAGCGTGGAGCTGTCGAGGCGCTCGTCGATGCGCACCACCTCGGCTTCGACGGCGGTGGTGGCCAGCTTGAGCGTGAGCTTCTGGCCCACGGTCAGTGGGTCGCGGCCCAGCCAGAAGACGCTGGTGGCCAGCTCGGAGCTGACGCGCGGCGCTCGGCCGACATGCGCCACCACCTCGCCGCGCTCGGCGAACAGCTCCTGGTCGAAGGTCAGCGCCACCGACTGGCCCGCCGCGGCACGCTGCCGGCGGGGCTCGCCCCAGACTTCGATGGTCTGCACGCGGCAGCGCCGGCCGGAGGGCTCGATGACCACCTCGTCACCCACGCGCACGATGCCCGATTCCACGCGGCCCGCGTAGTAGCGGGTGTCGTCCCAGCGATAGACATCCTGGATCGGGAAGCGCAGCGCCGCGTCGATGGGCGAGCGCACCTCCTGGAAACTGTCCAGCGCCTGCACGATGGTCGGTCCGTCGTACCAGTTCATGCGCCCCGAGCCCGTGGCGATGTTGTCGCCTTCGCGCGCGGAGATGGGGATGGTGTAGCTGGGCGTGATGCCCAGTCCATTGAGGAACAGCGTGGCCTCGCGGCGCACCTCCTCGAACCGGCGCTCGGAGAAGCCGACCAGGTCGAGCTTGTTGATGGCCACAATGACCTGCCGGATGCCCAGCAGCGACAGCACGTAGGCGTGGCGTTGCGTCTGCTCGCGTACACCCTCGGCCGCATCCACCAGCAGCAACGCCGCGTCGGCCGCCGCGGCGCCGGTCAGCATGTTCTTGAGGAACTCGCGGTGCCCCGGCGCATCGATGATCACGTAGCGGCGCAGGTCGGTCTTGAAGTAGGTCTGCGCGGTGTCGATGGTGACGTTCTGCTCGCGCTCTTCTTCCAGCGCGTCCATC
>JACRKZ010000129.1 GCA_016235455.1 Armatimonadota bacterium | reverse complement strand
GCGGAGCTGGCGCCCTCGATGGAGAGCTCCTTGGCGCGCTGCAGGATGCTGTTGGCATCACCGACCGCCAACTCGGCGGTGCGCAGCCGGTCCACGCCGCTCTGTAGCGACTCGGAGCTGCTGTTGTAGTCGCTCTGCTGGCGCTTGATGCGGAGCTGGGCCACGGCGGCGCCGGGATCGTCGGACGGCTTGAGCAACTTCATGCCGGTGCCGCTCTGCTTGAGCAGTCGCGCGTTGTCGGCCGAGATGTCGTTCAGGTCCGTGAGTGCCATGCGGAACAGGGTTATGGTAGGCACGCGCATCGCTGGTCTCCTGGCTACCGGCCGAGCGTCAGTACGGCGTCGGTCATGTCCTTGACGGTCTGCACCAACCGGCTGGAGGCGTTGTATACCTGCTGGAACTGGATGAGGTTGGCCATTTCCTCGTCGAGCGAGACGCCCCGCACCTCGTCCACGCGGTTCTTCAGTTCGCTGACCACGGAGCTGAGCGAGGTCTGTTGGCTGGTGGCGGTGAGGGTCTGGCCACCAATGCCGCCCACGATGGACTGGTAGTAGTCGTCCCACGTTTGCCCGGCGATGTAGCCGGTCCGGCGCATGTTGAGCATCGACTTGGTGATGCCGTTGTTTCCGGTGGTGCCATCGGCGCTGGCGGCGATCTGCCGCGGGTTGTCCAGCATGGTTGTGCTGACAGCCATGTCCGTGGCGCCCGTGCCGGTGAAGAGGGCGCGCCCGGCGATGCCGTCGAGGCCGTAGCCCGCCGTGTGCATCACGTTCATCTGCGTGATGAACGACGAGGCCAGCGTGTTGAGCTGGGTGCGGTAGTCATCGATGACGCCGCCGGTCTTGACCACCTCGTTCAGGGCGCCGAGTTTGCCCTTGTCGATGGTCAGGGGCTGCCCGGTGTCTTCCAGGACGAAGCCCGTGCCGCCGAAGTCGATGTGGCGCGCGCCGCTGCCCAGCACCAGGGCCACACCGTTGATCGAGAACGAGGCCTCGGAGCCGTCTTCGGTGATGTAGCTGGAGCCGCCGGTCAGTTCGCTCAGGTCGCGGAGCAGCAAGTCGCGGCGGTCCTGCATATCGCTGGCGCTGCGGTTGTTCTGCACCATGCCCATGATCAGGCCGTTGAGCTGGGCGACCTCGTCCAGCTTCTGGTTGACGTTGACGGCTTCCTGCTCGGCACCGACTCGGGTGTCGGTCAGCGCGGTGACCAGCTGCGCATCGGCGTTGGTGATGCGCGAGGCCAGCTGCTGCGCGGCCTGTCCAAAGGCCACGCGGTCGCCAATGCTCTCGGGGTTGTCCGAGACTGACGAGGCCGCCTCGAAGAATCCGTTCATGGCGTCGGCGATGCCCGGCGTCGAGGTCTCGTTGAAAATCGCTTCGACCTGGCTGAGTCGTTCGGTCAGCTCGCTGTAATAGCCGCTCTGCGTCAACTCGGTGTTCAGGTGCCGTTCGGTCCAGCGGTTCGTGATGCGTTCTGCATCGGCTACAACGACCCCGCCTCCTAGGAACCCTTTTGAAGTGACTTGGCTATTCTGCGTCGCCACGATGGCGCGCTGTCGGCTGTAACCCTCCACGCTCGCGTTGGCCACATTGTGGGCCGTTGTGTCGATGGCGATTTGCGAGGCCCTTAGACCGGACAAGGCAATGTCCAGTATGGCACTCATCTTCGCGCTCCAAACGCCTGCGCTTTACACGCGCAGGTCCAGTCCAAGCGGACCCGCACGGCCCGTCGACTGAGCAGCCACATGGCGAACCAGCTCGTAGAACGGCTGGTTCATGGCGTCCATCAGGTCTTGGACGCTGAGGCTCAGTCGACGGACCGCACTGGCCCACGCACGCTCGGCGGGGGTAGACGGCTGGCCATGCCAGGGGCGCAGACGGCTGCAGGCGGCTTCCATGGCCGACTGCGACGCCATGTAGGCGTTCAGGTCATCCGAGCGGATGGCCGTCAACTGGCGCTCGAGCACGCTCGCCAGCTCTTGCAGTGCCTTGCACCTAGGCGTTGGTTCCACTACCTTGCTCCACCAAGCTCCATCACGAGGCCCTCGGCGACCTGCCAGGTCGGAACCTGGAATGTGCCGCGCGAGATCTCCTCGCTCACCTGCTGCACCCGGGAGGCATCCACATCGGGCATCGCTTTGACGCCCGCTTTCAGCGTGTTGAGCAGACTGGCCTCGTCCGACAGGTTGACCCCGTCGGTGCTGGCCGTCGTCGGTTTGTACGTGGCCGCCACCGAAGAGGTAGCCCCGACGTTGTTAGTCTTGCTCACCCGTTGTGCGTGAAGGCCCACCAGGCTTCTGATTGTCTCGGGTGGGATTCGCATCGCACCAGCCTCCTGACAGCCATTCGGCCGTCTTCGCCGCAGTCTCCCGCGGCTCCATCATGTTCTTAGTCGGCCAGCGGACCCCTTTGTTTTAGGCCGCGGCTGTTAACATAGCGCCAAGCGCCGGATTCGGCGACACAGCGGCCGCGGCCTGGCCCTCATTGGCCGCCGGGATCGTCCTGATCCCGTTCAGCGACACCTTGACCTTGTCGTAGATCTCGCGGCCCACGGCCAGCGAGCCGCGCTCGGCCAGCAAGGACGACAGCCGCTGATCATACATCTCGCGCGTGCTGCGTTCGGCGCTCGACTCGGCGAACCAGCCCTTGGTGTCGGTCACGGTCTTGCGCATGCCCTTGAGCATCTCACCGGTGAGCACCGACTCGAAGGCGCGGCACTGCTCCTGCAACTTGGCGTCGCGCCGGCCGGCGGGATGGCCCCAGGTGCCTTCGACCTTGGTCGGGTTGGCGATGGTGGTGGCGGTCGTCATGGTCGTTCCTCGCTCACATGATCTCAAGGTCGGCCATCAGCGCGCCCGACTCTTTGAGCGCCTGGAAGATGGCGATGAGGTCTCGTGGCGTCACCTGGAGGGCATTCAGCAGCCGCACCAGGTCCTGCACGCTGTCGCCAGGGTTGACTACGGCGAGTTGGCGCTGCTCTTCGGTGGCGGAGACCTGAGTGTCGGGTACCACCACGGTGCTGGCGTTATCGCTGTCGGTGAACGGCGCCGGCTGGCTGATGATCGGCGTTTGGTTGATCTCGATGCGCAGCCCACCGTGGGCGATGGCCACCGGCAGCAAGCGCACGTTGGCGCCGACCACGACGGTGCCGGTGCGCTCGTTGACCACCACGCGAGCTCGCTGGTCGGGCTGCACGCGCAGCCGCTCGATCTGGGAGACGAACAGTGACTCGCGGCCCAGGTAGACCTGCGGCACGCGAATGGTCACCCGGCCCGGGTCCATGACCTGCGCCTGCTCCGTCCCGAACGCTTCGCGCACCACATCGGCGATGCGGCAGGCGGTGGTGTAGTCGGGCGTGAGCAGCCGCAGCGACAAGATGCCCTGTGGCGCCACCACGCCTTCGGTGTTGGCGGTGAGCACGGCGCCGCTGGGCACGCGGCCCACGGTGGAGTGGTTCTTCTGTGAGCTGGAGCCGCCGGCCGAGACGTTGAACCCGCCGATGCTCAGCGGGCCCTGGCCGATGGCGCGAATGGTGCCCGCGGCGTCCTGCATGGGCGTCTGGAGCAGGATGCCGCCGTGCAGACTGGTGCAGTCGCCGATGGCCGACACGGTGATGTCGATGCCGTCGCCCGAGCGGCCGAAGGGCTGCAGCGTGGCGGTGACCATCACGGCGGCCACGTTCTTGCTCTGCGCCGCTGTCTCGCCGGGGTCGACGCCCAGCCGGCGCATCATGGCCTTCATGGACTGGTTGGCGTAGAGCGACTGGCGCGTGTCACCGGTGCCTTCGAGGCCGGTCACCAGACCGTAGCCAAAGACATGGTTGACCGGGCCGTTGTCGACGCGGGCCAGGTCGCGCACCGGCACCGCGAGCGGCCCTTGGGCGGCCAGCGGCGCTGTCGCGGCGAGCAGGGCGATGGCCTTGACGATGTACTTGGTCATGGAAGTCTCCCCGGGCACCGCCAGCGCGGTGCCTGGCCGGGCCTAGAACAGCCAGCCGAACAGCGACTTGATGGCGCCGCCGATGACGTCGAAGAGGCCCTTGCCCGTGCCGGTCTTACCGCGCAGGCCGTTCCACTCAATCTTGACGTTGGCCACCTTGGTGGAGGCGATGGTGTTGTCCGCGGTGATGTCATAGGGCCGGCACTCGCCGGTCAGCTTGACCCACTGCGGCTTGCCGTCCATGAGCACCTGCTGCTGGCCCTCGAGCTGCAGGTTGCCGTTGGGCAGCACAGCCGCGACCATCGCGGTGAAGGTGGTGTTGATGGAGAAGTTGCCAGACTCGTCGCTCTTGCCCGTGTTGCCGCCCTTCCAGCCGAAGCTGAAGGCCGGCAGGAAGCTCAGCAGGCCAGTGCCCGCATTGAAAGTCCCGCTGGTGTCGCGGTTGCTGCTCTTGGCGGCGTTGGCCGCGGCCACGGCCTGCTGGGTGATGATGATGGTCACCGTATCGCCAGGGCCGGAGGCCTTGATGTCGGTGAACAACCGCACCAGCGGGCCGGCGCCGATGGTCTGGGCCGGGTTGCCGGTGAGCGGCATCGTCGGGCCGCCGAGGCCGGGGTAGGTGGGCAGCGGGCCCGCGGCCTGCGGCGCGTAGCCGACGGCCACCGCGGGCGTCGTGGGCATATCGTAGCGCGGGTTGGCCACCGGCGCGATGCCGTAGGACTCGCGGCCGACCGGACGCGGCGTGGCCGGCACGAGCGGCTCGCCCACGCTGGGCTGCGCCACGGTGCCGGTGCTGTCTGAACGGCGCGGCTCGGCCAGGCTGATGGCGGCGGCCGGGTCCTGGCTGCCGGTGTTGGTCGGCGCGACGGTGGCGCGCGGCGTGGCCGTGGTGGCCGTCTTGCCGCTGCCCGCGGGCGTCGGCTGGTCGAGGTTCTTGACGGTGGTCGCGGTGACGACCGAGCAGAACAGGGTCAGGGCGAAGATGAGCCGTTCCATGTCAGACCTCCATGACCGCGCGGTCGGGGGCGACGATACGGGCGGAGACGGTGCGCTTCTGGCCACCGAGCACGACCTCGAAGGCGATGGTGTCGCCGAGGGTGCCCTGGCCGCGCGCCTCGCCCGACAGGACGATGCGAACCGCACCGCTGACGGCGGTGACCGCCACCCGGTCGCCGCGCTTGACCTGCCAGGCCGGCGCGGTCGGCGCGGTCGGCGCGCCGGGCGCCGCGGGCCGCGTGCCGGTGGCGGGCGTCGGTGTGGGCCGCGTGACGCTGACGGTCTGGTCGACCGCGGCCACCGGGGCGGCGGGCAGGGCCAGCTTGAGACTGACCGTGGGCCGCGCCACCACCTGGCCGGCGACGAGCACGTCGAGGGTCAGGCTGAACTGGTCGGGCAGCGGGTTCGGCAAGTCGCTGCGCAGGCGGTAGTCGAGCGCGCCCAGCGGCAGTGCGCCGAACTGGGGCAGTCGCTCGACGGTGACCGGCAGCCCGATGAGCTTGGTCACCGCGGCCTGCACCAGGTCGGGTCGCAGCATCTGGCCGGTGCGGCTGACCACCACGCTGCCGGCGCCGGTGAGGCGCACGTCGCCCGAGCGGTAGCCCAGGCGCAGCAGGCGCAGCTCAATCTGGTCGCGGCTCAGGCAGAGCCGCAGGCCCGGCAACGGCGCGGGGGCGATGACCAGTCCGTTCAGCGGATGGTCGGCCGGCAGGTTGCCCAGGTCGCCGAGGGTCACGCTCTCGCCAGCGATGTTGGCCGTGGGCATCAGGTTGACCAGGGTCAGTTGGGGCTGGGCGGTGGCGTTGGTCGTGGGAGTGCCCAGGCTCGCCAGCATGACCGCCATCACCGGCGGCTGAGCGGCCGGAACCGACGTCTCGGTTTCGGCCGCCACAGCCATCGGCGTGACCAGTGCTAGGAGAGAGCTGAGCGTGGTAATCAGGGTCTTCATGGTTTCACCTCACCAGGCGAGCGTTAGCTGCCCGGGGATCAGCGGCGAACCTGGTTGGCGACCTGGAGCATCTCGTCCGAGGTCTGGATGGCCTTGGAGTTGACCTCATAGGCGCGCATGGCGACGATCATCTGCACCATTTCCTGGACCACGTCGACGTTCGACTGCTCCAGGTAGCCCTTCTGCAGGCGGCCAAGGCCGTTGCTGTCGGGCTGGCCGGTGACCGGGTCGCCCGAGGCGCTGGTCGCGGAGAGCAGGTTGCGGCCCATGGCGCTGAGGCCGGCGGGGTTGACGAAGTTGGCCAACTGGATGGTGCCGACCGTCTGCTGTTCCTTCTGGCCGGCGACGGTCACCGCCACGGTGCCGTCCGGCGCGATGGTCACGCTCTGGGCGCTGGCCGGAATGGTGATGGCCGGCTCCAGGGGGTAGCCGTCGGAGGTGCACAGCCGGCCGTCTTTGTCCTGCTTGAGACCGCCGTCGCGGGTGTAGGCCGTGGTGCCGTCGGGCATGGCCACTTGCAGGAAGCCCTCGCCCTCAATGGCGACGTCGAGGTCGTTGTCGGTCTGGGCGAAGGTGCCCTGGTTGTTCAGCTTGTAGATCGCGCCGGGCCGCGTACCGAGACCAACCTGGATGCCTGTCGGCAACTGGCTGCCCTTGGCGCTGACGCTGCCAGGAACGCGGTCGGTCTGGTACAGCACGTCCTGGAAGTCGATGCGGCTGCGCTTGAAACCGGAGGTGTTGACGTTGGCCAGGTTGTTGGCGATGACGTCCACGTTGAGCTGCTGGGCGGTCATACCCGAAGCAGCGGTCCATAGTGCTCTCAGCATCTGTCTCTCCTGTCTGGTCAGGAGAGGAATGGGCGGGGCTTGTGGTCACCTCAATCGTTCGGTGACCGGGGGGCTTCCACTAGGTGGACCAGCCGTTTGCCAGCCCGCGCCGGCATCCTCTACTTACTTTCTCGCCACGTCGATGATTTGCTGAAGGGTAGAATCTTGCGCTTGGATGACGCGTTGGTTCATCTCGACGAGTCGGAGCGTCTGGATCATCTCCACCATGGTGCGCATCGTGTCGGCGTTGGAGGACTCCAACATGCCCTGGCGCACCTGCGACTTCGTGTCATTCACGGGGCTGCCACCGCTGATCAGGTTGCCGCCCTCCTTGAGGGCGTTCGCCGGGTCGGTCAGACTGACCAGCCGCAGTTGCCCCACGAGCTGGTTGTTGCTGAACACCTCACCGTTGCCGTGGATGCTCACGCTGCCGTTGCCGACCGTGATGGGGGCGTTGGCGATGCTGAGCACGGTCTCGCCGGTGCCGGTCACCAGTTGGCCCGCGCCGTCCACCGTCAGGTGGCCGTCGCGCGTGTAGCGCTCACCGGCCGGGGTGCCGACAACCAGGAAGCCGCCGCCGTCGATGGCGATGTCGAGCGGATTGCTCGTCTCCTGGATGGCGCCCTGGGTCAGGTCCACCGTGATCGGGTTGACCGTGGAGCTCTGGGCAATCTGAGCGATGGCGCCGGTGCCGTCCTTGACGCTGGGCAGCATGACGCGTTGGAAAGATCCGAAGCTCACACGATCCGCCTTGTAGCCGGTCGTGCTCGCGTTCGCGAGGTTGTTCGCGTAGACATCGCCAGCGCGCATGCCGACCAGCATACCGCCGGCGGCTGCGTACATTCCGCGTGTCATAAGTGGGCTACCTCCTCAATGGGGTATCGGCTCGGCAGCCCGGCGCTTAAGGGACGTGGGTCGTGAGACGTGACACCACGGTGTTGGGCGGTGGGACATGGGACGTGGCAAACCTGCCTGGCGCCTACCCACGCCCCACGTCCTACCACCCAGGTCCAGTCGCCTTACACGCGTGTGAGGCAGCCGCGCACGAACTCGAGGCTGCGGGCCAGCGAGGCTTCGCGGTCAGGGCCGCTGATGCCGCACTCGTAGGCCATGTAGCCCTCGAACCCCACGGCGCGCAGCGCGCGGAAGGCCGAGACGAAGTTGATGTCGCCCGAACCGGGCTCCAGACGCGTGTTGTCGGCCAGGTGGCAGTGGCGGATAAACTTGCCGGCGCGGCGCAGCGCGCGCGGCGAACTGGTCTCCTCGATGTGCATGTGGAAGAAGTCGGCCATGATCCACACTGCGGGATGCTTGGCTCGGCGGCAGATCTCCACGCCGTCATCGAGCCGGCGCAGCAAGTGCTGCTCGTAACGGTTGAGCGGCTCCAGCAGCAGGACGCTGCCGGCCTCGCCGGCCACGTCGCCCAACTCCTTGACCAGTTCCACCAGCAGCATCTTCTCCAGCGTCACCGCGTCGTACAGCGGCTCGAGGTTGTTGATGCGCGGTCCGCCGAAGATGGGCGGCACGATCTGGCCCACGGCGCCGACCTCGCCACAGAAACGCAGGTAGGCCTTGCTCTGCTCGAGGCTGGCGCGGCGCTTGCCCGGATCGGGATCGAGGAAGTCGAAGCTCGGGTTGCCACACACGGTCGAGATGGGCACGGGGCTCTTCTCGAAATCGCGCTTGGCCTGGTCCAGCATATCGGGCCGGTAGTCGCCGGTCGATATCTCGATGCCGTCGACGCCGTGGTCGGCGGCCCACTTCTGCTTGTCGGCCACGCTCTGGCCAGGGATGAGTCCGAGTTGCAGCGCCACTTTCATGATGATGCTCAGCTTTCGATCCAACTGGGGTGCGGGATCCGCATCCATCGGAGCATTCGCCACCGTAAGTCGTCCTACCTGCCGACAGGTGAATCGCATTTGGTGTCAAACAAGATGCGCGGAGACGTGGCATGACCGTGAGTTGGTGGCTGCTGGCCAAACTGGTGCTGATCGGCGCGCTGCCGGGCTATGTGGCCGACATTCCCGAGGCGCCGCGCACGGTGGTCGAGCAGTCGCCCGCGCAGGTGGCGGTGCGCTACAGCCTGCCGGCGGGCGTGCCGGCGGTCTTTCTGCGCTGCGAGATGAAGGACCAGCGCGGCGAGGTCATCGCCCAGACCGGCACCAAGGTCACCGGCAGCGGCGTCTACCTGGCCACTTTTCCCATTCCGGCCCTGCTCAACACCGCCACCGTGCAGTTCTGCGTGTGGATGGGTGACGACTGGCAAGTCTCAGCCTGTCCTATCGTTCATGCACGCGCGTCGCATGTCATCAGCGCGGCGCGCGCGGCTCGCCTGGCCGCCGATGCGCGCGTGGCCGATGTCGACCGTCTCGCCATCGAGCGGCGGCGCACCGCTCGCGGCCTGGTGGCGGTCTATCGCGGCGCGCAGCCCGAGCCGCCGCTGGCGCGCCGGCTGGCCGCCGACGGCGTCGGCGTGGTCGACTTCGATGGCGACCGGCTGGCCAACGCGCAACTGCTGCGCCCGGCGGTCATCGACATGCTGCTCCTCGCCGAGCCGCGACAGATGACGGTGGAGGGCATGGAGTCCGTCGTCGACTACGTGCGGCAAGGCGGCAACGTGGTGGTGCTGGGCACCGGCGCCTTTGGTCGCCTGCAATACACGTTCGACGGCCGCGCGCTCGACTACGACAGCTACCTGCAGGCCGTGGCCCAGTCGCTGACACGATCGCCATTGCTGACCTTCGACGGCGCCGACATCGGCGTCTGGCACCGGGCCAGCAACGACCTCAAGCCGCCCAGCCAGGTCAGCCGCGAGCCGCGCGGTCAGGGCGGGTGCCTGCGCATCGACATCGCCAACCAGACCGGCTGGGACACCTTCGAGGCGCCGGCGTTCACCCAGGCCTTCGCGACGGGCAACTCGTGGACCTGCTTCTCGGCCAAGGGCGACGCCACTACGCCGCAGATGTCGCTGGAGTGGGACGAGAAGGACGGCTCACGCTGGATCGCCACCGTGGCGCTGGGCCGCGAGTGGCGGCCTTTCGCACTGCCACCCACCGCGTTCCGCTTCTGGACCGGCCCCGAGGGCCGCGGCGGCGCCAAGGACTACCTGCGCCCCGAGAACGCCGTCCGGCTGGCCATCGGGCTGGCCGACACCCACACCAACCAGGTGGCTCACGGCAAGCACACCATCTGGTTCGACGATCTGGCCAGCGCGCCAGCCCCGGCCAACCGGCCCGAGGCTGCGGCGCTGATCGGCGGCGAGGCACCCGCCGCGCCGCTGGAGGCGGTCTCGCCGGCCTACAAGCTGTTCCCAGTGACGACGGCCAAGTCGTGGCGCGCCGGCGCCGCCGGTCTGACCGGCACCGCGCCGTTGCCGGCCCTGCCCGCCAGGCTCAGTAGCCCGCATCCGCGGCCCGAAGGCACGAGCCTGGACCGCAACAAGCTGTGGCGCTTTGTCCCGCTGCTGGAGACCGTCGACGCGCAGGGCCTGGTCTGCGGCACGCCCGCCGCGCTGGTGCTGCATGGCGCCGACTCGGCCCGCGGCGGCGCCGTGCTCAGCGTGCCTATCGACGACGCGGCCTGGCAGGCGGCGCCGAGCACGCAGGCCTGGCTGGCGGCTGCCTGTGAGCGCCTGCTGGAAGGCGCTTTCCTGTATGAAGGCGGTGCTGCCTACTACGCCAGCTTCGGCAACGAGGCCATGCCCGTCGGCGCGGTGGTCAGCAATCGCGGCCGGCAGCCGGCGGTGTGCACGGTGCGGGCCACGGTCACCGGACCCGGCGTGCCGCCCTGGCGGCAGGACTGGTCGGTGACGGTCGCGCCAGGCCAGGCCACGCGCCTGGCCGCCAACTGGGACGTGCCGGCTCGGGGCGGCCCGTTTCAGGTGACGGTCGAGTTGGTCAGCAACCGCGGCCGCGACAAGCTGAGCCACGAGGTGCGCATCTGGCGGCCCAAGGCCAACCCCAAGTTCCTCACCGCGCGCGGCGGCGATTGGTGGCGTGACGGGCGCAAGTGGTATGCCCATGGCATCAACTACATGCCCTCGAGCGGCATCGGTACCGAGGAGGGCGCCTACTTCGAGCAGTGGCTCTCGGCCCAGTCCTACGATCCGGCCATCGTCGAGCGCGACCTGACCCGCATCGAGCGTATCGGGTTCAACCAGGTCAGCGTGTTCCTCTACCACCAGTCGATGTCGGCGCGCAACCTGATCGACCTGCTCATGCGCTGCGAGGACCACCATCTGCTGGCCAACGTCTCGCTGCGGCCGGGCACGCCGCTCGACTTCGAGTGGCCGCTGGTCCGCGAGATGATCACCCAGCTGCGACTGGCCGAGAACGACACGGTCATGGCCTACGACCTGGCCTGGGAGCCCAACTGGGGCACACGCAAGGACCTGGCGCGCTGGGATCAGGAGTGGGCGGCCTGGCTCGGCGCCAAGTACGGCTCGCCGGACGACGCCGCCAAGGCGTTCGGCGTGCCCGTGCCTACCGAGGACGGCCGCGTCGCCGGGCCGAGCGACCAGCAGCTGTCCGTCGAGGGGCCGCACAAGCCACTGGTGCTGGCCTACCGCGCCTTCCTCAACGACCTGCTGCGCAAGTACTACGGCGGCGCCCGCAAGCTGGTGCAGTCGGTGGATCCGAACCATCTGGTCAGCTACCGCATGAGCGGCGCGGGCGACCCGCTGTGGGCGCCGCCCATGACTACCTACGACTTCGCCGGCCTGCGCGACGGCGTCGACTTCATGGCGCCCGAGGGCTATGGCCGGCTGGGCCCGTGGGAGCGCGTGCGCGTGGGCGACTGGACCGCCGCCTATGCGCGAGCCTGTGCGCCCGAGCATCCACTGTGGTGGGCCGAGTTTGGCGACACGGTGTGGAGCACCGCTCTCAACGCGCCCAACCCCGAGCGCATCA
This sequence comes from Armatimonadota bacterium, assembly GCA_016235455.1. GTDB lineage: Bacteria > Armatimonadota > UBA10988 > UBA10988 > UBA10988 > UBA10988. The sequence goes on along the minus strand of JACRKZ010000129.1, from coordinate 55,961 downwards.
AGTGGCAGGCCGAGTTCTACGAGATGTTCTACCGGATGGTCTATGACTCGGGCGCCAACGGCACGTGCTGCTGGTGGTATCCGGGCGGGTACCGCGTTGGCGAGAACAGCGACTTCGGCATCATCGAGCCCGACGGCGCCTGGCGGCCGGTGACGCAGGTCATCGCCAAGTGGGCGCCCAAGATGACTGCCGCGCGGGTGCGCAAGCCGGCGGACGTGACCATCACGCTCGACCCGACGGCCACCGTGCGCGGTACGGCGGGGCTGTATGAGCAGTGTCAGAAGCAGTACTGGGAAGCCATCGACGCGGGCAAGACCGTGGCGCTGAAGCTGCCGTGAGGACCGGGCGATGATGCGAAGCCGTACGCTGTACCTGCTGGCCGGGTTGCTGGGTATGACCTGGGCCACGGCGGGACCTCTGGCCGATGAGCAGGCGGCCCAATGGCGTCAGACCACGGCGCTGATCGCCGATGCGGCCAAGGATCCGGCGCGGGCCGCGACGTTGGCGGCGCAGGTCTACCATCGCGCGGCGCTCATCGCGCGCGGCGACCGCGACCCGCTGGATGTGCTGCTGCGCCGCACGCGCGTGTTGCTTGAGGCGCTGAGCGCGAAGGTAGATCCGCGCGCCGATGACGCGGCGCTGGCGCGGCTTGAGGCCGAGGCGCGCGGCATCGTGCCCGGTGACCTGGCGGCGCGCCAAGGGGTCTACGCACGGGCGGCCGAGCTGCGTCGTAGGATCGCCTTCCGCAATCCGCTGCTCGATTTCCAGCGCATCTTGTTCGTCAAGCGGCCGTGCCTGGTTGGCACCGAGGATGCCGGCAACCACATGTGTCAGCAGTACTACGGCTTCAATGTGGCCAAGGCTGGCGGCGTGTTCGTGCTGGACGGCGCCTTCTCCGACCAGCCGGCCGTGCGCGACCTGCTGGCGACATCGACCGTGGTCAAGGGCCGCTTGGCCGGCGCCAAGCTGCCGCCGGGCGGCTACCTGTCGCCCGAGCTGTCGTTCGATGGCCAGACGGTCTACTTCGCTTACACTCAGGCCGATCCGCTCAAGTACCAGTGGACCGATACCACCACCTATCACCTGTTTCGGGTTGGTCTCGACGGGCGCGGTCTGGAGCAGCTCACCGACGGGCCGTACAACGACTTCGACCCGTGCTGCCTGCCCAACGGACGGCTGGCCTTCATCAGCGAACGGCGCGGCGGGTTCGGGCGTTGCCATCCGTCGCCCAAGCCCAACTACACGTTGCACTCCATGTTCGATGACGGCACCGACATCGTCTGCCTGAGCTACCACGAGTCCAACGAGTGGCAGCCGAGCCTGAGCCACGACGGCCGGCTGGTCTACACGCGCTGGGACTACGTCGATCGCGGCGCGTTCCAGGCGCACAACCCCTGGATCACCACGCCAGACGGCCGCGATGCCCGCGCGCTCACCGCCAACTACGGCGACGCCTGGCAGAACCGGCCGCTGATGACCATGCATCTTCGCGCCATCCCCGGCTCGAGCCGCTATGTGGCCACCGCCGCGGCGCACCATGGCCAGTCCTATGGCAGCCTGGTGCTGGTCGACCCAACGGTGCCCGACGACAACGCCATGTCACCCTATCGCCGGCTGACGCCCGACGCGCTGTTCCCCGAGAGCGAGCCGGGCAACCACACCATGTACGGTACCGCCTGGCCGCTGAGCGAGAACTTCTACCTGGCCGTCTACGACGGCGATGGCCGCATGGAGCGCGGCCCTCAGAACAACTTCGGGCTGTACCTGGTGGACGCGTTTGGCAATCGCGAGTTGCTCTATCGCGATCCGGCGCTGAGCTGCCTCAGCCCGATCCCGCTGCGCCCACGCACCGCCCCGCCGGTGGTGCCGCACGCCACGGCCGTGGGTCAGCCCCGCCAGGCCACGCTGGCGGCGCAGCCCATGCCGGCAGCGCCGGCGACCATCGGCCTGGCCAACGTCTACGACAGCCAGACGGCCTGGCCGGCCGACACTCGCATCACGGCGCTGCGTATCATGCAGGTGCTGCCCAAGACGACCTGGAAGGAGAGCAGCCCGCGCATCGGCCACGGCTTCCAGAAGGGCGCGCGCGCCGTGCTGGGCACGGTGCCGGTGGAGGCCGACGGCAGCGCGTACTTCGAGGCGCCGACCGGCACGCCGATCTTCTTCCAGGCGCTCGATAGCCAGGGCCTGGCCGTGCAGACCATGCGCAGCGATACGTACGTGCATCCGGGCGAGCAGTTGGTCTGCGCGGGCTGCCACGAGTCACGGCTCAACACGCCGGCCAAGCGCGCCGCGAGCCCTGTCGCCTTCCAGCGCGCACCGTCGGCCATCCGGCCCGATGTGGACGGGTCACGCCCCTTCAACTACCCGCGGCTGGTACAGCCCGTGCTCGACCGCGCCTGCGTCGACTGTCATGCCAAGTCGCCCAAGTCTCCCGACCTGAGTGCCGGCGACTGGGCGCGCCAGCCCGACGGCTGGTACACGTCTTACGTCAACCTCAAGCCCTATGTGCAGTTCTTCGACAGCCTGCTGTGGAACGAGCCGCGCACGGTGCCGGGCGCATTCGGCGCGCGTTCGGCCAGGCTGTATGCGCTGCTCAAGGCGGGTCACCATGGGGTCAAGCTGGCGGACGACGACATGCACCGGCTGACGCTGTGGCTGGACTGCAATGCCGACTTCTACGTGGGCGAAGCTGCAGTAGCACGAAAACGGTGTCAGACAGAAAACGGTGTCAGGGAACTTTTCCCCGCGTAGCGGGGAAAAGGTCCCTGACACCGTTTTCTGTCTGACACCGCTACAGCAACTCGCCGACCGCGCGCGGGTGTGCCCGGCGGTAGACCAAGTCGAGTTGCTCGCGGTTGATGTGTGTGTAGACCTGCGTGGTGCCCACATCGGCGTGGCCGAGCATCTCCTGGATGGCGCGCAGGTCGGCGCCGTGGGTGAGCAGGTGCGTGGCGAAGCTGTGGCGCAAGGTGTGCGGGCTGATGGCCGGGTCGCGGTCGCCGAGCCCGGCGTCGCGCGCGAGTCGCTGCACCACCTTGTAGAAGCCGATGCGCGAGATGCCCTGACCGCGCTGGGTGAGGAACAGCAGGTCGCCCGACTCGCGGTTGAGCCAGTGCGGGCGCACCTGGTCCATGTAGGTCAGGATGGCGTCGATCGCCGGTTTGCCCAACGGCACGACGCGCTCGCGGTTGCCCTTGCCCTTGACGCGCAGCCAGCGGCGCCGCACGTCCACGTCGCCCACGCGCAGGCCGATCAGCTCGCTGACGCGCAGTCCGGCGCCGTAGGCCACTTCGAGCATGGCGCGGTCGCGCAGGCCGCGTAGTCGCTCGTGCTCGTCTTCAGAGGCCGAGGCATCCGAGGCGTTGAGCAGGCACTCGACCTCCGCCTCGGTCAACACCGCCGGCAGCCGCCGGCCGCTGCGCGGCACGGGGATGCGTTCGGCGATGTCCGCGGGAATGACGCTCTCGTGTTGCAGGAAGCGGAAGAAGCGTCGCACGGCGGTGGCCTTGCGGGCCACGCTACGGGTCTTGAGCCCGCGCTGCCAGAGGCTGTTGAGGAACAGGTCGACGGTTTCCAGGTCGACCTGGGCCAGGTCTTCCAGGCCCATCTCGGCGAGGAAATCGAGGAACTGCCGCAGGTCGGAGTCGTAGGCGGCCAACGTGTTGTGGCTCAGCCCGCGCTCCACCGTGAGCCCGTCCAGATAGTCGCGCAGATGCGTGGCCGCTGCTTCCATGTTGAGTCGGACAAGCGGCGGACGTGGCGGTTGCGTGAATTTACGCTTCGCTAGCGAGCAGATGCGGCCGGGATGCCTTGGACCACCTGCCCGGCGACGACGCGGACCTTGAATGTGGCGCTGGCGCCGGCGGGTCCGCCGGGCGGCGTGGGCAAGGTGATGGTCAGGTCGTGGTCGCCCGCGGGGATGCCGCCGAGCAGGTAGCGGCCCAGCGCGTTCGTGGTGGTGCTCTTGTTCAGCGCCACGATGGCCACGGTCGCGCCGACGACGGCGGTACGGTCGGCGTTGGCCACGGCGCCATTGTCACGCACCTCGACCTGCACGTAGTCGCCGCTGGGCGCGTGGACGGTGCGCTGGAACACCGTGCCGACCAGTGCGCCGTTGACGGGCGTGGCGCCGCCTCCGCCGCCAGGACTGGTGCCATTACCAAAGAAGTCGTAGAGATAGCCGAGATCGCCGCTGCCGCAGCCGCCGAACAGCGCTGCCGCGAGTAGGGCCAAGAGGCCCAAGCCAAACCGTGTGCGCATCCCGCCTCTCCCGTCACCACTCGATCTTAGTGTGCGCTCTGGGGCGCGTCAACTGCGCCGTGGGCGAAGGTCGGCGATCGGCGCCGAACGGTGACGCGCCAGCCCCGACCGCTTAGCGGTCGAGGCTGGCGCCTGGCGGCGCGGCGAGACATCCGCGCGGCCTGCCCCTGGGCGGCAACTCCAGGCGGCCGCGGCCGCGGGGCCAAAACAGTCTGGAGGATTCCGCGTCGGGCAGCCATACTAGGTAAGTTGGTGCGCTACGGTGCTGGTGGATGGATCAGGAGGTGCCACATGCGGCAGTGGGGCAGAGCAGCTTTGGTGGCCGGTGCGTTGCTGGTATGTGGCCAGGTGCGCGCCGAGTTGCCCGATGGCTTCAACCATCCCGAGGTGCAGTGGTATGAGTTCGACACGCCGCACTTCACCATCGTCTACAACGCCGGCCTGACCGGCACGGCGCGTCTGGCCGCCGAGATTGCCGAGCAGGTGCATCCCGGCGTCTGCGAAGCGCTTGGCGTCACGCCCGGCGAACGCACCACGGCGGTCCTGGCCGACTACGACGACGTGGGCGCGAACAACTTCGCCCAGCGCATGCAGCACGTCATCTACCTGTACAACCCGGTGATGAACCAGGCGCGCATTGACCGCCGGGCCTGGCTGACCAGCCTGCTGACGCACGAGTACACCCACGTGATCAACGGCTGGGCGCTACGCCGGGCCGGCGGCCTGGCCGGCACGCTCACCGAGTGGTCGGGCATGGAGTATCAGCCGCAGTGGTTCACCGAGGGTCTGGCTGAGTACGTCGCCCATCAATGCCGCACGGAGCCCGTGAGCTACGCGCTCTATGCCTCGCAGCAGCACGAACTGCTCGAGGGCGCCAAGCTGGACATCGCCGATGCCCGGTTCAACGTCATTGAGACCGCCACGGTCTACAAGCAGGGGCACGCTATGTGCGTGTACCTGGCCGAGCGCTTCGGCCCCGACGTCTTCCACCGGATCATCAGCCGCTACGGCACCGTGCCCCAGTGGGACCTGGCCTTCAGCAGCGCAACCGGCCTGAGTACGGCCGATTTCGTGGGCCAGGCGGTGCGCAAGATCAACACCGACGCCGCCCAACTGCCCACGGCCGATCCCGTGGAGCAGAGCGGCAACCTGCTGGCCACGCCGCAGTTGCAGGCCGCGCTGGCGGCGCGGCCGTCGCCCGACGGCAAGTGGTTTGCGGTGTACGGCGTGGGCGACTGGGAGGAGCCGATCCCCGGCCTGTGGATCTACTCGGCCGATGGCCAGCGTTGCGTGCAAGTGGCCTCGAAGCTGGATCTCTACGCCTCGTGGAAGCTGTCCTGGTCGCCCGACAGCAGCAAGCTGATGTATGTTGCGCGCAGCCGCAACCAGCGTGGCTCGGTGGTCAACGTGCTGGCGGTCTACGACCTGGGCACGCGCCACTCGACCAGGATCGCGCCCGCCGGCTGGCGCGTGGGTGAGGGCGAGTTCAGCCCCGACGGCAAGTCGGTGGTGTTCGGCACCTACCGCAACGAGCGCGCCATGGTGGCGGTGATGGGTGTCGACGGCAGCAACCCGCGCGTCATCACTCAGTCGGTGTCGGGCGACTGCTTCTCGCCGACGTGGAGCCCTGACAGCCAGCAGGTCGCGTTCTCGGTCACCGACGCTGAAGGCACCGACCTGGCCGTGGTCGGCGTGGACGGCAGCGGCTACCGGCGAGTGACGCACGATGCCGCGCCCGACCAGTATCCCGCCTGGAGCCCCGACGGCAAGACGCTGGCCTTTGTGTCCTATCGCCAGGGCGTGCAGGCCACCGGCAGCGGCCGCAGCGCCGCGGTGGCGGGCGAGGCTGAAGGCTTGTCCGGCGCGGGCACCAACATCTACACGGTGCCGGTGCAGGGCGGCGACGTGACGCAGGTCACCGCCGCGACCACCGGCGGTGTGTTCTATCCGGCCTGGACGCCTGATGGCAAGCGCCTGATGGTCAGCCTGTTCAAGGTGCGTCGGGCCCAGGTCCGCAGTGTGCCCGCCAGTCTGCGGGTGGCGCTCGCCCCTGAGCCGCCGCCCGTCGCGCTGCCCGTGACGGTCTCGCCGACCAACACCGCGCGCGGCACGGCCGCCGTGCTTGGCCCGGTGCCGGCGCTGGCCGGCACGCAGCCGGCGACCCGGCAGCCGGTGCAGGTCATGGGGCCCGCCGGGCCCGCCAAGCCTGGCGCCGAGCCGCATGTGGTGCCCTACCGCGGGCTCGAGCGGGTGGGGCACTACCTGACCCGCCCCTACAACCACGACGATGGGCTGGGCACGGCCTGGGGGGTGCGTTCGCAGTTCGGCGATCCGCTTGGCCGGCACCGCTTTCGCGCCGAGCTGGAGTACGGCGCCAAGAGCCATGAGATGGGCTACTCGATGCAGTATCGCAATGACCAGAGCGACCTGCAGCTGGCGGCAAACATCTACAAGCGTGTCCCGCCATACCGCCTCGAGCGCGGCCTGCTCGTGGCCGACCGTGTGTCCGGCGTCGAGGTGCTGGCAGAGCTGCCGGTGACCTGGGCCGCCAGCGCCTATGTCAAGGACAAGCTGCAGCTCGGATTCGAGGCGGCGGAGCACACCCCGTTCGCCACGGCCGGCGGCGTGCTGTTCCCGCCGCCGGCGCGGTCGTGGATTGTCGGGCCCAGCCTCGGGTTCACGCGCACGCAGTTGTTGCCGGGCGTGGGCCAGCAGGAGCTCAAGGCCAAGATCGGCACCTCCGACCGCACGTTCGGCGCGAGCCTGGGCTTCTTCCACGGCGACCTGTCGTATGTCGGCCGGTACTACCTGCCTAATCCGCGCGGTACGGTGAACGTCGCCGGCCTGGTCAGCTACATGACCGGCTCTGACTACACCCGCCGGCATGCCGAACAGACCATCGGCCTGGCCGAGGTGCGTTACGAGTACCGCCTGTGTGACCAGCTGTTCCCCAAGCTGGCCTGGCCGGCGGTACACATCGGGCCGGTCTACCTGGATGCCGGCTACCAGATGCGCGATGTCATCTCGGGCTCGAGCGTGGGCATCGACGCGCGCGACCAGGTCAATGTGCAACTGCGCAACAGCGGGTTCCTGACGCGCATGTTCACCTATGACCTGAGCGCGGGCAACCGCACGTATCTGGGCGGCGGCAATCCGTCCGACTGGTACCTGCAGGCCAAGGTCCACTTCCGCACGCTGCCATACTGACGCATACTCATACCACCGGCGGGCGAATGGGGATGCGGGCATGACGGAGGCGACCGCGAAGCTGCTTGAGGACGCCCAGGCGGCGGCCCGAGCGGCACGCCACGAGCAGGTGCTGGCGTGTTGCGATGCGCTGGCGGCCGAGGAGGCCGACGCGGACACGCTCAGCGAGTCCCACTTCCTGCGCGGCGACGCCATGCGGCACCTCGGCCGATGGGCCGAGTCCGAAGCAGCGTTCCGGCAGGCTGCGGCCATCGCCGAGCCGCCTTCCGCCGCGCGCCGGGCCGTGCGCGCCTGGCGGCTGCTCAGCGAACTCGCGCGCCGTGGCCGGCGCTGGGACCAGGCGCTGGACGCCGCGGCCCACGCCGAGCGTGGCGCGTTGGCGCACGACGACGCGGTCGGCGCCGCGCTGGCCAGCGTCTGCAGTGCGCGCGTCCTGTCCGACATGGGCCGTGGCGCCGAGGCCGATGCGCTCTATGAAAAGGAGCTGGCCGCGGCTGAGCGCCACCTGGCCGATGGCTCGGACGAGTGGGCGCTGGTCATGGTAATCACGCGCACGGCGGCCAGTCTGGCGCAGTTCCGCGGCGACGACGCCCGCGGCGCGCTGGCCGCGCTGGAGGGCATCGACGCGCTCCTATGCCGCGTGCCCCACGCCATCACCTGTGCCGCTTACTACCGCCAGGTGGCCATCCTGCTCGAACTCGGCCGGCGCTACAGTTCGGCCGTGCGCACGCTGAACCGTGCGCTCGATCTCTACGACCGCGTGGGCTATGAGCCCGGTCGGTACGACGTCTACTGGTCGCTGTCACGCTCTTACATCGAACTGGGCGACCTGCGCACGGCGCGGCTGTGCCTGCGCGAGTGCGTGGCGGTGGCCGAGCGGCTCCAGTTGCGGGTAGAGCTGGGCAAGAGCAAATCCAGCTTCGCCGACCTGGCCGTGCGCGAGGGCCGCTACGCCGAGGCGCTGGCGCTCTACGCCGAGGATCTGGCCCTGAGCCGTGATCAGGGCGACCAGCAGGCGTTGGGCCACTGCACGCGCAAGTTGGCTTCCTGTCACCACCTCATGCACAACCTGACCGAGGCCCGCGAGCTGGCCGAGGCCAGCGTGCACCACTTCGAAGCCACGGGCCGCGGCGGCGAGTCCAACGCGTCACGCGTGCTGCTGGTGCGCATCCTGGTGGAGCAGGAGCAGCTCGACGAGGCCAGCGCCGTGCTGGCCCGCGTTACCACCGGTAGCGCCAGCCGGCCGCTCGACCGCGCTGACTGGCTCTGCGCCAGCGGGCTGGTGAGGCGGGCGCGCGGCGACCTGGAGGGAGCCGCGGCGCTGTTCGCCGAGAGCCTGGCACTACACGACCCGACCGCGCCCAGTCGTGCGCTGGCCGCGGTGCAGCTCGACCTGGGCGTCACCTGCCGGCTCCAGGGCCGCGGCGATGAGGCCCGCGCGCAGCTGGTGGCGGCCACCGATACCGCCGGCTTCCTGGGCTCGCGCGACCTGTGGGTGCGCGCGGTCGACGAGCTGCGTGGGCTCGATCTGATGGATGGCATGAGGCAGATGCTCAAGCCGTACTTGCCCAACCGCGCGGTCATGGAGTTGAGCGGCGGCGACGAGCCCGGCGGACTCGGCACGGCCACGATGATGTTCGTCGATATGCGCAGTTCCACCCAGATCTCGGGTACCCTGGCGCCCGACGCCATGGCCGAGGTCGTGGATGCCTTCCTGGGACCGGTGGTTCGCATCATCCTGAACTGGGGCGGCACCGTCGACAAGTTCATCGGTGACTGCGTCGTGGCGGTGTTCGGCCTGGCCAACGACGAGTCCGGCGAGGGCGACGGCGACGACGGCGCGACCGCCGCGGTCTGGGCCGGGCTGGAGATCATCGACTACATGGAAGCGACCAAGGAGGTCAGGCGCCGCACGGGGGCCAGCGTGTTGGAGGCCGCCATCGGCATCAACACCGGCTGCGTGGCGTCCGGCTGCTTTGGGCCGCTACTGCGGCGCGACTACACAGTGCTCGGCTACCATGTGAACCTGGCTCAGCGCATGCAGGTACTGGCCGGGCTGGTGGAGGCCGACACCGGCACCCGCATGATCATCTCGGGCTTCACGCGGGCCGCGCTGGCCTATCCCGTGCCGGCCGACCGCATCGATCTCAGTCATGTGCTGCTCAAGGGCGTCGACGGTGATGTCGAGGCCTGGCTGGTGCGCGCGACCGAGGCGCTGAACCTGGGCGGATGGGGCGCATGATCTACCTCGACCATGCCGCCACCACGCCGCTCGATCCGCGGGTGCTCGACGCCATGATGCCCTGGCTCACCGAGCACTGGGGCAATCCCAGCAGTCTGCACGCCGCCGGTCGGCGGGCGCGCGCCGCCGTGGAGGATGTGCGCGAGCGAGTGGCCGCGTTCATCGGCGCGCGACCAGGCGAGATCGTCTTTGGCAGCGGCGGCAGCGAGAGCGACGGCCTGTGCCTGTTGGGCACCGCCGCGGCGCGCGCCGGCCGTGGCCGCCACGTATTGACCACGCCCATCGAGCACCACGCCGTGCTGCACTGCGCGGAGCGCCTGGCGCGCGACGGGTTCGACGTGGAATACCTGCCCGTCGACGCCGAGGGTTTCGTATCGCCCGAAGCGCTCGCCGCGCGCCTGCGGAACGACACCATACTGGTGTCGGTGATGCACGCGAACAACGAGATTGGCACCATTCAGCCCATCGCCGAGTTGGGCGCCCGTTGCGCCGAGCGCGATGTGCCGTTCCACACGGACGCGGTGCAGAGCCTGGGCGAGTTGCCCATCGACGTGCGCGCGGCGCACATCAGCCTGCTGGCGGCGTCGGCCCACAAGATCCACGGGCCCAAGGGCGTCGGCTTCGCCTATGTGCGCACCGGCTTGCGGCCGGAGCCGCGCATCCTCGGCGGCAGCCAGGAGCGCGGCCGCCGCGCGGGCACGGAGAACGTGGCCGGCATCGTCGGCTTGGGCGCCGCCGTGGCGCTGCTGGAACAGGAACGGGCCAGTCGCACCGAGCACTGCCGGCAACTGCGCGACCGGCTCATCGCCGGGCTGCTGAGCATCGAGGGCGCCTGGCTCAATGGCCCGCGCGGCGAGCGGCTGGCCAACAACGTGAACGTTAGCTTCGACCACGTCAGCGGCGAGAACCTGCTGGTGCTGCTCGATGGCGAAGGCATCGCGGTATCGACGGGATCGGCCTGCTCGAGCGGTGCCACCGATCCCTCGCATGTGCTGCTGGCCCTGGGAGGCGCGCGCGACCGGGCGCACGGGTCGTTGCGGCTGACCGTGGGCAAGGACAACACCGAGGCCGAAATCGACCTCGCCATCGACGCGCTGCGGCGTGCGTCGAAACAGCTCCGCGACCTGGCGCCAAGGTCGCCGGCGCGGGTTGGGGAGACCACTTGACAATGCTGTTAACGCGCTTGACACCGCCATTTGGCGAACCTACAATGGCCTCGTCCTCGCCAGGGATGCGGGCTTGGGGAAGGACCTGGGCATGAGCCGACGGGCGCTGTTCACCCACAACGATCTCGACGCGCTGACCTGTGCTCTCCTGGCTCGCGAGGCCATGCCGGACTGCGACGTCTTCTTTTGTACGTACGACCGGTTCCCCGAGTTGGTGGCGCGCCGGGCAGGCGGCTACGACGTCATCTGGGTCGCCGACCTGAGCATGAAGGACGACTCGCCGGAGATGGCGACGCTGCGCTCGGCCGTGGCCGAGGTCTCCTGGTTCGATCACCATGCCTCTTCGGACGACCAGGCCTGGATGGCCCATTGTGCCATCGATCGCACCGGCGCCTTCTGCTCGGCCGAGATGATCGCGCAGCGGCTGGCGACGCTGGGGGTCGAGGTGCCGATGCCCCTGCAGACGCTCCTGGACTACACGCACGACCAGGACCTGTGGGTGCGTGCCCTGCCCGAGTCGCAGACGTTCAACGACATTCTGGGTCAGATGCAGGTGCAGGAGCTGTTCGACACGCTCCGCGCCGATCCCATGCGGGTCTACTATCCGACCGACGCCATGACCGCCGCCAGCGAGCGCACGCTGCGCGAACGTGAGTGGAGCCGCAGCCTGGCCGAGCAGTCAGCCACGGTGCTGGATCTCCGCGCTGGCCAGAAGGTCAAGGCGGTGTGCTGCTGGGGTTCGGTGAGTGAGGTCGGCGACATGGTCGGCGATCCCGACACGCTGGTGGTGCTGGTCGACCTGCGCAGCCTGGACCGCGGCTACCTGCGCTTCTCCATGCGCACCCAATCCGACGAAATTGACGCCAGTCGCATCGCCGAGCAATTCGGCGGCGGCGGTCATGCCAAGGCGGCCGGCGTGTCCATGGGGCTCGACCTGCTGCGCGCGCTCACTGGCGAAGTGGCCCAGAAGGTGGTCGGTGCGGCGCGGGCCTTGGCCGACGGCAACGAGGAGTGAAGCCATGAAGGTCACTTTCTACGGGCATTCGTGCTTCCTGGCCGAGAGCGGCACGGGCGCTGTGCTGTTCGACCCGTTCCTCTCGGGCAACCCGAGCGCGGCGGTCAGCGCCGACCAGGTAAGGTGCGATGCCATCCTGTTGAGCCACGCCCACGGCGACCACGTCGGCGACGCGGTCGGCATCGCCAACCGGCTCAACATCCCGGTCGTGGCGGTCTACGAGCTGGCCACGGTGCTCGGCTGGCAGGGCATCACGGCCCATGCCCAGCACCTGGGCGGCGCCCATGACTACCCGTTCGGCCGCGTCAAGTTCACGCCCGCGGCGCACGGTTCGTGCATGATCGACGAAGCGCACCAGCAGATCGTCTACTGCGGCACGCCTGCCTCCATTCTGTACACCGCGGAGCGACGCACGGTCTTCCACTTGGGCGATACGGCCCTGCTGTCGGACTTCGAACTGGTCGGCCGGCTCAACCAGGTGGACCTGATGCTGGTGCCCATCGGCGACAACTACACTATGGGGCCCGAGGATGCCGCCGAAGCCGTGCGCATGGTGCGGCCTAAGCGCGTCGTGCCGTGCCACTACGATACGTTCCCGCTCATCGCCCAGGACCCGCGGCGGTTTGCGCGGCTGGTGGGCGATGTGGCCGAGGTGGTCATTCTCAAGCCCGGCGAATCGACGGAGGTCTGATGGCGGCGTTGGATGCGGCCCAATCGGCGGTGGTCAGCGGCGCGGCGGAATTGGCCGTGCCGGCAGATGCCGCGTACCTGGAACTGGTCGGCCAGTTCGTCTCCTTTTTGGCGCGCCGCCGCGGGTTCGACGAGCAGGTCGTGGCGCGCATCAGGCTGGCCGTCGACGAGGCCTGCGCCAACGCGCTGGACCACGGCCGGCTGGTGGGCGATGGTAACGATGGCAACGACGCGCCCTTGCGGGTTGTCTGTGAATCCACGGCGGATGGTCTGCGGATACGTGTGCGCGACCGCGGTCGGGCCTTCGATCCGGCCACGCTGGCGGCGCCGCTGGTCGGTGCGCCGCTGGAGAAGCGCCGTATAGGCGGGCTGGGCGTCTACCTGATGCGCCGGATCATGGACAGCGTGGAAGTCTGGCCCACCGACGATGGCAAGGAGTTGGTCTTGACCAAGTGTCTCGACTCGGGCAAGGTGGTAGCCGGTGACGACTGAGGTGGTACAACAGGGACCAGCGATCATCGCGCGGGTGCAGGGCCGCGTCGACGCCTACACGTCGCCGGCGCTGGACGTAGCCTTGGCCACGTTGCCCGGTGCTGGTCAGCATCTGATCCTGGACCTGAGTGGCGCGGACTACCTGAGCAGCGCCGGCTTGCGCGTCCTGCTGGGCCTGGCCAAGCGGGCGCGCGCCGAGGGCTTCCAGTTGCGGCTGAGCGGCCTGGGACCCGCCGTGGCCGAGGTGCTGGAGATTGCCGGGTTTGTGCCGCTGTTCGAGATTCGTGACACCGAGGCGAGCGCGCTGGCCGAGTTGGCGGCCGGAGGATAGGGCGGTGCGGCGATGACGGTGCGCTTCTGGGGAGTGCGGGGGTCCATCCCCACGCCACTGTCCAACGAGGCCATCGAGGCCAAGTTGGTGGACGCGCTCCGGGGCGCGCAGGGCCTGGACCTGAGCGACGAGCAGGCCGTACGCGACTACGTGTCGGCGCTCCCGCTCCATATGCGCGGCTCATGGGGTGGCAACACCACGTGCGTCGAGGTGCGCAACAACGCTGGCGACCTGCTCATCATCGACGCCGGCACCGGCATCCGCGAACTCGGCCAGCATCTGCTGAGCAGCGAGTTCGGCAAGGGTCAGGGTCGCGGCGCCATCGTGTTCACGCACACGCACTGGGACCACATCCAGGGCTTCCCCTTCTTCGTGCCGTTGTTCATCCCTGGCAACCGCTTCGACCTGTATGCCTGTCACGACCACCTCGAGGACCGGCTGCGCTACCAGCAGGCGCCCAAGTTCTTCCCGGCCACGCTCGAGATGATGGCCGCCGACAAGACCTACCACCAGATGCTGCCGACCATGGAACTGTTCGACGGCCGCATGAAGGTCTCGGCCATGGAGATGGACCATCCCGGCCAGGCCTTCGCCTACCGCGTGGAGGCCGATGGCCACTCGATGGTCATGGCCACCGACGCGGAGTACCGCGACCTGGTGGGCGACTACTGGCAGAAGTACGTCGACTTCTTCCGCTCGGCCGATGTGCTCGTCTTCGACGCGCAGTACACGCTGCGCGAGGCCTTGGTCGAGAAGCAGAACTGGGGCCATTCGAGCGCGATGATCGGCATCGACCTGGCTGTCGACGCGCGCGTGGAGACCATGGTCTTCGTGCACCACGAGCCCACCTATCCCGACGACAAGATCAACCAGATCTTCCACGATGCCATGCGCTACCTCGACCGCGTGCCGGCGAGCGAACGGCCCCGAGTCGTGGTCGGCTACGAGGGCATGGCCATCGAGCTGTGAGGCCATGATCGTCGGCACCGGCATCGATATCGTCGCTCTCGACCGCATCGCGCGGCTCTATGAGCGCCACGGCGAGCGCGTCTATCGCCATCTGCTCAGCGCGGCCGAGACCGCCGCCATGTGCGGCCTGGCCAACCCCGTAACCCGCCTCGCCGGCCGCTTCGCCGCCAAGGAGGCGGTGCTCAAGGCGCTGGGCACCGGTTGGGCCAGCGGCGTCGGGTTCACGCAGATCGAGATCCTCAACGACGAAGCCGGTGCGCCACACATCACGCTGCATGGCCGCGCTGCCGAGCGCTGCGCGGAACTCGGCGGGCGCGTCTGGCATCTGAGCATTTCACACGAGCGCGAGATGGCCGTGGCCATGGCCATCCTCGAGTCGTAGCCAAGCGGGAGAGACGCACATGGTGTTGAGTGGCAAGCGGGCCCTGGTGACCGGTGCCGCGCGCGGCATCGGCCGCGCCATCGCTCTGGCGCTGGCCGAGGCTGGCGCCGACGTGGTCATCAACTACCGGTCATCGGCCCAGGCCGCGTCCGACGTGGTCGCCGCGATCGAGGCCATGGGCCGCCGCGCGGTGGCCGTGGCCGGCGACGTGTCGGTCGAAGACGACGTCAAGGCGCTGCTGGCCGCCACCGATCAAGCCTTGGGCGGGCTCGACATCCTGGTGAACAACGCCGGTCTGGTGCGCGACAAGTACCTGAACTACATGACCCTGGGCGAGTGGGACGAGGTCATCGACGTCAATCTCAAGGGCTCGTTCCTATGCAGCAAGCACGCCGTGCGCGCGCTGTGCAAGTCGCCGGCGGGCCGCATCATCAACGTCAGTTCGGTGGCCGGCTTGCGCGGCGATGCCCTGCGCGCCAACTACTCCGCGGCCAAGGCCGGCGTCATCGGCCTGACCAAGGCTACCGCCCGCGAGTTGGCCAAGCGTGGCGTGACGGCCAACGCCATCGCGCCCGGCATCATCGAGACCGAGATGACCGAGTCGATGCCGGCGCCGCGCCGCGAGACCATGTTGTCTCAGATTCCGCTCGGCCGGTTCGGCAACCCGAACGAAGTGGCCGGCCTTGTCGTCTTTCTAGCTACGGATGTGGCGGCCTACATCACCGGTCAGGTGTTCGTGGTCGATGGTGGCTTGAGCGCTTAGGATTGGCCTCTCATGAACCAGGTTGTTGTGACGGGTGTGGGCGCGGTGAGCGCCCTGGGGGTCGGGCGCGACCTGCTGTGGATGCGCCTGCTGGGCGGCCAGAGCGGCTTGCGGCCGATGCAGCGATTCGAGACCACGGGTCTGCGCAACACGCTGGCTGGCGAGGTGCCCGAGGACGAATGGGCGCCGCTGGCGGTCGAGGGCGAGCCCCGCGTCACCGGCTATGCGCGGGTAGCGGCTGGTGAGGCGCTGCGTCAGTCGCGTCTGCGTTCCGAGACCGTGCGCGTGGCGCTGGTGGTGGCCACCAACTTCGGCGCGCAGGACGACCTGTGGATGCAGGCGGCGGGGGCCCGGCGCCTGGCCGGCGGCGACTACGGCAGCACGGCACAGGTGCTGGCCCGCGAGTTTGGTGTCGACGGTCCGGTGGTCACGCTGTCCAATGCGTGTTCCAGCGGCACGCAGGCCGTGGGCCATGCCGCCGACCTGATCCGCTACGGCCTGGCCGACGCCGCCATCGCCGTCGGCACGGACGAGCTGGGCCTGTTCTGCCTGAGCGGGCTGAGCATTCTGCACACCATCACCACCGACACCATCCGCCCGTTCGACGTCAAGCGCAGCGGCACCATCTTCGGCGAGGGCGCCGGCGCCGTGCTGCTCGAGAGCGTGGAATGCGCCGCGGCGCGCGAGGCCACGGCGCTGGCCCTGGTGCTGGGCTATGGCGTGACCAACAACGCCTACCACATGACCGCGCCCGACAAGGGCGGCGAGGGCATGGTGGTGGCCATGCGTCGCGCGCTGGACCAAGCCGGCATCGGGCCGGAGCGCATCGGCCACGTGAACGCCCATGCCACCGGCACCGAGCACCACGACCCGGCCGAGACGGCGGCGGTGAAGACCGTGCTGGGCGACCACGCCTACCAGGTGCCCGTCAGCGCCATCAAGGGCGCCACCGGCCATGCCATGGGCGCGGCTGGCGCGCTGGAGGCGGTGGTCAGCATCATGGCCCTGCGCGACCAGGTGGTGCCGCCCACGCTTGGCCTGGACGAGCCCGACCCGGCCTGCGACCTGGACTGCGTGCCGGGCCGCTCACGGCCGGCGGAGTTCGATGTGGTGCTGTCCGTCAGCGCTGGTCTCGGCGGCAACAACGCCGCGGTGCTGCTGGGGAGGTGCTGAGATGGCGCAGCGAGTTGCCGTGACCGGGATTGGCGTAGTCAGCGCCGTCGGCGTGGGCTATGAACCGTTCGCCGAGGCGGTGGTGCAGGGCATCACTGGGCTTGGCCCCTGGAGTGGGTCGCCCGACGAGCCGTTGCTGGTCGGTGAGGTGGTGGGCTTCCAGGTGCGTGACTACCTGGTGGCCGAGAAGGGCTACCTCGACCGCGCTTCGGAGTTTGCCCTGGCCGCCACCAAGCTGTGCCTGGACCAGGCTGGCCTGAGCGCCGCGCCGGGCGAGGCTGAGCGTTGCGGTATCGTCCTGGGCACGCAGTATGGCTGCCTGGGCACTGCCGCCAACTACACCCAACGGGTGCGTTCGCGCGGCGTCAAGTACGCCACGCCGCTGGTCTTCAGCCACGCGTTTGTCAACACGCCGACCAGCCTGATCAGTATCGACTTCGGCCTGAAGGGCTACCACGCGACCATCACCAGCGGCGCGGCCTCGGGCCTCGTGGCGCTGGAGACGGCGTTGGTGGCCCTGGCCATGGGCCACGCCGACGCCGTACTGACCGGCGCGGTCGATGCGCTGTGTCCCGACATCGTTGCCGGCCACGCCGGGCCGCTGCTGCGTACCGACGATCCCGACGCCTACGACCCCAGTGGCGACAATCAGGTGGCGCTGGGCGAGGGTGCGGCCATGCTGTTGCTGGAGACCGAGGCCAACGCCACCGCGCGCGGCGCCGAGGTGCTGGCCTGGCTCAGCCTGAGCGATGGCGAGGCCGACTGGTACGTCTCGACCGACGGCGCGGCGACCAGTTGCGCGCCGCAGGCGCTCTATGGCGACTGCCTCGGCGCGGCCGGCGCGCTGGCTGTTGCGGCGGCGATCGCCGGCTTGCGGGGCGGCGTCATGCCCGCGCTTCGCGGCGGCGACGAGCCGCTCGACGACCGGCGCGAGCCGCTGGCCAGCGAGGCCCGCACGGCCGGCGTGGGTGGCCTGACAGTGGCGCTGCCCTAACGGCCCGCCGCCAATACCGCCTGGAGCTGGAACCGATGGCCCGCGCTGTCGCCGGGCAGCCGGTCGGTCAGCGTGATGGTCAGCCGATGCGGCCCGGCGGGCAGGTTGTGCGCGATCCGCTCGTAGGCCGGATGGCCGCCCCAGGTCGCCTCGAACCAGGCCACGAGGTCGACAGGCGGCTGGTCGTCCACCTGGGCGGTGGCGATGCCCGTGTCGCCGCGAATGCGCCAGAACAGGGCGCTCAGCGACGTGCCATCGACGCCGAAAGTGATGGTCGCGCCAGGCTCATCCGCCACCCAGCACGGCCCGAAGGCGGCGATGTCTTCGCGGAATCCCTGACACGCCAGCGGTGTCAGGCGTTCGCGATTGAGCAGCGCCGCGCTCTGGTAGACGCCGCTGATCAACGGCGCGGGCAGCCCGCGCGGCTTGGGCGGCAACTCGCTGTCCGCCGGCAGCGCGTCGAGCACCTGGGCGACAGCGCGGTTCACAAAGCGGGCGCAGTAGGCGTGGCCCTGGTCATTGGGGTGGACCTCGTCGGCCTCGACATCGCTCCAAGCCGCTCGCCCGGCCTGGATCTCGGGCCACAGCGCATCGCGGAAGCTGATCTGCGGCAGCCCGTAGCGTAGCGCCACGCGGCTGTGCTGCTCCTGAGCGTTGCCGCCGAGCGCGTTCATGGTGTACAGCACCATGACGGCCGGCGCGTGCGGTGAGACCAGGATCTGTCGTACCAGGCCCTCCAGGCTCTCGGCCGACGCTTCCTCGTTGGGGTCGTTCACGCCGAACTCGACGACGACCAGGTCGGGTTTGAGCGCCAGCAGCGCACCCACGCGGTGGGCGGCGATGAGCGAGCCCGTGGCGCCGATGCCGGCGTTGTGGTAGCGCACCTGCGTGTCGGGGAAGGTGGCGCGCCACCAGGCGGCCACCTGGTCGCCCCAACGACGGTCGGGCGTCGTGGCGCAGGCGCCCTCGGTGATCGAGCCGCCAATGACGCCGATGGTCACGCGGTCGCCGCGGCGGGCCCGCGCCAGGGCCAGCTTCAACCGCGTGGTGTCGCCGAGGCTGGCCAGCGAGCGTTCCTCAACGCCGGCGAGGTCGATGCCGTTGCTCATGGTCGGTGCTCCAAAGCGTCGACCAGGTGGCCGAGCCCAATCTGGCAGAAGGCCGTGGATTCTGGGTACATGTCGTACTTGAGCGTGTCCTCCACGCCGTCCTTGTCGCGGTCGTCGACCCAGTTGTACACCCCGCCCGTCTCATTGAGCAGCCGCGCGCGCATCGGATTGTCGCCACACAGATAGCGCACCATGGCCTGGCAGCGGTCGCGGTAGCGGGCTTCGCCGGTCAGCCGCAGCAGCCGCGCCAGCGCGTGCAGCCAGTGGCCGGTTTGGTACAGGTAGACCGTGTTCATGCCGGTTTCGGGCTTGCCGCTGAGGTGCCCCCAGTTGAAGGTCATCTGGTCGGGCTTGATGCGCGGGCCAAAGTGCACCAGCGGCGCGGGGTAGTCTGGCGCCTTGGCGGCCAACCAGCCGTCGGCGGCGGTCATCGCGGCGCGCTGCCACGCTGCCGCGCGTGGGTCGGCCGGCCAGGCCAGCGCGCCGTCGGCCAAGGCGACGATAGCCATGCTGTCGACGTTGGGGTAGACCGACCACTGCGAGCGTGTGCCCAACAGGTCGACCAGCGCGTCCAGCGCGTTGCCCGCGGCGGTCCGCAGGTCGACGGCGGGATCCAGGTCCAGCGGAGTGGCCGGCGCCACGCGCGCGGCGGCCACCAGACCGACGGCCAGGTAGGCGTGCTCACCCGCATCGCGCCAGTAGACGCGGCCCGCGCCGGTGCGCTTGGCGTATCCGGGAGCCAGCGCATCGCGCAGGCAGAACCGGGCGCCGAGCGCGATGGCATCGCGCAGCCGCGCCGCCAGCGGCCCGGCGGGATCGGCGGCCAGCGCTTCGCCGCAGGCCCACAAGCAGCGCCCGTTGAGCACGCCGCCGTGATAGTAGTCGTTGAAAGCCGGGTTGTAGAACCAGCCCTTGCCCTCGGTCAGCCAGTCGCCATTCTCGAACAGGCCATAGCGGAAAGCGCCAGCGGTGTAGGTGTGCTGCACGCCATGGGTGTCGCGCAGGCTGAAGTTGGTCGGCTGCCGGTGCTGCATGGCCAACAGGTTCTCCGTGGCCTCGCCGAGCATCGGGCTCAGGTTGTCGTCCAGCACGCGGTCGGCGCGCCGACGCATGACCTGCGCGATGAGCAGGTCGGCGTAGTCGTTGGCAAAGGCATACGGCAGGTAGTTGGCGTGGTCGTTGTTCTTGGGATTGCCGTCGAGCGGATGGTCGTTGCTGGGATTGAACCAGGTGCGCCAGACCGAGTTCCAGTAGCTGCGACGCGGCCGATTGCCCAACGGCGTGGCCCACTCGCGGTCGCGATGGCGCATGTCGTAGAGCGCCATGTTGTCGCGGTACCAGGCCAGGTCGGCGGGATTGGCCAGGTCGAACCCGGCCCGGCCCACGCCGGCGAGCTTGGCGCCGCGGCTGTTCATATAGAGGTTCAGCGCGGCGCGGATGGCCGGCCATTCTGTTGACTGCGCATCGACTCGGCCCGCGGCATCGAGCAGATCGGTGGTGAAGGCCGACGGCAGGTCGGGCAGCTTGGCCTGGCGGCTGTCGTGGATGATCACCATCGACTCGGCGCGCGCGTCACCGGCGGTCACGTCCACCGCGAGCCAGCCGAGGGGCAACGGGCCGCGCCACGGCGCGCGCCAGGCACCATCGGTCACCGTGGCCGCGAGCGGCACGCGCTGGCCGCGGTCGGTGGTGACGACCACGGACACGGTGGCTGGGCTGGGGCAGGTGCCGCTGAGCACCAGCGGCCCGGCGGCGCGATCGACGAGGCCGGCGGGTGAGGTAAGGGGGGCGCCCAGCGAGCAGAGCGCAAGGAGTAGAGATAGCATGGCCGCCGGTTGGCCATGGCCGAAGCCAATCCTCCCGGCGGCCCTGCCTTGATGTGAGGGGTATCAGCCCAGTGTGTCGTGCTTCGTGGGCCGCGCCGGCCGGGGTTCGGACAGCGTCTCGGCTTCGGCCAGCCAGTCGACGAACATCTTCTGGTAGGGCTTGCCCTCTGCCAGCTTGACCGCGCGCCGGCCCGCGGCGACCGCGGCGCCGCGGTTGCCCAGCAGCGAGTTGGTGCGGCAGAGCATGCCAGCGGCCACATCGTGCTCGCCCTTGAGCAGCGCATCGGCCCGGCGGGCGGCCGGCAGCGCGACGGCCAGCACCTCGCGCGACACGCCGGGCTGTTGGATCACAGTCCAGACCGCGTTCCACAGCGCCATGCCGTCATCGCCCAGCCCAGCGAGACTTTTCTTCAGGTAGGCCACCATCTCGGCCTTGTCGGGCTGCTTGGCCAGCTCGCGCAGCAGCAGCGACCAGGCCGACTTCTCGGCGCCCGGGTCCTCGGCGAACCAGGCGCGCAGCAGCTTGATGCGGTCGGCGGTGGGCATGTCGGGCTTGCGCAGGCTCGTCAGCACTTCGTTCTGACGCGCGACGCGCTTGGCCTCGGCCTTGAAGTCAGCGGCAGCCTTGGCGACATCCCAGGTCTTGGCAACGACCTTGGGCAGCACTTCGTCCATGGTCATGGGGTGGCCGATCCAGGCGATCTTGCGCTCGTCGTTGATGATGAAGGCACAGGGGATGCCGTTGCGGCCGGCGGCCATCATCCACGTCTTGGCCATCTGGCCCGTCTTCTCGTCGCCTTCGAATGTGTCACAAGCCACGGCGTAGCCCATCTTGTCGCCCATCTCGGCCACGAACGGCTTGATCAGTGACTGGTCGCGCTCCCAGACATTGGCGCCGATGAACTTGACGTCCTTGTACTGCTTGGCCAGTTCGGTGAGGTGCGGGATGCTGGCTTTGCATGGCCCGCACCAGGTGGCCCAGAACTCCACCACGTAGACCGTCCCTGCCTTCAGTTCCGTGACCGGCTCGCCCTTGACGAACTCGCCCACCGCCAGCTTCGGCGCGGGATCACCCACCGACAGGCTCTGGCCCAGCACACCACCCGCCAGCAGGCCCAGCACCGCCAGGCCGACCGCGAACCGCTTCATCATGGCAACCTCCTCGGGGGCCCAGCACCGCCAGGCCGACCGCGAACCGCTTCATCATGGCAACCTCCTCGGGTCCGCGCATTGTCGCACACGACAAACGTTAGCGGCAAGGTGCGGGGCGGGGGCGTGGCGTGCTGGCGCACGCCGGGCGTGAGGCGTCGGGCGTGGGGGAGCGCGCCAAGGCCAGTCGAAGCCGTAACGGTCGCGACCGACGACGTTAGCGCAGCGGCACGTCCATGCTCATCTTCGTCGGCCGCAGGCAGCTGTTGTCGTCGCAGGCCTGCAGCCGCACCGACAGCGCTGCCTTGGCGCCGGCGGGCAGGTTGGCCGGTGTGCTGATGGTCAGCTTGATGGTGACCGTCTCGGCATAGACCATGACCTGCTCGCCCGCGGCGGTGACGAGCTTGCCGTCGGGGTAGACGATGCTCTTGACGGCACAGCCCGCCGGTAGGGTGGGCACGACTTCCGTGGGGATGACGGCTTCGCTGCCGGGCTTGTTGGCATAGATGTGCCACGGGTCGTTCATGGTCAGCGTGACATTGATGACCGCGTCCTCGCCCGGCTTGACCGGCTCGGCCAGCGCCGCCGACAGGCTCACCTCACGGCTGGCATTGGCCGGCGCGGGCGGCGGCGCCAGCTTGAGGTAGCGACCGGCGGCCAGCCACAGTCCGGCGTATTCGGGTGCGGGTTTGGCCAGCGGCAGCGTCGCGACCAGCAGCGCCTTGGCTTCGGCCAGCGCCGCCGGATCGACCTTGGTTTCGGCCAGGTTGAGCAGCGCCACGGCCGCCGAGGCGTTGCCCGAAAGGGCGCGCCCGTCGCGCACGCTGGGATTGCCGCCGGGCTCGGCCAGGTAGCTGCCGTCCGCGGCGCCGTAGGCGGCCTTCATGGTTGTTCGCATGCCGGCCAGCAGGTCGTCCAGCGGGCGGCCCAGGGCGCGCAGCGTGGCCACGGCCATGGTGGCCAGACCGTAAGCTTCCTGGCGCACGCCCCGGGTGGCCAGGTAGTACGGCTTGCCCGTGGCGGGATCATTCTGGGCGAGGATCTGCCGGGCCGAGGCTTCGGCCGTCGCGATCCAGTCCGGGCTGTCGAGCAGGGCGCCCGCGCCGCACAGCGCCATGATGATGATCGACTCACTGCCGAGGTTGGCCGCGCCAGGCTCGGGCTTGCGATCGGCCAGCGTGCGGGCCAGTTCGCCGGCGCGCTTCTTGGCGGCCTCATCGCCCGCCTGCCCCTGGTTGAGCAGCAGCACCACGCGCAGCCCTTGCGCCGCGGGCGACCGGTCGAGCGTGGCGTCGGCGCGCTTGACCAGGTCGGCGCACAGCGCGGCCAGCTTGGCGTCTTGCGAGCCGCGCGCCACCCATTGCAGCCACATGACGGCCATGGGCGGCGCAGGATCCTTGGGTCCGCCCTTGCTCAGCGCGGCCACCGAGGCGGCGACCGCCGCGTCGACGCTGGCCTGGGTCAAGGCCGGAGTCTGCGCGCCGCACGCGCCGGCCAGGCCAGCGAACAACAGGAAATCCACCAGAAGTCGACGTGCTCGCATGTGGGAACCCTCTATTCCGCGCTTGGCGTTGAACTCTCTAGCCGGCATACTAGCTGGACGATAGCACGCGGGCAAGAGGTTCCATCCATGGGTAGGCTACGCGCATTCTGGGGCAATCGGCGCAAACGCTGGGCAACCATCGGCGTGGTGGTTGTGCTCTACATGTTCATCAACGGCCGGATCGCCAAGATCCCCGTGGTGCAGGTGGCCACCGCCCGCACGGACGCGCTGAAGCTGACCATCGCTGCTAGCGGCAAGGTGGATGGCGACGCCGCCGATCTGGCTTTCGGCGAAACCGGCACGGTGTCGCATCTGTACGTGGTCGAAGGCCAGCGCGTCGAGGCCCATCAGGTACTCGCGCGGATGAGGCGGACGTCGGGCAGTTCGGCGTTGGGCGTGGAGTCGGGCGCCGACGCCGAGGTCATCGAGGCGCCCACCGCCGGCAGCGTCGTGCAGATCTATCGCCACGAGGGCTCGGCGGTGCAGCCCGGCCTGCCGGTGCTGCGCGTGGTCAGCGCCGACAGCGTGGGCATCGTGGCCTACCTGGACAGCGAGGATGCGGGCTGGCTGCGGCTGGGCCACCGGTTGGTGGCGCGAGCCGGCGGGTACCTGGCACGGCCGTGGGATTTGCAGGTTGAGGCCATCGGGCGCGAGGCCGTGCAGCGCGAGGATGTGCCCGGCTCGTCGCGTCAGGTGCGCGTGCGGCTGCGCATCCTGAGCAGCGGGTTCGACCTGCCCGTGGGCTCGGCGGTGGATGTCGACGGCGAGATCCCCATGGTCGACAAGGCGCTGCTGGTGCCGGCCGGCGCGATCAGCAAGACCCGCGGCAAGACCTATGTGTGGCAGCTCAACGCCGGCCATCTGCGGCGCGTCGAGGTGCGCACCGGGCCGACCAACCTGCGCCATATCAGCGTACTTACCGGTCTGGCCGAGGGCAATGAGGTGGTCGTCGAGTCTGGCGCCGGCGCGGGCATGATGGGCGCCAAGGCTGAACTGAAGGACGGCCAGTACGTGCGGCGGACGGTGTGGCCGGGCGAGGGCCAGCTATGAGTGCCGCCGGTCTGGCCAACGAGTCGCTGCCGGCGGTCGTCGCGCGTGACCTGACCAAGGAGTACCACCTGGGCGCCGTGGTGGTGCAGGCGCTGCGCGATGTCGTCGTGACCATTCCTCAGGGCCGGTTCGTGGTTCTGCTGGGGCCCAGCGGCTCGGGCAAGACCACGTTGCTCAACCTCATCGGCGGGCTCGACCAGCCATCCAGTGGCGAGCTGACGGTCATGGGCCAGCGGCTGGGCAACCTGAACGACGAGGCGCTCACCGCTTACCGCCGCGACACCATCGGCTTCGTCTTCCAGCTCTTCAATCTCGTGCCGACGCTGACCGCGTTGGAGAATGTACAGCTCATTGGCGAACTGGTGGGCAACGGGCAGGAGGCGGCCGCGCTGCTGGACGCCGTGGGCCTGGCGGAGCGCAAGGGCAACTACCCGAGCCAGCTCTCGGGCGGCGAGCAGCAGCGAGTGGCCATCGCGCGCGCACTGGTCAAGCGTCCGGCTCTGCTGCTGGCCGACGAGCCCACCGGCGCGCTCGACGACGAGACCGGTCACGGCGTGCTGCAACTGCTGTGGGAGCAGACTCGTAGCTTGGGCATCACGGTGCTGATGGTCACGCACAACGAGGACTACGCCGCCTCGGGCGACCTGGTCATCCGCCTGCGCTCGGGCCATGTGGTCAGTGTGGCTGAGCAGACCGACCCCGTGCCGCCGGAGCGGTTGGGAGCTTCATGATGGCGCGCTCGCGCGACAAGAAGGTCTCCCTGGGGCGCCTGTTGGGCAAGAAGGTGCTGCGCGACACCGGTTCGCTGGGCGCCGCCAGCATCTCGCTCATGGTGCTCATGGCCGTGGGCGTCAGTCTGTACGTCATCTTCGCCGAGGCCCGGGCCAACCTCAACGCCAGCGTGCAGGAGTTCTACCGGCGTTCGCACTTCGGCAGCGCCACGGTGCTGGTGGAGAGCGCGCCACCCAGCCTGGTCGACAGCGTGCGGCTGGTGCCCGGCGTGACCGAGGTCATGGGCCGCCGCGTCAAGGACGGTACGCTCATTCTGCGCGACCGCATCCGCCGGCGCGTGCAGGGCCGCTTCATCGGCATCGTGCCCGGCCAGCGCTCGCCCATCAACGACTACACGGTGGTCCGCGGCCGCGAGATCAGCGGGCGCGGCGAATGCCTGGTGGAGCAGAAGTTCGCCGAGGCCAACCGGCTCAACCCTGGCGACCTGGTCACCGCCAGCTACGTCGGCCAGCGCCACGACTTCGTCATCAGCGGCACCGTGGCCAGCCCGGAGTACCTCTATCCCGCGCCGGACAAAGAGTCGCCCATGGGCATGCCCGAGACATTCGGCGTGTGCTGGGTCGATGACGACGCGCTGCGCCAGTGGCTGGGCATCGGCCAGATCGTTACCGAGGTCCATGCGCTGACCACCCCGGGCCGAGAGGACGAGGTGGTCAGGACGATGCGTGCGCTGGGCGACCGCTATGGCCTGCGGAGCTGGTGGACGCATGAGGATCAGCCCAGCGCCCGCCTGCTGAAGAACGACCTGCAAGGCTGGCAGGCGCTCTCGCTGATCTTCCCCTCGTTGTTCATGTTCGCCGCGGCGCTCAGCCTGTACAGCTCGCTCAACCGCATCATCCGGCTGCAGACCGGGGTGATTGGCTTCCTGCGCGCCAGCGGCTTGTCGCGGCGCGAGGTGCTGTGGCACTACGTGTTGCAGGGCGCGCTGGTCACCGCCTGCGGCGCGCTGCCGGGCATGGTCCTGGGCCATGCGGGCAGCAAGTGGATGGTCAAGATGTACGTCGGGGTCATCCAGATCCCCGTCTGCCTGACCCAGCCCTATCCCCAGGTGCAGGCCACCGCGGTGTTCATGGCCATTGCCGTGGGCGTCGTGGCGGCCTACCTGCCGGCCCGGCGCGCGGCCAACACGCCGCCCGCGATCGCCATGCGCGGCGATGCCGCCACCGACCGTGCCGACGCCGCGGGCAACCGGCCCGACAACTGGCTCGTCGCGCTGACCCGCTACCTCCCGACGTTGCTGCGCATTCCGGCTCGTGGGCTCATTCGCAAGCCCAGCCGCACCGCGCTGGCCGTGGGCGGGCTGGCCTCTGGCTGCGCCATCCTGCTGATGACACTCGGCCTGTATGTGTCGATCATGGACTCCATCGGCGAGTTCCTCGACAAGATGGTCCACTACGAGTTGGATGTCACGCTGTCGTCGCCCCAAGCGGACAGTCTCATCGACGCGCTGGGCAGCATCGAAGGCGTGACCGCCATCACGCACTCGGCCATGGCGCCGGTGCGGGTCATCGCCGGCGACAAGCAGGCCAACATGACGGCCAACGGCGTCGAGGCCGGCCAACGCACCATGTGGCTGCCCACCACCGAGGGCAAGCCCATTCAGTTCAAGCCGGGCGAGCTGTGGATCGCGCAGTACGTGGCCAAGCGGCTGGGCGTGAAGCCGGGCGACCCGATCACCGTCGAATGGGCCTTCTCGGGCCGCCAGAAGCCGATCCGCACGCACATGGTGCTGGGCGGTGTGATGGACGTCACCTTCGGCGGGTTCGCCATGGGCGAGTACCATGACCTGCGTCGGCGGCTCGTGGACCGCGCCTATCCCATGGCGGCCTACGGCGCGACCATCGCCTGTCCGCCGGAGGTGGGTCGCGTGCTCAAGCGCCGACTGGAGCGCGACGATGCCGTGGTCAACGTCATCTCCATGGGCGACCTGCGCACGCAGATTTACAGCTCGATGCGCATCACGCGCATCTTCATCGGCATCATGCTGGGTTTCGGCGCCATTCTGGCCGGCGCCGTGCTGCACAGCGTGTCGTCGGTGGGCATTCTGGAACGCATGAGGGAGCTGGCCACGCTACGCAGTCTGGGCTTCTCGGCTCAAGCCACCACTGGCGTGGCGGCGCTGGAGATCTACCTCATGGCCGGCCTCGGCCTGGCCGTGGGCTTCCCGTTTGGCACCTGGCTCAACCGTGGGTTCCTCGGCAGCTTCGAGACCGACATGTTCACGTTCCGCAGCCATCTGCCGCTGTGGACCTACGGCTTCGCGGCGCTCGTGGTGCTCACGCTCGTGTCCTGGTCACTACGCGCCGGCGTCGAGAAGCTGCGCACCATCGACCTGGCGCAGGCCACCAAGGCAAGGGAATAGGGCATGGACGACGCACGCGTGCGGTTCGCGTTGGTAGGCGGGTTCCTTGGCGCGGGCAAGACATCGATGATGTGCCGCCTCGGCGCGCAACTGGGCGCCGAGGGCGAGCGGGTGGCGCTGATCACCAACGACCAGGCGGGCGACCTGGTGGACAGCAACTACGCTCGCGGCCTGGGCCTGCCGGTCGAGGAGATCGCCGGCGGCTGCTTCTGTTGCCGTTTCGCCGATCTGGCCAAGGCCTGCGAACAGATCCTGACGCACATCCAGCCGACCATCATTCTGGCCGAGCCGGTGGGCAGTTGCGCCGACTTGAGCGCCACGGTGCTCGCGCCGTTGCGCCGCTTCTACGGCGACCGGCTGACGCTGGCGCCGTACACCGTGCTGGTGGCGCCCGACCGGCTGGCCGAGCTGAGCCGGCCCGAACTGGTCGACTCGCCCATGGGCTACCTGTTCTTCAAGCAGCTCGAGGAGGCCGACATCGTCGCGCTCAACAAGGTCGACCTGCTAAAGTCTGAGGCGCGGGCGCAGTTGCGCGCGCTGCTGGCCGCGCGGCTGCCCGCAACGCCGGCGGTGAGCGTCTCGGCGCGCGACGGCCAAGGCGTGGCCGAGTGGTGGGCCCGGCTCTCCGCCGACTCCGTGGCTGGCCAGCATATCCTCGAGATCGACTACGACACCTATGCCGAAGCGGAAGCCGAACTGGGCTGGCTCAACGCCACGGTGGCGCTGCGAGCCGCGGCGCCGTTCGCCGCCGAGACCTTCCTGGCCGACCTGCTGGCCGAGCTGCGGCGCGTGGCCCAGGCCAACGTGGCCCCCATCGGTCACATCAAGGCGCTGGTCGAGTCCGACGGCGGCAGTTGCCGCGCCAACCTGACCGGCCTGGGCCAGCCGGTGGAGGTGGCCGGCGCGCTGTCGACGGCGTCCGCGCGGCTCACGCTCAACTGTCGCGTGGCCATGGCGCCCGAGGATCTGGAGGCGGCCAGCGTGCGCGCGCTGCGCCGCGTGGGCAACCAACTGGGCGTGGGCTTCGAGGTGCAACGGCTGCAGAGCTTCCGGCCGGGGCGGCCGACGCCGACGCACCGCTTCACAGCGCCTTGACGCGGGCATCGTGAATCGTGTAGGATGACCGCTGGCCATGCGTTTACCCGATCTCGGTCGACTAGCCAAGCGGAAGAACGGACCCGAGGTCTCTCGCGAGGAGGCGTTGGGTGCTCAGCCGGTGCGCAACCCTGCGATCACGTGGGAAGTGCAGGACAACGGCCGAGTGCTGCTCCAGGTGCCCATGGCAGTCAAGCCGTGGATGCGCCTGTTCCGCTTGCTGGTGACCACGCCGGACCACCGCATGGTGGAACTCGACGAGGTTGGGTCGGACGTCTGGCAGTGGTGTGATGGCGAGGCGACGGTGCGCGATCTGGTCAAGCGGCTGGCCCGCGAGCACCAGCTCAACCCGCGCGAAGCCGAGGTCTCGCTGACCCAGTTCTTGCAGACCCTGGCCAAGCGGCGCTTCCTCGGTCTGCGCCTGACGATTTCTGCCGCGCGCGGGGAGGCCATGGGCGCGGCGGCGGCGAATACCGACAATGGCGGCTCGCGAACGGGTCGTGGTGGCAAACGTAAGCGCGCCTGAAGCGCAACCTGTGGGCTGCGCGAGGGTCATGCGCGCGACGGCCGGAGGCAGTGGATGGCAGACGAGTCAAAGCACGACGAGCAGGCGGCGGCACAGACCGAGCAGGCCAAAGAGGCGTTGCTCATCGGTCTCACCGCCGAGCAGCGCGCCGCGTTGCTCCAGGGCGACCGTGTTGACGCTCTGAGCGAGGCGGAGATCCGCGCGCGTCTGGCGGGCAACGACTCGGGCGACACCTTGGAGCACGAGGATCTGGTCGCCGGCATGGCGCACGAGTTGACGGCGCAGTCGCAGGTCATCGATCTGCTCAGCGAGCAGCGCGAGCCCGAAGGCCTGAACATCGCCAAGGTGCTCGATAGCGCCACCATCGACCTGCGCGCATTGATGTCCATGCGCATCAGCGACCGCACGGTGGACTGCATCGGCCCCCTGGCCGATGAGGCGCGCCGCTCACGCATCCGCGACGAGATCTCGCTGCCCACCTCCAAGGCCATCGAGATGTCGGTGAAGAGCGTGCGCGTGCGCCTGGGCCGCGTGGTCATCACGGCGTCGAGCATCTTCCTGGGCATCGCCTTCTTCGCCTCGGTGCGCACCACCGCGCTGTGCCTGCGGGCCGCCGGCGAGGCCACCGAAGCCGGCGAAGGTGCGCGGCTGACCTGGCTGATCATCATGGCGCTGCTGGTGTCCGTGGTCGGCATCTGCAATGCCATGCTGATGGCGGTGACCGAGCGCTTCCGCGAGATCGGCACGATGAAGTGTCTGGGCGCGCTGGACCACTTCATCGTCAAGCTCTTCCTCATCGAGTCCGGGGTGCTCGGCCTGCTGGCCGGCGTCACCGGCTCGCTGAGCGGCGTGGTTGTCATGTACCTGGTCAACTCGCTACGCTACACGTTCCATCTCACGGACGTGATAGCGGGGTTCGGCGGGATTCTGGTCCAGGGCATTCTGCTGGGGTCCATCCTCAGCGTGCTGGCCGCGATCCTGCCGGCCAGCCAGGCGGCCAAGATGCCGGCGGCGGCCGCGCTCCGGTCGACGGTGTAGCCAGAGTCTGAGCACAGCAAGCGAGGTAGGTACCGTGGCAGACAGCAACGGGGCGAAGGAACATCTGAACGAGGAATACATCGTCCGCACCAAGGACCTGACCAAACACTTCCAGATGGGCGACGAAGTGGTCCAGGCGCTCAAGGGCGTCAGCGTGGACGTGTTCCGCGGCGAGTACATCTCGCTCATGGGTCCGTCGGGTTCGGGCAAGTCCACCCTGTTCAACATGATCGGTGGTCTGGACAAGCCGACCGAGGGCACCGTGTTCATCGACGAGGTGGACATGGCGCAGCTCGATGCCTACGAACTGGCTTGGCTGCGCTGCCGCAAGATCGGGTACATCTTCCAGACGTTCAACCTCATCCCGGTCATGACCGCCCTGGAGAACGTCACGCTGCCCATGGTGTTCGCCGGCATGACCTCGGACGAGCAGATGGAGCGCGGCCGCCTGCTGATGGACACGGTCGGCCTGGGCCACCGCCTCAACAACAAGCCGGGCGAGCTCTCCGGTGGTCAGCAGCAGCGTGTGGCCATTGCCCGCTCGCTGGCCAACTCGCCCAGCATCATCCTCGCCGACGAGCCGACGGGCAACCTCGACCTCAAGACCGGTAAGGAGATCATCGAGCTTCTGCGCCGGCTCAACCAGGAGAGCGGCGTCACCGTCATCTCGGCCACGCACGACCTCAAGATGGTCGACGTCTCCGACCGCATCATCTGGATCCGTGACGGTCTCATCGACCGCGTACAGACCCGCAGCGAGCTCGGCGACCAGATCACCGAGATGGAGCACTAGGCTCGCGGACGTTTCGTCCAGCGGCGCGACGGCCAGCTTCGGCGGCCGGCGCGCCGTTGTGCTTTGGGCGGCCTGCGGCTCGGGGCTGCGCCTTGCCTACGGCTCGTCGCGCTCGCCACGCTGCTCGCGCCATTGCCGCAGCCACGACAGGCTGCTCGCGCCGGCACTGCCGTGCGGGTCTGGCGCCTGGCTCAGGCTGCGCTCGCTGGCCGGGCCGCCCGGTTGCGCCGGCGACAGCGAGGCGTTGCTGAGGGGGCCGATACGCGCGTCCACGGCGCCCATGGCCTCCTGCAGCTCGCGGCGATAGGCGCGCCAGCGGCGCTCACCGAGGCAGCGGCGCATGGCGCAGCGCTCGGCATCGCCGCCGTAGACCGCTGTCCATGCCAACAGGTGGAGCACCTGCTGGGCATCGAGTTCAGCCTCAAACAGCGCCGCCAGGGAGACCTGACACTCGGCGGCCTGCCCGGGCTCGACATGCGCTTGCCACAGCTGCACGCCGCGGCAGACCGCACCGGTCAGGCGCGCGCCGTCGAGCCGGGCGCCGAGCACGATGGTTCCGTCGAGCACGGCTCGGCTGAGGTTGGCGCCGCTCAGGTCGGCGCGTGACAGATCGGCGTCCTGCAGCAGTGCTTCGCTGAGGTCGGCACCTGCCAGATCGGCGCCGATGAGGGTGGCCCGCTGCAGGTCGGCGCCGCGCAGATTGGCGCCGCGCAGGTCGCTGCCATCCAGTTGCGCCTTGCTCAAGCCGAGCCGCGCCAGGTTGGCGCCAGCCAGTTCGTAACCGTCGGGCAGATGCCGTACTGGGTCGGCCCCGAGCCGTTGCCGGAGCCGACCCTCGGTGAAGCTGTCGCGCGTCACCGCCATGGCGTAGCCTCTAGGGGGCGAGCAAGGGGAAGTGGGTGGTCGGCCCCCAGTTACCCGAGCCGTCCACCGCGCGGATGTGGAACCAGGCCAGCTTGGCGCCGATGTCGCGGAGGCGCAACTCGGTCTCCTGGGTCATCACTTGCGGCTGCGGCGTGGTGCGCGGGTTCTGGTCGACCACGTAGCTGTAGCCCTTGACGCCGGTCTCGTCCAGCGCCGTCCAGTCCAGGCGCACCGTGGCCGAGGTGGCCGGGCGCATGGCGTAGATGTTGGCGATCTGGAATCCGCGGCCCACCTGCGCCTTGGACGGCCCCTGGTCACCGAAGCCGATGGCCTTGACCTGGGGCCCGGCGGGCAGGGCATCATCGCCGCGCAGCAGGTCCATGACCGGCACGATGGCGCGGTGCCACTGGTCGTCGGCCACGACGCCGGCGATCGCGCCGGGCCGGGCCACATCGGTGGCGGCGTCGGTGAGCTTGAGCGCGCGCACCAGGTCGGGCTGGTCCTCGTTGCGCAGGCGCAGCAACAGGTCGACGTCCACGCCTGGGGCGATCTTGTAGTCGAAGATCAGGTGTCCGAAGCGCAGCAGCGAGTAGGGCGAGTCGAACGCGTGCCACACGGCGTACGGCGCGTTGGCGCGTTCAGTCACGAGGCTCAGTGCCTGGCCGTCGCTCCCGGCGATGGGCACGCGCTTGATCTGCACGCTGTCGCCCGTCTTGGCCGACCACTGCAGCGCCGGGTCCAGAAAATCGTCGTACCAGGTTGCCGTGTGCGTGCGGCTGCGGGTCTTGACCACCGGGCCGGTCTTGTCGAGCTTGTAGTCGACGCTGAACTTCCAGGACGGCATGGCGGCCGGGCTGTTGCCGGCCTGGTCCTTGCAGCTCAGCAACTTGACCGTGACGGTCTTGCCGTCGGGCAGGACCGTCTGGGGCTCGCTGCGGCGGCCGTCCCATAGGATGGTGCCGGTGGCGGCATCGAAGGACAGCGTGTTGCTGTCCAGGTTGTACGGCCGGCCATCGACTTCGAGCGTGATGGTTGACGGGTCGATGCCCACGGCGCGGTCATAGCGCAGCTTAACCCCGAGGGTCGACGGCGCCACGCGCGCGCCGTCCGGCGCGGGCCAGAAGCTGGCGATCTCGGGCCGCCCGCCGGCGATGACCGCGCGGGTCAGCATCGGCGCGGCCAGGTTGCCGGCGCGGTCGAACGGGCGGACCCAGAGATAGGTCAGGCCGGAGCCGAAATCGGCCAGCGCGGTCGCCGGACCTTCGACCCGGCGACCGGCGCCTTCGGCGTCGGCTGTCGGCAACTGCGCCACGTCGGGCGCGGCTGAGACGCGCGCGCCGGCCAACCCGCTGACGTCGTGTCCCTGCCAGACCAGCTTGGCATCAGCGCTGACCGTGGGCACGAAGAAGAAGTTGTCGAAGTAGACCTCGGTGCCCGCGTAGTTGCCTGGGAAGCGGCGCGGAGTGTCGGACCACTTGCCGCCGGTCAGCAGCATGCCCTGCACGCGGAAGCTCGTCTGGTTGGGGAACTTGGACCGTAGCATGTCGTACAGGTTGAACTCGGCGTGGTGCCACTCGTTGTCGGCCACGACATCGGGCACGCGGCCTACGGGCAGGCCGTCGTTGTCGCGGTCGGTGAAGATGACGCGCACGTACTTCTCGCCGTCGGCCATGCCCACGCGGAGCACGAAGTCGAGGCGCAGGCGCGGGTCGGCTTTGTAGTCGAAGCTGACCACGCGGAAGCGGCCGACATCGAACGGCGAGCGTCGCACGTAAGTCGTGTAGTCCGAGCCATTCTCGGTGCACATGACGCGCAGGCTGTACTTGCCGCTGGCAGCGGTGCGGTCGGTGCGCTCGACAACCACGCGCTCGTTGCCGTGCGCCATCCACTCGTCCACGCCGTTCTCAAAGGTGCCCTCGCCGGGGATCTCGGTGGGCGAGGCCTCGCCGGGCCAGGCCAGCAGCAGCCGGCCGCCCTCGGGCGCGGTCTTGTCGGCCGCGAAGCGCATGGTGAACGACGCGTCTAGCGGCTTGACCAGCGCGATGCCGTTCTCATCGGTGCAGTTGACCGAGAAGTCCAGCTTCTGGCCATCGCCCCAGATCACCGGGGTGACCGACTTGCCCTCTTCGTGTTCCAGGCGCGACAGGTCGATGGCCAGTTCCTCGCTGACCGGGTCGTAGCTGACGCCCGCGTTCTCCACGCGCAGCTCCTGGCCGGCGAGTTTGATCTCGATGCGGTTGGGCGCAATGCCCGCCGCGCGGCTGACCAGCTTGACCCGCACCGCCTTCGGGCAGGCGGTCGAGCCATTGGCGGGCTCGACGAGCGCCGCCGTCGGCGGCTCGGTGTTCACCTCGAAGCGGTAGTGCGTCGTCTCCGACCAGGCTTGCCCGTCGAAGGCGCGCACATGTGCCCAGTGTTCGCCATCCTTCAGGCCTTCGAACGTCTTGTCCAGCTCGGTCTTGGGGGTTGTGACGTCCTTGGGCTCGGTGGTCGCGGCGCCGTCGACCACCACGGCGTAGCCCTCCGGTGCGGTGCCCGGCGCGGGCTGCCACATGAGATGGGCGGTGGGCCCACCAACGCGCACGATCTGCACGTTGTCCAGCGACAGCGTGGCGCCCGCGGGGTTGCCGCCGAAACCGGCCAGCAGGTAGTCGGCCTGGCAGCGGTTCTCGAAACAGAGTTCGCTGATGCGTACGTTGTTGAGCATCGGCAACTGCAGGCGCAGCAGGCGCAGCAGCGGGATATCGATGTGGTGCCACTGGCCGTCGGCCTTGACGTCGGGCAGCTGGCCCAGCCAGGTGTTCAGGCCGGTATCCGAGCGCGGGCCGCAGAAGCCGATCTCGTAGTCCACCGATTGCACGCGGCAGAACAGGTTGGCCTTGAGCGTCGCGTCGGCTTTGTAGTCGAACGAGAGGCGGCTGTAGGCCGGCATGGGTCGGCCGGGCGGCAGCAGGTTCACGCCGACGTAGCCGCCCGAGACGCTGTTAGTGGCGCGCAGGACCTTGCCGCGACCCGCCTCGCTGACGCGGGTGAGCACCATGGTGGGTGGCTCGTCGCGGCCCACGGGTCGCGCGGCCAGCGGCGCGGGCGTGCTCTCGAAGTCGTTGTAGAACGCGCCGTGCGTGTCGCTCGACACGGTCGGGCCGGGCCCGGCGGCCCAGCCGCCGAGCGCCGCGGTCAGCGACAGCGCCAGGCACAGGGTAGGTCGGAGCACCAGCCTCATTGGGTCACCTCGGGAATGCGATAGGTCAGCGCGGTCGTACCGTCGATGGTCGCCTGGATGTAGTGGCCCGTGAGCTCGAAGTTCACCTCGGCGCTGTCACCCTCACACTTGGCCTTGCCTTCGGCCACGGTCTTGTCGCCCAGCATCAGCGCGAGGGCGATGACTTTCTGGTCGCGTGTCAGCGTCAGCACCAGCCGGTAGCCGTCGAGCGTCTTGGTGTCGTTGGCGCCCAGGGCGACGGTGACCTTGCCCGCCTGCTTGCCCAGGCCGGGCACTTCGAAGTGCACCCGCCGGTCGCCATAGAAGAAGCCCTTGTGCCAGCGTGCCGGCGAGCCCTCCACCTGCACCCAGGCCGCGCCGGGTGACGCCCACGTGGTCATGTAGCGGTCCTGCACGAACTCCGCGGGCAGCGTGGGAGGCAGGTTGTAGCTGGTCGGCCTGAAGCGCGCTCGCACGTTGGTGAACTGCGCGCCGGCGGCGCCCTCGGCCACCAGGCCGCAGCGGCCCACCGCGGTGCCCGGGACCAGCGCCTCGAGGCGTTCATCGCCATCCACGCTGAGCCGGAGCAGCCCCGCATCGGCGCTGAAGCTCAGGTGGTGCCAAGCGCCGGTGGTCATGCCCTTGGCCAAGGTCGCCAGCGGCTGCTGGTCGCCGATGCGTGTGATCACCGTGCGCTCGGCCGAGACGATCGCGGCATAGCCGGGCTGGTCGCCCGCTTTGCCGGCGGCCAGGCCCACCGCGCCACCGCTGTAGTTCACGTCGGCGTCGAAAGTGACGCCTTCCCAGTTGTCCGCGCCACACCACAGTCGGCCCGAGGCCGGCGCAACGGCCACGCCGGAGCCAGCCAGCGGCCTGGTCTCCCAGGCCGGCCCATCGGCTGTCCAGCGGGCGCCGCTGGGCTGAGAGAAGTCATCGGAGAACAGCGGCCAGGAGCGCTGCACGACGTCGTCGAACAGCGCGCCAGCCACCGCGTCAGTGGCCTGCTCGCCAGCGGCGGGCGCCGAATAGACGCCAATCTTGCCTTCGCCGAAGGCCTGCGCCGCCACTTCGAACAGTGGTACATCGTCGATCCAGCCGTAGACCCAGCCGCCCGCCAGCGAGAGCTGGAGCTTGTACCACACGTCGGGCAGGTAGCCGCCAGAGATGGGTGGTGTCAGGTCAACCGTCTGACCATCGAAGATGCGCTGCAGCCGGCAGGTCCCGCCGTCCTCGTTGGCCGCGGCCGTCCACCTCATTCGGTAGTAGTTCTTCTCATCCTGGAAGCCCACCACCAGGCCCATGGCCCCGGCGTTGTCGCTGCGCGCGGCGGCCTGCACCACGTAGTCGTGGTCAAAGGCGTTGCCGTGCACGGCAACGCACGGCTCGCCGCCTTTGGAGCGGAAGCTGAAGGCGTTGGCGCTGCGCGAGACCTTGCTGCCCTGCTGGTTGTTCTCCCACTTGCCGATGGCCGCTTCCCAGCCACCGAGTTGATCATCCGTGCGCATGAAGTCGTCGGAGAAGAACAGCTCTTCCACGGTCTGCAGCGCGCCGGGCTCGACGCTCAGGTCGGCGCCCTTGGTCAGCCAGCCGGCCTTGCCGGGTGGGATGGTGCGGTCCTCGGCGCGCGCGCAGAGGACGCGGTTGCAGTAGGCGGCCAGGCCCCAGTCCGTGCGGTGAATGGAGAAGCGCAGCGCGGGTTCGTCGCCAATCCGCCGCAACGCGCCACCGACGCCGATGGCCTGCGTCTTGCCGCCCACCACGCGCTGGAACTGCGCGCGATCCTTGGTCAAGGCGAGGCGGTAGTGGCTGTTGGCGTCCTGCCAGTCGATGAGCAGGTCCACCTCGCCCGCGGCGAGCGCGGCCGGCGTGGCTTTGACCACTGGGGTCCAGCGATAGTCCGAGCCAGGGCTGCCGTCGACAAAAGCCGGGCTCTGGGCCGCAAGCGGCAAGGCCAGCACCACCTGGATCCCGAGGGCCAGACGTAGCGCGGCGAGGGGCGTGGTCCGCATCGAGCGTCGTTCTCCCGACCAAGAGGACGCCCGACGTGCGAGCGCCCCCATCTCTTACAACGACAGAGGTGCGCCCAGTGTTCTGGGTTACAGCGACGAATCGTCCTCGTCGTCTGCGTCGTCTTCCAGGTCTTCGTCGCCGTCCATTACCGCCACGTCGCCCTCGGCGTTGACAACGACGCCCGCCACCGGCCGTTCATTCGCGGCGTGGAGCGTCGCGCCCACCTGACCATCGCCGGTCTCGATGAGCAGTGCGCGGGTGGCGCCGTCCTCATCCATCAGTTCGAGACCGTTGGAGTCCGCGCTCTGCATCAGCGCCACGCGCGGCCGCGCCTCGGCGTCGAGCAGCATCATGGTCGAGTCATTGCCCTCGGCATCCAGCGAGACGAACACGCGCACGTTGCCTTCGCCGTCGCACAGTTGGAGCGATGGGCCGTCGTCGTTCTGGGTCAGCATGGCGCGCGGCACGCTCTCGTTGTCCAGCACGGCCATCTGGGCCTCGCCCTCGGCCTCCAGCACCATGGCGGCGCGCACCTGACCCGCGGGATCATAGATGACGACGTGCGTCTGACCCTCGCCCAGTCCCAGCCGCAGGCGCGGGTTGCCGTCGCGGTCCGAGATCTCCAGCGCCGGCTCGCCCTCATTGAGGCCCAGGAAGACCTGCGGTGTGTCCTCGCCGGTGCTGATCACCATGCCGCGGCCCTCGCTACTGACCAGCAGCCCCACGGCCGAGTTGGCGTTCTCGTCCATCAGGTCGATGGTCGCCGTGCCGTCGTCCTGCACCATCATGCCCAGGCGCGGGTTCTCATCTTCGTCGTACATGGCCAGCGACGGCTGATCCATGTCGTCCAGCGCAAACGAGCCGCGCAGCTTGCCGCTGTGGTTGCGCAGCAGGAAGGCCTGCGCCTCGATGACCTTGTCCTCGACCGGCTCCTTGGCGCGCAGCGCGGGCGGCTTGTTGGCGCTGCGCTGTTCCGTGGGCCGCTGGCCGGTGGGTCGTCGTCGGTGGTCGTCGCGCATGATGAAAGCTCCTTAACCGCCGAGCAGGCCGGCGAACTTGGCATAGGCATCGTCCCACGCCGTTCGGTTGGCCGAGCACGGTTCGTAGGTGATCAGGTCGAACGAGGCGCGCACCACCTCGCGCAGTTGTTCGAGCGAGCCAATCTCGCCCACCGCCAGCGCCTGCATGAGCAGGTTGCCCGTGGCCGTGGCCTCGATGGGGCCGGCCACCACCGGCCGGCCGCAGCAGTCGGCGCTGAGCTGACAGAGCAGCTTGTTCTGCGTGCCGCCGCCGACCATGTTGATGCTCGCGATGCGCGCGCCGCGAATGGACTCCAGCTTCTCGGTCACCCAACGGTACTTGAGCGCCAGACCCTCGAGGCAGGCGCGGACCATGCCACCGGGGCCTTCGGGCACGGCCTGACCGGTGGCCTGGCAGTAGTCGGCGATGGCCTCGGTCATCGATGTCGGGTTGAGGAAGCGCGAGTCGTCGGGGTCGATGATGGCGGCGAAGGCGGGCGCCTCGGCGGCCATCTGGGTCAGCGTGGCGTAGTCGTAGCTCTGGCCGGCGCGCTCATAGGCGCGGCGCGTCTGCTGCACCAGCCAGAGACCCATGATGTTCTTGAGGAAGCGGATGGTGTCGCATACGCCGCCCTCGTT
The DNA here is from genome assembly GCA_016235455.1 of Armatimonadota bacterium. Classification (GTDB taxonomy): domain Bacteria; phylum Armatimonadota; class UBA10988; order UBA10988; family UBA10988; genus UBA10988. The sequence goes on along the minus strand of JACRKZ010000129.1, from coordinate 17,257 downwards.
GGTGAAGTTGAGCGCCAGCGTCTGCGCATTGATCAGCGGCACCTTGGACTCGATGCCCATCAGCGACCAGGTGCCTGAGCTGATGTACGCATGGTCGGCGCCGATGGCCGGCACGGCGGCCACCGCCGACGCCGTGTCGTGGCTGCCGGGCGAGATGACCGGAATGCGGCCCACGCCGGCCTCCTCGGCCAGCTCGGCCAGCAACTCGCCCACCACCGTGCCCGGCGGCACGACCTCGGGCAGCAGATCGGTGGGCAGGTCGAGCGCTTCCAGCAGGTCGGTGGCCCAGGCGCCGGCACGCGGGTCCCAGAACTGGCTGGTGCTGGCGATGCTGACCTCGGACACCTGCCGGCCCGTGAACCAGTAGTTGAAAAGGTCGGGCGTGAACAGCAGCTTCCTGGCGATCTGCAACTGCGGGGCGCCGGCGGTTTTCATGGCCAGCAGTTGGTACAGCGTGTTGAGCTGCATGAACTGGATGCCGGTGCGCTCGAAGATCCGTTCCCGGCCGACGAGGCCAAACGCCTTGTCCAGCATGCCGTCGGTGCGCGAGTCGCGGTAGTGCACGGGCAGCCCGACCAGTGCGCCATCGGCGCCCAGCAGGCCGAAGTCGACACCCCAGGTGTCGACGCCGATGCCGGCCAGGTCGCGGCTGTAGTCGCGCGCGCAGAGCTGCAGCGCCGTCAGCAACTCGCCGAACTGACGCGGCGTGTCCCAATGCAGTGTGCCGGCCAGGCGCACAGGTGTGTTGGGGAAGCGGTGGACCACTTCCAGCGCGATCTTCTCACCGTCGAAGCGGCCGAGAATCCCGCGCCCGCTCTCGGCGCCCAGGTCGAATGCCAGGAAGTCCTTCGTCGCAGCCATGTCGTCCCTCGTCAGCTCTGGTGTTGTGCGGCTCGATTGGCCGACAGTGTACCGTGTCCTGCCCGAACCGGGTAGGCCCGGCAGTCCAGGGCGACGGGGATCGTGTCGCGCCCGCGACCACCGGCCCATGTGATGCTACCGTGCAAGTCGTCAGACTGATAGGTCAAGCCGCCGAGCGCGGCCAGGGGCGATAGTTGGGGCGGAGTGACTCGATGCACACGCGCTGGCGCCTTGCCGCGGTCCTGATGCTGGCCCTGCCCGCCTGGGCGGAGCCCCAGCTCTTGCTCGACCTCGACGCCGGCCGCCTGCCCGCCGGCCCCCTGCCGACCTGGGCCGGCGCGACGTCGAGCGAACTCGGCGGCGCGGTCGTGGCCACGGTCGCGGGCCGACGCGCCGTGACCTTCGACGGCCGGGCCGACTACCTTGTCTCGGACTTCGCCGCACCGGCGACGATGGCCGGCGCGCACGCCTTCACCGTCGCCGCCTGGGCCTTCAATCCCGAGATCGGCCCGGAGGAGTGCCTGCTCTGCTGGGCCCACCGCGGCGTCGCCAGCCGCTGCGGACAGCTCAACTACGGCACCTCGAAGAGCTACGGCGCGGCCTGTCACTGGGGTGAAGCCGACATGGGCTTCGGCACTGTCCCAGCCAAGGGACAGTGGCATCTCGTCGCAGTGACCTACACGGGTGGCCCGGACGGGACCGAGACCGTGTGGATCGACGGGCGTGCCGACACGCAAGCGCGGAAGTCGCTCAATCTGTTCACAAGCGATCGCATCTACCTGGCCACCGCCGACTACGGCCGCTGGTTCTCCGGCTCGTTGGCCGCCGTGCTGCTTTACGATCGCGCGCTGGGCGCCGCCGACATGGGCGCCTTGGCCGCCGGCGAGGTCGTGCCTGGCGCGCTGGTTGACCTGTCCGCCGCGGCACTGTCCGAGGGACGGCTGGCCGTATGGCCCAACCGCGGCGCCGCGGGTGGCGCCTTCGCGCGGGAGTCTACCGCGCCACGCGTCGACAGGATCGCCGAGCGCCAAGCGGTGGTCTTCGCCGGCAAACAGTCGCTGACGACGCCGCTGACCTGGCCGACATCGTTCACGGTTCAGGCTGACGTCTACCTGGCCGAGCCGGTCTCCGGTGCCGAGCCGTTGCTGGCGTTGGGCGACCGGCCTGACGCGCCCGAGCTGGCGCACAGCGACGGCCGCACGCCAAGCCGCCTTCTGCCGCTGGTGAGAGTCGCGCCCAAGCGCTGGCAACAGCTCGCCTGGGTCGTCGGCCCGGGCCGAGTGCGGGTCTACCTCGACGGTGACCTGCAGGCCGATAGGAAAGCCGATCTGAGGCCTGGCACCGGGCTGCGCCTCGGCGCGGGCGCCGATCGGCAGCGCGGATTCCACGGGGCAGTGAGCCGACTGCGCGTCTGGGCAGGAGTCCGTGATCAACTCGCGCTGCGTAACGACGCCGGCCGGTTCGAGGCGTTCGGTCCCCAGCCGGCGGTTGCGGCCGCGGTCGACAGCCTGCACCCGACGCTGGCCTGGCTGGCTGGATCCCCCGATGTTGGGGGCTACGACGTCTACCTCGACGCCGACTTGGCCACCGTGTCCGCGGCGGACCGCGGCGGTCCCGCCTGGCTGGGCCGGCGCGGCGCGGGCGAGACGCAGTGGGGACCGGTCGACCTGCGGTTGGGCGGCGCCTACGCCTGGCGCGTCGACCAGCTCGGCGCCGATGGTCGGGTCGCGCAGCGCGGCCCGGTCTGGACGTTCCGGGCTCCGACCGGCGCGGCGAGCGGCCCGCAGCCGCGCCATCGCGTTGCCGGCGTGAGCGCTATGCTGCCAGCCCTGCACTGGACGCCCGGCCCGTTCGCCACCGCGCAGAAACTGTACCTGGGCGATGACCGAGGCGCGGTCGAGGCCGGCACGGTCGCCCCCCTTGACCTGGCCGCCGGCGCGGGCGAAGCTCGGCCACCGGGCGCCCTGGCGCCGGGCCGGGCCTACTACTGGCGGGTCGAGCAGATCAACGGCGACTTGCCCCCGGTGCGGGGCGACATGTGGACCTTCCGCACGGCCGACCCGCTCGTCAAGGACGATGTCACCTTCTACGTTTGCAGCGACTCGCACTACGGCGTGACCGACACCGTGGCTGCGGCCAACCGTGGCACGATCGACTTCATGAACCAGTTGCCCGGCGTCCTGCTGCCGCCGGCGCTGGGCGAAGGAGTCGTCCTCACGCCGCGCGGCGTGGTGGTCACGGGCGATCTGACCGACTCTGGCACGGCCGAGCAGTGGGCCGAGTTCGGCGCTGACTTCGGGCTGAACGGCGAGGGCCGCCTGGTCTACCCGGTCTTCGAAGGCCGCGGCAACCATGACGGCGGGATGAATGCTGCGGTCTGCCCCGGCATCATCGCCCGCAACAAGCAGCGCGCCGGGCTGACCGCGATGTCGGCCAACGGCCTGCATTACTCGTGGGACTGGGACCGGGTGCACCTGGTGCAGACCAGTCTGTACCCCGGCGACCAGCGCGACCGCCAGGGACACATGGACAGCGAGGCCCACGAGCCGCACGGCAGTCTGACCTTCCTGCGGGAGGACCTGGCCCGGCATGTTGGCACCAGCGGCCGACCCGTGATCATCTTCCTGCATCTGGGCTGGGACGACTTCAGCACCAGTTGGGGCTGGTGGTCCGAGGCGGAGCGAGAGGCCTTCTACCAGGCCATCCGGGACTACAACGTCATCGCTCTGGTCCATGGACACACGCACGCCGCGGTCAACTACAAGTGGCGCGGGCTGGACGTCTACAATGTCGGGTCAAGCCAACGCGACCCCGGCGTAGGCGAGTGCTATGTATTTCGCGTGACGCCGCGTGAGTTGCTGGTCGCCCACCGGTTCGCCGACCGCTGGGGAATCACGGCGCGCAAGCCGATTCAGTGAAGCGGCGCAACCGGCCGATGCCGCTCGCCAACAGCAGACCGCGCATGCTTAGCCGCCAGGGCAGTCCAGCTTCGGCCACACCACCTCGCCCCGCTCCTGTGCCGCAACGTCGTGGAACGCGCCGTACTGCGGGGAGTTGCAGTCGAGCCACAGGATGATCCGCCGCGCGTCGTCCTCGCTGACCACGCCGCGGTGGTTGGCATCGAGGAGCGCCTGCCCGAGCTTCGAGGCCCGCGCGCCATAGCGGCCGGGAATGGTGCGGGAGCCGCCGACCACGGGCCGGGTGAAGTTGCCCAAGAACCCGCCGGCGAAGTGGAAGGCCTGGTCGCGCAGCGCGGCATAGCTCATGTCCGTCGGGCCTTTGGCCTTCTCGCGATGGCACGGCACGCAGCGCTGCTCGAAGATCGGTCGGACCAGCCGATGGTAGGTGGTCGGCACACCGCCGCCAGGCTCGGTCTGCAGCTTGGACGCTGGCCGCGCGAAGGCGGTGGGGCGCATGGTGGCCTTGGGCGTGCGCTGCTTGGACTCGTGGCAGCCGGCGCAGGTCAGCTCCTCGCCCGGCTGCAAGTAGGCCACCGAGCGCATGGACTGCACGGCCATGTAGTGCTCGTCCAGCGCCTGGAAGATGAGTTCCTTCCCAGCCGGCGCCTCGAAGGCCACGCTGCCGTCGTCATCGACCGCGGCGATGCCCAACGGTACGCGTGGTGTGTTCTCGTCGCCATAGCCGATGCGCGGCTGGTCCATCACCGGGTTGTCCTTGAGGATGTCCTGCACCACGCGCAGCCACTTGATGCGCGTGCCCGGCGGGAAGGCCAGGTCGCTATCGTAGACGTTGGCCACGCGCACGGTCGCTGGCTGGCCCGGCCGGCGCTGGTCGGGCAGGATGGGTGGTCGCGTTCGCGCGCGCAGCGGGATGGGCTCGGTCAGTCGCCAGCGGCCGTCGGTAGGCACCGGCAGATCGGCGCGCGCCACGAGCAGTTCGTGGTTGCCCCAGCGGTCCAGCAGGTACAGGTTCTCGTGGTAGTTGGTCAGGTAGAAGTCCTCGCTCAGCGGCCAGGCCGTGCCGTACTTCTGTGTGTCGAAGCGGCGGCCCGGCGTCTCGGTTTCCGGGAAATCGGCGTACGGCGTGACCCGGCGCAACTGCGACATGGCGCCGTCGTCGGGCACGCCCAGGTCGAGCTGGCAGAGGCTGCCATAGGCCTCGCCATGGTGTGGCGCGGCGGTCAGCAGATAACGGCGCGAGGCGGGGATGGCACGGATGCCCAGTTCGGTCATGGGCCGCAGCCGGCGCGTGTCGGTCGCCTTGTTGTCGGCGAAGGTGTGGTACGGCCAAGGGTAGTTGCCGTGTGGTGCGCGCGGGTCGCGGCCGTCGGGATAGCACTGCCAGAACAGCGAGCCCAGGCAGTCCTCGCGGTCGACATAGTCCCAGCGCGAGTAGACGATCTGCCCGTCGTGATTGACGCTGGGGTTCCATTCGCTGGTCTCGAAGTAGCTCAGCGGCCCCAGGCCCGAGCCGTCGGCGTTGACCTCGTGCAGCACATAGGTGCGCACGTCGAGCCCCACGAAGCAGCGGATGTAGCCGCCGCGCCGCTCGGAGATGAAGGCCAGCTTGCCGTTGGGCAGCCAGCACGGGTCGAAATCGTTGTAGGCGCCGGCGGTGATGACCTTGGCCGGGCCACCGGCCAGATCGAGCGTGGCCAGATGCCAGGTGCTCTCGGGCGTGTACTGCCAGCGGTGACGCCGGTTCTGCGTGTAGGCAAAAACCAGTCGCCGGCCGTCGTAGTCCAGGTCCGGCGTGGCGAAGGCGCCCGGCCCGAGCCCACGGCCGGCCAGCAGATCGCGGACCACCGGCTTGTCGTAGCCGATCCGCGCGGCGAAGAGGCCGCCGCCGGGGATGGCGTTGAAGGCGAAATACTGCGTCGATTGATGCTGCCCGGCCTGGTCGTGGCCCCAGTAGACGCCGCGCGCACAGAACAGCACTTCGCTGTCCCCCAGCAGCGGGTTGGACAAGGCGACCGCGCGCCGCAGGGCGCAGACCTTGGTGTACAGCGCGCGGCGGTCGGCGCCCGGCTGCCCGGCCGCCGCGGTCAGTGCGGTCAGCTCGGCGGCCTGCGGCGCGCGCAACTTCGTCAGCAGCGCGCGCGTCCGTCGGAGCACCACGTCCAGCGGATCCCGGTCGCCGACCGCGATCAGCGCCTCGGGATCGAGCACCTGCGCGATGACCTCGGGTCGCAACCGCGGCCGGCGGCTGATCTGGTCGGCCAGCAGCGTCCACTGGTCGTCCCAGTCCTGCGCCACGCTGGTCGTGCCCTTGCCGAAGCAGCGCGGACCCCATTCGGCCGGGCTGGGCGGCGCGCCGCCGAGGCCGAAGGGGTAGTTGGCCGCGTCGGGCTGCAGAGTGTCATCGCCGCGCAGGCGGCCGGCATTGGCCAGCGGCGACTCGTCGCGCATCCGGCTGTCGTCGGCGTCTTCGAACTGCCAACGGCCGATGGGCCGCTCGCCCTGGGTCAGCGCGATATCGTCGAGTTGGCCGGCGAACCACAGTCCGCCCGGCGGATAGCCGCCGAACCACAGCGGCCCGGCGACCAGTGGTTCCCAGGCCGCGGCCTTGGGCTGCAGCGCAGCTTCGCCCGCCGGCTTGCCGTCGACTTCCAGCCGCGCGCTGGTGCTGGTCAGGTGGAAGGTCACCTGATGCCAGACGCCGTCGGTCAGACTCACGCTGCCGGGCACATGGTCCGGCGTCATGCCCGGCAGGTAGGCCGTGACCAGCCCCGAGCCCGGCATGGTGAACACCTCCCAATGGCAGGGCGAGCTTTTGTCGCCATTGGCGATAAGGATGTTGTAGGCATCGGCGCTGCCCAGCCGGGCCCAACACGTGACCGTCAGCGGCAGCGTGGCATAGTCAGCGCGGCCGGCGACCTCGACGATGTTGTGCGTCGCGGCGTCGAACACCTGCCCGTCGCGACCGGCGATGAGTACCTCGCTGGGCGCGCCGAGGGAGAGCAGCAGCCAGAGGATGGCGTTCATGGGCCGATCATGCCACAGTCTGGCGGCGGCGGGCAATCGCCGCGGCCCGGAATGCTAGAAAACCGGCGCTACTTGTATCACACTGGGAACTGTGCGTGCCCACGTTGACGCCAGCGTTGCGCCGGGCTGTGTGCTGGCGGGCGACGTCTCCGTGATGGCACGAGGAGCACACCATGGATTCCCAACAGATTCGTCCGCGCGGTGCCGCGCGGCTGGTCGGCGGGTTGCTGGTCGTGGTGCTGGCCGGGTCGGGCGCCCTGGCCCTATCGTCCGTGCCCGAGGCGCTGCCCATGCCGACCGGGGCTGCGTCGTCGTCGGCGGAGGGCGTCTCGCCCAACGGCACGCTGATCGTTGGCCTTTCCGAGTTCGGGGGGCGCAACCACGCCACCCTGTGGTCCGGCGACACCGCGCTGGTGCTTGACCTGGCCACCAATCCCGACGGCGACAGCTACGCCTACGATGTGACTGACGGGGGCCTCGTCGTCGGCAGGCGACGCGCCACGGCGGCAAGCGGCTTCGAGGCCTTTGTGTGGGACAGCGCGACGGGCATGCGCTCGATCCCGTACATGCAGGCGGCCTGGGCGGTGTCGGCGGATGGCCGCGTCATCGTGGGCGAGGCCAACGGCACCATACCGGCACTGTGGCGTGAAGGTGCCGAGATCGTGCGCCTCACGGGCTACAGCGGCCAGGCGCTTGGTGTCTCGGCGGACGGCACGGTCGTCTCGGGACAGGTGAACGTTGGCGGCACCAGACACGCCTTCCGCTGGACGGCCGCCGACGGCCTGCAGGTGCTGGACAGCCCGTCGCCGGCCTACGTCGGCAGCTACGGCGTTGGCCTGTCGGCCGACGGCTCGCTGGTCGTCGGGATGTCCGGCGGCCCGCCGACGTTCGTGGCCACCTCCTGGCGGGGCAGTGGGCCGGGCGTGCTGCTGGGCGATCTGCCCGGTGGCTCAGAGGTCAGCCAGGCCAGCGATGCCTCCGCGGACGGCCGGGTCATCGTCGGTAACGGCAATCTCGACAACTTCAGCCACGCGACACTGTGGGTCGACGGCGGCGCCTGTCGGTCCATCGAAGAGTATCTGCTGACCGAGTACGGGGTGACCAGTCCGTATATCGACAATGCCAAAGCCGTCTCGGACGATGGTCGCACCATCGTTGGTACCTACATCAGCTACCAACTGAAGGGCTGGCGCCTGACCCTCCCGCCTGACATCACACCACCCACCATCGAGCTCGGCTCGCCTGAGCCGGCCGTCCTGCTGCCGGCCAACGGCAAGATGGTGCAGGTGGCGCTCAGCGGCCGCATCACCGATGTTGGTGGCAGAGTGGCCAGCGCCAGTCTGGAAGTCGTCGACGAGTATGGCGAACTGAACCGGCAGACCGACATCACCGGCAACCTGGCGACCGACGGCTCGTTCAGCGTCTCGGTCGGGCTGCGGGCCAAGCGCGACGGCAAGGACAAGGACGGCCGCATCTACCGTCTCGTGGTGCGCGCCGCCGACCGTGCCGGCAACGCGGCGGTGCCGAGGGAAGTGCAGGTGCTGGTGCCCGGCGCGGCCAGGAAGTGAGCAGGGCTCGGGCGCATCGGCGGCCGGCACACCGCCTTGCCGCAACCGGCCGCCGATGCTACCCTTGCCCGCATGTCCGACCTGGCCAAACTGCCCCCCATGCTGCGCCAGTACCGCGAGCTCAAATCGCGGCACCCCGGTGTGCTGCTGCTGTTCCGGCTGGGCGACTTCTATGAGCTGTTCGAGTCCGACGCCGAGCAGGCCAGCCGCGCGCTGGAGTTGACGCTGACCAGCCGCGACATGGGCAAGGGCATTCGCGTGCCCATGTGCGGCCTGCCCCACCATGCGCTGGACCGCTATGTGCCCCGGCTCATGCGCCAGGGCCTGCGTGCGGCGGTGGTCGAGCAGACCGAGGATGCCGCGCTGGCCAAAGGTCTGGTCAAGCGCGACGTGGTGCGCGTCATCACCCCCGGCACGGTCACCGAGGACGCGCTGCTCGACCAGCGGGCCAACAACTACCTGGTGGCGCTGGCCGACGGGCCGCGAGCCTATGCGCTGGCCGTCGGTGACGTCTCCACCGGCGAGTTCCTGGTCACCGAGTTCGCCGGCGACCATGCTCTGCGTGGGCTGATCGACGAGTTGGAGCGGCTGCAGCCCGCGGAGGTGCTCTGGCCGTTCTCCATGCAGACCACGCCCACGGTCAAGGACACCATCATCGCTCGCGTGGGCGCCGCGGTGACCGAGGTGGAGCCAGGCGAGAGCACTACGCAGAGCGCTGAGGAGGTGCTCTGCCGCCATTTTGGCATCGGCGACCTGCGCGGGCTGGGCCTGGCGCAGCGGCCGTTGGCGGTGGCGGCGGCAGCGACACTGCTCCGGTACGTTCACGAGACCCAGCGCGCGGTGGCCGCGCAGCTCACCACGCTGGCCACCTACACCACCGGCGACTACATGACGCTGGACGCGGCCACGCGGCGCAACCTCGAGCTGGTCACCACGCTACGCGAAGGCCAGGCCGGGTTCGGCACGCTGCTGTGGCTGCTCGACGCCACGCAGACGCCCATGGGCGCGCGGCTGCTGCGCTCCTGGCTGGTGCGGCCGCTGGTCAACGCCGAGGCCATCGGCCGGCGGCTCGATGCGGTCAACTGCCTGTTCGGCGATGTCATCGGCCGCGAGGATGTGCGCACGGAACTCCGGCGCGTCTCCGATCTGGAGCGCCTGGTCACCAAGGCAGTCACCAACCGCGCCTTGCCGCGCGACCTGGTGGCGTTGCGCGAGGGCCTGCGCCGCCTGCCCGAGGTGCAGCTCCTCCTGGCCGACCTGCCCGCGCGACGCATGGCCGAGCTGGCGGGTGAGATGGTCGACCTGGGCGAGTTGGTGACGCTGCTCGATCGAGCGCTGAGCGATGACCCGCCGCCGCAGCTCAAGGACGGCGGCGCCATCCGCCCTGGCTACAGCCCAGACCTGGACGAACTGCGCGCGATCGCCAGCCAGGGCAAGGGCTGGATCACCGATCTGGAAGCCACCGAACGCGCCGCGACGGGCATCGGCAACCTCAAGGTCGGCTTCAACCAGGTCTTTGGCTACTACCTCGAAGTCACCCGCTCGAACGTGCACCTGGTGCCGGATCGCTACATTCGCAAGCAGACGCTGGCCAACGCCGAGCGCTACATCTCGCCCGAGCTCAAGGAGTATGAATCCAAGGTGCTGGGCGCCGAGGAGCGCCTGGCCGCGCTGGAGGCCGAGCTGTTCGGCCAGGTGCGAGCCACGGTGGCCGAACACGCCGAGCCCATCCTGACCACGGCGCGCGCGCTGGCCGAAGCCGATGTCTACGGCGCGCTGGCGCACATCGCCGCCGAGCGCGGCTACACGCGGCCCGTGGTCGATGAGCGCGATGTGCTGACCATCCGCAATGGCCGCCATCCCATCGTCGAGGCAACACGGCCCGAGCACTCGTTCGTGCCCAACGACACCGGGCTCGACACGCGCACCAGCCAGATCCACATCATCACTGGCCCCAACATGGCCGGCAAGAGCACCTACCTGCGGCAGGTGGCCCTGATCACGCTGATGGCCCAACTCGGCTCGTACGTGCCGGCCGACAGTGCCGAGATCGGCGTGGTCGACCGCATCTTCACCCGCGTCGGCGCCCAGGACGACCTGGCCACCGGCCAGTCGACCTTCATGGTGGAGATGACCGAGACGGCCAACATCCTGCACAACGCCACGCGACGCAGCCTGGTGGTGCTCGATGAGATCGGCCGCGGCACCAGCACGTATGACGGCATGAGCATCGCCTGGGCCGTGGTGGAGTACCTGCACGACCGCGAGCGCTCCGGCGCCAAGACGCTGTTCGCCACGCACTACCACGACCTCAACGCGCTCGAGGAGCGCCTGGCGCGGGTCAGCAACTACCGCGTGGCGGTGACCGAGGATCAGCGCGGCGTGCATTTCCTGCATCGCATCGAGCCCGGCGGCACCGACCGCAGCTACGGTATCGAGGTGGCGCGGCTGGCGGGCCTGCCGCAATGGACCATCCGCCGCGCGCAACAGATCCTCGACAGCTTGGAACGCGACCGACGCGACCCCAGCGGGGTGCCCGAGGCGCCCGAGTTCCAGCCCGCGCAGCTTAGTCTCTTCATCGAGCCCGAGCCCGAGAACCCGGCGCTGGAGGCGTTACGTGCGCTCGATGTCATGCGCTTGACGCCGATCGAGGCCATCAACCGACTGTACGAACTGCAGCAGTTGGCGCGGGGTGGGTGACCCAAACCACAACGGGCGCCCCGTAGGGCGCCCGCTGTCGCTAGCCTTGCGGCGAGTTGCTTACTTGTTGTCCCACGAGTTGCGGGCATCGCCGTAGGGCCAGCCGGTGGGCAGCGGGCCGACGAAGGCGTCAGCGCGCATCCACTTGACGTGCCCGTCGACGAAGCCGACGTTCAGGCCTTCCATGTGGCGCGCCACGGGGCGGCGGGTCTCGTTGCCACCGGTCGCGGTGTAGTAGGTGTTGGTGCCGTCCCACCAGGTCGGCATGGTGTACTGCCAGTCCGAAGCGCCGGTCTCGAAGTTCACGAAGTCCTGCGGCGACACGGCGGCGGTGACGCCCGCGCTGCACTGCGCGGCATCACACACCATGGACGTGCCAGCGGTGTCGGTGATGTCGGCCAGCGCGCGGCCCCAGTCCCAGTTGATCAGGTTGTAGTTGGTGGCGTAACCACGGTACTGGTTCTTGCTCGGGCAGACCATGACCTGCGTGCTCTTGATATACGCGTCCACCGCGTTGTACCAGCGGGTCCCGTTGTTCTTGGGGAGCAGTTCGTCGTAGTCCTGGGCGTACTGCAAGATGCCCAGCGAGATCTGCTTCACGTTCGACGAGCAGCTCGAGGTGCGTGCCTTTTCGCGGGCCTTGGCGAAGACGGGGAACAGGATGGCTGCCAGAATCGCGATGATCGCGATGACGACCAGCAGCTCGATCAGCGTGAACGCCTTGCGTTCTCTACTCATTACCTAGGGTCTCCTGGCACGTTTACCGTGCAATCGTATCGCCGAATCGTCACAATATGAGATGGATGTCTCTTGCGTCAATTCAATGCGCAATGGTAATGATATCACATTGACACCTGACCGTCACACTGGGATTGCTGGCTGTGTGGCCGGCATGTGGCGCCACTCGTTTGCTGGACCGGCGGGCGGTCTGGCGCGGCGGGCGCCGTTTGGTGTGCGCTGGCCCAGGGAACCATGGCCCCAGAGGGGTCTCTCATGGCCTTGGCGCTCGGACGGCGACGGTTCGGCTCGAGGCCGACGCGGCCACCGGTGGTGGTGCCGCTGCTGGCTCTGGCTCTGCTGGTGTTGCTGCCGGTCAGCCTTGTGGCTGTGCCGCTGCCCCTCGTTGTACTCCTGCCGACCCAGGACGGCCAGCCGTGGGCGGCTAGCAGGGCTTGGGCCAGCCTGGCGATCCTGCCCGGCGCCGGCCTGGGCCTGCTGCTGATGCCGCTGGGCTGGTTGCTGTTGGCCGCGCTGTATGGCACGGCGAGCGGCCTGCGCCTGGTGCCACGCGTGGCGGCGGCGGCGTCCTGCGCTGCCGCGGCGGCGTTCGTCGCCGTGGGGACCTGGGCGGTCCTGTCGTCGGTCGACGAGGCGCGCATGGCCGGGTTTGAACGAGCCGCCGGCCGCGCGCGGCCGCTGGTCGAGGCGCTGCGGGCCTACCACCGCGACCACGGTCAGTCGGCACCGAGCTTGGCCGCGCTGGTGCCGCGCTATCTGCCGGCCGTGCCGGGCACGGGGCTGGTGGGCTATCCGCAGTGGCGCTACGAGCCCGCGAACAGCGTGGTGGAGCGCTGGCAGCTCGACGACGGCAACGTCCTGGAGCTGTACGAGGATGGCGGCTGGCCATTATGGTCGCGCATCACGCCGGGACCTGCTTGGGTCGCGTCGGGCAGGCGTCCACTCAAGCGTGCCTTCGCCGACTGCTGGCGCCACGACCCGAGCTGGCACGCCACGCACACGTGTCGCCTCGGCCTGCCGCCCGCCGACGCCGAGGCGCCGCCCGCCGAGGGCGCTTGGCGGCTGGTGGTCGACTGCACGCTCGGGCTCGGCTTCGACCAGTTCTACTACCTGCCCACCGAGCGCTACCCGCGGTACGCGCATGGTGGCGAAATCGAGCGGGCAGGCCGGTGGGCGTATGTCCACGAGTAGTCGCGGCCGACTGGTTTGAGGCCGCGCCGGCGCGGGAACGATGCAGGCAGAGGGGAGCCGTGCCATGTCCGAACATCGCGAGAAGCGCCGCGCGCACGTTACGCGACAGCAGTTCGGCCCCGAACGCACCACCTGGCTGTGGATCGGCATCGCCCTGCTGCTCTGGGCGCCCGTGGGTGCGCTGATCATGGCGCAGTGGCCGTTCCATGCGGCGTCGGCCGGCGGCTGGTCAGCCGGCGCGCGCACCATGGGCGTGCTGTCAGTCATCCTCTCCTGGTCGCTGGGCTGGTTCATCGTGCCGGCACTGGTCGTCGCCGGCGTGCACGGCGTGCGGTCGGCCCGGTCCCCGCGGCAGGGCCGGATGCTGGTGCTGTGCGGGCTGGTCTATGCCGGCGAGTGCCTGCTGGTCGACCCGGCCCTGCGGTGGCTCGATCAGCGCAGTGTTCAGGCCATGACGCGGCGTTCCGAGCCGCTCATCGCCGCCCTGGACCGCTTCACCGCCGAGCATGGCCATGCGCCGCTGTCGTTAGCGGAGTTGGTGCCCGCCTACCTGCCGGCCGTGCCCGGCACGGGCTGGCCCGGCTATCCCCGGTTCGCGTATTGGGCGCATGGTTCGCCCGCGCACCGTGCCCAGACCGACCCGCTCCGCTGCTGGACGCTGCGGGTCAAGGACTTCAACAACAGCCTGCGTGCTCGTTCCTATTTCGCTACTCAGGCGCCGTTCGGTCGCTGGAGCAACCCGGATGTCTACTACCACGACTTTGACTGAGCGAGCCTCGGCTGCATGGCGGCCGATCGCGCGGCAGGACCCGGTCTGGCTGCCAATGCTCCTGCTCGCCGGCGCGGTGGGCTCTGGGTTGCTGGGGCGTCTGGCGGCCGTAGGCGGGCACGGCCTGTGCGATCTCACTGCCATGATGACCTTGTGGCTGGCGGTGCCGCCGCTGACCGCCGTGGCCGCAGGCGCCTGGCTGTTGGACCAACGCTGGCCGGCGCGCATCCGGCGGCTGGGTGCGGCCGTGTGCCTGATGTTGGCCCTGCTGGCCGGCCTGGCGGCTCCGGTGGTGGACAGAGTGGTGGAGCGTGTCCAGCACCGCCGGCTTTGGGCGCTCACCCCGCGCCTCGCCCCGGTGGTCGATGCGCTCGCGGCGTATCAGCGCGACCATGGCCAGCCGCCGAAGGAGCTGAGCGACCTGGTGCCGGCTTACCTGGCCAGCGAGCCCGGTCCAGCACTGCTCCGCGGCGCGGTGTTGCGCTACAACGCAGCCGCCCGCACGCTGGTCTACCGGCTGAGCCGGGGCGCGTTGCGGCTCGATATCTCTGGCGGCCGGGCTCTGGGGAAGGTGGTCGGCGTCGAGGGCACGCCCGTGGCGCACTTCGACGCAATGGCCTGGCGCCGAGGACGGCCGGTGGGCCAGGGGCTGGCCTTTGCGCGCGACGTCGAGGGCCACTACGGGCTCCGCGCCCTCGTGGCCATGCTGGGCGTGCCCGACGCCGGCAATGGACCCGACGAGGCTACGTGGTCGCTCAGCCTGGCGATGCCCATGCCCAGCCGATTGACGCTGCGCTACGTGCCGGCCGAGGCTGTCGGCGCGCCTGGGCAGGTGGGGAGGTGGACCGATGTCCGAGACTAGGCAGCGCGGTCAGCGTCAGAGCTTTGGCCCCGACCAGGGGATCTGGCTGCGCCTGGGTCTGGCGGTCAGCCTGTGGTGGCCGCTGAGTGTGGTGCTGCTTAGCCAGTGGGGCCAGTGGCCGGGCTTTGGCCAGCCTGGCGCGGAGCTCGACCGGTTCGGCTTCTTCATCGACCGCTTCATCGCTAGGGGTGCCGGCATCGTGCTGGCGGTGATGGTTGGCCTGGTGTCGGTGCTGCGAGTCGCCACCACCGGCGACCGGGTCCGCACCCTCCGGGCCGCGGTGGTGCCGGTGCTGGCCGTGGCCGCCTGGCTGGCGGTGGTGCCGCTGGTCAACTGGTGCGACACCCGGGCGGAGTGGCGGCTGGTTCGGCGCTCGGCCCCGCTAGTGGCGGTGCTGGACCAGTATACCGCGGACCACGGCCATGTGCCGCCGACGCTGACGGTGCTGGTGCCGGCCTATCTGCCCGCCGTGCCACACACGGGCTGGCCCGCCTGCCCGGAGTACGACTACCGCGCCTACGGCGAGCGCGTCACCTGGCGCTCGGCCGACGGCAGGCCGTGGGTCGCGCAGTTCACTACTCCTGCATCCACAGAGACCTACCACGGCCCAGGTCCGAACAACGGCATGACTCGCGCCCAGATCACCGCGCGCCTGGGCCAGCCCAGCACCGTCGAGTCCTTGTCCTCCTGGCGGCTGGGCGTGCACCTGCGCGACAGCCTCCTGGATGAGCACTGGCTCGAGGCCCGGCACCCGGCGCGCGGCACCCGGTCCATCTTCGGCCGCTGGGGCTACGGGAGGTCGTGATGGAAGACACCCGGTTGGGGCCTCGCCAAAGGGCGCCCGGCTCAGTCAGCTTGCTGCTACTGTCAGTCTGCTTGCTCAGCCTGCTCGCCGTCGCCTGCGAGCTGCTCTGGGACGGTGGACCGTTGGCCTTCGTGGGCCTGCTGTTCGGGCGGTGCGTCGTGGTCGGGGTGCTGCCGGCGCTCGCGGTGGTCGCGGCCCATTCGTGGCTCAGCGCGGCGCGGTCTGGCCGCGCAAGCAGGGCGCGCGGCTACGCGGGTGCGGCGCTCTGCGCGGCCTGTGCGCTGCTGGTCCCTCTCGGCGGGCATTGGTTCGAAAGGCTGGCTGAGCGTCGCCAGGTAGCGCTGCTGGCGCGGGTCGACCAGCGGGCCGCACCGCTGATCACCGCGCTGCGTGCCTACACGCGCGATCACGGCGCGGCGCCGCGGAAACTGTCGGCGGTGGTACCGGATTACCTGCCGCGGCTGCCCAGCACGGGAGCGCCTAGGGACCGCGCCTTTGGCTACGATCCATCCGCGGGCTGGCGCCACCACTACCGGCTGGCTGGTGGCGGAGAGCTGTGCCTATGGTTGGCCGGCCGCTTGCATGACGCAGAGCTGATCGGCGCGCAGAGCGTGGCTGGCGCAGTGTTCGACCCGCGGCTCTGGCGACGTGACCGCAGCCCGGCGCAGGCGGCCGCCTTTGTCGAACTGAGCCGGCAAGGCTTGTCTCGCCTGACCGCGCTGTCGATGCTGGGTCTGCCCGACTGGCGCGATGCGCCACCCGAGGGCGCGTGGTCGCTCGATGCCTCCGTCTTCACCGGCCGGCGTGGTCGCGGCGTGCTGTATGTGCCGTTCGAGCGCTACCCCCAGTCCAGCGCCGATGGGCGGGAGCGGCGACTGGGGCGGTGGTGGCTGTACGACTATTGAGCGAGCGGCCGGCCGGCGGGTCCGGCGGTGCTGGCTGTCACAACGCTGACTTGCCGGGGCGCTCTGAGCACAGACAAGGATGACAGGCGATGGCTACCGCCGGGTGGCGACCGAACAAGGCCATACTGGCCAGCACGAGGCTGGTGCTGGTGACTGGGTCGGGGCTCCTGGGCGTGCTGAGCCCGATCCTGCCGGTGCTGCGCGGTCCCGCTTGTCCGTGGGCCGGAGATCTGTGGGACTTGGGGCCGCTGCTGGGCGGCCTGACGCTGGTCATCGTGATGCCGCTGACGGCGCTGGCCGCGGCCGTGGCCTGGCACATGGACCGGCGGCCGCCCGGGCGCGTGCGACTGGCGGGCTTGCTGCTGTGCTTGGCCTGGCCGGTGCTGATCTGGCTACCGGGGCGGGGTGCTGATTGGGTGAGCCCGGTCCGACTCGCGCGGCTCGACGACCTGGGCCGGCGTTCGCAGCCGCTCATCGACGCCGTCCGCGCCTATGAGCGCGACTATGGCGAGCCGCCCGCCACCTTGGCCGACCTGGTGCCCAAGTACCTGCCCGCGGTCCCGCGGACCGGCCTGATCGGCTACCCGGACTACCAGTACGACCCCGGCGTTGGCCAGCAATGGCGCTACGACCTGGCCGACGGTGCGGGCCAACTGGTCGTGTCGCGACGCCACGGCGGGCGATACTGGGTCGAGGCCGTCGGCGTTGAGGGCGACCGCGCCGCGGCTTTCGACCCGGCGGCGTGGCGCGGGCAGCGCACCGCGGCGCAGGCGCTCGCCTTCGCCTGCGATGAGCGCCAACCACGCACCGGCGCGGGCCTGTTCGAGGTCCTCGGGACGCCGGACACCGGCTGGCCACAGCCGCCCGCCAACTGGCGACTGACCGTGCCTTGCGGCGCCGCGTTTGACCGGGC
>JACRKZ010000027.1 GCA_016235455.1 Armatimonadota bacterium | reverse complement strand
GGGGAGCATGAGGCGGGCTGCCGCGGGGTCGACGACCTGGGCCTCACACCTTGGTGGAGGTGGGCGGAGATGCATACGTCAAAGCGGGTGATGCTCTCGGCGGAATGGCCGCCGTCGGAGGCGCAGGTTCAGGCCTGGCTGGGTAGGTTCCAGCAGGCGACGTTGCGGCGGGAGGTGGTGCCTCGACGCCAGCCGGAGGCTCCCGCGCCGGGTCCCGTGCGGCCCGAGGTCTCGCGAGCGGCCGGCCTCTGCGGCATACTGGCTGCCACGGTCGTCTGCCTGCTCGCGGGACTGCTGGCACTGCTGGCGCCTTCGTTGCGGGTGCTATACCGCGATGCCGTCACCGCGCTCGTCCTCGTCGCGCTCTATGTAGGGCTAGCGGTTGGCGCGGGGACGCATGACGTGGTCCTGCGCTGGTTCGCCGCCGACGCTGTCGCGGCGTCGCCTGCGGCCGATGCCGGCGCGGAGCCTGTGACACCGACCTCGATCGACACGACGGTGATAGCGGATGCGCATGGGCTCACGCTGCGCACCGCACAGGCCGAACAGGTCCTCGCCTGGCGCGAGTTGACGCGGATCGCCGAGCACGGTCGCGACGTCGTGCTCTGGTCGGAGTTCGACGAGGCCATGCGCCTGCCCAGTTGCCCCCAACTGACGTCGGTGCTGAGCACGGCGCGGAATGTCGTCAGCCTGCGGCGCGGAAACGACGAGGCGCTACTGGCGCGCATGGAACGCGGCCTGTCACGGCCGGAGAAGCTGCCGCGGGCCGCGCGCGGCCTGAGCCCCGTCGGTCCTTCGTAGCTTCGTTTGCGGCTTCGACACCGCGCCAGAGCGCGCCGCCGGCTATCGATCCCTGGGAGCGCCGCGCTCCCGCGCGGCATTGGGTCGAAGACCCGACATTCCCAGCGGCGTCGCCATCCCGTCGGCCACCGGCTTCGCCTTTGGCCGATGCCACGCCGGAGCGTGGCGGTCCGGCCCTTGTCTGGGCCGCCGGCCTGCTCTCTACTCCAGCCCCGGCCCCGCAATCAGCTCACCCCGCCGCTGCCGCTCCTGGTCCGCGCGGTTGAACGTGCCGTAGAACAGCGCGTTGGCATCGGCCCAGGTGAACAGCCGCTCGCGGTCGTCGGCGGTCAGCTTCACGCCGTGGTGGTCGCCGAGCAGCTTGGTGATGATGCCGCTGGCGCGCGCACCGAAGCTGTCGGGCGGCGAGACGGGTTCGAAGTTGCCCTGCGGGCCGCCCCAGGACGAGAACGGCACGCGCGGCGCCAGGGCCAGGTAGGACACGGTGTAGGCGCCCTCGGGCTCGGCGGTCAGGCGGACCTTGCCGCCCGCCTCGGCGCCGGTGTGGCAGCTCACGCACTGGCGGTCGAGCACCGGCTGCACCAGGCGCGCGTAGTTCAGCGGCTTGGAGCCGTCGGGCGCCGGGGCGATGATCGACGGCGCGCGTCGGCCGGCCAGCGCCGTGGTGGTGCCCGGCGCGGTGGTGCGGCGTTCGTGGCAGCCGATGCAGGTGGCCGTCTCGCCCGGCTGCAGGTAGGTCAGGCTGCGCATCGTCTGCACCGCGCGGCCCTGCTCATCGAGCGCCTGGAAGGCCAGCGGAATGCCCGCCGGCGCGCGGAAGTAGGCGGAGCCGTCGGCCTCCACGGGCACCGTGCCCAGCACCTGCTTGCCCGGCGAGGCGTTGGCCAGGCCCACCGTCGGGTCGTTGGCGTGGGGCGTGGTCTTGGGCAGTACCTGGACGATGCGCAGGCGGCTGATGGTCGCCGTCGGCAACTGCGGCCAGGCCTGTCGCACGTTCTGCATGAGGAAGCTACCCTCGCGCGCGGCGGCGAGCTGCGGGTCGGTCGCGCTGGGCAGCGCCGGCGGCTTGGGCCGCGGCGCCAGCGGCATCGGCCACAGGCTGCTCAGATTCAGGTCGCGGTACAGCAGCTCCTTGTTGCCCGCGGCATCCACCAGATAGAGCCCGAACTGGTTGGGCGGATTGGGCATCGGCTCGCCGATCAGCGGATCGTAGCTGTAGGCGGCGATGAAGGCGCGCTCGGACAGCGGCCACGGGCTGCGGTAGCTGCTCCCTGGCCAGCGCAGTGCGTCGGCGGGCAGCTCGGCTGGGACGAAGTTCGGCCCCCAGGCACCGCCCTGGCCGTTAAGCACGCGCGTCTCGCTCTCGGGGAAGGGCACATCGGGCGTCAGCCGCGTCACCGGGTCCAGCCCGTCGATGCCGCGGTTGGGATCGACCAGCACAATCGAACCGGCGGTCATGGCATGGTGTGCCGCGGCCGTGGCCATGATGCGCTGCGAGCCGGGAATAGCTCGCGCCTCCCACACGCCAGTGGGGTTGAGCGTGTGGTTGCCGTACAGGATGCTCACGCCCGACCCGTCAGGCCGCGCCGTCCAGAGCTGCTGGTACTGTACCGCGCTGCGATCGACGTAGTCCCAACGCGTGTAGGCCAGGCGGCCGTCGTTGAGCACGGCGGGATCCCATTCGTGGGTCTCATGGAACGAGATGACCCGCGGCTCGGCGCCTTCGGCCGGCAGCAGGCTCAGCGTGTAGACCGCGCACGGCCCGCGTCCGCAGCGGTGATAGCCGCCACGCCGCGTGGAGACGAAGACGATCTGGCCGTTGGGCAGCCAGCGGGGCGCGAAGTCGTCGTGTTCGCCGCTGGTCAGCCGGCGCAGGCCGCTGCCGTCGGCATCGACGCGGTACAGGCTGAAGTTGCGGTCCAGCCGCTCCTCGCGGTCGCGCGGGATGGTGTCGGTGGGGCAGTAGGAGAACAGCAGCGACCGGCCGTCATACGACACGTCGAGATGCTGGAAGCTGCCCAGCGGCAGGCCGCCGGCCAGGCGGCGCACCGACCAGCCCGCGCCGGCCCGGTCGAGCGTGAACAGACCGCCGCCAGGGATGGCGCAACTGCCGTAGTACTGCGTGAGCTGATGGCTGAACATGCCGCCGGGCGACTGCTTGACGAAGGCTAGCGGGCCCACGCCGGCCAGGCGCGTCAGCGCCAGGTCGCGCCGCAGGCGATGCGCCTCGCGCCATAGCAGCGGCCAGCGGGGATCGTCGGGGCGGTAGTCGTCGGCCCGGCTTGCCAGGGCCTGCCAGGGCTTCGTGTCGCGGCCCAGTTCGCGCGCCAACTCGGTGCCCCGTGCGATGGTCAGCGCCGCCGCCTGGGCCCAGGTTCGCGGCTGAGCCGGCGTGCCGACGCCGTCCTGGCGGCGCCAGTCGATCTCGACCAGCGCTTCGGTGATGGCCGGGCGCGGCTCGGGCATGGGCTGGACGAGGGCCGCGCGCGACGCGGCCGCGCGCCAGGGCAGGCTCTGCCCATCGACGCTCAGCGGCGCCACGCGCAATACCGTGTGGCCCTCGGGCGCGCTCAGCGTCAGCGACACCGCGCCCGCAACGGCGCTGGCGGGCAGCTCGGCAGCGGGCAGGCCACGGGTGCAGCCGGCATCGCCCGCGCGCAGCGTAGCGCGACCCGACTTGCCGTCGATGAGCTGGCGCAGCGCGGCCGTGCCGCTCAGGCCGCCAAGGTCGGCCGAGAAGGTGACCTGCTCGCCGCGGTGCAGCGCCACCACGACCTCGCCTCCGGCCGTGTCGAACAGCGCCTGCGGGCCGGACGCACCGGCGGCCAGGCACGCGCCAGCCGCCTCCCGGCTGACCTCGGCGGGCAGGCCATTGAGGCTGACCCGTGCGGGCGACAGGGTCGCGGCGGCGGCGGGGATGGTGGCCAGGAGCAGCAGGAGCCAGGCGCGTCGAGCCATGACGATCTCCGAGTACGGTTTCGCCGTGCCGGGCCTGATCCATTCCTTGCAGGGATGAGTCTGTCTGGCGGCGACCAACACTCCCGCTGAGTATGCCATGGTCACCACCATTCTCAGCGAATCCCAGATCGCGCGCATCGATGCCGCCGCGCGCACCATCCTCGAGCGCACCGGCGTGGAGGTGCCGCACGACGAGTTGCTGGCCCGTCTGGCCGACAGCGGCGCCGCCGTCGACTTCGCTCGGCGGCGTGTCAGGCTGCCCGGCGATCTCGTTGATCACTGCCTGGCCACCGCTGGCCGGCAGTACACACTCTACGGCCGCGACACCAGGCGCCAGGCGCGGTTTGGCGTGGGCGAGCGCAACTACAACTCCATCCATGGCGAGGCGCACTGGACCGAGCGCATCGGCGGGCCTCGCAGGCCGTGCACACTGGCCGATGTGGCCACCGCGGCACGGTTCGGCGATGGCCTGGAGCGCCTGACCATCGTCGGTGCCATGAGCGACCCGCACGAGCTGCCGGCCGCCTGGCGCTGCGTGGCCGTCATGGCCGAGTTGCTGGCGGGTACCACCAAGCCCATCGGCTTCTGGTACCACGACCGGGCCTCGGCGCGGTTCTGCAACGAGCTGCTGATCGCGCTGCGCGGCGATGTCGAGACCGCGCGGCGCTACCCGGTGTGCGGCCCGTTCCTGGAGCCGATCAGCCCGCTACGCTTCCCATTCCACGGGCTCGACCTGCTGTTCGAGACTGCTCGGCTCGACCTGCCGGTGGCCGTGGGACCGATGGCCCAGATGGGCTTGTCGGCGCCGATGAGCCTGGCCGGCACCATGGCCCTCGAACACGCCGAGATCCTGGCCGGCATCTGCCTCACCCAGATGGTCAAGCCTGGCCTGGCCGTCTGCTATGGCGGCATCTGCCATGCCTTCGACATGCGCACCACGCAGATGATCTTCGCCGGGCCCGAGCAGGCCATCTTCGGCGTGGCCATGACGCAGTTGGGTCGGCATCTGGGCCTGCCGGTCTACATCAATGTGGGTCTGACCGACAGCAAGCGGCCCGACGCCCAGGCCGGGCTCGAGTGCGGGGCCACGCTGCTGGCCGGCGCGGCGGCCGGCGCCGACATCTTCGGCCATCTGGGCATCTGCGGCGTGGACCAGGCCACCTCGCTGGAGATGCTCTGCTGGCAGCACGAGGTCGTCGGCTACGTGGAGAGCTGCCTGCGCGCGGTGGACCTCGACGACGACGCGCTGGCGCTGGACCTGGTGGACAGCCTAGGCCCCGGCGGCCGGTTCATCGACACCGACCACACGGCCGCACGGTTCCGGCGAGAGCAGTGGTTCCCGACGGTGCTCGATCGCGAGTTCCATCAGGCGTGGCTCGACGACGGCGCCCGCTCAACCGAGGACGCGGCGAAGCGTAACCTCGTGTAAACCGTACATAATGTGACTCCGTTGCCACCGGCGACTGTGCGGCGCATAGTAGGCGCAATGCATGGTTTGGCGGTCGAAGTCTTGGGTTGGCTGGCTGGCGGAGCGGGTTGATGTTGCCTCGCGCGCGCGCGATAGTAGTGGCTGGCTCGGCCGAGGTGGGCGACGAGTATGCCCCCTGGCTGCTCGATGGCGAGCAGGCGCTCGAGTATGTCGTGGTGACCAGCTCGCCGGCCCTGACCTCCGCTCTCGACGGGGGCGAGTGGGATGTCGCGCTGGTGGACCTGGCCAGTTCGCCGATCGACGCGCTGGCGCTGGTGGCCGATCTCGGGCACCGTCACCTGGATCTGCCGGTGGTGGTGGTCTCGGCTCCCGGCGTCCGGCCCGAGCCCGAGCTGATCGTGCGCGGCGCCTACGGTGTGCCGCGCGCCGACCTCTCGTACCTGCCGCCGACCATCACTCGCGCGCTGGCCGACCTGCGCCAGCGCCGTCTCCGACGACAGGCCGAAGAAGGCCTGCGCCAGAGCGAAGTGCGCCTGCGCCAGCTTGGCGAGGCGGCGTTCGAGGGCATTGTCATCTCGTCCGATGGCGTGGTGCTGGACGCCAACGAGCAGTTCTGCGTGCTGGTCGGGCGGTCGGCCGAGGAACTGCTGGGCATGGCCTTGGTCGACCTGGTCGCGCCGGAGTCGCGTGACCTCGTGCGGTCGCACCTGCAGTACGACACCGTCGAACCCTACGAGCTATGGATCCAGCGCCGCGACGGCACGCGCGTGCTGGTTGAGGCGCGCGGCCGCATGGCCTTCCTGAGCGGCCGGTGGCTGCGCTGCAGCGCCATTCTCGATATCAGTGAGCAGCGGCGCGCGCAGTCCGAACTGCGCGAGCGGCTGGAGACGCAGCGGCTCATTTCGGAGCTGACGACCAGCGTCCTCATGTCGTCGGGCGACCGGATGGTGCAGGCTGTTCGCGACTGGCTACCGGGCCTGGTGCGCTTCGCCGAGGCCGAAAGCGCCGAGGTGCGGGTCTACGAGTTCGATCCCGTGCCCGCCGCGGAGATCATCGCGTGGCCCCTGGCGCCGCGCGATCCACGGGTCGACCAGTTCAGGCTGGCTCACGCCGCCGACGTCGTTGCGGTGCTGCCGCAGTTGGCGTCGGGGCAGCCGATCGTGGTCGGCAGTCGTGGCGAGTGGTCGTGCAGCGACCTGGAGCGCGAGTTGCTGTTCCCGCGGGGCTACCGGCCGGCGATCGTCGCGCCCATCCGGCACGAGGGCCGGGTCTACGGCACGGCCAATCTGTTGGGCCCCCTGGGCGCTGAGCACACGTGGCCACAGCACATCGTGGATCTGGTGTCGACCTGCGCGGGCATCCTGGGCAACGCCTTCGCCCGCCGGTTCGCCGAGCGGCGGCTGCAAGATGCGCAGCAACGGCACCAGGCTGTCTCCGAGCAGGCGGGCCAGATGGTCTACGACTGGTCGCCACGGAACGGCACGATCAAGTGGGCGGGCGCCGTGCACGAGGTGACGGGCTACTCGATGGAAGAGATCAGTGTGCTGGGCTCCGAGGACCGCGTGGCGCACATCTACTCCGAGGACCGCGAACGGGTACAGACCATGCGCGCGGCTGCCGTGGACGCGCGCAGCGCGTTCAGCGTCGAGTACCGGCTGCGCCGCGCCGACGGTCGGCTGGCCTGGGTGCTCGAGACCGGCCTGCCGCTGGTTGACGCCAGCGGCATCAATCAGCGCGTGGTGGGCGCGGTGCAGGACATCAGCGAACTGCGCGCGGCCACGGATCTGGCGGACCGGCTGACCTCTGCCGCCGAGGCGACGAAGGAGGGCATGGCCCTGGCCGATGCCGACGGGCGGGTGACCTACACCAACCAGGCGTCGCCCATGCACGACGCGGGGGGGCAGGCCATCGGCGCCGCGCTCATCTGGACCGACCTGTCTGGCCTGGAGACCATGGAAGAGCGGCTGCGGCAGGCCATCAAGCTCGAAGCCATCGGCACCTTCGCCAGCGGCATTGCGCATGACTTCAACAACGTGCTGGGCATCATCGCCGGCAACGCGGATCTGGCTGAGCTGATCCGGGGCAATGAGGAGGAACTGCTCACCTGCCTGCGCCAGATCAAGCTGGCCACGCAGCGCGCCTCCGATCTGACGCGCCAGATCCTGACTTTCGCGCGACGCACCGAAGACAGCGCCGAGCCTGTCTCGGTGGGCATGGCCGTGTGGGAAGCGTTGCAGCTGTTGGGCTCGGTCATCCCGGACAGCGTGGAACTGGTGACGCAGGTCGACCGGAAGCTCGGCACCGTGGTGATCAGCCCGAGCCAACTGCACCAGGTGGTGATGAACCTGTGCACCAACGCCTGTCAGGCCATCGGGCCGAAGGCGGGACAGGTCGTGGTCGGTCTCAATCGGGCGCCGACATCTGACCTGGTCGAGCAAGGTATCAAGCCGACAGCCGAGGGCTACGCCCGGCTCACGGTGTGGGACAGCGGCCCCGGCATCGAGCCGGCCATCCTGAACCGCGTGGTGGAGCCCTTCTTCACCACCAAGCCGCCCGGCCAGGGAACCGGCATGGGCCTGGCCCTGGTGCATGGCATCGTCGTCGCGGCCGGTGGCACGTTGGTGTTGGGCAACCATCCCGCGGGTGGCGCCGTGGTGTCCATCTACCTGCCGCTTTCGGCCGAGCGCTCGGCGACGCGCGAGGAGGACACCCGCATCACCGGCGGTCACCGCCGCATTCTGGTGGTCGATGACGAGCCCGCCATGGTGTCGTGGCTGACGCGCCTGCTGGAGAGCATCGGCCACACGGTGGTCGGCGTCGGCGACGGTGAGCAGGCGCTCAACCTGGTCGCCTCATCCGAGACCATCGAGGTCATGCTGGTGGACTACTCGATGCCGGGCCTGTCCGGCTTCGACCTGGCGGAGCTGGTCCATCGGCTCCGGCCGGCGCTGCCGGTCATATTGATGACCGGACTCGGCGCGGGCATCAATGAGACCACGGCTCTGGCTGCCGGCTGCCAGGCCTTCCTGTGGAAGCCGGTCAACGCGGCGCGGCTGACGTCGTTGATCAGTCAACTGACGAGCGGCCCCCCACACTGAGCTTGCAGAGCAACTCCTCCACGCGGCGGCGGAGTTGGCCCAGGTCCTTGGACTTGAAGGAGTCGCGAGTGCGGTCGAGCACATCGACCGTGGTGCGTAGCGCATCCACCATATCGCCCAGACTGACCGCGGCCGTGATCTCGCTGGGCGGCGGGGCGGTGGGATCGGCCGGGTTGGCGGCGAGGAAGCGGCAGAGCTCGGCGGTAGTGGCCACCACCTGCCACAGCTGCACCTCCACGTAGGCGGTCTGCGCCTGGTCGCTGCCGGCGCGCGCGGCCAGCAGCATCTCGGCCTCCGCCATGCGCGCCGCCGAGTCGTCGAGCCGCTGACGCGCATCGGACAGTGCGCGCTGCAGCCGCCTCACGCGCACGGCCGCCTGCAGTTCGGAGACCAGTTGCTCGCGCGTGTACGGCTTGAGCAGATAGGCGCGGACGCCGAGCCCGATGGAGGCCGCGGCCGTCTGCATCGACGGCTGGCCGGTGATGATGATGACTGGCATGCCCGGCCGGATGTCCTGGACCGCCTTGACGAAGGACAGATCCTCGTTGCCCGGCATGTGCACATCGGTGACGACGGCGTCGAAATCCTGCGCGCGCAGCACGTCCGCGGCCTCAAACCCGTCGCGGGCGGCGACGCAGTCGTAGCCGAGCGCGGTGAGGCGGCGGACCTCCACGTCTCGATGCAGCGGATCGTCATCCACCAACAGCACACGATCCGGCTCAGCCATACCACGATCTCCTCTGCCTAATATCAGTCGGCAGTATGAACTAAACATTATAGACCGGCGGCCGACTAACTTGTTGAAGTGCTATGGCACTTGGCTCGCGCACTCGGTGCGGGCTGCCTTGTCGAACAGAACACTGGGTCTGTCAGGCGAAGGCGCGACTGAACGACGGCGGATACATCTGCCGTTGCGGCTCGCGGCTTTGCCGCATCTGTGCTGGGCGTGGTCGACGCTGACCGCTGCCCGGCGGAAATGACGACCGGACCCATGTTGAAGAATCGTAGCCTGGCTGCCCGGCTGGGCATGGCCTTTGGCTCCCTCGTTGTGCTCACCCTCATCCTTGGCCTGGCGGCCATGGGTGTCATGCGCTCCACCTCCTCCAAGACCACGCGGCTGGCCAAGGAGCAAGTGCCCCAGGTGCGCACCGCCAGTACGGTGGAGGCCGACACGCTACACTGCCTGTTGGCCATGCGCGGCTTCGTGATGAGCGAGAAGGAGTCCTACTTCGAGGAGGGCTCCAAGTATCTGACCGACGCCGGCAAGGCTGCTGACGAGGCCGTCAAGCTGGCCGCGTCCATCAAGGGCGCCGACGCGCTCAAGAAGTCGGCCGTCGAGGTGCAGACCATCCTGGCCACCTACACCAAGATGATCGGCGAGACGAAGGCCATCATTGAGGGTATCCAGGCCGGCCGCAAGACGGCCATGGACGGCATCACCACGTACCTCAGCCAGTGCCAGGCCCTGATCGGTGCCACACGCGGCAACGCGGCGGCGCTGGATTTCGCCTATCAGGCGCAGGTGCTGGGCATCCGCGCGCGCTCCGCGGCCTATGAGGCCCGTGCCACCGGTGACCCGACGCTCATCGACAAGGCCGTCGCCGACATGGGCAAGATCGACGGTATCGCCACGCAACTCGCCTCCGCCGCGCCGGGCAACGAGGACCACATCGCCTCCCTGCGGCGCGACGCCAAGACGGCCATGGCCGGGCTGACCGCCGTGTCGCAGCAGCGCGTGGCGCTCAACGAAATGAACACGCGCCGCGCCGTCGTGGTCGACCAGGTGCTGGCCGGGGCCAACGCCATCGCCACGACCGGTTTCGACTCCATGACCAAGTCGGCCACGACCACGGTCTCCGCGCTGCGTGTCAGCGCGTTCGCCATCAGCCTGGCCTTGCTGCTGGCCGTCGCCGTGGGCGTCGCCCTGGCGGTGACCATGAGCGCTGGCATCAGCCGGCCCCTGGCGGGCGCCATCGTCCGCTTGCAGACCAGTAGCGAGGAAGTGTCGTCGGCCTCCACCCAGATGAGCGAGGCCAGCCAGAGCATGGCCGCGGGCGCCAGCCAGCAGGCCAGCAGCCTGGAAGAGACCTCGGCCAGCCTGGAAGAGATGTCGGCCACCACGCAGCAGAACGCGGACAATGCCAAGCAGGCCTCGCACATGGCCAACGAAGCGCGACAGGCCGCGGAGCACGGCAACGCCGCCATGAGCCAGATGGTCGACGTGATTGGCCGCATCAGCCGCTCCGCCGACGAGACCGCGGCGATCATCAAGACCATCGACGAGATCGCCTTCCAGACCAACCTGCTGGCCCTCAACGCCGCCGTGGAAGCAGCCCGGGCCGGTGACGCCGGCAAGGGCTTCGCGGTCGTGGCCGAAGAGGTCCGCAACCTGGCCCAACGCAGCGCCGACGCGGCCAAGAACACCGCCGCGCTCATCGACCAGTCGCAGGTCAACGCCCACGAAGGTGTCGACACCAGCCGCGCCGTCGCCGAGGCGCTGGCCCAGATCGCCTCAAGTGTGACCAAGGTCACCGACCTGGTGGACGAAGTGGCTGCCGCTAGCCGCGAACAGGCCATCGGCATTGGCCAGGTCAACATCGCCGTGTCGCAGATGGAGCAGGTGACGCAGTCCGTGGCGGCCGGCGCCGAAGAGACGGCGTCTGGCAGCGAGGAGCTCAGCGCCCAGTCGCACGAACTGCGCGAGATGGTGGAGACGCTGGTGAACGTGGTCGAGGGCGGTGTGACCCGCGCGCCCAGCGCGCCCGCGCCGGCCCGCCTGTCGTCGCCCAGCGCGCGGCGGCTGCCCACCCCGGTTGCCGCGGTGCAGCGGCTCACGGCCAGCGAGCTCGGCGACTTCTAGGTTGCCAGGAAGGTGACCACGATGACTGTCGCCACGAGCCACAGCCATCTCTACCTGGGCTGCCGTCTGGGCGCGCAAGAGTACGTTCTGCCGCTGGACAGCGTCAAGGGAGTGACCAGCCTGGCGCGTGCGAACCCCTTGCCGGATGCGCCGCCTGGTGTGCTGGGCGTCACCACGGTCGGTGGGCGAGCGTTGCTCGTGCTCGACCTGGCGGCCTGCCTGGACCTGCCCTGCCCGCCGGCCTCGTCGCACTCGCCGGTGATCGTCGCCGCGGCCACGACAGGCCCAGGCGCGGTGTGGTTCGGTCTACGGGTCGACCGCACCGGCGAGGTGGTCGGGCTGCATCAGAGCGAACTGGACCGCGCCAGTGAGGAAGGCCACCGCAGTACCGGCGTGGCCGCCGTGGCCGCTGTCGGGCGACGGATGCTGCGCATCCTGGACCTGCCGGCGCTGGCGGACTGGTACCGGTCAGCCACGGCCACGCGCAGCCTCTGACCACTGGGCCCAACCCGGGTAGAGACGCCCACGGCGCACCAGACGGTGCGCCGTGGGCGTTTTGCCGCTTCGCGCAACCTTGGCCGCGGACCAGCGCGGGACTCATCCGCCGTTCTCTGATCGCTAACCTCCGTGCCCGACCCTGAACCTGTCACGCCGACCCAGGGTGGCCGGCGATGGGAGAGGGACCATGCACAATCAGAACCGGCGTCGAGGGTTCACGCTGATCGAAATGCTGGTGGTGATCGCGATCATCGCCATCCTCGCGGCGATCCTGTTCCCCGTCTTTGCCAAAGCCCGTGAGAAGGCTCGCCAGTCGAGCTGCTCGAGTAACCTCAAGCAGATCGGCCTGGCCATGATCCAGTACCGGCAGGACTACGACGAGACGACGCCGTGGTATGTCAACGGCGCGAGTTGGAACACCTGGGCCGCCGGCACCGCCTACTGGGGCCGCTTCTATGAGCCGTATGCCAAGAGCCAGCAGATCTTCCGCTGCCCGAGCGCCGCGTCGACCGACTCCGCCGGCTCGACCGGCGGTGCCGACAACGGCGTCAACGCCAACTACGGCCTCAACGGCTACTACGAGAACAAGACCGACGCGGTGGTCACCGCGCCGTCCGACAAGATCGTCGTCCACGACTCCTGGGAGACGCGGCTCGACGACAACGGCGACATGCTCTGCCCGCAGACTGGCCAGACGCTCAACCTGACGCAGTGGCGCGCCTATCCCGCGCGCGTCTGGGAGTACTGGCGCCACAACGAGACCTGCAACCTGCTGTTCTACGACGGCCACGTCAAGGCGCAGGTCATGGTCGATGCTCTGCCTCGCTCGGCGTACACCATCCCCTAGCCGCACGCGTCAAGGAGTTGCGACCATGCGACGACGTGGATTCACGCTGATCGAGCTGCTGGTGGTGATTGCCATCATCGCCATCCTCGCAGCCATTCTGTTCCCGGTCTTTGCCAAGGCCAGAGAGAAGGCGCGCCAAACCAGTTGCGCCTCGAACATGAAGCAGCTTGGCACGGCGCTGGGCCTCTATCTGCAGGACTACGACGGCTGGTACATGCCGACCTGGTACGAGTGGCATGTGGACCTCGACCCATACCTGAAGAACGGCCAGATCCTGCAATGCCCGAGCAGCGGCCATGCCGCGGTGACCCAGGCGGACTACACCAACGTCACGTTCGCCGACGGCTCGGTGCGCAGCGGGCGGTTCTGGGGCAATGCCGCCGCCTATGGCAACGCCGTGCCGCAGATCTACGGCCACTACGTGAAGAACCAGGAGGCCTTGTGCAACTACGGCGGCGGACCTGGCGGTCGCGCCAGCGACGCCACCATCAAAGACCCGGCGCAGATCCTGGCCTTCGGCGAGGGCATCTCGTTCAACGAGGACAGCGATGGTGACTACGCGGGTGGCGTGCACGGCAATGGGCCGTACATCGAGCCGGGCGCCACGTCGTGGGCCGAGGTCTACAACATGCTCAGCTCGCGCCATATGGGCGGTCAGAACGTCACCTTCTGCGACGGACACGTCAAGTGGGTCAAGCTCGACTGGTTCATGACCGGCGATGGCAAGCACGCCATCTGCCCCGCGCGCGAGACCTATGCGGACACGACCGGATGGTGAGCGAAATGGCTGAACTTGAGCCCGGACAGAAGCTGCGCCTGGCGCTGGCGGTGTTGCTGGTGGTTGGCGGCCTGGGCTGGTGGGTGGTGAGCCCCGCCTCCCGCGGCGAATACGAGGTGCCGCGCGAGCGCATCGACGAGGCCGCCAAAGGCAGGGTCAACGAGCGCCGGTACGCCAAGGAAGGCGAGGGTGGCTCGCTGGGTACGACCGTCGAGCCGCCTGGCGGCGCCGACCAGGAGCGCCTGGGCCTGGCCAGGCCGGAGCCACCAGTCATCACCGAGGAGATGAAAGCCAAGGGCATCGGCCCGATGGGCACCGACCGGGTGCATTGATGGCCGCGCAGACTCAGACGGCACAGCCCGGCGCCAGTGCCACCGCTATGGCTGGCAGCGCCGAGCCTAAGGCTTCACCTTAACGCCGACCTTGACGCCGGGCTTGAAGCTCGCGTCGACGCCGCTCTCGGCGCCGAGGCGGGCTTCAGCCTTGGCGCCGACGCTGGCTGGACCGAGCTCGATGTCGCCCTTGAGCTCGCTGCGCACGCCGTAGTCCTTGATGGTCGGGAAGCCCTCGTCATCGAAGGCGACGGTGACATAGGGGCCAAGCTGAGCCTTCAGGTCGGCCGGCCCGGCCGAGGCTTTGGCGCCCACCCCCACGAACACGGTCAGTTCGTCGTTGGCCAGTACCTCCGGCCCGCCGATCTTGTAGGTCAGCGAGGTGACCAGGCCCTCACCACCCTCGAACTTGAGCGTGTCGCAGTCGCCGGTCAGGCTGACCGGGCCGAGCCCCATGCGTAGCGGCGGGTTGCGGCAGTCGGTGGGGTCGATGTTGGTCCAGGTGCCGATGGTGCCCTGCTTGGGCGGGATGCCTGGCTTCTTTTCGCAGTACCAGACGATATACGCCGGCAGGCTGGTGTGCAGGCGCGAGCGCGCGATGCTCTCCCGCGTGCGGATGAAAATCTCGTGTTCCAGGTTGAACTCGCGATTGAGGTCCTTCTCGTGCACGTCCTGCAGCCACGGCGCGCAGAAGTGGTGGTACTCCCAGAGCGCTTTGTGCAGCTGCTCGTAGTAGGTCTTCCAGGCCTGGTAGATGGGTGCATAGGACGCGTTGATCATCTCGTTGCGGGCATCGCAGGCGCGGTCCTCGGCGCGCTTCATGCAGGCGCGGTAGGGCTCGCCATTGAGCGGCGCGCAGGCCTGCTGATCCGCGGCTTTCTGCTGCCAGATGGCCTCGATGCGCTGCTCGGTGTCGGTGTGGGCCTTGCGCGACATCTCGTCGATCTTGCTCTGCCGCCAGAGCACATCGTCCTGCTGCTCGCAGCGCTTGCGTAGTGCGTCGAGCGCGAACCGCTCGCGCTCGTGGGTGCGCACCATGACGCCGGGTACCGCCTCGAGCCTGGCCCGCGCCAACCCGCCGCGCGCGGCCACCGTGACGAACTCCTGGGCCACCGGCTCGATGGCCTTGGTGCTGGACTCGATCCACTTGCCAAAAGCCTTCCAGTTGGCGCAGAGGTTGGTGCCCGTGGTGATATCGGGCGGTGCATCGAAGTCCGGCGGGTTGCTGCCCATCGCCGGTCCCGACGGATGCGACACGGGTGCGTCGGGTGCTGCGGCACCGCCCTGTCCGCCACCGCCCTGGCCACCGTCGTCCTGTTCCGACGCGGCGTCCATGAGGATCTGTCGGCCGGCATCGATCGCGGAGGAGCCGCCGGGCAGGAAGGACTTGCCCATCATGCCCATCAGTCGGTGCAGAGCGCCGCGCACATCGCCGCGCGCCATCTCCAGCAGGCCCAGGCCTTCGGCGGCGATGGCGTCGTCGGGATCGCGGTCCACGGCCGCGTGCAGCGTGCTCTCGCCGGTCGTCGTGTCGCCCATGAGCGCCTGCACGAAGCCCAGGTTGGTGATGGGCAGAACCAGATGGGGCGCGGCGCCACGGGCGTAGAGCAGCACGCGCAGCGCGCGCGGGTACTCGCGCAGGCCCTTGAGCGCAACGCCCAGGTTGTTCGCGGTCAGCCCATCGGTGGGAAGACGGAGCGCCTCGGTGGCGATGGCATAGACCGCCGCCGGCGCTGCCTGGCGCATCAGCAGTACCACTCCCAGGTCGGCACCGTAGCCGGGGCGCGTGGCCTTGGTCAGCAGCGTGTCCAGTTCGGCGCGCCCCTCGGCGGACATCCGCGCGCCGAACAGCGCCTTGACCTCCTTGGCCAGCGCCAGGTACTCGTCCGGGGTAGGCGCGCGGACTGCGGCCAGTTGCGCCGCGGGGTTCGGCTCGAAGGTGATCGGCGTGTCCTCGTCCTCCTCGTCCGGCGCCTCGAAGGTCAGGCCGCCGACGGGCACCGCCGAGGCGCCGTGGTAGAAGGCCGTCAGCCTGGTCATCTCGGCGGGCGTGATGGGTCGGTTGCCGCCGAGCTTGCCGAGGATGGCGGCCACCTCGGGCGGCGTGGGCCGCGGCACGGCGCCGATGGACAGGCCCGCGAAGGCCAGTGAGAGGAACAGCGCCAACGCGGCGCGACGGCCAACCTGGTAGCTCATGGGTCACCCCTCGGGGCACGTTCCCCGTGCTTTCGGCGTGCCGCGGGGCGTCCCTTCAGGCCTTCCGGCGCCGGCGTGGCTCGGGCCGCGGCGGCTCCGGCTGGCAGACCGGGCACCAATACACCGAGCCGCCCAGGAAGCTGTCCTTGGTGAGGACGCCCTGGCCGCAGGCGGTGCAGGTCGCGCCCACGGTCCTGGCGCAGAGACGCCGCGCGTATCGGCCCTTGGCGCCGAACAGGTCGTACTCATCGTCGCGCCCGCCACCGGCCAGCGCGTCGTGGGTCACGCGCACCACCGCGGCGTGCAGCGCGAGCCGCTGCTCGCGGTCGAGTGTCGCCGCGCGCGTGCGTGGATGCAGTCGGGCCCGCCACAGCATGTCGTGCAGGTAGCCGTTGCCCATGCCGCTGACGCCGGGATCGGAGATCAGGAAGGCCTTGATGCTGCGCACGTCGTCGTCGGCCAGCGGCTCGAACAGCGCCAGGAAGTAGTCGTCGGTAAACCGTTCGTCGGACGGCGGCCAGCCGAGCGAGCCGCACCAGGCATGGTTGGCTGCCTGGTCCGGTGTCCATAGCTGGCACGAGCCCCAGCCGGCCACCTTCACGCTCAGTGCCGCGCCATCCTCGAACTCGAGCAACAGTTGATGCCGGGGCGGTCGCGGCGCGCCGGGCGGGTGCAGCGTGATGCGCTCGCCGCCGCCGCCGAGCACCAGCACCCAGTCGTCGCCCGCGGCAACCATGATCAGCACGCCACGCGCCCAGGCGGCGCGCACCTCCTGCTCGCACAGCCGCTCGGCATACCAGGCGGGCTCGCCAGAGTAGAAGGCGAACTTGTGCGGCCAGTTGCCACGCACGGCCTCGGCGATGCGCCGGCCGACGACATGCTCTGTAAGCTGGCGGGCGAGGAGTACGGCTTCGGGATGTTCGATCATCGGTCGCGTCCTGCGGTGAGTGTACCTTCTGGCGTTGCCTGCTGTCACCTCGCCGCGAGTCGAATCGGTGTCAGGGCGGCCCGGCCCCGCGCCCGTCGGTCCCAGCCGGCGACCGCGGAAGGAAACGCGCGCTCGCGGCCTAAGCACGGCGCCAGGAGGACGCGCACATGATCACTCGCCTGGGCCACACGGCCTATGCCATCGCCGACCTGGAGGCGTCACTGGACTTCTACGTGGCCAAGCTCGGGCTGCGCGAGGCGTTCAGGCTGAACCACGACGACGGCCGGCCTTGGATCGTCTACCTGCTGGTCGGGAACAGCGGCGGGTTCGTCGAGCTTTTCCCTGGCGGCCGCAGCGCCGAGGGCAGCGCCGACAGCCCCAGCTACCGTCACCTGTGCCTGGAAGTCGACGACATGCCGGCCACCTTGGCCGAACTGGCGTCACGCGGCATGGCTATCACCGGCGAGGCCAACCGCGGCAAGGACGGCAACCTGCAGTACTGGCTGACCGATCCCGACGGCAACCGCATCGAGCTGATGCAGCTCGTGCCTACTTCGCCTCAGGCGCGGGCGCTGGCTGAGGGCTAGCCACGCCCGTCTGGGCGGCGTCCTTGGCCTGCAGCGCCACCATCTCGGCGATGACGGTCTGGTAGATGCGGCCCGCGGACTCGGGCGGCAGCGGCGGTTTGGCGTGCTGTTTGGCGCGGTCGATGACCACCTGCTGCCGGCCCTTGGCCGACGACGGCGCGATGCCCGCCGCGGCGCGCGCCCGGCCGATGGCCAGGGCGTGCTCGGCGCGCTGGCTGAGCAGGTCGACCACCTGCGCGTCGATGGCGTCGATCGCGGCGCGGTGCAGGTCGATCTCGGCTTCGGCCGGCGAGGCGGGGGCCTTGGCGACCGGAGCCGCGGGTGGCATCGCGGTCGGGGGCGGAGTCTTGGAGCAGCCGGCCAGCAGGAGGGCGGCCAGCAAGGTCAGGATCAGTCTGCGCATGCTCGGAGCATTGGCGGTTTGACGGTGGGCTCCTTCTGCCTCCTGCCTTGACGTCCCGGGGCAGGCACACTAACCTTCGATCCCGGAGCCAACGATGACGCGAGACGATCTGCTAGGTGTGTGGGAACCGCTGCTGGCCAACCTCGAGAACCTGTTCAAGGTCATTCCCGATGAGCCGGCCAACCTGCGCGAGCCGCTGTGGCAGGGCACGTTCGAGACCGCCGACGGCCCCAAGGACGAGGCCGCCATGCCCATGGGGCAGCTCATGGCGCATCTCGTCGTGGCCTGTCACGAGGTGCCGCTGGTGCTGTGCGGGCAAGGCTCGTTCGACCAGGTGCGCGAAGTGAGCACCGCGCTGGCCACCGCCACGGTGCCGGAACTGCGCGCGGCGCTGGCCGAGCGTGTACCCAAGACCATCGCCCTGCTGCAGGCCGCCGACGATGCCGACCTGGCGGTCGAGCGCGACCTGCCGCTGGGCCGCTTGACCGGCGGGCAGGCCTGGGGCCGTGCCGCGCTGCATGTCATGCACCACAAGGGGCAGCTCTCGGTCTTGGCGCGTATCGCCGGCGTGCGACCGGGCCGCTTCATCTGATTGTGCCGGAGGGCCACCGTGAAACTCGATAGTCTGATGCTGGAGATCCTGCGCTGTCCCGAGACGCAGCAGGAACTGACCCTGGCCGACGATGCGTTGCTCGAGAAGCTGAACGCCGCGGTCGCCGCGGGCAACCTGACCAACCGCGGGGGCGAGTCGGTCAACGAGCCCATCGACGGCGCGCTGGTCCGCTCGGCCGGCGATGTGGCCTATCCGATCCGCGACGAGATCCCCGAAATGCTCATCGAGTCGGGCATCGAACTGGCGCCGTTTGCCTGACCAGGGCGCGCGGACGTCCACGTCCGCAGGACACGGGAGCGGAAGTGGACGTATCCATCGAGCAGATCCAGCGTGAAGTGGCCGAACGCAGTCCGTTCATCACCGCCATGGCCGCCGAAATGGCCAAGGCGGTGGTGGGCCAGCGGGCGCTCGTGCGGCGGCTGTTTGTGGCCCTGTTGGCCGATGGGCATATTCTGCTGGAAGGCGTGCCCGGCCTGGCCAAAACTCTGTCGGTGAGCAGCCTGGCGCGCACCGTCGGCTGCGCGTTCCAGCGCATCCAGTTCACGCCCGACCTGCTGCCGGCCGACCTGATCGGCACCGAGATCTACGACGCGCGCTCGGCCGAGTTCCGCGTCAAGCAGGGCCCGCTGTTCGCCAATCTGGTGCTGGCCGACGAGATCAACCGCGCGCCGGCCAAGGTGCAGTCGGCGCTGCTGGAGGCCATGGCCGAACGGCAGGTGACCATCGGCGGCACCACCTTCGCGCTGCCGCGACCGTTCCTGGTGCTGGCCACGCAGAACCCCATCGAGCAGGAGGGTACCTACCCGCTGCCCGAGGCGCAGGTCGACCGCTTCATGCTCAAGGTGCTCGTCGACTACCCCAGCCGCGAAGAGGAGCTGAGCATCATCGCGCTGACCACACGTGGGGTGCAGCCGGTGGTGCGGCAGGTGGCGTCGGGCGACGACATCCTGCGGGCGCGTGAGACGGTGCAGCGCGTCTACATCGACGAGAAGCTCCAGCGCTACATCGTGGATGTGGTCCACGCCACGCGGCGGCCGGCGGAATACGGACTCGATATTGCGCATTGGATCGAGTACGGCGCCTCGCCGCGTGCGAGCATCTACCTGACGCTGGCGGCCAAAGCCCATGCCTTCCTCGAGGGCCGTGGCCATGTGCTGCCCGAGGACATCAAGGCCATCTCGCTGGACGTGCTACGCCATCGCGTCATCCTCAGCTACGAGGCCGAGGCCGAGGAGGTCAGCGCCGAGCAGGTCGTCGGCCAGATCCTGGGCCGGGTGCAGGTGCCGTGAGCAGTGAGCCGTCCGAGACCCCACTCGATCTCTGGCGGCGCATTCGCCGCTTGGAGATCACCGCGCGCCGGCTGGTGGCCGAGCAATTCGCCGGCAGCTACCACAGCGTCTTCAAGGGCCACGGCATCGAGTTCGCCCAGATCCGCGAGTACGTGCCGGGCGACGACATCAGGCTCATCGACCACAACGCCACGGCGCGACTGGGTCGGCCATTCGTCAAGCTCTATGCCGAGGAACGCCAGCTCACGGTGATGCTGCTGGTGGATATGTCGGCGTCGATGCGGTTCGGCACCGCGGGCCGGCTCAAGCGCCATCTGGCCGCCGAGTTCGCGGCGGCCATCGCGTTTGCCGCCATCAGCAACAACGACAGCGTCGGGCTGGTGTTGTGTGGCGAGTCGGCGGAACGCATCATCCCGCCCAAGAAGGGCCGCCGCCACATTCTGCGGCTGCTGCACGAACTGCTCTGCCACGAGCCGACCACGCGCGGCACCCGGCTCGACCTGGGCCTGGAGACCGTCGGCCGGCTCATGCGTCGGCGCGGCACCGTGTTCGCCGTGTCGGACTACCTGGGCGGGCTGACCCCCGAGACCGCGCGGCAGTTACGTTTGCTGGCCAGAAGGCACGATCTGGTGGCGGTCAACGTTAGGGATCGCAGCGAAGCTGCGCCCGAGACGCTGCCGGCCGACGGCCTCTGGCGGCTGGAAGACCCCGAGAGTGGCCGTACGCGCCTGGTGGATCTGGCCCACGCGGCGACCCGCGCGGCCATCGCGCAGCGGCTGGCTCAGGCCGACCGCGAGTTGGTCGAGCAACTGCGTCGCGCCGAGGTGGACCGCATCGACCTGGTTACTGATCGGCCGCTGGTGGAGCCGCTGTTGGCCTTCTTCCGGCGGCGCGCGCGCTATCTGCGACAAGGAGTGTGATGAGGCGGGTGGTCCTGGCGTTGGTGCTCTGGTGCCTGCCATCCTGGGCCCAGGATGGGGCCCTGACCATCAACGCCTCGGTCACCCCTACCGAATGCGCCGTCGGTGAGAGCGTCACCTACGAGGCTGTGGTCACCGCGCAGAGCGGGCGGGTCGGCCCCTTCGAGCCCACACCGCCCGATTTCGGTGGGTTCGAGGCGGTGCCCGTGGGCGATCCGCAGCGCGTGGACACGCCCAACGCCGCGCTCTACACCTACCGCTACCGGCTGACGCCCAGCCTGACCGGCGAACTGCTCATCGCGCCGTTCAGCGTCATCTGGCAGGACGCGGCCGACGGCCAGCGCCGCGCCGAGGCATCGCCCCGAGTGGCGCTGCGCGTGCGGCCGGCCGATGCCGATGACGATATCCGCGGGCCCAAGCCGCCGGTGGAAGTGCCCGACCCGCTGCTCGCCTGGTGCCTCGGCGCCGCCGGGCTCTGCCTGTTCGGCCTGCTGGTCGCCGCCGTGCGGGCGCGCCGGCGCCGGCCGCCGCCGCCGCTGGTGGTGGTGGCGCCAGAGCCCGAGCCGCGACCCAGCGCCAAGGCCGTGGCCCTGGCGCGGCTGGCGGAACTGGCCGCCGCGGGCCTGCCCGTCGATGGCCAGGTGGACATCTGGCATGTGCGCCTGTCGCGCATTGTGCGGGCCTATTTGCAGGATGACTTCGCCGTGCAGGCCGAGGTGTCGACCACCAGTGAGATCGCCTGGCGCCTGGAAGACTGCCAAGTGCCCGCGGGTGACGTGGCGCTGTGCCGGCGCGTGCTGTACGGCTGCGATCTGGAGAAGTTCGCCGCCTATCGGCCGACGCCCGAGGAGATGACAGCCCTGCTCGAGGCGGCGCGCGCGCTGGTTGCGGCGCTGGCGGAGAGCGCGCCATGAGCCTCGACCTGTCGGCCCTGGCGCCTGGGTTGCGGCTGGCGCAGCCATGGGCGTTGCTGATGCTGGCGCTGCTGCCGGCCTGGCTGTGGCTGCTGCATCGGCGCATGGACGCCGACGGTGGCTGGCACCTGCCGGCGGTGGCCTGGGTCGGCGCGCTGCCCGCGAGCCCGCGGCAACGACTGGCCTGGCTGCCCAATGCGCTGCGCAGCGCCGTGCTCGTGCTGCTGATCATCGCCCTGGCCCGGCCACAACTCGGCCGCGAAACGCAGAAGGTGCGCCAGAAGGGCGTGGACATCATGCTCGCGGTCGATGTGTCGCTGAGCATGCTGGCCCGCGACATCCAGCCCAACCGCGTCGAGGCCGCCAAGACCGCGGTACGGCAGTTCCTGCGCAAGTCGCAGACCGACCGCGTCGGCCTGGTGGTGTTCGGCGGCCGCGCGTTCACGCTCTGCCCGCTGACCACGGACCACGCCGTGGTCTCCGACCTGGTCGAGCGCTGTCGCGTGCACATGGTTGACGCGCAGGGCACGGCGGTGGGCGATGCGTTGGGCGTCTGCCTCAACCGCCTGGCCACGCCCGAGGAGGGCACGGAGTCGCGGACGCACAGTCGCGTGGTGGTGCTGCTCACCGATGGCGAGAGCAACGCCGGGCTGATCTCGCCGTCCGAAGCCGCCGAAGCCGCCAAACGCGCCGGGGTGCGGGTGCACTGCGTCGGCGTGGGCAGCCTGGCTGGCGCGCCGGTGCCGGTGATCATGGATGACGGTCGCGAAGGCTTCATGACCAACGAGGACCAGTCGCTGTATGTGACCCGCATGGAGGAAGGCGAGCTGCGCGACGTAGCCCGCGCCACTGGCGGCGAGTACTATCGCGCCACCGACGCCGAGGGCCTCGACCGCATCTACCAGCGCATCGCGCGGCTGGAGAAGAGCGAGTTCGAGGTGACCAACGCCGTGCGCCAGGAGGAGCGCTTCGCGCAGGTGCTGATGTTGGCCGCCCTGGTGCTGCTGGCCGAGCTGTTGCTGCGGGCGACGTGGCTGCGGGTGGAGGTGTGATGATCAGCACGCGCCGTCGCCTGTGGCAAGGACTGGCTCTGCTCGCGCTGGGCAGCGTGGCGGTCTGGCTGGCTGGCTCGCGCACCATGGCCTTCGCGCGGCCCGGCGCGCTGGCCGGCCTGGTCATGGCCAGCAGCCTGGCGCTGCTGCTGTGGGTCGAGCAGAGGCGCCGCCGCGCGGCGCGCCGACGGTTCGCCGAGCCCGGTCTGCAGTCGGCCATGGGCGTGCCCTCGCTGACCGGTGCGGCGGTGCTGCGCGGGGCCATGCTGGTCGGCGCGCTGACGCTCATCGTGCTGGCCGCGGCGCGACCCAAGGGCCGGCTGGTGGAGGCCAGCGTCGATGCCGACGGCGTGGAC
The DNA here is from genome assembly GCA_016235455.1 of Armatimonadota bacterium. Classification (GTDB taxonomy): domain Bacteria; phylum Armatimonadota; class UBA10988; order UBA10988; family UBA10988; genus UBA10988. Next base: position 45,684 of record JACRKZ010000027.1, on the reverse strand, counting down.
CTGATGATCTGCCTGGACGTCAGCCGCTCGATGAGCACGCGCGACATGAACGGCGAGGCCCGGCTGACGGCGGCCAAGCGACTGCTGGGGAACCTGGTCGGTACGAGCCTTGGTGACCGGCTGGGGCTGCTGGTCTTCGCGGGCAACGCCGATGTGCTTTGCCCGTTCACGCTCGACCACGACATTCTGCGCGGCATCATCGACGGAGTAGACCGCAAGAGCGTGACGCAGCCGGGCACGGCACTGGGCACGGCGCTGGCCACGGCGCTGGAGACCTTCGTCGACGGCAACCGCGGCGGCCAGGCCATCGTGGTGCTGACCGACGGGGAGAGCCACGAATCGGATGTCATCGCCGCCGCCAAGGAGGCGCGCCGGCGTGGCATCGTCGTGCACTGCGTAGGCGTCGGCACGGCGCAGGGCGATGTGGTGCCCGCGGGCACCGACATCCTCGGCCGCAGCGTGGGCCTGCGCTGGCGAGGCAGCGAGGTGATCAGCCGGCTCGATGAGGACACACTGCGCGAAGTGGCGCGCGTGACCGGTGGGCGCTACTACCGAGCCGACTCGCCCGACCGGTTGCAGGACGTGCTGCGCGAGGTGCAGTCGGGCACCGGCCGCGGCGTGTCGCGCCGTTCACTGGAGATGCGCGAGGAGTTGTATGTCTGGTACCTGCTGCCGGCGTTGCTGCTGCTGTTCGCCGAGCCGCTGGTGCGCTGGCGGCCGCGGAGGCGCCGACCATGAAGGTCATGCGACCCATGCTGCTGATGCTGCTGCCCTGGCTGACCGCGTTCAGCCTGCCCTGGACCGTCAGCCGGCTGAGCCGTGACGGCCGCGATGCCTGGCAGCGCGGCGACTGGCCCGGTGCCAGATCAGCCTATGAGCAGGCCGCGCGGGCCGCTGGCGACCAGCCCCAGGCGCTGTACAACCAGGGCACCAGTCAACTGGCCGCTGGAGATGCGCTGGCCGCCGCCGAGACGCTGGCCAAGGTGCGCACCGACGACCCCAAGCTCGGCGCCCAGGCGCACTACAACCGCGGCAACGCGCTGTTCGCCCTGGGCCAGTTGGAGGCCGCCGCCGAGGCCTATGAGCAGGCGCTGCGGCTCGATCCGGCGGATGCCGACGCACAGCACAACCTGAGCGTCTGTCGTCGTCGGCTGCAACGCAAGCCGCCCGACGATCCACCAGACAAGCCGCGCAACCAGCCCGGCGATCCGCCGCCGCCCCAGCCGCAACCGCAACCGCAGTCGCAGCCGCAACCACAGCCGGGCCTCAAGCAGGGCGACGAGCAGCAGCCGAAGCCGGAGTCCAACGACCCGCAGGCCACCGAGCGCAAACTGTCGCAGCTGGACGCCGACGAACGCACCGACCGTAGCCTGCTGCGCATGAGGCCGCGCGACGGCGCCGCCGCGCGCGAGGCCGAAGATGCCGACCGGCAGTTCCGCGGGCTCTATGGGTCGAGTGACAAACAGGATTGGTGACCATGGCAGACCTGGCCGCGCTGATCGACCAACTGGCCTACCTGGCCGAACCGGCGCTCTGCCCCGAGCGCTGGGCCGCGCTCGACCGTCTGCGCCGGCTCTACGACTGCCGTTTCCGCGACGCCGCGCGCCGCGCGCGGCCGCCGCTGGTGGTGCTGCTGGGCGGCACCAACGTGGGCAAGTCGACCATCTTCAACCTGCTGCTCGGGCAGACCGTGTCGCGCGACTGCCCGACGCCCGTGGGCACCAAGGCGGTCGCTCTGAGCGTGCGGCGGAGCTGGGCCGACGCGCTGCTCGACCCCGGCTTCCTGCCTGGCTGGCGCAAGCTGGCCTGGCACTCGCCCGACGAGATCAACGAGCCGTTCGACGACGACCAGCCGCGGCTCTATCTGCATCTGCGCGACAGCGGGCCGGATGTGGCCCTGGCGGACACGCCTGACATCGACTCCGTGCGACGATTCAACGAGCGTGAGGCCGAGGACCTGTTCTACCTGGCCGATGCGCTGCTGTATGTGACCAGCGAGCAGAAGTATGCCGATGAGGCCTGCGTCGAGTACCTGCGCCGCGCGATGCGGTTCACCAAGCCGGTGCTGGCCGTGCTGGACCGCGGCGAGCGCGATGGCCAGGCCTTCGCCGACTTCTCGGCCGTGAAGCTGCCGGGGGCTGGCGTCACGGAGCCGGCCGCGGTGCTGGCGCTGCCGTGGCTCAACATACCCGGCATCATCGACGGCAGCGTGCCGCCGCCGCCCAGCGTGGGCGAGCTGCGCGCGGCGCTGGACGGGCTGGCCGCGGCGGGGCCGGAGCTGGTCAAGCGCTCGGCGCGCGGCGCGGCGCTGGGTCTGGCCGACGAGTTGGAGTCCGCCCTGGCGCCGCTGGAGGCCGAGCGCGGACAGGTGGCGGCCTGGGAGCAGCGCGCGGGCGAAGCCGTGGCCGATGCGGCTCGCGACTATCTGCCGCACGTGCTCGACCCCGACGACCTGGACCAGGCCGTGCTGGAGGCGCTGGCCGAGCTGCGCGTGCCAGGCCTCGATTGGGTCTATGAGCAACTGGGCCTGGTGGGCCGGCGTATGAGGCTCGGCGCGCGGCTCTTTGGCCACCGGCTGGGCAATCTGCTGGGCCGGCCGCTGCGCACTGCCGAGGATGTGGAGACCGAGCGGCTGAGCCGCGAGCGCGACCAGGTGCGGCGGCTGCTCTCAGAGGTGCTGGCGGCCCTGCGGCGCGACCTGCAGTCGTGTCCCGCGGAGCTGCGCGGGCCGCTGCTGGCGCGCTTGCCCGACCTGGTCGGCAATCCGCTCGAGGAGACCGTGTTCGGCTGGCTCGGCGAGGTGGAGACGGCCCGGCGCGCCATCATCGACGACGCCAAGGCGCGCATCGTGGCCGACCTGCAGACCAAGGGCACGATCATCCGCGGCTTCAAGGCGGTGACCCGCACGGCGACCATGGCCGTGTCCGTGGTGGTGGCGCTGCATACGGGCCAGGTGGGCGCCCACGACCTGGCCGTGGCGCCGCTGGCCGACGCGCTGACCAAGGCCTTCCTGGACAAAGTGCTCGGCGACACCTGGCGGCGCCAGCTGGAGGCCGAGGTGGACTCGCGCCGGCGCGCCGCGCTACGCACCTGGCTGGAACGCACGGCGATCGCGCCGGTGCTCGACTCGTTGCCGCCGTCGCACCGAGCCGGCTTCGCCGAGGCACTTCGTGACCAGGTGGCAGCGTTAGCGAAAGAGGAGGCGTAGCCATGCCCGAGTTGGACGCGGCTGGGGTCGATGCCCTGCTGTCCGCGAGCCGCACCTGGCTGGCCGAGACCAGCCTGTTGCCCGACGAGCCGGCGCGCCGCGCCCTGGCCGCACGGCTCGACGCGGTCACCACCCAGCGCGAGCAGTTGCGCTGCCCGCTGTATGTGGTACTGGTGGGCGGTACCGGCGTGGGCAAGTCCACGCTGCTCAACGCCCTGGCCGGCGAGAGCATCGCGCCGGCCTCGGCGGTACGGCCTACGACCAGCGCCCTGACCGCGTATGTGCATGCGGCCAACGAGCTGATGCTGGCGCCGCAGGTGGCCGCGGGCCGCGTGGCCACCCACGAGCGTGCCGAGCTGCGCGACAAGATCATCCTGGACACACCCGACTACGACAGCCTCGACCGCGACCACTGGGCCGTCATGGAGACCGCGCTCAAGCTCGCGGATGTGGTCGTCTGGGTGACCACGGCGCAGAAGTACGCTGACCTGGCCGATGCCGGCTGGCTGGCGCGCTATCGCCTCGGGCGGCGGGTGGTGGTGGTGCTCAACCGCGCCGACGAGGGCATCGAGCCCGCCGTGCGCGACGATCTGCGACGGCGGCTGGGCGAGTTGGGCCTCGGCGCCAGCCCGCTGCTGACGCTCTCGGCCAAACGTGCCGCCGCCGGCGAGGACGATGCCGGGTTTGGCAAGCTGTCGCGCCTGCTGGCTGAGGAACTGGACGCCAAGCAGGTGCGCGCGCTCAAGGCCGAGAACTTGCTGGCGGCGGTGACGGGCTGGCTCGACGCCGCGGCGGCCCAGGTGCCCAGCGACCTGGACGAGCGGCTGCGGCTGTGGCGCGACGAGGCGGAGGCCGACTACCGGCGCCTGGCCGCCGAACTGACTGGCCGGCTGGCTACCCGCCTGCACGCCGACCCGCGGCTCACACGCCATGTCGAATACTGGCTGGGCTTCGGCTTCGGCGGGCCGGTGGGTGCTCTGCTGGCGGCGCTCTATGGCCTGCGCGCGGTCTTCTCGCCGCACTACCCGCGGCTGTGGGAGGTGTCGGAGGCGCCGGCGCTGGAGTTGGCGGTTGGCGCCGACGAGTCTGCCGCACTGTCCGACCGGCTGCTGGCCTGGCAGGCACGGCACGCCGCGCGCGCGGTCGACCTGGGTCTGGCCTGCGCCACCGGCGACTGGGCCAAGCCCGATACCGCGGCGCTGCGGGCCGCCGCCGCCGGGCTGGACGACAGCTTGCGCGGTGCGCTGGGCCGGGCCCTGCAGGGCGCCGGACAGCGGCTCAGCGCAGGCGCGCGAATCCTGTCGCTGACCCTCAATGTGCCCACGCTGCTGGTGCTGCTGGGCGTGCCGGGCTGGGCGGTGGCCGACTACTGGATGGCCTGGATGGCGCATCGTGCCGCGCAGGTGCCCCCGTGGCAGATCCTGGGCGTGGTCAAGCGCCGTGCGCGCCGCTTTCTGGGGCAGGTCAGTGAGTTCGTCGGCGAGGCCGTCGACGCCGGCCTGCGCGGCCGGCTGGTGGGCCGGCTGAGCACGCGGCTGGAGGCGCTGCACAGCCAGCAACGGCAATTGGCGGAACTGCGGCGCGAGGCCGGGCGGCTCGAATCGGCGTCTGCTGGGACATAGGCGGCTTAAGCGCGGCGGCGGCTGGCCGATGTAAAGACAACGTGCGGTATGCCGGCGCAGACGCGTCAGTGCGCCGTGGGCCTGCGCCGGCGTCTACTTCGAGTGGCTGTCGGCCAGGCTTCAGGAATTACCTTGGCGGAACTGATCCCGCGAGAGATGGGGCCTGTACGGCCTGGGGCAGCGCCTTCTGGTGGAGGCGGTGGCGACTCACGCGCCGAGACAGACCGGCTCGAACTGGCGGCGCTGCGCACCATGGCGGCCGCCGTGCGCGACGGTCTGTCGGTCGATGGCACCGTTTCACACTGCCTGGAACGCACGCTCGAGCACCTCGGCCTGGACTTTGGCTGCATCTACGTCAAGCGGCACGACTACCTCATCCGGCTCGCCGCCCATGGGCTCAACGGCAGCCCGGTCAGCGCGCCGCTGAGCCTGAGCCACGACGGCGCGAGTCTGCCCGACGGCACCGACGAACTGCCGCTGATCCCCATCGCCGACGCGCCCTGGGCGACGCGGCCGTTCGTGGCGCACCAGAATGAGGGCGCCGGCGGCAAGGCCTGGATGGCGCTGCCCCTGGCCATCGGGCCGACCCTAGTGGGCGTGCTGGTGCTGGGCGGCACCGGTCGCGGCGCGCGGGACCTGCCCGGCCTGCCCACCGCGCGACGCATCGCCGAGCCGCTGGCCGTGGCTATCGACAACGCCGAGCGCATGGCTGGCGTGCGCAGTCTGCTCAACGACACGCGCGACATCATCTTCCGCACCGATACCACCGGCCGCTGGACCTACCTCAACGCGGCCTGGCAGGAGACGTTCGGCGCGCCCGTGGCCAGCGCGCTCGGCCAACGCGCCATCAGCTACGTGCAGCCCGAGCACCGCAAACGGCTGGGCGACGGGCTGGAGGCGCTGGTGCCGCGGGGCAGCGTGGTCGGCCGGCAGACCATGCCGTTCGTCGTGCGCCAGGGCAAGACGCGCTGGCTCGACGTGCAGGCACGCCTGGTCTTTGACGACCGCGGCTCGACCGTGGGCGCCGCCGGCGTGCTGCGCGATGTGTCGCTCTCGGTACGCCAGAGTCGCGAACTGACCCATGCCAACCAGGAACTGCGCCGCCGGGCGGCCGAACTCGAGCAGGCCAACCGCGAACTGGCCGCCGCCGACCAGATCAAGAACGAATTCCTCTGCAACGTCAGCCACGAACTGCGCACGCCGCTGGCGGTCATGCTGGGCTACGCCGAGATGCTCTCCGACGGCCTGCCCGACGCGCCGACGACCGGCCAGGTCGAGTTCCTGCACTTCATCGCCGAAGGCGGTCGGCAGCTACAGCGTCGCATCCTCGACGTCCTGCTGATCACCGACCTCGATGGCGGCAAGGTAACCGTGGACCCACGTCCGACAGCGGTGGGCCCGCTCGTCGCCGCCGCGGTCAGCGAGTTGGCGGTGATGGCTCAGGGCAAAGACATCCAGCTCGTCAGCCAACTGCCGCGTGACGATGTGGTGGGCGTGGTCGATGCCGCCAAGTTCGGGCAGGTGTTGGTGCAAATCGTCGAGAACGCGGTCAAGTTCGGGCATCGCGGCGGTTGCGTGCGCGTCAGCGTCGCTCAGCAGGTGGGCTCGGTGCTGGTCACCGTGACTGACAACGGCGAGGGCATCGATCCCGCCAAGCAGGATCGCCTGTTCGCCAAGTTCGTCCAGGCCGAGGGCGGCGACACGCGGTCCCACGGCGGGCTCGGGTTGGGCCTGGTGATCGCCCGGGGGCTGCTGGACCTGATGGGCGGACGCCTGGAGCTGAGCAGCGCCGGAGTCGATCAGGGCACCACGGTCACCATCGTCGTGCCCGCGGCTGACGACGACTCTTGGGCCGGCGCTGGCCTGACGACTTAACCCCGCTCACTCTCGTGCCGATGAAGAGGTAAGGGCTTCGGCTTGGCCGCGCGCTGTGCGCGCGGCGCTGTGCGCGCGGCGCTGGTACTCACAGGCGGGAACGACCATGCAGCTCACACTGACTCAGCAGGCGAGGCTGGAGCAGACGCTCAGCCCGCGCATGATTCAGTTTTTTGAGCTGCTGGCCGCGCCGCTGACCGACCTGGAAGACGAGGTCAGCCGGCAGATCGCGGAGAACCCCGCGCTGGAACTGTCCGAGATGACGCTGCCGCCGGAGCGATCGCGCACCCGCGGCACCGCCGACCTGGGCGACTGGGTGGCGCGGCTGCCCGCGCCGAGCAGCCTGCGCGCCCAGCTCCGCGGCGATTTCCTGCTCGGCGAGCGTGATCCTGAACGCATCCGCATCGGCCTGCGCCTGATCGACGACATCAACGACGACGGCTACCTGGATGCCTCGATCGGCGAGGTGGCCATGCTGCTGGGCGCCAGCGTGGTGCTCGTCGAGCAAGTGCTGGAGTCGGTCTGGGCGCTCGACCCGCCCGGCGTGGGCGCGCGTGACCTGCGCGAGTGCCTGCGCCTGCAGGTGGAGCGCCACGCCCGCGCTGGACTCTGCAACACCGCGGCGCGCCGCCTGCTCGACGAGTGCTGGGAGCCGTTCAGCCGGCACAGCCTCGACCTCTGCGCCCGTCGGCTGCGGCTGCCGCCCGCCGTGGTGGAGGCCGGCGCCGACTGGCTGCGCGACAACTGCCATCCCTATCCCGGCCGGTCGGTGCAGTTCGGCACGGCGGGCGACGACCTTGCGCCCCTGGCCCGCCCGGAAGTTGCCATCGTGCCCAACACCGCCCAGCGGCCGCGCTACCTGGCGCGCGTGCTGCGCTCGGAGCGCGTGCAACTGCAGGTCGACCACACTTATCGGCAGCTCGACGACGAGATCCGCGCCGGCGCCGCCGTGGCCGAGGACGAGCGCGAGCACGTGCTCACGCTGGTCGGCGCGGCGCGGCAGTTCATCGCCAGCCTCAACCAGCGGCTGGAGACCGTGCGTCGGGTGACGCAGGTGGTGGCCAACGCCCAAGCTGGGTTCGTGGCGCTCGGGCCAGCGCATCTGGTGCCGCTGACCCGGCTTGAGGTAGCCCGCCGGCTGGAACTGCACGAGAGCACCGTGGGTCGCGCGGTGGCCGGCAAACATGCTATCCTGCCCAACGGCGAGGTCGTGGCGTTGGAGACCTTCTTCGATGACTCGCAGCCGGTGCGGCTGGCGCTGGAGCAGATCATCGCCGCCGAGGACCCGCGCCGACCCATGAGCGACGACGCTCTGGCGCAACGGTTGGCGGAGTTGGGCTTCGATGTGGCGCGGCGCACCGTGGCCAAGTACCGCGGCCTGCTGCGCATCCCCGCGGCCAGCGCCAGGAAGCGAGCTTCATGATCGCCGCGCTGCTGGGCCTGGCCCTGCTGGCCGCCGGGCTGGCGGTCGCGCTGGCGCGCAAGTCGGCGCTCCACTGGCTGCCCGCCGCGGTCGAGCATGGCGTGCGCAACTTCTTCGTTGTGCGCTCACGTCCCACGCATGTCCTCTTCGCGGTCGTCGACCACTTCGAGCCCAGCCGCGGCAACGCCTCGGACGAACTCGCCGCCGCGCGGCTCGGCGCCTGGCTCGAGCACTGGCCCGAGGTGGCCGCCCAGCATCGTGACGGCGATGGACGGCCGCCGCAACACACCTGGTTCTACCCGTGGGACGAGTGGCGCGACGGGGAGGTGGCCGCGCTCGGCGCGCTGTGCTTCGCCGGCCTGGGTGAGGTGGAACTGCACCTGCACCACGACGGCGACACCGCGGAGACGCTCCGCGCCAAGCTGCTGGCCGCGCGGGCCGCCTTCGCCCGCCATGGCGCGCTGCTCGGCCTGGGCGATCCGGTGCAGCCGCGCTACGGCTTCGTCCACGGCGACTGGGCGCTGACCAACAGCCATCCCAGCGGCCGGCACTGCGGCGTCAACGACGAGCTGACCGTGCTGGCCGACACCGGCTGCTACGCCGACTTCACGCTGCCCACGCCCGATGCCACCCAACCGCGCTGGGCCAACCGCATCGCCCGCGCGAGCAGCGCGCCCGGTCGGCCGCGCAGTCACGAGCAGGCCCGGCCGCTGCTCGCCGGCCGGCCGAGCGATGGCCTGCTGCTTGTGCCCGGTCCGCTGGGCATCAACCTGCGCGACTGGCACCACGGCTGCTATCCCGCCATTGAGCGGGCCGAAATAGCGCGTCCCAGCCCGGTCACGCGGGCCCGGCTCGACTTCTGGGTGCGCTGTGGCGTCGGCGTACGGGGGCGTGGCGACTGGGTGTTCGTCAAGCTGCACACCCACGGCTGCCGCGAACGCGACCAGGAGGATGTGCTCGGCGCCGCGCGCCACGAGTTGCATCGGCTGCTGGGCCAACGCTACAACGACGGCGAGCGCCACTGCCTGCACTACTGCACGGCGCGCGAGCTGGCCAACCTGGCCGTGGCGGCCGAGGACGGCTGCGCCGGCGACCCCAACGCCTGGCGCGACTACCGCCTGCCGCCGCCAGTCAACAGCGTTCTGGCCACCAACGGCGGGGTCAACGTGGCCGCGCTCACCGCTGGGCGCGGTGATATCACCGCGCCCGAGCCCGGTCCCGTGGACTGGCAGTTCCGCCTTGGGCCGATCGCCCGGATCACCGGCCGCGTGCGCCGGCTGAGTTGGCTGGGCGATGCGGTGACGGTCGATGCCGAGGGCGAGCCGGTCCTGATCCGCCGCTAGCCACCAGAGTCAACAGCATCGCAACAAACGTGTCGTGATGGCGCTTGCGGTGCTGCGCCGGTCGGTGCACACTAAGCGGCGAGGCGCCGTCCCCGAAAAGTGAGATGGCGCGGAGAAGGTCATGCGAGTTCGACAGAAACAAGCGTTCACGCTCATCGAACTCCTGGTGGTCATTGCCATCATCGCGATTCTGGCCGCAATTCTGTTTCCCGTGTTTGCCAAGGCGCGCGAAAAGTCACGCGCCGCGAGCTGTTTGTCCAACACGAAGCAGATGGGCCTGGCGACGATGCAGTACTGCCAGGACTACGACGAGACGTACCCAGCCTACATGTGGAGTGCTCCGGCCTGGAAGATCTGGATGGACCAGATTCAGCCCTACATCAAGAGCACGCAGATCATGCTCTGCCCGTCCACCAGTCGTGGCACGGGCTGGGGCAACTCCAAGGTCGGCTACCTGTTCAACGGGACCAACGGCAGCTACACCTGGAACGGCGTCTTCAACGGCACGTCCATGGCGCAGATGACCACGCCGGCGCTGACCTACATGTTCGGCGACGGTTGCTGGGTGGATTCCTGGCCCGACCTGGCGGCCGAGCCGGCCTTCCCGCCGGGTGGCGGCTGGACCGCTTACGACGGCGCCAACACCGGCATGGGTCGCATCTGCATCGACCGCCACTTCGAGGGTGTCAACGTCGGCTTCGGCGATGGGCACAGCAAGTGGCTGAAGATGGACGGCCTGTGGAAGATCTGGTACCACGGCTCCGGTCCCTAGTGTGTGACGGTCGCCACGAACGCGCCTGAGCCGCGCGTGCCGACCCACAGCCGGCCATCGGCGCCGGCGGCCAGCACGTCGATTGGCGCGCCGGGCGCATCCGGCAGCGGCGACCAGGTTTCGCCCTGGTCGCCGCTGACCATGATACCGCCACCCTCGGTCGGCGCGGCAAACACCAGCCCGCTGCGCGGATCGACGGCCAGGGCGCGCAGTGGCTTGGGCAACATGCGCTCCCAGCGCTGCCCCTCACGCGTGCGCCACAGCGCCTCGGCATGGCGCAGGTAGAACGGGCCCGTGCCCGTGGGCACGGCCGCCAGCAGGTCGCTGGGCCGCGGCGGGCCCGGCAGGTCGCCCGACCACGACTCCCAACTCGCGCCGCCGTCGCGAGTGCGCCATAGCCCGTCCGCCCAGCCCAACGCCAGCGCGTGGCGCGGGCTGCCATCGAGGAACAGCGGCAGGCGCAGCGGCTGCGGTGACCACAGCGACCAGCTCAGCCCACCATCGCGGCTCAGTTCCAGAGGCTGACCTTCCACCTCGGCCAGCAGGCCGCCATCGGCCAGCGCCAGCAGCCCGCGGGCCAGCCCGCCGAGCGGGCCGCCTGCCTTGAAGCGGCCCGGCTGCGGCATGAGCCACACCCCTTCACCATGGCCGAACACCGGGACGCCGCCGCGGGTGGGTACCGCCAAGGCCGAGACCTGGCGCAGGTCGACACAGTTGCCGCCCAGCGCCAGCGCCGTCGGCGGCCGGCTGGTGCAACTGAAGGCGCCGGCACCGGCCGTGCCCACATAGGCGCGGTCGGCGCGAAGCGGGTCGAGCGCCAGCGCGGTCACGCTGGCCGTGCGCAGGCCGTGATGGCCGGAGAACCAGGTGGCCGCGCCGTCGTGGCTGCCCCACACCGTGTGGTCGTCGCCGATCCACAGCCGGCGCGGGCTGCGCGGGTCGAAGGTGGCGCATTGGGGCGCGAGACCGAAGCTGTCGGCGCTCTGCCAGCCGTCGCCCGTGTCGACCTGCTCGCCCGGTGGTTCCACCAGCGCGCGCCAGCCCTGGCCGGCATCGGTGCTTAGCCACACGCGGCGCCAGGGCCGGCCGCCGCCGTAGGCCAGCACCACCGTCGGCGCCGAGGTGCTGACCTCGAGGCGCAGGCGCAGGTCGGGTGTCAGCCCGGCCGGCGTGGCGTTGACGAAGCGCAGGCCGCCGTCCTCGCTGCGCAGCAGGCCATGCTCGGCCGAGGCCACCAGCAGCGCATCGTTCGCCGCCACGACCACATCGAGCAGCTCGGCCGGGAAAACCAGGCTCCAGCTCGCGTCGTCTGGGCGGCGGCGGAAAAGGCCGCCAGGCTGGCGCGGCAGGTCGGTGTGCGCGGCCACCACGGCAAAGAGGGTGCCATCGGCGGCGCGCGCCAAGGCCAGCACGCGGCGGCCGGCAGGGCCCAGCGACTGCCAACTACGGCCTCCGTCGGCCGACTGGCAGACGCCATCGTCGAGCGTGGCGGCCAGCAGGTTGCCGGGATCGAGCGGGCGCGCGAGCAGCAGGTGCCGGCTCTGCGACAGGGCATCGAAGCGCACGCGGCGACTGCGCGGCAGCCAATGCAGGCCGCCGTCGGTGCTGGCCAGCAGCCCGCCATCGCCGCGACCCGAGCCACAGGCCGCATAGGCCGCGGCCGCGTCGGTGCCGTGGTAGAGAAGCTGCGCCACGCACCGGTCGCCCCAGCCCAGCAGCCCGCCGTCGCCTGGCGACCAGGAGCGCCCGCCATCGTCGCTGCGCAGCACGCCCGAGCCCAGCCCGCCGGCCAGCAGCAGCGCGGGATCGTGCGGGCTGGCCGCCAACGCCGTCACCGGCCCGCCACCGTCGAGCGGCAGCGGCTGCCAGGTGCAGGCCAGTGGCGCTGATACTAGAGCGGCGAACAGAACGGCGATGTGCATGGGTAGCAGCATACAACAACGGCGCGCTGCGCGCGCGGGCACGCGAGCGAAGCGCGCCTTCCCCTGATTGACAGGCCGATCCCCCACGCTATACTGCCCCATGGGGACTCTCGCCCCTTGAGGCACTGGCATGAGCAAGCAACAGCAAACGCCGCGTGTGGTGGCTTATGGGCGCTGGGTGGCAACTCCGGCGGGCTTCGGCGGGGTGGGTGAGACGCGGGGCAACGATCTGCCCTGGGAACCACCGACCGACGTGTATGCCATGGACGACACCGTGGTCATCCGCATGGAGTTGGCCGGCATCGCGCCGGAGGCCATCGATCTGACGGCCGAGGGCCGGCGACTGCGCATTGCGGGTGAGCGGCAGCGGCCGGAATGCTATGGCGGGCCGTGCCAGTTCCGGCAGGCCGAGATCAGTTACGGTCCTTTCCAGCGCGTGTTCGAGTTCCCCGAATCGCTGGAGCAAGCTGACCTGAAGGCGACCTGCGCCGACGGGTTCCTGACCATCGAGGTGCGTCCGTCGAGCCCTGGGCCTCGACGGATTGCGGTGGAGCACGCCGAATGAGCCAGGACACCACTCCCGTCCCGCCCGAGCAGCTCGATCTGCCCAGCGTGGACCCCATCCATCTGCTGACCATGCCCGAGTTGGTACTCTTCCCGGGCCTCTTCCTGCCCTTGCACATCGAGGATCACGAGCTCATCCGTACCATCGACGCGGCGTTCCATCAGGGCGAGCGCCGGCTGGCCGTGGTGGCGCGCACCGTGGTGCAGGACGAGGGCGCCGAGGCGCCACGCCACGTGCTGCGCGAGGTCGGCTGCATCGCCCTCATCCCGCGCATGAGGCGGCTGCCCGATGGCTCGATGCAGTTGCTGCTGCACGGCACCGAGCGGATCAAGGTCATCTCGGCCGAGTGGAGCATCGCGCCGGCCACCGCGCAGGTGGTCGCCGCGCCGGTGCTGGAGACCGACGACGATACCGTCACCGCCCTGGTGCGCACTCTGCAGGACAACTACCGGCACATGGCCGACCTGGTGCCGCAGTCCAACCAGGAGATGGTGGAAGCCGTCGACACCGTCGGCTCGCCGCTGGAGCTGTGCTACCTGCTGGCCACCAGCGTGCGCATGGAGCCCGACGAGCGCTACCGGGTGCTGGCCGCCGATGACCTGGAGAGCAAGCTGCGCATCATGGTGCGCGTGCTCGGTCGCGAGTTGGAGCTGCTGGAACTTGGCACGCGCATCCAGCGCGAGGCCGCGGGCGAGATGGACAAGGCCCAGCGCGAGTACTTCCTGCGCCAGCAGCTCAAGGCCATCCGCGGCGAACTGGGCGAGGACGACGAGAGCGCGGCCGCCGTCGACGAGTTGCGCGAGCGCGTGAATCAGGCGGCGCTGCCCGAAGAGGCCGATGCCACCGCGCGGCGCGAGTTGCGCCGGCTGGAGGCTATTCCGCCCGCCGCCGCCGAGCACCATGTCATTCGCACCTACCTGGAGCTGATCCTCGATCTGCCCTGGCACACGGTGACCGAGGACAACCTGGAGCTCAAGCGCGCCGAGCGCATCCTCAACGAGGATCACTACGGTCTCGGCCAGGTCAAGGAGCGCATCCTGGAATACCTGGCGGTGCGCAGCCTCAAGCCCGACATCAAAGGCCCGATCCTCTGCTTTGTCGGGCCGCCGGGTGTCGGCAAGACCAGCTTGGGCAAGTCCATCGCCCGTGCACTGGGTCGCCGCTTCCAGCGCCTGAGCCTGGGCGGCGTGCATGACGAAGCCGAGATCCGCGGTCATCGCCGCACGTACATCGGCGCCATGCCGGGCCGCATCATCGAGAACCTGCGCCGCTGCGGCACGCGCAACCCCGTGTTCATGCTCGACGAGTTGGACAAGGTGGCCAACTCCTTCCACGGCGACCCGTCCTCGGCGCTGCTGGAAGTGCTCGACCCAGCGCAGAACAACACCTTCCGCGACAACTACCTGGACCTGGCCTTCGATCTCAGCCAGGTGCTGTTCATCGCCACGGCCAACGTGCTGTCCACCGTGCAGCCGGCGTTGCTGGACCGGCTGGAAGTGATCAATATCGAGGGTTACACCGAGGCCGAGAAGACCGAGATCGCGCGACGCTACCTGATCCCGCGCCAGGTGGACGAGAACGGCTTGACCAGCGCGCAGTTCGCCCTCGGCAAGCCGGCCCTGCGGCGGGTCATCTCGGCCTACACGCGCGAAAGCGGCGTGCGCAACCTGGAGCGGACCATCGGCACGCTGTGCCGCAAGGCCGCGCGCCGCGTGGCCGCGGGCGAAGCCGAGCGGGTCACCGTGCGCCAGACCGATCTGGACCGCCTGCTCGGGCCGGAGAAGGTCTACAGCGAAGTCGCTCAGCGCACCGCGCGGCCGGGCGTCGTCACTGGGCTGAGCGTCACCGCCACGGGCGGCGATGTGCTGTTCATCGAGGCGCTGAAGATGCCGGGCAAGGGCCAGCTCAACCTGACCGGCCAACTCGGCGATGTGATGCGCGAATCGGCGCAGGCCGCCTTTGCCTACCTGCGGGCCAACGCCGGCCGGTTCGGCGTGCCGCGCGAGGCGCTGGAGCAGTACGACTACCATCTGCACGTGCCAGCCGGCGCCATCCCCAAGGATGGGCCGTCGGCGGGCATCACCATGGCCACGGCGTTGCTCAGCGCCATGCTCGACAAGCCGGCCGACGCCAAGACGGCGATGACCGGCGAGATCACCCTGACCGGGCTGGTGCTGCCGATCGGCGGGCTCAAGGAGAAGGTGCTGGCGGCGCGACGCGCCGGCATCGAGACGGTGCTGCTGCCCATGCGCAACAAGGCCGACCTGCGCGACCTGCCGGACGAGGTCCGCCACGCCATGAAGCTGGTTCCGGTCGAGCGCGTTGACGAGGTGATTGCCGCGGCCCTGGGCATCCGGGCCGGGAGGTGATGGGTATGAAGCTGCGTCGTGTGATGCTGGCCAGCGTCCTCTGCGGGCTGGTCATCGGTTGTGCCAACCGCGTGCCACCAGGTGCCGCCCAGGCGCCGGGCGAGCCCGGCCAGGCGCCTGCGCGCGGGGCCGCCAAGCCGCCGGCCGATGTCCCGCCCAAGCTGGGCCCCGGTGACCAGGTCAAGCCGGCCGAGCCGCTCAAGCTGGAGGCCGCCGACGGCGTGGCGCTCGACAGCGGCTGGCGCCCGACCAAGAGCAAGGCCAAGGCCGGCGTGGTGCTGGTGCCGATGCTGGGCCATACGCGCGAGGACTACGACGGTTTCAGCCAGGCGCTGGCGGGCTATGGCGTGGCCTCGCTGGCGGTCAGCCTGCGCGGCCATGGCAAGTCTGCCGCGCCCGACGGCAAGTCGAGCGACAAGTTCAGCACCGAGGACTGGACGAAGGCCAAGGCCGACATCGCCGCCGCGGTCGCCGCGCTGCGCGAGAAGGTCGGCGGGGCACCGGTGGCCATCGTCGGCGCCAGCATCGGCGCCAACCTGGCCGTGCTGTACGCCGCCGACCAGCCCGACCGGGTACAGGGGCTGGTGCTGATGTCGCCGGGCCTGGACTACCACGGCGTGACCATCACCGAAGCCTTCGGCAAGCTCAAGACCAAGCCGACCATGGTCATCAACAGCGCCGACGACACGCAAGCCGTGCCGGCCGCCAAGCTCCAGGTCATGCACGAGGAGAAGAAGTTCACGATGCTGCAGTACGACGGCAGCGAACACGGCACTGACCTGCTGGGCAAGCACGCCCAGATCGTCAGCAAGGTGGTCGACTGGCTGGGCAAGCTCTGATGAACGGCCCCAACGTGCTGGCCGAGGCGCTCGATCGGCCGCTGTCGCCACCCGAACTGGCCAACTGCGAGCGCTACCTGGAGCTGCTGCTGGAGTGGAACCAGGCTATGAACCTGGTGGGCGAGACCGCGCCCGAGGCGCTGTGGCACAAGCACCTCGTGGACTGCCTGCTGTATGCGCGCGCCGTGGGCCATCCGGCCAGTCTGGTGGACGTGGGCAGCGGCAACGGCATGCCCGGGCTGGTGCTCGGTTGTGTGCTGCCGGGCACGCGGGTCGTGCTGGTCGAGAGTCTGGTCAAGCGCTGCACGTTCCTGAGCGAGGCCGCGCGCCTGCTGGGGCTGGACAACGTCGAGGTGGTCTGTGCGCGCGCCGAGGAGATCGGCCAGATGCCCGAGCACCGCGAGGTCTACCATGTGGCCACCGCGCGGCGCGTGGCCGAACTGGCCATTCTCTGCGAGTACTGCCTGCCGCTGCTGGCGCCCGGCGGCCGGGCCGTGCTGGCCAAGGGCGTCGACTGGGAGGCGGAGGTGGCCGGAGCGCAAGGTGTGCCCGAACTGCTCGGCGGTCGGTTCGCGCCGACCATCGAGTTGCCTGCGCCGGCCGCGTCGGTGGCCGTCGGCGAGCCGGAGGTCCGCCGCTACGTGGTCGTCGACAAGGTCGAGCCCACGCCGCAGGCCTATCCGCGCCGACCGGGGCGAGCCACCAAGAAGCCGTTGCGAGCCGCGACGTGAGCGGCCGGGTCACGGTGCGGGTGGTGATCAGCGGCCGCGTCCAAGGCGTGGGCTTCCGCTACCACCTGCGCGACACCGCGCAACGGGCCGGCGTCGATGGCTGGTGCCGCAATCAGTACGACGGCTCGGTGGAGGCTGTCCTCGCTGGTTCACGGCCGTCGGTGGATGTCGTGCTAGACTGGTGCCGTCAAGGGCCGCCGCACGCCCATGTCGAGGACGTGCTTGTCGAGCGCGACGTCGAACCGTATGGTGACGCCGGCTTCAGGATTCTTCGATGACCTCCCTCCAACCGCTGTTGGGCCTGACCACCGACCAACTGGTGGCGCTGGCCGCCGATCTGGGCCAGCCCGCCTTCCGTGGCAAGCAGCTCGCCAAGTGGCTCTATGAGCGTGGCGCGCGCGACTTCGAGGCCATGACCGACCTGCCCAAGGGGCTGCGCGCCGAACTGGCCGAGCGCTACCGCGTCGGCCGCGCGCCGATCACCGGACGCCATGTGGCCAAGGACGGCACGCAGAAGCTGCTGCTCGAGCTGGCCGATGGCCAACGCATCGAGACCGTCGCCCTGCCCTGGCCCGACCGCGTCAGCGTCTGCGTCAGCAGCCAGACCGGCTGCGCCATCGGCTGCCGCTTCTGTGCCACGGGCTATCTGGGCAACGGGCGCAACCTGACCGCGGGCGAAATGGTCGACCAGATGCTGGCCGCCGGCGAGGCGCTCGGCCGGCCGGCCACCCACGCGGTGCTGATGGGCATGGGCGAGCCCATGGCCAACCTGCACGAGGTCATCGCCGCGGTCCACCTGTGGCGCGACCAACTCGGCCTGTCGCCACGCCGCGTCACGATCTCCACCGTCGGCCTGATCCACGGCATCGCCAAGCTGGCCGAGTCGGACCTGCCGGTGACGCTCGCGATCAGCCTGCACAGCGCCGACGACGAGTTGCGTCAGCAACTCATCCCCACCGCCGCGCGCACGCATCCCGTGGCCACCGTGCTGGCCGCGGCGCGCTCCTATGCCGAGACCACGGGCCGCCGCGTGACCTATGAGGTTGTGCTGATGGCCGGGGTCAACGACCGCCTGCACGACGCCGAGGTGCTTGCCAGGCGCCTGAAGCGCGGCGAGCACGTCAATCTGATCCCTTACAACGCCGTGGGCGAAGCGGACTTCCGCGCACCGTACCGCGACGATGTGGCACGCTTCAAGCAGATCCTCGAAGCGGCTGGGCTACAGGTGACCCAGCGCCAGGCGCGCGGCGACGACATCGCCGGTGCCTGCGGGCAGTTGCGCGCCAAGGATGACGGCGCGCGCTAGAGGAGTGCCGTGCCGCGCGTCCAAACTCCCTGGCCAACGTTGTGTTCGGCACAGGGAGGGTCACCATGGTCGTACGACTGACGCGGTTCTGGCTGGGCATCATGCTGGTCACCGGCGCCTGGGCGCAGCCGGCGGCCACCGGTGTCGACGGCGTGCCATGGGTGCGCGTCGACAATCCCATCGCCCGGCTCAGCATCGACATGCCCGATGATTGGTCCATGGGCTCCAGCGACTACGGGCCCATGACCATCGCCATCGACGCCGGGGTGGGCGTGAGCCCGCCGTCCACGCAGCCGGTGCTGTGGGTCTTCCGCCACCGCTATACCGCCGAGGAGGCCGCTCGCCAGCTCGTGCGCGACCTGACCGCCGCCAATGGCGCGCCACCCAGGATCGAGCAGGCGCCTGACGGCGCGTGGGTCGTCTCGGCCACCTCCAACGGCGCGCGCGGGCCACTCACCGAGCTGTGGGCCAGCCGCCGTCAGGGCGAGGACAGCTTCGTGGTCGGCGCCATGATGCGGCCCGAGGCCAGCGCCAAGTGGAACGCCGATGTCAGTCGCATGGTGGCCTCGGCCCGGCTCATTCCCGGCCCGCCGCTGAAGGTTCAGCGCGAAGCCACGGAGCGCGCCTACCGCTTGTGGATGCCCGCCGACTGGCGCTGGGAGGGCCGCATCGTGCGCACCGAGCAGGTGCCCGGCTGGTTCGAGTACAAGGTACAGCGGCCGGACGGCCTGGCTGGCGCGTTCAACGGCCCGCCGGCGATCATCGATGTGCGCACTGCCTACATGGACCCCGGCACGGCCACGCGGCAGTTGCTGCTGCCCGTGCTCGCCAAGATGGTGCCGGGCCTGCGCGTGGAGCGTGTCCGGCCGCTGCCGCGGGTCGGCGCGTACTTTCGCGAGGGCATCCGGCGCGCCGGTCTGGGCACCAACCCGCTGTGCGACCGGGCCGAGGTGGACTGCCTGGGTGAGGCTGGCGGCGTGCCGCTGCGTATCCGGCTCACCGTGGGCACGCTGCAGCTCGACCAGTCGGCCATCCTCGGCGGACGCGGCACGTGGACCATCTACACCAACGGCGTGTGGGCGCCCGTCGCCGAGTTCGACCAGGTCTATCCGATCGGCCGCGGCGTGCTCGCCTCCATCCGTACCGATGCCGAGTGGCGCCGCAACCAGAAGGAGGTCGCCGACGCCGCGGCCGGCTTCCGCAACGATATGCGCAAGGTCTTCGGCGACCTGTGGAGCGAGCATTTCCGTGACGACTGAAGCCCGTTAGCCAGGAGATGATGCGTGTCTCAAGCCTGTTTCGACAACCTGCTGTGCGTGCTGCGCCGCGAGGAGCCGCCGCGACCGACGCTGTTCGAGTTCTTCCTCAACCAGCGGCTGCACGAGAGCCTGGGCGGCCCGCTCGATCCCGCACTGGGTGATGACGCGGGTTCGGTGCAGGTCATCCGTGCCTTCGCCGCCGCGGGTTATGACTATGCCACGATGCATGCGTCGACCTTCGGCTTCCCCGGTGGCCAGCGCCGCCATGCCGCCTCGGTGTCGCAGAGCGAGGGCGCCGTCATCGCCACGCGCGCGGACTTCGAGGCCTATGCCTGGCCGAACCCCGATGACTTCCCCATCGACCGGCTGGACCGGCTGGCTCCGCATCTGCCCGACGGCGCGAAGTTCGTGGTGCCGGGCCCGAGCGGTGTACTGGAGAACGTGATCCACCTGGTCGGCTATGAGCAGCTCTGCTACCTGGTCATCGACGACCCCGAGCTGGCGGGCGACATCTTCGACGCCGTGGGTTCGCGACTGGTGCGCTACTACCAACTGGCGGCAGCGCATCCGGCGGTGGGCGCCTGCATCTCCAACGACGACTGGGGCCACAAGACCCAGACGCTCTTGCCGCCGCCGCTCATGCGCCGCTACGTCTTCCCCTGGCACGCGCGCATCGTTGAGACCATCCACGCCGCTGGTCGGCCGGTCATCCTGCACTCGTGCGGCGCCAGGCACGAGATCATGGAGGACGTGATCGGTGCCGGCTTCGACGCTGTGCACTCGTTCGAGGACCTGATCCAGCCGATCGAGGCGGCCTGGGAGCAGTGGGGCAGCCGCATCGCGCTCATGGGTGGCATCGACGTCGACTTCCTGTGTCGCGCGCCGCTCGAGGCGGTCGGCGCACGAGTCTCGGCGCTGATCGACAAGACGGCCTGCCGTGGCTGGGCGGTGGGTTCGGGCAACAGCATCCCCTATTACGTGCCCGACGAGGCTTACTTCGCGATGATCGACGCGGCGCGGAGCCGCTGGCGCTAGCCGGCCAGCAAGTGCTCGACCCGCCGGACCAGTGCGTCGGCGCTGAACGGCTTGGCCAGGAACGGGGCGCCTTCCGGCGCGGCGTCCTGGGTGAAGCCGGAGATCAGCAGGCACTTGGTGTCGGGTCTGAGCTCGGCCATGCGCTCGCGCAGGTAGTGGCCGCCGCGGCCGGGCATGACGATGTCGGTGAGCACCAGGTCGATGGCCGGGTTGGTGCGCTCGACGAACTCCAGGGCCTCCTCGGCGCTGGACGCCTCGATGATGCGGTAGCCGCGCCGCTCCAGAGCGCGACGCGTGACCCGCCGCACTGCGTCGTCGTCGTCGACGAACAGAATGGTGGCGCCCGGGTGTTCGGCGCGGCTGTTGCTCTTGGCCGGACGCGCCGGCGAGTGGGTCTGACAGGCCGGTAGCAGGATGGTCACCGTCGTGCCCCGGCCGACCTCCGAGTCGACCTCGACCGTACCGCCCAGGCGCCTGACCATGCCGTGCACCGCCGCCAGGCTGATGCCTGTGCCTTGGCCGACGGGCTTGGTGGTGTAGAACGGCTCGAACAGATGGGTGAGTGCCTCGGGCGCGATGCCATTGCCGTTGTCCGTTACGCGGATGGCGGCGTATTCGACCGCTGGCGAGCCGTGGCGTTCCGCGGTGGTGGTGACAGCCACCGAGCCGCCTGCTCGCACGGCGTCGCGGCTGTTCACGATCAGCGCGGTGAGCATCTGCTCCACTTGCAGCGGGTCGACCGACACTGCCGGCACGTTGTTGCCCGGTGTCCAAGTCAATGCGGCCTTGTTGCCCAGCAGTTGGCGCATGTCGGGCTCGAAGCCGGCCAGCAGCGCATTGAGGTCGGTGTCGCGTGGCGCCGAGGGTTGCTGCGCTGAGAAGGCGAGCAGTTGGCCGGTGAGCGCGGCAGAGCGTGTGGCCAGCGCGCGGATGCTCTCCAGGTCGGAGCGGATCGGGTCGTCGACGGGAGCGGACTCGAGGGCCAGGTCGATATGGCCCAGAATGGCCTGCAGGGCGTTGTTGTAGCCATGGGCGACGCCGCCCGCCAGGCGCCCGACGGATTCCAGCCGCGCCTGGTGCAGCGTGTGAGCCTCTGCTGCTTTGCGCTCGGTGATGTCGCGAGCGATGCTGTTGAGGTGGGTGACGGCGCCCGACTGGTCGCGCATCGGGGTGATGGTCCAGAGCACATCGCGCCAGCCGTGCTCCGGTGTGCCTGTTCTGTTCTCGAAGGTCAGCCCGCCATCGTCCTTTTGCAGCCACTGCGCGAAGGCTGCCCCGGTAGCGGCCTGGTCATCGGGATGCACGAAGCCGAGGGCCGAGCGGCCGACGCAGGCGCTGGCCGGCAGTCCCCAGAACTCGAGCGCCGAGGCGTTCACGTAGTCGATCTGGCCGGTGGTGTCGACGCGCGTGATGAGGTCGCCGGTGTGTTCCACGACCGTGCGGTAGCGCTCCTCGGATCGCGCGCTCTCTCTCTCGGCGGCTCGTCGCTCAGCCTGGCTCGCGGCGAGCAGGAGCCCAGTGGCCGCGGCGAAGGCGATGAATAGCTGGGCCTCGGCCAGCCGGCTGACCAGGTCGGTGCCGCCCCACAGCAACGGCCCGGTCATCACCGCCGGACTGGTGATGACCATCGCGGCCATGACCAGCAACGCGCCCGAGACGGCCCGCGGGCCGAGCCGAAGTGCCGGCCAGCACAGCAGCGCGATGAGGGTGTAGGGGTGCGGGCCCAGGAGGGAGTCCGGGGCGAAGTTCTGGTGGCAGGCCACCACCCAGACACAGGCGAAGGCCAGCGACTCGGCCGACCGCAGCCGCCGACACTCGGCGGCGGCTACGCGCGCGGGCATGCAGGTGACGATGACCGGCGTGATGAGCAGCAAGCCCAGCCCGTCGGCCACGACCCACGAATGCCAGAACGGCCCGAACGGCGCCCCGCTGGCCAACACGCCGGTGCCCGCGCCGATCACGCCCGAGACGGCATTGACCCCGAAGGCGCAGGCCAGCAGGGCGACGACATCGCGCACACGCGCGAAGCTGATCCACTCGCCACACGTCCGGCGCAGGAGCCAGGCCGAGCCCGCGGTCTCCACCATGTTGGCGACCATGAACCCCAAGCTGGCCCCCAAAGGCTTGCCGGCCAGCAGGTTGGCGACGTTGCCGGCGACGAAGAAGGCCAGCACCTGGGCCGGCCAGCGGTGCGTCGGGCTGAGCAGGAGCACGGCCAGCGCGATCCCGCCGGCCGGCCAGACCGCGGAGAAACCCTTGGCGTAGGTGGGTAGGGCGAAGCCAACCAGAAACGTAGCGGCGTAGACGCAGGCGCTCACGAGCAAGACAGCGCGACCGCGTTGGGCGGAACTCAGATGGCTATCCTGGTGCGGTGTCTGTCCGGATCCGGCCATGCCGGCCCCCTAGCGCGCGAATCTGCCGTTGCGCGGTCCGCTGCTAGCTTGAGTCTACCGATCCAGGTCGGCCGCGCGACTCGATTTGCGCGCGAAGTATGAACGGCATGTCACGCGCAGCCGCAACGGCATCCGTCAACTAGACGAGAGCATCGCTGGTGTCGCGATCCCCACGGATGGCCTATGCTGGCCACCCGACATACCTTGGAGAGCGTTCCGTGCTTGTCATCTGCCACCTGCTGCTGGCCACGACGGCCTTGGCGCCCGGCGCCAACCTGGCGCCCCTGGCCACGCCGTCGACCTCCTATGTATCCGGGCATGAGACGCTCGGCGCCGTCAACAACGGCTACAGCCCGGCCCACTCGGACGACAAGAGCCATGGCGCCTACGGCAACTGGCCGCGGACCGGCACGCAGTGGGTGCAGCTCGATTGGGCTCAGCCGGTCAGCACCAACGCGGTCGAGGTCTACTGGTTCGACGACCAACGCGGCGTGCGTCTGCCGACCGCGTGTCGGCTCCTGACCTGGACCGACGGCAAGTGGCAGCCGGTGCCGGGCGCCGAAGGCCTGGGCCTGCTGGTCAACCGCTTCAACACTACCAGGTTCCCTGAACTGCTCACCGGCCGGCTGCGCCTGGAGTTCGACGGGCAGCCGACCTTCTCCACGGGCCTGTTGCAGTGGCGCGTGCTCGACACCGGCCGCTCACCCAACTTCGCGCCCACAGCGGCGGCCGGCCCGGATCGCACCGTGGTGTTGAGTGGCGCCACCTACCTGAGCGGCAGTTGCCGCGATGACGGCAAGCCGCTGCCGACGCCCCGCTTGCGCTGGGCCAAGACCGCCGGTCCCGGCACGGTGACGTTCGGCGACGCCACCGCGGCGAGCACCTGGGCGCGCTTCTCCGCGCTCGGCGACTATGAGCTGACGCTGACCGCCGACGACGGCGACCTGCGCGGCCGCGACGCGCTGCGCGTGCGGGTGCGGCCGATGCCGGCCACCGTGGCGCTGGCCGAGGCGCCGATGGGCAGCTTCAGTCTGACCAGCCCGTTGTGGCGCGCGCGCGCCAAGGTGCTCATCACCACGTGGATCCCGCACGTCGTGGCCAAGTTGGCCGACCCCGCGCTGCCCGAAGGCGGTATCGCCAACTTCGTCGAGGCGGCCAAGAAGAACGCTGGCCAGCCGGCGGCCAGGCATGTCGGTCCGCCCTGGGCCAACGCCTACACGATGAACGCCATCGAGGCCATGTGCGCCGCGCTGATGGTCGAGGCCGACGGCGACGCCGAGGTGGCCCAGGCGCAAGCCAAACTGCGCGTCACGCTGGACGACTGGATCGACAAGGTTGTCGCCGCGCAGGAGCCCGATGGCTGGCTGCACACGCAGTACACGCTCAACGGCGGGCCGCGCTGGCGAGCGAAGGGCGACCATCAGGGCTATGTGGCCGGCTATCTCATCGATGCCGCCTTGGCCCACTACCAGTTGACCGGCGGCCGCGACCTGCGCCTCCTGGGCGCCGCACGCCGCTGCGCCGATCTGTGGGTGCGGTCCATCGGCCCGGCGCCCAAGCAGACCTGGTACGACGGGCACCAGGCGCTGGAACTGGCGCTCTGCCGACTGGCCGACTTCGTCGACAGCCACGACGGCGCGGGGCGAGGCCAGGCCTATCGCGACCTGTCGCGCTTCCTGCTGGACAGCCGTGACAAGGGCGAGGAGTATGACCAGAGCCACCTGCCCGTGACCCACCAGTACGAGGCCGTGGGCCATGCCGTGCGCGCGGTCTACCTGTATACCGGCCTGACCGATGTCGCGCAGTCGGCGGGCGATGTGGACTACCACAGCGCGGTGCTCTCGCTGTGGGACAACCTGGTCAACCGCAAGATGTACGTGACCGGCGGCCTGGGCAGTGGCGAGACCTCCGAGGGCTTCGGCGCCGACTGGTCGCTGGGCAACAACGCCTACGCCGAGAGCTGCGCCGGCTGCGGCCAGGTGTACTGGCAACAGAGCATGCAGCGCACCTACCGCTCGGGACGCTACGCCGATCTGGCCGAGGAGGCGCTCTACAACAACGTGCTGGGCAGCATCGACCTGCCGGGCCGCAACTTCACCTACACCAACGCACTGGACGCCGACAACGCCCGGTACGACTGGCACGGCTGCCCGTGCTGTGTCGGCAACATCCCGCGCACGCTGCTGGAACTGCCGCGCTGGGCCTACACGGTGGGTGATGGCGGGGTCTACGTGAACCACTATCTGGGCAGCCGCATCGATGTCGGCGCGGTGGGCGGCACGCCGCTGACCATCACCCAGGAGACGGACTACCCGTATGGCGGCAAGGTCGGTCTGACGCTGGCGCCCCGCTCTGCCAAGCGCTTCGCGCTGTGCCTGCGCCTGCCGGACCGGCAGGCCAGCGACCTCTACACGCCGACGCCGGCGTCCAGCGCGGCCATGTCGGTCAGCGTCAACGGCAAGGTGGTCAAGGCGCCGCAACGCGACGGCTACGCGGTCATCGACCGCATCTGGCAGCCCGGCGACAAGGTCACGTTCGAGTTGCCGCTGCCCATCCAGCGCATCCACGCCGACGCGCGCATCAAGGCCAACGTGGGGCGGGTGGCGCTGCGGCGCGGGCCGGTGATCTACAACTTCGAGAGTGTCGACCAGAAGCTCGACGGCGTGCTCGCGCCTGGCGCCAAGCTGACCAGCGAGTGGCGGCCCGACCTGCTCGGCGGCGTGGTGGTCATCCGGGGCACCTGGGCCGATGGCAGCCCGTTGCTGGCGGTGCCCAACTACGCGCGGCTCAACCGCGGCGGTCGGTCGGTGGTGTGGGTGAGGGAGAAGTAGCGGCGGCTACGCCTTCGGCCTTGGCGTCGCCCTGACCGGCCACATGGCTGGAGGCAGACCCAGGCCGAAGGACTCCCGCCACCCACGGCGAACCACCCCGTGGAGCCCCCGCCATGGGCATGTTCGACATCACTGGCAGCCACGCCGCCGGCGAACGCACGCCGTCGGCCCTGGCCAAGCTCGAGCGCATGCGCGCCGCCCTCAGCCACCGCGAGCCGGACCGCGTGCCCATCAGCGACTTCTACTGGGGCGCGTTCCTGCGGCGCTGGCGCGAGGAGTTGGGCCTGGCGGACGACGTCAGTCCGTACCACTACTACGACCTCGACTGGGTGCCCACGGTGCCCAACATGGACCCTTGGATCCGCTCTTTCGAGACGCTCTCGGAGACGGATGAGGAGGTCGTTGTGCGCACCGGATTCGGCGCGGTGATGCGCAAGGTGCTGGCCTTTCCCATGCCCGAGTTCGTCAGCTGGGACCTGGACACGCTGGAGAAGCTCGAAGCAGCGCTGCCCACCTTCGACGACCCCTGGGACCCGCGCCGTTACCACAGCGCCGGCGACAACCAGATTGCCGGTGTCGGCGACGGCTTCGAGCGGAACAGCGCCGCCTGGCTGGCGACAGTCGACTCCCTCTGGCCCGACTTCCCGGTGTTCGGCAGCATTATCGAGGTCACCGAATGCCTGACCCGGCTCATCGGTCCCATGAACCACCTGCTGTGGGTCGGCCTGGAGCCCGAGCGCATGGCGGCGGTCATCGCCCAACTCGGCGCCTTCTACCTCGAGTGCACGCGCGCCCAGATCAAAGCCGCCGCGGGCCGGCTCGATGGCTTCGTTATCTGGGGTGACATCGCCTACAAGAGCGGCACCTTCATCGACCCGCGCTTCTGGCGCGCGCACTACAAGCCGTGGGTCAAGGCCATCTGTGACTGCGCTCACGAGGCCGGGCTGATGGTCATTTACCACGGCTGTGGCAACGTCAACGCCGTCATCGAGGACTTCGCCGAGATGGGCATCGACGCCTACAACCCGCTGGAGGTCAAGGCCGGCATGGACGCCGTGGCCCTGCGCGAGCGGCTCGGCCACCGGCTGGGCTTCTGTGGCAACAGCGACGTGACGGTCTGGGAGACGGGCGACCGCGACGCCATCGAGCGCGAGGTGCTCTATCGGTTGCAGGCCGCGCGGGGCGGTGGGTTCATCTTCCAGTCCGACCATTCGGTGGCCAGCGACGTGTCTGGCGCCACCTACGACTACATCGTCCGGCTGGTGCGCGAGCGCGGCCGCTACCCATTGTCGCTCGGCGAGCCGCCGCGGCCCTAACGTCCGCGGTGACTCGCGCCGATAGTATTCACGGGGATCCCAACATGCAACGGTATGGCTCGATCATTGGTGTCAAGGAAGACCAGATCGCCGAGTACAAGCGGCTGCACGCCGCGGTCTGGCCGGCGGTGTTGGCCATGATCCGCGAGTGCGGCATCCGCAACTACTCGATCTACCTGCGCCGCCTGCCCGATGGGCAGCACTACCTGTTCAGCTACTTCGAGTACGTGGGCGACGACTTCGCCGCCGACGCGGCGAAGATGGCCGCCGACCCCACCACCCAGGACTGGTGGGCCGTCTGCAAGCCCTGCCAGGAGCCACTGCCCGACCGTGCCGAGGGCGAGTGGTGGGCCGCCGCCGACGAAGTGTTCCACTGCGACTGACCCGTCTGCGAGGACGTATGCCCACTCCGACTGCTCTCACGCTGGACATCAGTGGTTCGCGCGCCATGCTGGCGCTGGTCAGCGCTGCCGGCGAGCTGACCGACGTCACCGAGGTGCGCAACGTCACCTACAACGCCGCCGAGTACTGGCCGGCCATTCTGGACGCCGCCGCCGCCCTGGCCGTGTCGGCTCAGCCGCGGTCGGAGCTGGTCGGCGTGGGTGTGTCGTTTGGCGGACCCGTGGACCGCGACGGCAACGTGATCAGCGTGCATGTGCCCGGGTGGGCCGGGGTGGATGTCGGCGGCGGGCTGTCGGCACGGCTGGGCCTGCCTGCCAAGGTCGAGAACGACGCCAATTGCGGCGCGCTCGGCGAGTACTGGTTCGGCCACTGGGGCCAGGTGCACACCATCGTCTTCATGACCTGTTCGACTGGCATCGGCAGTGGCATCGTCAGCGACGGCTGGCTGTTCAAGGGTGCTCGCGGCCTGGCTGGCGAGGTGGGGCACAACACGGTCAATCCGCTGGGCCGGCCGTGCGTCTGTGGCAGCCGCGGCTGCCTGGAGCGACAGTGCAGCGGCTCGGCCATGGGCGAACGCTCGGGCCTGCCCCATGCCAAGGCCTTGTTCGACGCGGTGGCCAGCGGCGACGAGCAGGCGCGCGCCGTGCTGGAAGCCATCTTCGAGGACTACGGCCGTGGCATCGCCGCGGTGCAGCACGCCTATGACCCCGACCTGATCACCATCGGCGGCGGCGTCTCGCTGGCCGGCGCGGCGCTGACCCGCCCGGTGGCCGAGCAGGCTCGGCGTTGGATGATGCGTGAGCGCCGCGAGCACCTGCGCCTGGAGCCCGCGTCGCTGGGGCTGCACAGCCAGCTCTATGGCGCGGCGGCGCTGGTGCTGGAGCCGCGCCGATGAACCTCGGCCCCCTGTCGCCGTTTCTGATTCACGCCAAGCGCCAATGGCCTCGCGTGGGCGCCGCCATGCTACTGTCCTACGTGGTGGCCGGCCTCAACCTGACGCTGCCGGTCTTCTACAGCCGGCTGACCGACGATGTGCTGCGGCCGCCAGACGGCAGCCAGGCCCAGCAGGTCCATGCCCTGTTCGTCATCACCATCGGCATGGTCGTCGTGCTGCTGGTGCGGCGCGTGGCGCAGTCGGTCAGTTCGTTCCTGGCGGCCTCGGTCACGCAGCGCATGGCGGTGGACGTGCGGCGCGATGTCTATGTGCATCTGCAGCGGCTACGGCTGGGCTTCTACGATGACCAACGCACGGGCGCGCTGGTCTCCAACATCACCAACGACATCACCGCCATCCAGTTTCTGCTGCACGACGGCATGGTGCAGGTCTTCACCGCGCCGGTGGTGGTGGTGGGCGCGGCGGCCCTCGTCTTCTGGCGCGACTGGCTGCTGGGCACCGCGGCCTTCGCCGTGTTCCCCGTGCTCTACGCCGTGCTGGCGCTGAGCAGCGGCCGCATCCGCGACCTTTCGGACCGCAACCAGACCGTGCTCTCGCGGCTCACCACGCAGTTCATCGAGAGCGTGGCCAATGTGCGCATCGTGCGCGCCTTCTGCCGCACCGAGTATGAGACCTCGCGCTTCGTGGAGGCCAACGACGCCAGCCTGGACATGCGGCTGATCAACATCCGCGCCATGTCGGTGGTCGAGTTCGTGGCCGAACTGGTCGTGCTGCTGGGCTTCGCGGGCGTGCTGTTGCTGGGCGGCCTGCGCATCACCTCGGGCCAGATGAGCGTGGGCGGCCTGATTGCCATCGTCGCTTACCTGGGCACCATGCGTAGCGCGGTCAACGCCGTGTCGTTGGCCTACAGCCGCTACCAGCAGGCCGTCGGCGCGGCGACGCGCTTGCTCGAAGTGCTGGCCGAGCCGCTGCCCACGCCCGTGGCGTGCTACACCGAGCCCCCAGCGCAGTGGCTTGGCGCTCTGTCCATTCGCCATCTGAGCTTCGCCTATCCCGACGGCACCGTCGTCTTCGAGGATGCCGAGGCCGAGATCGCGCCGGGCGAGTGCGTGGCCCTGGTCGGGCCCAGCGGATCGGGCAAGTCCACGCTGGCCAGTCTGGCGCTCGGGTTGTACGAGCCACAGGCCGGCTGCATCTGCATCGATGGCATCGACATCCGCCAACTGGCGCCCGAGGTGCTGCTGGAGGCCGTGAGCATCGTGCCCCAGGAGGTCGGGCTGTTCAGCGGTACCGTACGCGAGAACATCGCCTACGCCCGGCTCGACGCCTCGGATGACGAGGTGATCGCCGCGTCGCGCGCGGCCAATGCGCACGAGTTCATCGAGAATCTCGTCGAGGGGTATGATACCTTTGTCGGCGACCAGGGCGTGAAGCTGTCCGGCGGCCAACGCCAGCGCATCGCCATCGCGCGCGCGCTGCTGCGTAACCCGCGCATCTTGATCCTGGACGAGGCAACGTCGCATGTGGACGCGCACACGGCAGCGCTGGTCACCGAGGCCTTGACCCGGCTGATGGTCGGACGCACGGTGCTGATCATCGCGCACCATGAGTCCGCCTTGAAGGACGTGGACCGCGTGCTCGTGCTG
Source organism: Armatimonadota bacterium (assembly GCA_016235455.1). GTDB lineage: Bacteria > Armatimonadota > UBA10988 > UBA10988 > UBA10988 > UBA10988. The sequence continues at coordinate 15,932 of JACRKZ010000027.1, read as the reverse complement.
GAAGAGCACCGGCTGGTGGTTGCCAGCGACACGCGAGGATTGACACAGGCATGAAGGTCGTACGCAAACTGGGTCGCGCCTACTGCGAGCATCGAGCCGCATCGATGCCCGAGCGGCGCTGGAGTACGGTCGGGCTGGGCGTGGTGGTGGCGGCGCGCAACCGCTCCGGCCAGCGCGTGGACAACTTCATGCGCACGCTCAGACGACAGACCATGCCGCCCGACATGGTCGACATCACGCTGGTCGACTACGGCAGCGAGCCCGACCACGCGGCCAGCCTGCGTGAGGCCTGCCTCGACTGGCGCGTGCGTTATGTCGGCTACAGCGTGCCGTCGCACCTTGAACGACGGCGCGGCCATGCGCTCAATGTCGGGTTGCGGCAGATGCCCACCTGGTGTCGCATCGCTCTGTGTACCGACATCGACATGCTCTTCGCGCCCAACCTGCTCGAGTGGGTGATGCGCACGCAACTGGCCTATCCGCGCGCGCTGACGCTGTGCCAGTTCATGGATCTGCCCGAAGACGCCATCGGCCCCGACACCGACCCGGTGGCTGAGTTCGAGCGGCTGCACGCGCTGGGCATCTGGTACGACGACGGCGCCACGGGGCCGTGCACCGCCGCGCCGCGCGAGTGGTTCCATGCCATTCGCGGCTTTGATGAGCGGCTGTTCGGCGAGGATCACGACGACGCCGACATCCACCACCGCGCCAAGCGCGACGGGCTGGTCGACGTCTGGATCCACGGGCAGACGACGCTGCTGCATCAGTGGCACTACCGCCGCTACGATCCGCCGAGCACGCCCGAGCAAGCGCTCGACCATGTGTCGTATCATCGGCATGACGAGCCCAACCGCCACATCGTCGCCACCAGCGAGACCGTGGTGCGCAACGAGGGCTTCGAGTGGGGCCAACTGCCCGCCGACGGCCTGGTCATCGAGCCGCCCGAAAGGCGTCGCTGACCATGAAGCGGCTCGCCGCCAAGCTGCATCCGGCGCGGGTGGCCCGCCACCTCGACGAGCGGCGCCGCTGGTCGGTCGCGCGCGCGCTGCCGCCCGCGCGCCTGGCCGCCGAGACGCTGGCCGTGGCGGTGGCGGTGCGCAACCGGGGCGGCGCGCGGGTCGACCGGTTCCTGGCCACGCTGCGCGCGCAGACGCTGCCCGAGCAGTGCGTCGATGTCACCATCGCCGACTTCGGCAGCGACGAGGCCACGCTCGATCAACTGCGCGAGTCGTGCGCCCGCTTCCGCGCCCGGCTGGTGGAGCTGAACAACCCCGACCCGCAGTGGAACAAGAGTTGGGCACTGAACGCGGCGATCCGCGCCACGTCGGTCGGCCGCTACATCCTGGCCACCGACATCGACATGCTCTTCGCGCCCAACTTCGTCGAAACCGTGCTGCGCGCGCACCTGGCCTTCGAGCCGGCCATCGTACTGGCCCAGTTCATGGATCTCGACCGCGATGCGCTCGAGGGCGGGCTGGACCCCGTGACCGACTTCGCCCGGCTCCAAGCCGCCGCGGAGTGGGTGGGCGAACACGCCACCGGCCCGTGCCTGTCGGTCAGCCGCGAATGGGTCGAGCGTGTGCGTGGGTTCGATGAGCGCATGGTGCTGTGGGGCTACATGGACCAGGACTTCTCCGAGCGCGCGCTGCGCGACGGGCTGCGCGGCGTGTGGATCCACGAGCAGGCCACCATGCTGCACCAGTGGCACCCGCGCAAGTTCGAGGTGCATCGCGGCGATGCCGAGGCCCAAGCGCTCATGCGCGAGCGGTTCGAGGCCAATCGCCGGCTGTTTGAGCAGGACCAGAGCATCGAGCGCAACCCCGGCGGATGGGGCGAACCAGGCCCCGCCGCGCGGGTGATCGAGCCGCCGACTCGTCCCTGACAGCGCGACACACCAGCGCAATATGCCCAAGGCACAATCGCCGTAGCCCAGCCGGCAACGGCGCCGCACAGCGCCGCCGCGCGGGCCGTCGTTCCCATGGGGAGACAGGCGATGCGGTCGGCTGCCCTTGGTGTGTGGCGGTGTCCTTGTGCAGGGATCCTGGGAGCGGTCTTCCTCGTGCTGCTGTGCAGCGTGCCGCTCCGCGCACAGGCGCCAGCGGCCGACGGGGTCCGCGCCTGGTACCAAACCAAAGTCGAGATCAACCATCCGGCGCCGGGACCGGCCGAACTGGGTACCGGACACATCACCGCTTGGCCGGTCGACGAGGTGACCGCGGCGGGCATGAAGGCCTCTTGGGTGTTGAAGGACCAGGGGCAGCCTGATCTCACGGGTGGGTTTGTCGTGACCTACACGGCGCCACCCGCCGGGCAGGTCCAGGGCGGTACCAAGGTGCCGCTGCGCATCCACGCTCAGTTGACTGGGACGCACTTGGGCAAAGTGTCGCTCTGGGTGTCGGGCGGTGGCCTGGACATCACCAACTACGGCGAGATCCTGCTCGACCGGGACCGTCCGTCGGCGGACTGGTCGACCGAGTTGGGGTTTCCGGAGCGCAAGTTCGACAGCGATGGCGCTTACCGCATTGACTGCAAGTGGGGAGTCTACTGGGGCGCGTCCATCGTCTGGCGCTACTCGAGCAAGCCAGACGGATTCGCCGTCAAGGCCAGTCCGACGTTCAGCGGGCCGGCCACCAGCACGCTGGTCAGCCTGTCCTCGGCGCAGGACTTGACCGGCGCCACGGTTGACTTCGGCCCTGGCATCAAGCAGCTCGGTGAGCCTACGCTGCTCACCGACCCGCGCACGCACACGCAACGCCTGGACTGCCTGATCACCATTGCGCCCGACACGGCGCTGGGCCCGCGCACCGTCGCCGTGGCGCTGCCCGACGGCAAGCGCGGGCGGGCACCGTTCGCCGTCCATCCGCTGGTCATCATCCTCGACATCGACGGCATGCGACCGGACATTCTGCTCGACTGCATCCGCGGCGGTCTGGCCAAGAACCTGGCGTTACTGTTGGGCGAGCAGACCTCGCTCGGTGACGCCGGCGGCGCTGTGCTGCGTCGGCGCGAGTTCGAGCACGGCGTCTACCTGCTGGACACGGCCACGGTCTTCCCGTCATATACCTTCGCCACACAGGCCAGCATCTTCACCGGCGTCGAGCCGGGCGTGCACGGCGTCACGGGCAACATGGTCTTCGACCGGCTGGGCGACATGAGCGGCAAGGCCGAGGTCTATGGCTTCGACCGCACGGCCACCGACGCAGTCGGTGTCTACTACGTCAACGCGCTGGCCGACCGCGCCGTGCGCGCCGAGACCATCTACGAGGCCATGGCCGGCAAGCCCGGCGTAGGCCGTTCAGCGGTCTTCTCCAACCAGTACGCCAATGGTGTGGCGGCCGCCGACCGCTGGGTGCCGACGCCGGACTTGATGGCGGCCTACATTCCCGCGGCCACCACCGCGTTGTACGACCAGGGCATGTCGACGGCCGCGCAGACCTGGCTCGAGGCGCTCCGGGGCCAGGCGTCCGACCAGTGGCCGTCGATCTTGACGCTGTACTTCGCGGGTGTGGACCACACCGGCCATGTGGTCGACGACACCGAGGCCAACAAGCAGCGTGACTACCTGACGCGGGTGGTCGACCCCGAGATAGGGCGCGTCCTCGAGTTCGTCATGGACAACTGCCCGGGCGCAGTGTTCATCCTCACCGCCGACCACGGCCAGACGGACATCCAAAAGGGTAAGTTCATCACGCGGCGCGTGCTCAACAAGGCGCTCGGCCTCGAGAGCTGGACACCGTACGACTGGACACCGATCACCACGCTGTCGATGAGCGATGTGGTTATCACACAGAACGGCGGCTTGGCGCACGTGCATGTCCGCGCGCGCCGTCAGGCCAATCTGGACACGCCGCCTCCGGCGCTCACGGTCATCCCGCCGCGGTCGTCTGAACTGCTGGGCTGGGCCGACGCGCCCGACTTCCGCACGGTGCTGCAGGTCGCGGCCAGCTTCGGCCGTATGAACAAGGACGGTGTGCCCGAACTGGGACCGGGCCCGTACTTCGATCTGATCCTCGTGCGCGATGCCAGCGGCGGCTGGGAAGCGCCTTACCGCGTCTACCGCGACGACGGCAGCCTGGAGACGATCGGCGACTACCTGCGGCGCACCGGCAACGACTTCGGCGAGCGCCTCGGCTGGAAACGGAATGAGACCGACGTCGCCTTCCTGGCCGAGCGGCTGCAGTTGCACACCTGTGACCGCAGCGGCGATGTTGTCCTGGTGCCGCGCTATCCCGAGTTCTACGCCGAGGATGGCCCCGTTTTCGGCGAGCATGGCAGCCTGAAGACCACGGACATGACCATCCCGTTCATGGTGGCTCAGTGGCAGGCGCATGACATCCAGCCCATCCTCGACGTGCTCCAGCGCACGGTCGAGAACGGCCAGCGCCCGCGCGTGACCGATGTGGCCTCGACGGTGGCTGGGTTCCTGGGCCAGACGTTCCGCGGCCGAAAGCACCTGCTGGTGGCGTCCCCCGGCGGCGGTGGCCAGCGGTCGTCGGTTGGCGCCACGCTCGACCAGCCGCTGGGCGAGGTGCAAGTGCAGTCGCCTGGCGCGGATTGGAAGAGCGCCACGCCGGGCCAGTCTTTGGAGCTCGGCGCGGCCTTGCGGACCGGCGCTGACGGTCAGGCCTGGTTGCACGGCAGCGCACCGGCCGGCGCCACCGAACGCCAGGTCATGCGCATCGGCGCTGGCACCGAGGTGACCGTCGCGCAATCGGCCGAGGCCGACGACGAGCAGCCTGGCCTGCTGGATCTGCGGGTCGGCGAAGTGGAGGTCAAGGCCTGTCGGCTGGTGCCAGGCATCACCCAGTTCGCGGTGCGCACTCCGCTGCTCACCGTGATCGGCAAGGGCGGCGCGTTCGCCGTCCGCCACACTGCCCAGCCCATCGCCGAGACGGTGGTGGTGACCAAGGATGCCATTCTGGTCGTGCCGGCCTGGTCCGCCAAGCGGTACGTCAATCTGGACTCCGGCGCCACCGCTCGGGCCCGCGCCGGCGCTGGCGGCATGGTCTGGCTGACCATCGACAGTAAGGCGCCGACCACGCCCGGCGGCGGCGCACCGGTCACGCCCGGCGGCGGCGCACCGGTCACGCCCGGCGGCGGCGCACCGGTCACGCCCGGCGGCGGCGCACCGGTTACGCCCGGCGGCGGCGCACCGGTTACGCCCGGCGGCGGCGCACCGACTACTCCGGGCGGCGGCACCGTGCCGACTGCGCCCGGCGGGACGGCTCCAGACGACCTCGGCCGGCCCGGCCGCGTGCTGGGCTACCGACAGATCACCGCGTTCGAGGACAGGATGGCATTGGGCAACGGCATCCAGCCGATGCTGAGCCGCAATGGGGTCAGCGTTGCGATGGCGTTCGCGCCCGACCGGGCCGACAAGGAGGGCAAGGGCCGCGTGGCCACCATCCGGCCCGACGGCAGTGGGTTCCGATGGCTGGACACGTACAGACCGCTGCTCTATGTCGACCTGACCGTCGACATCAATGCTCACGGCACGGCCATCGCCTCAACCGACTGGCGCCAGGTGCGTGTGGTCGGCGTTGGCGGCGGCGCTGCGCGGCAGGTGCTGCGTGTCGATGGCGGATTGGCCAGCATCCGCCTGTCGCCCGAGGGCGGCACGCTGTACTTCGCCATCAGCGCCAGGACGCGCCTGACCGACACGCCGACCACGCTCGAGAAGGGGCTGTATGCCACGACCGACGCTGGCCCGCCGCGACTGATCGTCGATGAGAAGGCTATCGCCACGGCGCTCGGCATCGCCGTCACCGATCTGGGATCCATCACCAGTGGGTCCAATGGCCGCGGGCTCGATGTCTCCGACGATGGCCAATGGCTCATCTTCATCGCCAGCGAGCGCGGCCTGAAGAGCCGGCGCCACGCGTTGGTAGTGGGTACGAACGGCCAGGACCTGCGCCGCGTGTTCACCCTTGAGGGCGGTGGCGGCGTCTGCTCGGTAGGCATGAGCGGCGACGGCAGCTGCGTGGCCCTGAGCGCCCAGCGCGCCGGCAAGGAGGGCTACGAAGGCTGGATCATGGATGCCAACGGCGGCCATCAACGGCTGATGACTCGCAGTGCCGCGCCCATGGGCAGCGTCTGCATGTCTGAGCGCGGCGCGGCCGTCTTCGGGCAGGAGGGCATCGTCTGGTCGGCGGAGGGCGCCGAACCGTTGCCGTTGGCCACGCCCGTGTCCCTGCGCAACGCGCGGCTGAGCACGGCGCTGATGCAGGATCTGACCGTGGACCGCCGCGGCCGGTTGGGCATCTACGTCGTCTACGACGCCAAGGACCGGCCGCAGTTGGCCCGTGTGCAAGTGGATCCGCGCGACCTGGGCGACGGCCCGTCGATCACCGACATCGTCTGCCCCAGCACGCTGACCGCCCGCGACCGCGACCAGGTGCGGGTCAGCGCGCGAGTGGTCGGCCCGATTGCGCCGGTGGGCCGGGTGGTCGTGCCGGTCGCCTATCGCGACGCGCGACGTGTGCTGGACGTGGGGCGCTCCGCGGCCATGGCGGACAACGGCAAGGACGGCGATGCTGCGGCCGGTGATGGCACCTACACCAGCGATCTGCTCCACGCCGAGACCGCCTCGCCGCTGGGACCCGTGATGCTGCGCTTCTACGCCGAGATAGAGGGCGCCGACAGCCGCCATCATGCCACCGCGGTCGAGGCCGCGCGGCCTAATGTGGTGGCGCCGCGCTAGACCGCAGGCAGGCATCGGCCGCGAACAGAACGCCGAGCAGCAGCAGCGGCCCGGCGATGGCGACATGGGCCGACCAGTGCATGTGCCGGCTCACCGCCCAGCGAATGTAGGCCAGGCCCAGCGCGGGATAGACCACCGCGCCGACCACCGGCCGGCGCCAGGCCAGCGCCAGGACCAGGAGCACCAGTGCGTTGGGGAGCAGGTGCATGACCAACGCTGTCAGCACCTGCCCCGCGGGCTTGCCCGGCTCGAAGACATCGAGCGCGAACAGCGCCAGGAACAGCGTGTAGGCGAGTGCCAGCACACGCGGCACCCAGAAGAGCAATCCGCTCATGGTAGCCTCAGGCTTTCGGCGAGGACGCCCATGGTCCGCCGTTGATGCTCACGCACCCGCTCGCGCGCGGCCTCGGCCTTGGCCCGCGCGGCGGCGGGATCCTTGGCCAGGGCCAGCACGGCGGGCACGACGCGGGCCACCTCGTCCTCGTTGTCCATGTCGAACAGCCAGTCGTCGAGGCCGATGTCGCGCCACATGAAGCCCTTGCTGGTCTGCTCGGCGAAGCGGCAGACGATGGCGGGGATGCCGTGGCCGATGCACAGGATGGGCGAGTGCATTTCCAGCCCGAACAGCCCGGCCGAGCGTGTGTAGGTGCTCACGGCCTCGTCGGTGAGCCAGTACTTCTCACGCCACACCACCTTGGCCCGCACATCGTCGGGCAGCTTGTTCAGCAGCATCTCGCGGCCCACGGCCATCTGGCTCTGGTCTTCGGGGCAGAGCAGCACCTTCAGGTCGGTACCGCGCACGATCTGGCAGATGGCCTCGCGCAGCGGCGCGTGGTCATGCTCCTTGAGTTGCTCGTTGCGCTCGTGGCGCTTCTCCATGTCGGCGGTCATGGTGGTCCGGCGAATCAGCCAGTACGGTGTATAGCGCAGCCGCGGGATGCAGCAGAGGAACCGGCCGGCCTCCAGCCCGTTGGCCGCCATGAAGGCCAGCGCGTTCTGGTCGTTGGTCAGGTCGCAGGCGAACGCACCGTCCGGCCCGAAGGCCATGATCGGCGCCTTGACGCCCGCCTCCTGGGCCGACTTGAGTGAGACGGAGTCACGGAAGAACACGAAGCGCGCAGCGCTCAGCAGCGCGGCCGTGGCGGCGTCGGGCTTGCCCTGAGTGATGCCGTAGACGCCAAACGGCTTGCCGGTCTCGTCATGCCAGCGAGCCACTTCCTTCTGGCCGACGAGCGACGGGCCGGAGCCGTGCAGCAGGAAGTCGCACTCGGCCAGGGCGGCGCGTTTCTCCTCGGCGGACAGGGCGATGACCAGCTTGGGGAACCGGCGCCGCAGCATGGCCTCGACGCCGTCGGCGACGCTCGACGGCCAGAGCCGCACCTCGGCGTCGGGCAGATACTGCTCCAGCAGGGCCAGCACGCCGGGCGTGTGGGCAATGTCGCCGATGTTGACCGTCTGCCACGAGGAGCGTAGCAGAATGCGGCGTGGCCGCTTCTCTTCGGCGCTCAACGCCGTGGCCAACACGGCGGCAAGGGTGGTTTCCAGCAGCGCGCGGCGGTGCATCAGGCAAGACTCCCGTACGCCGGATTCGCCGACGCCCGCGTGCCGCCTCCTCTCGGCGGCAGTGCGGGCGGATGCTAGTCGGCAATGATGGTGAAGTACTTGTAGTTGCCCCCGGCGCTCAGCCGGGTGAGTTCGTCGCCGCCGAGCCACTTGGCGTGACCATCGAGGAAGGCGCAGTTGTAGCCGCCCAGGTGCCGCGCGATGTAGTCCGACTGCCCGGTGTAGAACAACGGGTAGCCGTTCCAGCCACCATAGCCCACGCCGCCCACGTTGACGAACTGGAACTCGCCGGGCCAGTTGAGTGCGTCGGCGCAGAAGATGGTGCCGGCCGGATCCTCCACCGCGGCGATGCCGGACGGCCCGCCGTTGAGCCGCTCGAAGATGGCGCCCAGCGCGCGGTCGTACAGGTAGAAGTTCTGCAGCGAGTAGGAGAGCCCGGTGTCGAAGTTGTTGCCCGCGATGGTCGGGAAGTAGCTGGGGCACATCGCGATCTGCGTGCTCTTGATGTACGGCTGCAACTCCTCGAACCAGCGCACGCCGTTGCCGCTGCCGTTCTCGTTGAGGCAGTACTTCTCGTCGTAGTCCGATGAGTACTGCATCAGAGCCAGCCCGATCTGCTTGAGGTTGCTGAGGCAACTCGACTGCCGCGCCTTCTCGCGCGCCTTGGCGAAGACCGGGAACAGGATGGCGGCCAGGATGGCGATGATGGCGATAACCACCAGCAGCTCGATCAGCGTGAAACCCTTGCGCTTCATGGCATCCCTCCCTGCCTCACGCAAGCGCCCGGACGGTCCTCGTGAGGCGCTGCCCTACTGTAGTCACCGGCGCGGGCAGATGGCTAGGCCCGCCACCAAAAACGCAGCGACGGGGCCCACCATGTGATAGGTCCCGCCGCTGGGCAGGCACGATTCGGCGCCGAGCGAGGCTCAGTCGCTGATGATCGAGAAGTAGCGGTAGTTGCCTGCCGCGCTGGTCTTGGTCAGCTCCTCGGCCTTCAGCCACTTGGCGTGGCCGTCGAGGAAGGCGCAGTTGTAGCCTTCCATGTGCCGGCCGATGTAGTCGGACTGACCGGTGTAGAACAGCGGGATGCCGTTCCACGGGCCGTAGCCGACGGTGGCCACATTGACGAACTGGAACTCGTTGTCGTAGTTGAGCGCGTCCGAGCAGAACACCGTGCCGGCGGGGTCTTCCACCGAGGCGATGCCCGACGGGCCGTTGCCGCCCTGCTCGAAGATGGCCCCGAGCGTGCGGTCGTAGTAGTAGAAATTCTGCAGCGCGTACGACAGGTTCGGCCGCATGGTGATGCCGCCGATGGTCGGCACGTAGCTGGCGCAGATGCCGAGTTGCGCGCTCTTCATGTAGGGCTGCAGTTCATCGAACCAGCACAGGTTGCGGCCGTTGACGATGTAGTTCATGCCGTTCAGGCAGTACTTCTCGTCGTAGTCCGACGAGTACTGGACAAGTGCTAGGCTGATCTGCTTGAGGTTGCTCAGGCAGCTGGCCGAGCGCGCCTTCTCGCGCGCCTTGGCGAACACCGGGAACAGAATGGCCGCCAGAATGGCGATGATGGCGATCACCACCAACAGCTCAATCAGCGTGAATGCTCTACGTCGCAATACATCACTCCTCGCTCCACGTGGGCTTTCCGACAGCCCTGGCGAAACGTTGGCCCACTGTAGCCCGTGGTGCACCAAGAACGCAAGGCCGGATAGCGCGAAGGTCGGCCCGGAGGCCCAAACACACGCGGCGGCGGGACCCTCGGCCCCGCCGCCGCGTTGCTGGTACCGGCGGCTGAGCGTGGCTCAGTCGCTGATGATCGTGAAGTAGCGGTAGTTGCCCGCCGCGCTGGTCTTGGTCAGCTCCTCGCCCTTGAGCCATTTGGTGTGGCCGTCGAGGAAGGCGACGTTGTAGCCATCCATGTGGCGCCCGATGTAGTCGGACTGGCCCGTGTAGAACAGCGGGAAGCCGTTCCAGCCCCCGAAGCCCTGGCCGTAGCCGACGAACTGGAACTCACCTGGCCAGTTCAGCGCGTCGCAGCAGAACACGGTGCCTGCCGGGTCTTCGACCGCGGCAATCGATGACGGGCCGGTGCCGCCGCGCTCGAAGATGGCCCCGAGCGTGCGGTCCCAGTAGTAGTAGTTCTGCAGCGCATAGGAGAGCCGCGTATCGAAGTTGTTGCCGGCGATGGACGGGAAGTAGCTCGGGCACATGCCGATCTGCGTGCTCTTCATGTACGGCTGCAGTTCCTCGAACCAGCGCACCGCCTGGCCGTTCACCGTCACGGCATTCTCGTTGATGCAGTACTTCTCGTCGTAGTCGCTGGAGTACTGTGCCAGTGCCAAGCCGATCTGCTTGAGGTTGCTCAGGCAACTGGCCGAGCGCGCCTTCTCGCGCGCCTTGGCGAACACAGGGAACAAGATGGCGGCCAGAATGGCGATGATGGCGATCACCACCAGCAACTCGATCAGGGTAAAGCCCTTGCGCTTCATAGTGTTACTCCTCTCCTGCCCCAAGCCACAGCGCACGGTTCTGGCTCGTTAGCTCAAATCCTCCCGCCGCGAGATGACAGGCCGCGATCTCACTGAACGCCTCGACGACAAGGGGATCTGGCTACCGCGGCGAAGTCGCGTTGGGGCAGGAGAGGTGCGATGATCTGGCTTGCGGTGCTGCTCGTGGCGCTGTCGGCGGCGCCCGGCGCGCAGGAGCCGGCCACGCCCATCGCCTGGGCCGAGGTCCTGGCACAGAAAGAGGCGTGGTACGGCTCGCCCGAGGCGCTGCGCATCGCCGACAACGTGCTCTGCTGGCAGCGCGACTGCGGCGGCTGGCCCAAGAACGAAGACATGGCCGTCGTCCTGACCGACGCCCAGCGCGCCAGCCTCCTCGCCCAGCACGCCGACACCATGGCCACGATCGACAATGGCGCCACGCACACGCAGCTGGCCTTCCTGGCGCGCGTGCAGACCGCCCAACCCCAGGACCGGCTGCGCGCGTCGTTCGACCGCGGGCTCGACTACCTGCTGGCCGCGCAGTATGCCAACGGCGGTTGGCCGCAGTTCTACCCATTGCGGCGCGGCTACTGGTCGCACATCACCTTCAATGACGATGCCATGGTCGGCGTGCTGCGGGCGCTCGAGCCGATCGCGCGCGGCGAAGCGCCGTATGCGTTCGTCGACGCGGCCCGGCGCCAGAAGGCCAAGGACGCCTTGGCCAAGGGCATCGACTGCATCCTGGCCTGCCAGGTTAAGGTCGACGGCGTGCTCACCGCCTGGTGTGCCCAGCACGATGAGCAGACGCTGGCGCCGGCGGCCGCGCGCAAGTACGAGCTGGTGTCGCTGAGTGGCGCGGAGTCGGTGCCCATCGTGCGCTTCCTCATGACGCTGCCCACGACGCCCCGGGTGGTCGCCGCCGTCGAAGGCGCCGTGGCCTGGCTGGAGAAGGTCAAGCTCACCGGCATCAAGGTGGTCGAGATCAAGGACGCCAAACTGCCCGGCGGCAAGGACCGGGCGGTGCAGCAGGACCCGGCCGCGCCGCCGCTCTGGGCGCGGTTCTATGAGATTGGCACCAACCAGCCGATCTTCTGTGACCGCGACGGCATCGCCAGGCAGCATCTCGCGGATATCGGCCACGAGCGGCGTAACGGCTATGCCTGGTATGTGGACCGACCGCGCGACCTGCTGGCCCGTGACCTGCCGGCATGGCGCGCACGCTCTGACGAGGTGGGCAAACCCTGATGACACGCTACGACGAACACGGCACGCCGACGCCCGAAGCCTGGGCCGAGGAGCTGGCTCTGCGCGAGCGCTATGCCGGCTACCAAGGCGCCGACGACGACTATCTGCATGCTGGCCGCGAGGCGCTGGAACGCTGGTGGGACCGCAAGTTCGGCATCCGCATCCACTGGAGCGTCTACTGCCTGCCGGCCAACGGCCCCGAGTCCTGGCCGCTGACTCGTCCCGCGGACAGCCACATTGCCAGCCCCGCCACGTTCCGCGCGCAGTATGAGGAACTGTACCGCTGCTTCTGCCCCGCGGCGTTCGATGCCGGTGCCTGGTGCGACCTCTTCCGTCGCGCCGGGCTGCGCTTCTTCAGCTTCACCACCAAGCACCACGACGGTTTCTCGCTCTACGACACGCGGACTCGGGTGCGGCGCCGGCGGGTCCACACCGGGCCGCGGGCGGGCCAGATCGTCGACTGCGACCTCGCCTACAGCGTCGCCGAGACGCCTTTCGGGCGCGACATCGTGGGCGAACTTGTGGCCGCGGGCCGGGCACGGGATCTGGGCATCAGCCTGTACTTCTCGCACATCGACTGGTTCGACGCCGACTTCCGCATCGACGACTGGAACTACCAGCGCGACCCGGCCTACACGCCCGACAGCGATCCCGCCGGCTTCGCGCGGCTGGCCGCGCGGCATCGCGCGCAGTTGCTGGAGCTGTGCACCAACTACGGCCCGATCGACCAGATCTCGCTGGACATGAACTTCCCCGACAACGGGCGGCGACATGGGCTGCGCGAGCAGATCGTCGAGACCGTGAAGCAGATCCGCCGGCTGCAGCCCCAGGTGCTGCTGCGCGACCGCGGCATCCAGCCCTATGGCGACTACTGCACGCCCGAGCGCACCGTGCCGGCCGACCCGCACGACCCGAGCAGCACCCATGGCCTGCCCTGGAAGGTCATCTTCCCCGGTAGCGATCACTTCTCGTATGTCTGGGGCGACCGCTACAAGCCAGCCTCGTGGCTGATCGAGAACCTGGTGGACATCGTGGCCAAGGGCGGACTGTTCCAGGTCGGCTACGGCCCCGGCCCCAGCGGCGCCTGGGATGCCGAGGTGGTGGCCGTGCTGGAGCAGGTCGGCGACTGGTTGGCGGTCAACGGCCGCGGCATCTACGCCACCCGGCCGTATCGCGTCTTCGCCGACGGGCCGAACATCCGCTATACGCAGAGCAAGGATGGCGCCAGCGTGTGGGCCTTCGTCACCGACTGGCAGAGCTCGGCGGCCAGCCTGCGCCTGCGCCAGGTGCGTGCCCGCGCCGGCTCGGCCGTGCGCATGCTGGGCCTCGACCACGTCTTCACCTGGCGAGCCGACGAGCAGGGCATGGTCATCGACATCCCCGCGTGGTTCGCCGACCCGGACCAGCGGCCGTGCCAGACCGTCTATGCCTTTGAGATTGAGCCCGAATGCTAGGAGCTACGATGCGCGCGATGTGGTTGCTGCTGCTGGCCGTCCTGCCGGTGTGTGCCTTTGAGAACCCGCTGGCCGGGCCCGACGTGCTTGACCCGGCGGCCTTTGCCCAGTGGTCGGAAGGCGTGGAGAAGCCGGTCGACCTGCGTGACGGGCCGCGGCACGTCATCTACACGCGCCAGAGCGCGCCCGAATGGGATGGCGTGCGCTATGGCGAGGGCAAGCAGCCAGGCATCCGCTATCTGCGCCTCGGTTTCAAGGCGCCGGTCGCTGTCGGCACGGTGCTGACGCGGGCCGGCGGCGCGCTGAGCGTGCTGCGGGCCACCGCGACCTATCCCGGCCGGCTCGATGACGACACGCAGTGGCTGCCGGCGACGCGGCTGGCCGGCCGGCAGGTCACGCGCGATGAGGCCAACGGCGAGGAGTATGCGCTGTGGCTGCTGCCGCCGGGCACCAGCACGCGTGCGCTACGCTTCGCGCATACCGCAGTGCTCACCGACCGCACGTTCCACGGCTGGCTGGGCGGCATCAGCCTGCTGCCCGAGCGGTTGGCCAACCTGGCGCCGCAGGCCGTGGTGGGCGCTTCGGGCAACATCGAGAAGGCCGACAAGATCACCAACGGCTCCAACGACGGCACCTGGCAGGCGTGGGACACCCAGCGCGCCGCCGACGCGCCGGTCATCTCGGCGCAGAACCCCGAGTGGGTGCTGCTGACCTGGGCCAGGCCCGTCGCCTTGCGCGGGCTGTGCGCGCTGTGGGCCGGCATCGCCGCGGCCGACGCGCAGACCTACACGGGCCCCGCCGACCGCCACCCGCGCGAGGCGGCCGACAACGACTGGGACGCGCTGGCCTCGTGGGACAAGCTGGACAGCCAGTATCCGCGGCAGCTCGGCCCCAATTGGATGGACTTCGGCCGAACCGTGACCACGCGGGCCGTGCGCCTGCGACTGACGCAGGTCACCGGCGAAGGGCATCCGCACCTCAATGGCAACACCAAGGGCGGTCGCCGCACCTGGATGGGCGAGCTGCTGGCGCTGTCGCCGCTGGCCGCGGCCGACCTGACCACGGCCATCCTGCCCCAGCAGGCCAAGCCCGACCTGGGGCATCCGCCCATCCCCGTGCGCTTCACGCTGCCCCAAGCCGGCTACGTGACGCTGGTCATCGAGGGCATCAGCGGCAAGCGCGTGCGCAACCTGGTGGCCGACACGCTGTTCCCCGCCGGGCCGAACGTAGTCTGGTGGGACGGCACCGACGACCTCGGCCGCGACCCCGAAGCCGCGCGCCACGGCATCTACGCCATTCCCGCCCAGTTCGTGCAGCCAGGCCGCTACCGCGTGCGCGGCTTGTGGCGCAAGCAGATCGATCTCCGCTACGAGTTCCCCGTCTACAACAGCGGTAACCCGGTCTGGGAGACCGCCGACAGCACCGGTTGCTGGCTGACCAACCACACGCCGCCTTCGTCGGCGCTGTTCCTGCCGGCCGACCGCTCGCCCAACGGCAAGGACCTGATCTACCTGGGCAGCTATGTGGCCGAGGGCGGCCATGGCCTGGCCTGGGTCGACCTCGATGGCCGCAAGCAGGGCGGGCGCGGCTGGATCGGCGGCAACTGGACCGGCGCGCCATACCTGGCGCGCGACGCCGGTGACGCTCCCGTGGCTGACACGTGGCTGTACGCGGGTTCGGCCTGGGAAGGCGAGTTGCGCCTCACCGCGGTCACCCGCGCCGGTGACAAGCCGGTGGTCAAGTACGCCTTCGACGGCGGCAAGGACGCCTCAGCCCTGACCGGCATCGCGGTGCGCAACGGCCTGCTGGTGGCCGCGCTGCCCAAGCAGAATGTGCTGCTCATGGTCGACGCCAAGGGCGGCCGGGTGCTCGGCACGGTGCCCCAGGCCGACCCGCGCGGCATGGCCTTCCTGGCCGACGGCAAGCTGCTGGTGTTGGCCGGCAAGACGCTCCTCCGGCTGACCATGGACGACCCGCTGAAGCCAGTTAGCGAAACGCTGATCGCCGCTGGGCTGGAGGATCCTCAGCATGTGGTCGTCGGCGCTGACGGCACGCTGTTCGTCACCGACCGCGGCAGCCACCACCAGGTACTGGCCTTCGACGCCACGGGCAAGCTGTTGCGCGCCATCGGCAAGCCGGGCAAGCCGGCGGCTGGGCCGTACGACCCGCTGCACCTGAACAACCCCAACGGCCTGACCATCGACTCTAAGGGCCGACTGTGGGTGGCGGAGACCGACTACCAGCCCAAGCGTGTCAGCGTCTGGCAGCCGGACGGCAAGTTCGTGCGGGCTTTCTACGGGCCGGGCCAGTATGGCGGCGGCGGCACGCTGGACAGCCGCGACCCGACCCGCTTCTACTACAACGGCATGGAGTTTCGGCTGGACTGGCAGGCCGGCACCGACCAACTCGTCAACGTCTATCGCCGTCCGGACACGGGCGATCAGGCACTGCCCGACGGTTACGGCTGTGGCGGCGAGCCCGAGT
>JACRKZ010000128.1:36822-43017 GCA_016235455.1 Armatimonadota bacterium | reverse complement strand
TGGAGAGCCTGGCGCTGGCGCTGCCGCTCGGCACGCTGTATGAGCGGACCGGCGTCAGCGGGGCCTCATAGCGGTTGGCCGCACTGCTTGCAGAACTTCGCGTCTTCGTCGTTGAGCGCGTGGCACTGCTGGCAGCGCACCGTGACCTGCGGCTCGGCCGGCTTCTGCACGAGCTCCACCTCGGACAGCGCGTCGTTGACCATGCCACCCGTCATGCGGCTCCACGGCTCCAGGTCGGCCCGCGCTTGCTCGGGGTCGAGGACCAAACCCGAGCCGGCCAGGCCTTGAGCGCCGACGGCCATCAGGCCCATGCCGATCATCACGAGGAAGATGCCTCGGCCGCCGCCCAGCATGAACAACAACACGCCGACGACACATAGCACTTGGCCGGCGCGGTACAGCTTCTTGCGTTCGGGCGAGACCTGCCTGTTCGGTGCCTTCGTACCCAATCCCCACACCAACCCAACAACGCTCCGACCCGGCTCGCCGTTCACGGCGCAGCTCCCGGCCGCGGTGGGAATGCGCACGAAGGTGGCGCGCACCTGAGCGCCGCTGCTCGTGGTCAGCGCGAACATGGCGCCCGCGGCCGGCACGTTGGTCAGCCGCACATAGCGCAGGCCGCCGCGCGCGAAGCTCGCGGTGAAGGCCGGCCGGCTGTTGGCCGCGGAGACGCGGGTGGCCTTGGGGCCACTGAGCGACACGCTCTCCACCGGATAGGTGCCGTGGGTGTCAAAGCCGGGCAGGGACCAGCGGGTGTCGGTGGTCAGGCCGGTGCCGGCCAGGTACCAGGCCGCCGCGGCATCGGTCATCAGCGTCGTGTAGGCCACGCCGGCCGCGGCGGTGACGTTGGCCTGGCCGACTTCGCTGCTGGTCACCAGCCGGCCGATGATGTTCTGGCCGAAACGGTCTTCCAGGTAGCGCACGAACAGGAATCCGGCGCCCGCGTGGCCGTCATCGTAGTTGCCGGTCAACTCGTGCAGCGTGTAGCGCTCGGGCGAGCGGAAATAGGCGGCCACGTTTTCGGGCGAGC
The DNA here is from genome assembly GCA_016235455.1 of Armatimonadota bacterium. Lineage (GTDB taxonomy): Bacteria > Armatimonadota > UBA10988 > UBA10988 > UBA10988 > UBA10988. Next base: position 41,987 of record JACRKZ010000128.1, on the reverse strand, counting down.
CGCCGGCGCTGTCCAGCCAGCCGTTGAGCTGCTCGCAGGCGAACGACAGGCCCTCGTTCAGCCACGACTCCTCGCCGCCGTCGGCCCGCTTGTAGTGGAAGTTGATCAGGTGCGCCAGTTCGTGGGCCATGGTGGCCAGCAGGCCGGTGCGCAGCACGGCGAAGGTCTGGCCGTTGCTGGGGCTGGGCACGCGGGCGTAGAGCATGTCGGCGTTGTTGCCGGCGCCCAGCACATCGCTGGGATAGAAATAGCCATAGCCACCGGCGCGAATGGTCGGTGTGAACAGCAGGATGATGCGACCGTTGCTGTCCACATCACCCGTGGCGCCGTAGATGCCCGTGTTCGTCGAGTAGATCTGGTTGTCGAACGTGTCGCGCATGTCTAGCAGGTTGGCGTCGGTGAAGGCGCCGGCGACCGTGCTGTCGTCCACGTACAGCAGGCAGTGCGTGCCCTTGGCCTTGAGCGTCGCCGTGACCGTGGGCTGGCTGCCCTCGACCACGGAGAAGGTGCGCGACGAGCCCACCGCCGGGTCGGGCTCGGCCCGGTTCTCCGCGCGTGTCTGGCCCAGGCCTCCGAGCCCCCACGACGCGGTGGGTGTATGGCGACGCGGGCCGGTCGAGCGCCGGGCGTCGAGCAGGGCCAGATTGGTGCCGCCGCCGTTGACGGTCACCGAGGCGTTGCCGGTGCTGCCGGCGGATTCGGAGAGGATGAGCAGGTAGTCGTCCCCACCGACGACGCGCACCGTGGGTGAACTGGCCACCGACACTGTCTCGGGCACCGCGCGGGTCTGGGCAATCAGTGTGCCGGTCACATCGGTCGGCGTGGTCGACCCGCCGCCGCCGCAACCCGCCACGAGGGCGGTGGCTGTCGCCACCACCGCTATCCGCCGCCACACATGTGCCATTGAGCCCGGCTCCTGCCGCTTAGGATATCCCAAACGGCGAGCGCCGGGCTCGTCTTCACGACCGTTCGCGGCCGGTTCGATCAAGGCTGGGCCGGCTCGTCCGCGGGCCGCGGGTGCTTGAAGCCCTCCGCCACGCCCGTCACGGGTGTGCCGACCGCGCCGACCACACCGGGCTTGACGTTCTCCATGCCACGCGGCGGCGCGAACTTCCAGCCCGGCGCGACCAGCCCCGAGTTCATGCTGACCGGCGGCTTGCCGTAGTGCACCGACGGGCCGAGGCCGTTGATCCAGCCGTCGATCTTGCCGTTGGGCGAGATGCTGGTCGGACCCACCTGCGGCAGCACGTTCTGGTTGCCATTGCCGCCGATGTTCATGCCGGGCAGGTAGAGCGTGCCCAATCCGCCCAGGTTCAGCCCGCCGGGCGCCACGTTCAGGTTGCCGTTCGGGCCGACCGAGAACGGCACGCCGCCCACGTTGCCCTGGGCCAACGGCCGCTGATTGGTGTTGGCGCCGAACGGGATGACGGTGCCGTTGGGCAGCACGGTCTGACCGTTGGGCAGCCGCACCGTGCCATTAGGGAATGTCACCTGACCGTTGCGGCCGATGATGGTGCCGTTGGGCAGCAGGATGGTGCCATTCTGGCCAACCACGGAGCCCTCGGGCAGGTTGCCATTGGGCCAGGCCTGGTTGCTCCAGCCGGGATCAGCCCACAGGCGGCTGTTGTTCTGCTGGTTCTGCTGGTTCTGCCACTGCTGCGCCAGCCACTGGTTGTACATGGCCTCCTGCGGCGTATGGGCATTGCCATTGGCGTCGATCCACGGCGCGCCAAACAGGCCCGCAGCCACTTGCGGCTTCATCGCGTTGAGCGGGATCTGCTCGGCCACACGGCGCGAGGCCGGCGTGGTCCCAGCGGCGGGCGCGGTGGTGGTGCCCAACTGGCCCAGGTCGGCGCCGGCCTCCTTGAGCGGCGTCACGGGAGCTTCACCGGGCAGCAGCGCGCCGGCGCCCGTCAGCGGGCCGGCCATGGCTTCGGGCGCCTGCTTGGTCTTGATGACGAACATCTTGTCATGCCGCTCGACGGTCAGGCCCAGCACAATGCCCAGCGTATTGAGCAGCTTGTCCAGCGGCTGGTCGGTGAACGACGCGGTCACCTGGCCCTGCACGCCACGGCCGACGACGAAGTCGAAGCCCGTCTGCTCGTGCAACTGCATGGCGACATCGGCGATTTCGGTCTTGTCGAACTTGACCGTCACTTTGGGTATCTCGATCGTCGCCGCGGGCGTCGTCGCCGCGGCCGGCGCGGTGGTTGGCGCGGGATCGGCGGGGGCCGGGACCGGCTCGTCAGCGGCCCACAGCGCGCCAGACAACAGCAGCGACGACAGCAACGCGACCGCACGACCGCCGAGGCCAAGGCGCCGCTGCGGATCGGGGGCGCGGCGCGTGGTACGCAGTGTCATAGTTGACTCCATGGCCGGCGACACCCAGACGGGGCGTGCGCTGGACCGGCCACCTGGATCATTGTACCTACAAGCTCAGCGGATCGTTCACCACAACGGCGCAAAGAGTCGGATGGCCGGCAGCATTTCGTTCATCGACGATCGGCTGCGGGGGGCTTAACCTCGGGCGCGCCGGGGCGATGACCGTAATGAGGTACGCGGCGCGACACGCGGCGACTTTGCGCCTGGGCCGGCTGTCAAAAGGCAGGACGCGATGGCCGGCTCCTCGGGAGCGGCCGATTGGACGGAGGAATTTGGTTGGACACAAGTCGCCCGGCTCTGAGTGAGTTGGCGTCCGTGCCAGATGAGATGCTCGACGAGTTGGCCCGCTCAGCGCGCGGCGAACTGCACCGCGCCGTCCTGCTCGAGCAGGCCAGCGACGCGCTGGCGCTGTTCGAGCTGGCCGATGGGCCGTGGGCCGAGGGCCTGGCGGCGGCACGATTGCGTCACTGCAACCACTGCTATGCGCAGTTGCGCGGCGAACCCGTGGGTGAGCTGACCGCGCGGCGGACCTCCGAAGTGCTGTTGTGGCACGCCTCGCCCGAGGCCCGGGCCGAGCATCTGGCCCGCTTGGCCACTGGCCTGCCGGTCACCGGTCGCTCCCAGGTGGCGCTGCCCGGCGGCGGCATGCTGCACCTGGAGTGGCGCCTGCAGATGATGCTGCTCGACGGGCGCATGTGCTGCATCGAGTGGGTGCGCGACGAGACGCTGCAGGTGGCGCTGCACGAGGAACTGGCCACGGCCAGGGCGGAGGCCGAGCAGTCGCGCGCCGAGATGGAAGCGGCCAACCTGCAGTTGCAGCAGGCCATCGAGCATGCCAACCAGATGGCGCTCGCCGCCGAGATTGCCAACGCGGCCAAGAGCGAGTTCCTGGCCAACATGAGCCACGAGATCCGCACGCCGATGAACGGCATCATCGGGATGACCGACCTGGCGCTCGAGACCGAACTCTCGCCCGAGCAGCGCGACTACCTGACTCTGGTGCGTGGCTCGGCCGACGCGCTGCTGGGTCTGATCAACGACATCCTCGATTTCTCCAAGATCGAGGCTGGTCGCATGACGCTCGACACCATCGACTTCGACATTCACCGCATGGTCAGCGGCGCGCTGGGCGCCATGGCCGTGCGCGCCCACCAGAACGGCATTGAGCTGCTCTACGACATCGACTCCAGCGTGCCGGCCTTCATCCACGGCGATCCCGACCGGCTGCGCCAGATCATCATCAACCTGTGCGGCAACGCCATCAAGTTCACCAGCGAGGGTGAGGTCGTGCTCAGCCTCTCGGCCGAGCGCTCGGCCGACGGCCGGCTGCTGCTCCACGGCACGGTCAGCGACACCGGCATCGGCATTCCCGAAGACAAACTCGACCTGATCTTCGAGGCCTTCAGCCAGGCCGACGGGTCGACCACGCGGCGCTACGGCGGCACCGGCCTGGGCCTGGCCATCACCAGTCAGCTGGTCGATCTGATGGGCGGACGGGTGTGGGTCGAGAGCACCATGGGCGAGGGCAGTCGGTTCCACTTCGACGTTTCGCTGCTGCCGGCCGCGCCGAGTTCCGTGGCGCCGCCGCCGCCGTGGTCGCCGCCAGCCGACTGGCGTGTGCTCGTGGTCGACGACAACGCCCGCGTACGCCAGCTCGTGCAGCGCATGTTGGGCCGCTGGGCGGGTGGCGTGGGCCAGGCGGACGATGCCGCGTCGGCGTGGCGCGACATCAACATCGCCGCGCAGACGGGTCTGCCTTACGACGTGGTGCTGATCGACGCGATGCTGCCCGACGAGCGCGGCATGGTGCTGCTGGAGCAGCTCCACGACCAGCCCGGGCTGGTCGGCGGCGCGGTGATGATGTTCACCTGCGCCGGTCGACCCGGCGATGCCGCGCGGTGTCGCGAACTCGATGCGCGCGCCTGCCTCACCAAGCCGTTCGGCGAGGCCGGCCTGCTCGACGCGCTGCGGCCCGACTCGGCCGGTGGCGCCGCGGGCGAGGACGACGGCGCCGATGCCGCGCGGCAGATGGCGCGCGGCTTGCGGGTGCTCGTCGCGGAGGACAATGCGGTCAACCAGAAGCTGGCTGTCCGCATCCTCGAGAAGCAGGACCACCAGATTGCCGTGGTGCCCGATGGCGAGGCCGCCGTGCTGGCCGCGCTGGAGGGCGAGTTCGATGTCATCCTCATGGATGTGCAGATGCCGCGCATGGGTGGCTTCGAAGCCACTGCCGCCATTCGCGCCGGCGAAGCGGGCAGCGGGCGGCACACACCTATCGTCGCCATGACCGCTCATGCCATGAAGGACGACCGCCAACGCTGCCTCGACGCGGGCATGGACAACTACATCTCCAAGCCGATCCAGGGTGGCGAACTGCTCGCACTCATCGATGAAATCGTCAAGTCACCCCTGACTGACGTCAAGGAGAGGCCACCTGTGATGAGCGAATCCCAAGACACGCCGTCCGCCAACGGCCCCGTGATGGACCTGGCGGAGGCGCTTGACCGCTGTGGTGGGGACCAGGAACTGCTGGCCGAGCTGGTTGAGCTGTTCTATGCCGACCTGCCGCAGATGATAGAGGAGATCCGTGGAGCGGTGCAGGCGGGCGACGCCACCACGCTGACCCATACGGCGCATACACTCAAGGGAGCCGTCGGCAACTTCTCCGCGCAGCCCGCCTTCGACGCCGCCAAGGCGCTCGAATACGCGGGTCGCGAAGGTGACCTGACCGACGCCCGCCAGCTGTTCATGAACCTGCTGGCCGAACTCCAGCGGCTGGAACC
>JACRKZ010000128.1:0-36778 GCA_016235455.1 Armatimonadota bacterium | reverse complement strand
GCTGCGGCACGGCGGCTACTCGTAGGCGCAGACGTACTGCGCGACACCTTCGTCGACGGCGATGGCGAAGCTGGATGAGCCGGGCACATCGAACCCCGAACCCGCGGTGAAGATCCGCTCGGTGTCGCCGGGCAGGGTCACGCGGCAGGTGCCGGCGATGATGTCCATGCGTTCGGGCGACCCGGTGTTGAACTCGTAGCTGCCGGGCAGCATGACGCCGAGGGTCTTCTTGCTGCCGTCGGCCAGCACCACGGCGTGGCTGATCACCTGGCCGCCGAAGTAGACGTTGGCCAGGGCTTTGACCGTGACGGATTCGTAGCTCTCTGGAATCATGGTTGGTTGCGCCTCAAGCAGCTTTCACATCGATGCCGTCGCGGTGGATCGGCAGCCGTACGTAGAACACCGAGCCCTGGTTGAGGCCGGGCGATTCGCACCACATCTCGCCGTTATGATGCATGACGGTGATGCGGTCGTGGTAGAGACCGGTGCCCGTGCCGCCGGCGAAGTCCTTGGCATTGGAGCAGCGCTCGCACAGCGAGAAGACCTGCTCCTCCTCGCCCGGCGGGATGCCGATGCCCGTGTCCTTGACCCGGAACAGGACATGGTCGGGTCCGTCGGGCACCAGGGCCACCATGACGTCGCCGCCGGCGGGCGTGTACTTGATGGCGTTGTCGATCATCTGCACGAACGGACGGCCGATCTCCCGCTTGATGCCGTAGATCTGCAGCCCGTTGGCCTGGTTGTCGACCACGAAGTTGATGTCCTTGGCGCGCGCGTCGACCGAGGCTTCGTCGGCGGCCGCGGTGATCAGGTCGCCGATGTCCAGCGACTCCCACTTGGGCGTCTCGCGCTCGTACATCTCGTTCATGCGGACCTGCAGGTCCTGGGTCAGCTGCTGCGTCTGCACACCGCCTTCGTAGACGATGTTGAGCATCTCGGAGATGATCTCGGCGTTGGCCACGTCGAGCTTCATGGTGCGGATCATCTCGACCCGGTCGCCATGCTCGGCGGTGAAGGCGTCGAGCGTCTCGCGCGCGGTGTTGAGCGCCGCCAACTGCTCGGCACTGGGCGCCGCCGGGTCGACGGCCGCCACCGCGGCGAGCACCGCCTGCACCAACTGGTCGTACTGGACCCAGAGCTCGGCCTCCTCGATCGTCAGGATCATGGGGTCGAACATCTGGCCGTACTCCTCGTCCGCCACGGCCAGCACGGTGTGCATGGTGGTCGGCACCGAGGTCAGCTTGTTCTTGATGCGGTGGAGCATGATGCCCACCTCGCCGTAGAAGCTGCGGCTGAAGCGGTCGACATAGGCCTCGGCCAAGCCGCGGGCGAGCATGTCGCGAGCATCGTCGAGCAGCAGCAGGCTGACGCGATAGACCCACAGGTCGTGCGCCGTGGCGCGCGCCACCAGCGGCTCGAGCAGCATGGACAAATGCTCGACGGCCTTGAGCAGGTCGATCACGCCAAAGCCCTTGGGCGTGAAGTAGTTGACCTGCTTGATGACCCAGGCTTCGTACAGCGTGCAGGTCTTCTCCGGCTCATTGGGATGCGGCGCGGTATCGCCTTCGCGGCCGCGCAAAATGGCATCGTAGATGGCCATGGTGCTGTCGACGAAGACTTGGCGGTCGTCATCGGACAACAGCGAGAAATGGTCGCTGATGCGCGGCGTGGGCAGATCGCGCAGCCAGCGCTCGCGCAGGTCTTCGGCGTGGTCCTTGAGCACATCGAGCAACTGCGGGCACAGCCGCTCGGAATAGACCTGCTTGAGGACGCGGCCAATGGCGGTCAGGTCGGCGCGGATCTGGCGGCTGTCGCGCAGCGACTCCTCGCGCAACTCGAACTCTTCCACCGCGGCCCGCGCGAACAGGTCCAGCAGTGACTTGACATCCAGCGGGCTGGGCGTCTCGCGAGCCCGCACCAGATTCTCGATGGTGCGGTTCAGCTCGCGGTAGACCCGCCGCTCAAAGGCGTCGATGACCTGGTCGAACAGGCGATCCATCGTCTCATAGGTGAACCACTCGCCCGCCACGAAGTCGGGTTTGAGGTTCACCTCGGCCAGCTGATGCCAGCGCTCAACGATGTTCTGTTGGTAGGTACGGAGAAACATAATGGCGGTTTCGCTGAACACCTGCCGCGCTCCCAGACCGGCTCACGAATGAAGGGACGCCCCAGGGCGCGGCGAGCCGGCGCTAGCCGTGTCCATTATCGTCGCCGGCCGTCGGCCGTGTCAAGGCGGGGCGCGTCCGGCCGTGGCGGCCGCCGCTGCCGCGGCCCTGCGTCGAGCGCGGATCGGCGCTTGACGAAGTGTGCTCGCACGCCTATACTTTGCCTACCTCTAGAGGGCGTGTAGCTCAGCGGGAGAGCGCTTGGTTCACATTCAAGAGGTCGGTGGTTCGAAACCACCCACGCCCATCGCGCTGTGTGTATTGCGCCCCGTGCCCTGACCGGCACGGGGCGTTGCGTTTGGGGTGGCCCTTACGACAGGCCGGTTTCGGCTTCCGCCTGGCGGCAGCGGGCCTGTACGCGGTTGAACACGCCCTGGGCCAAGGTGGCCAGCGGCTCCCCGGCCAGTTGGGCGTCGGCCGGGTCGAGTGTCAACAGTTCCACCGGGCGCAGCCGAGCCAGGCCCGAGATGCGCCACACGCCGTCCACCTCGCGCAGCGACAGCGAGCCCGCGCGCACACCGAGGGCCATGGCCCGGTTCAGGCCCACCGCCAGCCGCGCCGCGCGCTCGGCCGAGTCGCCGCCCGAGCCGGCGGCCACGGCGAACAGCGGCGAGTCGTCGAGGTAGAGCGTGGCCTGGCCGCGGTGCGCGGCGTCCAGGCGCACCATGGCGGTGAGGCCCTGGGTCACGTCGGACTTGTCGATGGGCAGGCCGAGCGCGCGGATCTGCGCTTCGAGCGTGCGCGCGCGCTGGTCGGACCAGGGGTGGGTCTGGAAGGCGCCCATATCCGTGGGTACGGGCTGGCTCATCATATAGCGGTGCAGCCGCTCGAAGGTGGTGATCATGCCCACCGGGTTGTACCCGGCGCGGTAGGCATAGAAGCAGCCGGCCCAGTCGGCCTGGGACTCGTCGGTCACTGAGTGGCCGTTGAACAGCGCCAGGTAGACATACTGCGCCATGATGCCGGCGTCGGCCACGTTGATGCCCATGAACGAGGCGGCGATCATGGCCAGGATCTGCTGGGTCTGGTAGCGGCGCATGCGGGCCGCCTGGTCGCGCAGGTGGTGGTACATGGTGTGGGCCACCTCGTGCGCGATGACGCCACCCAGCTCATCGTCGCTCTGGCAGAAATCGACCATGGCGCGAGTCAGGAAGATGTTGCCACCCCAGGCGGAGAAGGCATTGATGTCCTTGCTCTCGAGCACGCGGATGGAGAAGGTCAGCTCGGGAGTGGCCGCGTCGATGCACACCTGCCTGGGTCCCAGTTGCGCCGCGGCGGTGATAACCAGGTGCAGGATGCCTTCGAGGCGGGCCTGCAGGCGGGGATCGGTCGAGAGGCGCGACTCCTTGGCGTAGAAGGCCAGGACCTCCTTGGCGCCCCGTTCCTCTTCCTTCTGGCTGTAACGGCGCTCGCCCAGACTGGCGTCGACCTTGCGGTCGGGCAGCTTGGCGTCGGGCCGGAGCACCTGGGGCGCGCCCTCGGCGCGCGCCGCGCCCGGCGGTGGCTGCGCCGAGGCCGACCAGACCGCACACAACACCAGCCATGGCCAGATTCGCCGCATCGCGCTCACCTCGGGGCCGACGCCGGATCACGCCAGCGTCGGTATTCATGATAGGTCAAACGACGCGCGTGCGGCTCCTGTTCGCAACCGGCGGCTCAGCCATCCACGCCCGCCAGCCGCGCCGTGACCGTCGGCGCGGCGAACCGGCCGCTGACGAACACCGGCGTACCGCCCACGGTGAGGGTCAGACGGCCGCCGGTCACTGGCACGGTCTTCAGCTCGCCGGAAGCGTCGGACAGCTCCACCTCTCGGGCGTCGAGCGCCACGGTGAACTGCGCCTCGGTGGGCGTGGCCCAGAGCACCAGCGTGCGGCGGCCGTCCGCGGCCAGGTACTCATGGGCGAAGGCCGGGTAGGCCGGCGCCAGGTCGCGCGCGAAGGCCTTGTCGCACAGCACGCGGTTCATCATGGCCGCGGCCACATAGGGCTGCTTGGGTGTGTAGTCGCGGTTGATCAGGCCGAAGTTGTCTTCGTTGTAGCGCTCGTCGACCCCGTCGTTCTGGAAGTCGTACCAGAAGACCGGCCCAGCGTGGGGCTGGCTGCGGGCCAGCGTGAACATGCGCACCAGGTAGTCGCCTGACTCGCTCTCTCGCACGCCGCTGCCCTCCTTGTGGTTAGGCCAGCCGACCTCGGTCAGCCACAGCGGCTTGTCGCCCAGTCCGTACTTGGTCATGAGCGCGCGGGTCTTCTTGAGGTCGTCGACCAGCCCGCCGGCCTCGGGCTCGGTGGGATAGCGGTACGGGTGGATGCTCAGCGCGTCCATCGTGGTGCCGCCGGCGGCCAGCACGCGGTCGATGTAGTCCAGGTCGACCCCGGCGGTGCAGACGCCGACCACGGTGCAACTGGGATCGGCCTGCTTGGCGGCGGCGTAGGTACTCTTGAGCAACGAGGCATAGGCCAGCGCGTCGGGCTTAGGCTTCCAGAACCCGATGTTGGGCTCGTTGTAGACCTCCCAGTGGCGAACCACATCGCGGTAGCGCGCGGTCAGCCGGCGCGCGTACTCGCTGAACGCCTGCTGCGCCTCGGGACTGGCCGGGGACTGGCCGCCGTCGTACAGCGGGTTGCCGTAGTCGTAGATGTACAGCCCGCGCAGACCGTGCCCGGGCAGCGCGCGCACGTACCGATCGCCGTACTCCGAGAAGGCGTACTGGCCCTTGGTCGGCTCGACGGCGCCCCAGCCATACTCGTCGCGCACCCAGCGGCCGCCGATGCGACGCAGCATGGCATAGCTGCGCGGCAGCTCGCCCTTGCCCTGGGCGAAGTGGAAGCAGGCGCCGAACAGGTTGGTGTCCAGGTCGGTCTGAGCGGGCATGGGCGGCAGCTTGGCGAAGGTGGCGCGGGCCCGGTTCTGGTCGCCGTCGACGGTCCAGTCGGCCAGAAGCGTGTAGAGCCCGTATCGCGCGGTGGGGCAGGGCACCGTGAGCAGCGTGGGCGCCATGTCGCCGGTGACCGCGGGCAGCTTGGCAGCGGACGGCAGGAGCTCGCCGGTGGGCGAGAGCAGGCGTAGCGTCAGCGGCAGGACGGGCAGCCGGTCGGCCGCGAGGCGCCGATCGTCCGCGCTGATGCGCAGCCGCAGCGGATCGCCCAGCGCCAGGGCCGCGCCGGGTTCAACGGCCTCCAGCCGCACGACCACGGCATCGGCCGGCCGCACGGTGGCGGTCACGCCGAGCTCATCGAGCCAGATGCTGCCGCGGCTGGGCTTCTTGGTCGAGTCGAGCAGCACCGACAGCACCCGCACCCGCCCATCGAGCTGGCCGTTGCCGTCGCCGCCCCAGTGCGGGTCGCTGGCCTTCAACTCCACCTTGTACTGCCGCCAGTCGGTGGAGTCGAGGTTGCCCAGCGTGTACTGATGGAACTCGCCCGAGGCATCGACCACGCGCAGGCGCAGTGTGTTGCCGCTACCATCGCCCTTGACCCACAGGGTCAGCGGCCCCGCCGGCTGGTCGACGCCGTACTCGATGGGCACCTCGATGTACTGCAGGCCCTCGCGCGGCACGAACGCGTAGTCGAGTCGCCAGGAGCCGTGACCGTCGTGGCTGACGGCGGCGTCGGCGGTCAGGCGGCTGGCCTCGTTGAGGGCGTCGCCGCCGAGCCGCGGCGCTGGGCCGTCGCATGACTGCACGCGCAGCGCCGTTGGCCGGGCGGCCGTGCGGCCGAGCGCGCCGACCGGGTCGGCGGCCGGCACGTACGGCGTGGTCATCATGTCGTCGAAGCCGATCGTGCCCTGGGCCGGGTGCACGCTCTGGTCGACCAGCAGGCTATCGAAAGCGATGGGCTCGTCGAGCACGCCGTTGCCATCGCCGCCCCAATGGTCGCCGCCCAGACCCACGCGGCAAGCCATCATCCGCCAGCCCTCGAAGCTGGTGACGCCGAGGGTGAACTGGTGGGTCTCGCCGCTCGCGTCGGTCAGCCGCAGCCGCACCGCCTGGCCCAGGCCGTCGCCCTTGACCCACACGAAGAAGCGGTCGATGCGGCCGGGCAGTGGCAGGCTGGTGGCGAACCCGACATACTGCAGGCCCTCGGGCTTGGCAACAAACTCGTAGTCCAGCCGCACCGCTTGCCGGCCTGCGTGCGTTGGCTCGCTGACCAGCGACACACGGCTGCCGGGCTGCAGACCCTCACCCGTCAGTCTCAGCGGCGCGCCCGCCTCGAATCCAGACAACGGCGCGGGTTGCGCGGCGCCCAGCAAAGCCGCCAGAACGATCCAGGTCATCGGGTACTCCAAGTTACCGGACAGTTACGCCGAGGGTCGCCGTGCTCCTCCAGCGCAGGAACAAGGCCGGTCCCGCAACCGTACTAGCCGGTAACGCCGGACAGGCGTGAAGGCCGGGCCCGCGGCCCGGCGACAGGCATCACGCGGCGCCTGACGCCAGGGCGGCGCGCAGCATCGGTTTGCCGCGACGTTGACACGGCGATCGAAGGGTCGGTATAATCGGCACGGTGCGGTGGCGAAGGTGCGGAGTGGCAGGAGGTTCGGATGAAAGCCCGCTGGTTGCTCATGCTGGGGACCATGGTGGTAACGACCGCGGCTATGGCCGACGATGCGACGGTCGCACACTATGATATGGCCCGCACCGGATTCACGACCCAGAAGCTGTCGCCACCCATGGCGCTGCACTGGAAGTTCTCCACGGCCGAGGATCTGACGGCGACGTCGTTGCCGGCGGTGGTGGGCAATCGCGTGTTTTTCTGCTCCAAGGGTTCGGTCTATGCATTGGACATCGAGACCGGCGCGCCCGTCTGGGAGCAGCCCTATGAGACCCGTGGTCGGGTCTACGTCACCCCGATGGTGCACGGCGGCAAACTGCTGATCATGGCCGACAAGGGCGAGTTGCATGTGCTCGACATGGCCGATCAGCCCGCCGGCCAGCGGGTGCTCGGCTACTTCCCCGGCTTCCGCGCCGGGCTGACCTGCGACCCGATCATCATCGGCGACACGCTGTACCTGATCACCGACCGCGGCTCGCTCTACTCGCTGGACCTCGTCGGCCTCAAGGACTACAAGCTGGTCTACCAGTTCACCGTCACGCCGCGCGGCCCGCTATCCTACTTTGAGAGCAACGGCGTGCAGGAGCTCTCCTTCGCCACGCTCGACGACAAGGTGGTCGCTTTCGACCTGGGCAAGAAGGCGCTCAAATGGCAGAAGACGCTGGGCATGTCGGCCCAGCCGCCGGTGGTCCAGGGCGACCTGATCTACGCCGCCAACCGCCAGTTCGTCTCCGCCGTGCGGTTCCGCTCGGGCACCGAGGAGTGGAAGACGACCCGCGCCTCGTCCTACAAGGGCAACCCAACGTTGGCCCACGGGCGAGTCTATGTGGGCACACAGGATGAGTGGCTGCTGGCCCTCGACCAGAAGACCGGCAAGGAAGCCGCGCGGCTGGAACTCGACTCCCGGCTGCTCAGCTCACCGATCGTCGGCGACCAGGAGATCTTCTTCGGCACCGCCGAAGGCAATCTGTACTGCGCCGACGCCAACACCCTCGCCATCAAGTGGTATTGCCGGCTGAGCCCGCTGGACACCGTCGGGCCCAAGGCCAAGCATTTCGGCGTGAACGTCTCGCCGGTCCTGGGTGGCGGCGCGCTGCTGGCGGTGAACCAGCAGGGCACGCTGTTCTGCTTCCGGCCCGACGCGCTCGACCTGTCCAAGCCCAAGATCAGTGAGCCGCAGTGGGTCACCGAGGCCAGCGACGGCAAGGGCATCGCCTATTCCGTGCTCACCGACGACGAGCGGGCCCGGCTGGTCAAGGAAGCCGAGGATCTGGTGGCCGATGTGAAGCCGGCGCGCAAGCCCGACATCCCCAAGGACGCCGAGGACCTCAAGCTGCCCGGCAAGCAGAAGTACTTCCGCTTCCAGACCTACCTCATGGACGAAGGTAGCGGCATCAACCTCGAGGGCATCAACGTTCAGTTGGACGGCGTGGCGCTGCCCGCCGACCAGGTGCTCGTCGACCGCAAGAACTACCTGCTGCGCATCGACCTCGTCAAGCAGTCCACTGGCCTGATTGGCAACATCCTGTCCGACGCCAAGCACACCGTGCGCCTGGTCATCCCCGACTTCGTGGGCAACAAGCAGGTGCAGTCGTTCAGCGTGGTCATCGACAACAATCTGCCGCCGATCCGTCGCCCGCAGCCGGCCGTGCAGCCGGGTATGCCGGGCGGCCCCGGGATGCCGGGCATGCCGGGTATGCCGGGCAGCAGCCCCGGGATGCCGGGTGGCATGCCGGGCGGGATGCCCGGTGGCGGTTTCCGCACCGAATAGTCTTGTCGTGACCACCGGCGAGGCACGCTCGGCGTGGTTGAGGCTGGCGGCGTTGCCGGTATCGGCGCGCCGCCGGTCGCGTTTGTTGGACTCCTTCGGCTCGCCCGAGGCGCTGTTCGAGGCCAGCGGCGAGCAGTGGCGCCAAGCTGGTCTGGACGATGGGCTGCAGAGCCAACTGCGCACCGCCGGCCGGCTGGATGTGCGCCGCGACCTGGACCGGCTCGACTCGCTCGACGTCGATCTGGTCGTGCGCGACGACCCGCGCTATCCGCTTCAGCTCGCCGCCATCGATGATCCGCCGGTACTGCTCTTCGTGCGCGGCCGTCTGCCCGACCTCAACCAGCCCTGCGTGGCGCTGGTCGGCACGCGGCGGGTCAATGCCTACGGCTCGCTGGTGGCCGAACAGCTGGGTCGCGAGCTGGCCGGCCTGGGTATCGGCGTGATCAGCGGGCTGGCGGCCGGCATCGACTCCGCGGCCCACAAGGGCGCGCTGCGCGCCGGCGACGGCGGCTACACCGCCGGCGTGCTGGGCACGGGAGTCGACCGCATCTTCCCCGCCTCGCATGTGGAGCTGGCCGAGCAGGTGGCGGCGCGCGGCGGGCTGATCAGCGAGTTCCGCCTGGGCGAGAGCCCGTTGGCCTGGCACTTCCCGCTGCGCAACCGCATCATCAGCGGCCTGAGCCGCGCCGTGGTGGTGGTGCAGGCGCCACTGCGCAGTGGCGCCCTGATCACCGCGCGCCTGGCCACGGAGCAGGGCCGTGAGGTGCTGGCGGTGCCGGGCCTGATCACCGACGCGCGCCAGGAGGGCTGCCATGCGCTGATCCGCGATGGCGCCGGGCTTGTGCGCGACGTTGACGACATTCTGGCCTCGCTTAACCTGCGCCGTGCCGAGGAAGGCGACACACTGGACTTTGGCGGCCCGCCGCCGGCGCCGGCGCCAGCGGTCAAGCTCTCGGATGACGAGCAACGCGTGATCGAAACGCTGGGCCTGACGCCGGTCTGTGTGGACGATGTGATCGAGGGCTCGCGATTGTCGACTCCTGAGGTACAATCAGCCCTCGTCACGTTGGAGCTGGCCGGCTTGGTGGTGCGGTTGCCTGGCAACCGCTTTGTCCGCGCCACCTGAGCGCTCGCTGGCCGCGTGTCGTAGTGAGTACCATGGCCAAGTCCCTTATCATCGTTGAGTCTGCTGCCAAGACCAAGACCATTGGCGGTTTCCTGGGTCCCGACTTCGAGTTGGCCGCGTCGTTCGGCCACGTGCGCGACCTGCCGCCCAAGCAGATGAGCGTCGATGTGGACCACGGCTTCACGCCCACCTACACCGTCATGGCTGATAAGGCCGAGGTCGTGCGCAAGCTCAAGAAGGCCGCTGCGTCGGCCGAGCGCGTCTACCTGGCGACCGACCCTGACCGCGAGGGCGAGGCCATCGCCTGGCACCTCTACGAAGCGCTCGGCCTCAAGAACGTGCTGCGCATCGAGTTCAACGAGATCACCCGCAGCGCCGTGGAGCGCGCCCTGGAGCATCCGCGCGAGCTGGCCATGGACCGCGTCAACGCCCAGCAGGCGCGCCGTGTGCTCGACCGCCTGGTCGGCTACAAGCTCAGCCCGCTGCTCTGGCGCAAGGTCAAGAACGCCCGCAGTGCCGGCCGCGTGCAGTCGGTGGCGGTGCGGCTGATTGTCGAGCGTGAGCGCGAGATCCGCGCGTTCGTGCCGGTCGAGCACTGGAAGATCACCGCGCGCCTGTTCCCCGAGGGCCGCGCCGACGAGGTCTTCGAGGCCCGCATGGAGCGCATCGCTGGGGCCAAGTGGGAAGTCGGTGCCATCCCCGACGAAGCCGCCGCCCAGGCGCTGGTCGAGGAGTTGCGCGACGCGAGCTGGCAGGTGGTCAGCACCGGGACCCGCAAGGCGCAGCGCCAGGCGCAGCCGCCGCTCATCACCTCCACCTTGCAGCGCGACGCGTCCACCAAGCTCGGCTTCAGCGCCAAGCGCACGATGAACGTGGCGCAGCGACTCTACGAAGGTCTGCCGCTTGGTGGTGGGGACCCGGTCGGTCTGATCACCTACATGCGTACCGACTCGACCCGCGTGGCCGACGAGGCGCGCGAAGCCGCGATGGGCTACATCAGCGCCACCTGGGGCGACGCGTATGTGGGCAAGGGCAGCCGCGGCCGAGCCGTGCGCGGCGCCCAGGAAGCGCACGAGTGCATCCGGCCCAGCTACATCGAGCGCCATCCCGACGAGATTGACCGCCTGCTGCCCGGCCGCGAGCACAGCGACGAGCGCAAGCTCTACCGGCTCATCTGGACGCGCTTCATGGCCAGCCAGATGGCCCCTGCCCAGCTCGAAACCAGTACCGTGGACATCGGCGCCGGTTCGCACCTGTTCCGCGCCAGCGGCACGCAGGTGCTGTTCCCCGGCTACATGGCGCTGACCGGACTGCCCGGCCAGAAGGCCAAGGCCGCCACCACCGAGGAGAGCAGCGACGACGACGACGATGACGACGTCGGCCGCAACCTGCCGCAGCTGGCCAAGGGCGACGACTGTGGCCTCAAGGAATTGACGCCGACCCAGCACTTCACCCAGCCGCCGCCGCGCTACAGTGAAGCCACGCTGGTCAAGACGCTGGAAGAGCGCGGCATCGGCCGACCGAGTACCTACGCGCCCATCCTCTCCACCATTGTCGAACGCCGCTATGTCAAGCTCGACGCGCGCCGGTTCGTTCCCACGCCGCTGGGTGAGGCCGTCACCGACAGCCTGGTCAAGCATTTCCCGCTCATCATGGATGTCGATTTCACCGCCAAGTTCGAGCGTGATCTGGACGACGTGGAAAGCGGCGAGGCCGACTGGGTCGCCCTGCTGGGTGACTTCTACACCCCATTCGACGCGGCCATCAAGGAAGCCTACGAGGGCATGGAGCGCGTCCGGGTCGAGGCCGTGGAGACCGAGCACGAGTGCCCCAAGTGCGGCGCCAAGATGCTCGAGCGCCAAGGCCGCTTCGGCACGTTCCTGGGCTGCTCGCGCTATCCCGAGTGCGACGGCCTGATGAACCTCGACCGCCAGGGTAAGCCGGTGCAGCGAGCGGCCGCCCAGAAGACCGAGATCCCCTGCGCTGAGTGCAGCAAGCCCATGGTGTTGCGCACCAGCCGGCGCGGCCCGTTCCTGGGCTGCTCGGGCTACCCCAAGTGCCGCAAGACCATGGCCATGACACCCGAACTCCAGGCCCAACTGGAAGCCGCCGGCCTGACCATGCCGCCGATGCCCAAGCCTAAGGGCCAGGCCGAGGACGAGGGCGAGACCGAGGGCTAGACCTGCGTGCCCAGGGCGTGGCCCTGGGCTGGTATGACGCCAGGCCTTTGGCCCTCGGCCGGATCGCCTACTTCACCAGGTCGCGTTTGACCACGGTCTCGTTGCCGGCCTGGTCGCGCGCGCGGATCTCCAGCGTGTGCTTGCCCGCGGGGATCGGCCGATAGGTCACCTGGACCATCTCCAGCGCCGAGTCGATCAGCCCGTCCACCGGTGCCGCCGCGCGCCACGGCCGACCATCGGCGCGCACCTCCACACTGGCCAGCCGGCAGTTGTCGCTGACGTTGATGCGGAAGTCCAGCGCATCACCCGATACCAGTTGCTCCGGCAGCAGCACGGTGGGCGGCGTGTTGTCGATCCACAACGCTTCCGAGACGGCGCTGCCCTGGCGCGGGTCGGTGGGGTTCATGGGCAGGTCGTCGACGATGACCCGCACTCGGTAGCGGCCGTCGGCCACCTTGGCGCTGACCGGGTCGAGCGAGAAGGTGGTGGTGCCCGGCGCCAGGCCCTCGGCCAGTTGCCGCCATTCGCCCGAGCCGTCGGACTTGATGTAGACGTTGGCCACGGTCGGGTCGTTCTCGGCGTCGGTCACCTTCCAGCGCACGTCCTGCTTGCCTTTCCAGGCCGAGCCGGGCAGCGGCGACTCGATGGTTACCTTGGGCTCGGTGTTGACCAACGCATAGTCGAGCCGGGTCGATTCAACCAATGGGCTGCGCCCGTCACCGGCGGCCAGCAACAGGCGGTACTGCCAGTAGCGGGCCGGGCCGCAGACCGGCTTGCCGTTCACCGGCAGCCACGGCGTCCAGTCGTCGGTGGGCCGCGGCGTGTCGCCGCTGCGCGCCTCGACCGCCACCGTGCCGGCCGAACCTTCGGCCAGACCGACCTCGAACGTGCCCCAGCGGGCTCGCGCGCCGGCATCGAGCACCGGCGACAGGTAGCTGCCGTTGGCGCCGCACGGCAGTGTCAGGCGGTAGACCCGCGCCGGCGCGTCGCCCGCGGCCAGGAACGTGCCGTCGGTTTGCGGCACGAGCGCGGTGATGGCGGCCAGCTTCTCGTCGAACACGGCCGTGGCGTCGCCGGTCGCGCGATTGACGCTGAACAGCGCTGAGCGCCCATCATTGCGCAGGCCGGTCGACACCAGCAGCCCGCGCGCCGTGGGCAGAATGGCCAGCACGCGCCAGCCGGCGAAACTGCTCAACTGCCGTCGGTCGCCATTGGCGCCGAGGGCGCTGAGCGTCCCGCCGTGGCCGAAGTAGACGGTGTTGTCGGAACCGACCGCCAGAGCGGTCACGGCGTCGGTGGCCGTGGCCACGACGCTGGTCGACGCGCCGTCGACGCGCAGCACCCGGCCCGGCATGCCGCCTGCTGCGTAGAGGACGCCGTTGGGCGCCTCGGCCAGGCAGAGCGCATGTTCGAGCTCGAAGCTGGCCAGTTCGGTGACCGTGTCGCCGCGCAGTCGCAGCAGCCGGCTGGGCCGGCCGGTGACTGCCAGCACGCTGCCGTCGCGCGCGGCGCGCAGTTGCCACACATAGGCCGCGTCGAGGTCGACCACGTCGGTGACTTTGCCCTGCGCGTCGACCCGGCGGATGATGCCGCTGGGCGCCGTGGCGAAGAGCACGCCGTTGGTCGTGGCGCAGACGGCGGTGACCAGCGGATCGTCGCCGTGCCAGGCCACCTCCAACTTGTCGCCGGTCAGCTTGAGCAGCTCGCCGGTGGTGCCGCCACCCAGCCAGGTGACGCCGGCGCGGTCGGTGTCGGCGGCGAACAGATGCGGCTCGGCCCAGCGTGCCACCTCGGCGTGGCCGGCGGCCAGTTGCAGCGTGCCCTGGGGATCCAGCGCGACGCCGTCGGTGTCACCCGGTGCGAAGTCGCGAGCGCTGGACAACAGCCAGGCCTTCGGCGCGCGAGCCGCGGCGGGCGCAGGGGCCGGCGTAGGCTCGGGCGGCTTGGTCGTGTCCGGCTTGGTGTCGCCATGGCCGGCGGTCGATTTGGCATCGGGAGTGGCGGGATCGGCGGTCGGCACGGCCTTGGGCAACGGCCCCGTGGCCAGGTCGTAGCTCACCGGCTGCCCCCACAGCGCACGCAGCCAGCAGGGCGATGCCAGCCACGGCGCGAGCGGGTCGTCGGGAGACGGCTGGGCCAGTTCGGTGACGAACGTGGACACCGGCGTGCCGGCCGGACCGCGCGACGGCGATGCGTCACCGCCGCCGCCGTCCGGCGACGGGCCATCGCTGGTCACCGGCCGCGGTGCTTCACCGGTCAGCGGGTCGAGCACCGTGATTTCGGCGGTCAGCGCATTGGTCACCAGCAGATCGAGCGGCAACCGGGTGGTCAGCGCGGCGCGCGCGCGGGTGAGGTCGGTGGTCAGGCCGCGCGTCAGGAGCTGCTCCAGGTGGGCCGGTGGGCCCGGCAGCCGTCGGCCGCGAATGCCCACATCGAAGCTGCCGGCAGCCAGCTTGGCCACCAGGCTCAGGTCGTCGGCCGGCCGCTCGGCGATGCGCCGGAAGAGCTGGTCGGTGCTGGTGGCCGGCAGTGGCAGCGTGCCCAACTGCTGGTCCAGCGCGGGCGCCTGCGCGCCACCCGACACGGCCATGCGGTAGCGGCCGGGCGGCGTGTTGGCCGGGATGGGCACGGTCATCGACACGGGCCGAATGCTACCGTCGGCGCGCCGGCGCAGGTCCAGGTCGAGCTTCATGGACTCGCCCGGCTTGACCTGCTGCGTATCGAACCGCGCGCGCACCATGGTCGCCGTGCGGTCACCGTGGGTGACGTCGATGGTCAGGTCCAAGCCCTCCAGCCGCAAGTCGTCGTACGGCGCCGTGACGGCTATCTGTACGGCCGACATGACCTCGGCCAGCGTGGCCATGGACCCGCCGGAGGCGACGAACCCGTTGCGGCGACGGTCCAGCGGCTCGCGGCCGGCGAACTTCACGACGCTGTGCGCCTCATAGCCCACCTTGGTCCACTCGCCACAGGTGCCGTCGACCAGCGAGCCCAGCAGGTTGAAGGCCAACGCCGGCCCCAGCGTGCGGTCGTCGATCACACTAAAGCGCCACTGCCGCTGGAAGCCCGCCTGCGGATCGCTGATGCTCAGGTGTACCGGCACCATGCTCGGCGCGGCGCCCAGCCGACCGGCGATGGCCCAGCGCGTGTCGGCTTCCAGCGTGCCGCAGGGGTCGAGCGCCACGCTGATCTTGTCCGAGCGCTGAATGCCGTTGAAGAAATCGATGATGCTCGCGCCGCACAACGGCATCTTCACCCGCCCACGCTGGAGCATGGGATGCCCGAAGGCCAACATGCGGTCGCCGTCGCGCCAGGTCAGCGTGCCGGTGCCCGCGGCGCGGACATCGCCGTCGACCAGCAGCACGCCCACCGCCGCGCCGGGCTGCATGTCCACCGTGCCCGAGGCGCGGCCCGCCGGCGCGGCCTGCAGCGCCAGACGATAGGGCGCCATGGCGCGACCGAGCCGCTCCAGCCCGGCCTCGCCCAGCCCGCTCACCGCCAAGGGCGTAGCCATGGGCTCCGCCACCAGTTCGCCCTGAGCCGCCGTGCCGCTGCCCACTCGCACACGGTCCACGGTGCGGCCCATGACGGTCATCGGCCGTTCCAGCGGACGCACCTCGCCCTCGGCCAGTTGCTCGGGCGCCTCGGCGAACTTCAGCGCGCGCATCATCTGGCCGATGGGCTGCACGAAACAAACGCTCTCGCGCGGCATGGGATAGCCGAAGGCCACCGCGCCCACCAGGCGCTCGCCGATGAACACCGGGCTGCCGCTCATGCCGCCCACCACGCCGCTGCCGCGCTCGGCCACCGGGCCGCTGGTGATGCGCATCATGATCCAGTCATCATCGAGATCGGCGAACGGCAGCACACCAATGACCTCGACGTTGAACTTCTCGATGGTCGTACCGTGGAAGACCGTCAGGCCGTAGCCCGTCATGCCGGGCTGGATCTCCTTGGCGTCCATCGTGGCCGGTGGAGCCGCTTGGACGCGAACCACCACGAGCAGGGCCAGCAGGATTCGCGTCAACTTCACCGGTCTACCTCCAGGAACGACTGCACGCGTTGCGGCGTGGGCAGGGCAGGAATGACACCTACAACGGTGGTGGCCAGGGCGCCGGCGGCGTTGGCGCGACGGAGCATCGCGGCCAGCGCCAGCTCATCGAGATCCAGGTTAATGCGCGGCTGCTCGAGCAGGTAGCTGAGCAGACCGGCCACGAAGGCATCGCCGGCGCCGAGCGTGTCGACGGCGTGCACGGCGAAGCCGGGCAGGCGCGTGCGCTGCGCGGCCGTGGCGGCCAGCGCGCCGTCGGCGCCGAAAGTGATGACCACCAGGCGCGGACCGGCCGCCAGCAGCCGCTCCACCGCCGCTTCGGGGTCGTCGGTGCCGGCCACGAGTTCGAGTTCCTCGTCAGCCACCTTGAGCACATCGGCCAGCGCCACGCCGGCGGCGATCTGGGCTCGACCTTCGGCGGGATCGTCCCACAACGGCGCGCGCCAATTGGGATCGAAGGAGATGGTCGCGCCGGCGGCCTTGGCCAGCCGCGCCGCGGTCAGTGTGGCCTCGCGCACCGGGCTGCGGCTGAGGCTGACGCTGCAGAAATGGAACAGCCGGGTCGAGGCGAGTTGCGCCGGGTCGAGGTCGGCTGGGGCGAGCATGGCGTCGGCGCCGGGGTTGCGGTAGAACAGAATATCTTTGCGGCCGTCGCTGCGCGTGGCCACGAAGGCGAGCGTCGTGCGCGCCTCGGGGTGCAGCCGCAGGCCCTGCGTGTCGACGCCCTCGCCGACGAGCGTGTCGCGCAGGTGCCGGCCGAAGGCGTCGTCGCCGACACAGCCCACGAACCCGGCGCTCAGGCCCCAGCGGGCCAAGCCCACAGCCACGTTGGCCGGCGCGCCGCCGGGCGCCTTGACGAACGAACGCGCCTCGGCCAACCCTACATCGGCGTCGGGCGATACCAGATCGATCAGCAGTTCACCGAGGCAGAGGGCATCCACGTTGGCCGTGCTCACGACGGCGGGCAACCCACCGAGCAACCTATGATATCATCTCGACCAAGCCACGTGGGAGCGACCATGACACGCAGACTATCGCTGACATTGACCACCACCGCCGCGCTTGGCATCAGTTGCCTGCCCGGCTGCAAGACGGCCGAGCAGCCCGCCGCCCAGCCTGCCGCGGTCGGCGCCCAGCCCGAGCCCGGCCAGCCCAAACCGGCCGGCGACGGCAAGGAAGTGCAGACGGCTTCCGGCCTGCGCTATACCGACCAGGTGGTCGGCACGGGCAAAGAGGCCAAGGACGGCATGACCGCCGTGGTCGAATACACCGGCACGCTGCTCAACGGCACGCAGTTCGACACCTCGCGCGGCAAGCCGCCGTTCGAGTTCAAGATCGGCTCGGGCCAGGTCATCAAGGGCTGGGACGAAGGCGTGGCCGGCATGAAGATCGGCGGCAAGCGCAGCCTCAAGATCCCAGCGCCGTTGGGCTATGGCGCCAAGGGCCAGCCGCCGACGATCCCGCCGGACGCCACGCTGCTGTTCGACGTCGAACTCAAGGACCTCAAGTAACCCATGCTTCGCAACTTCTTCAAGCGCGCCCGCGACATCTTCGGCCGCGATGACGCCGCATCGACCGCCGCGACTGACCCCGTCGTCGAGGCGGCCGAGCCCGTCGTCGCGCCGGAACCCGTTGCCGAACCCGAGCCGCGGTCGGCACCGCCCGTCCCGGCGGCGCCTCCGGTGGTCACACCGCAGCCGGTGGTCACACCGCAGCCGGTGGTCACACCGCAGCCGGTGGTGCAGTCGCGACCGGCGTCGAACGTGCCGCTGGACGATGACTTCTTCGACGACCTCGAAGCCGAGTTGATCCAGTCGGATATCGGCGCGGAGACGGCGGAGAAGCTGGTGGCGGAGGTGCGCGCGCGGGCCAAGGCCGAGCGCACCAGTGACCCGGATGTGGTGCAGGGCTTCCTGCGCGACGCCATCACCGAGATCCTGGAGCAGCATACGGCGCCGCTGGCCGACCGCGGCGACGACCGGCCGACCGTGGTCGTGGTCGTGGGCGTGAACGGCACGGGCAAGACCACCTTCTGCGCCAAGCTGGCCCATCGGCTCGACCGCGAGGGCCGCAAAGTGCTGCTGGCGGCGGGCGACACGTTCCGCGCGGCGGCTATCGAGCAACTCGAGATCTGGTCCGAGCGCATCGGGCTCGACCTGGTGCGGCAGCAGGCGGGTGGCGACCCGGCGGCGGTGGTGTTCGACGCGGTCAACGCGGCCATGGCCCGCGGCGCCGACTACGTCATCGCGGACACGGCTGGCCGACTGCACACTAAGGCCAACCTGATGGAGGAACTCAAGAAGATCAACCGCGTGGTCGAGCGCGCCCTGGGCCGGCCGGCCGACGAGGTGCTGCTGGTCATCGACGCGACCACCGGCCAAAATGCGGTGCGCCAGGCCAAGCTGTTCTGCCAGAGCGTACCGGTAACCGGCCTGGTGGTGGCCAAGACCGACGGCACGGCGCGCGGCGGCGTGGTCATCACCGTGGCCGACGAACTGGGCCTGCCGATCAAGTTCCTGGGCATCGGCGAGCGCGCCCGCGACCTGATCGACTTCCAGCCACGGGCGTTCGCGGCGGCGCTGTTTGAGGAGTAGGGTGCGGCATCTCGCGTAGGGGCGACCCTCTGTGGTCGCCGGTGGGTTGGTCAACGCGTAACGCGAACGGACCTTCGTGCTGGGCGACCACGGAGGGTCGCCCCTACGGTGCGGTTGTTCCCATGCCTCAGCAGGAGCCCGCCTCCCGGAGCCGAAGCACCGCGACGAGGAAGACCCATGAGCTACGACATCGGCATGAGCACGCTGCGCCTGCAGCCCACGTCGCGCCTGGCGCACACTGACTATGTCAGCAACTACGACTTGGTCCGCGCGGTCACCGGGCGCGATCCGCTTAGCGACGGCGGGGCCATGCGTGCCTTTGCCGACGCCTGGGATGTCGACCTCAACTGGTGCGTGCACGACGGACCCATCGACTGGTCCGCCGCCGGCCGCAACACCGACATGGGCCATGCCGAGTTCCTCGAGCATGGCATCGACAAGCGCGACAGCGTGCACTGCCCGTTTGTCGATCCCGAGGATGTCTGGACCTTCGACGCCGTCAGCGAGTATGGCCTGCCCGAGTTCGACGACCTCGTCGCGCTCTATGAGAACTGGTACCAGACCAGCCAGGGCGCCAACCCCAACCAGATCGTCACTGGCGGCTACTACAAGACCATCGTCTCCGGCGCCATCCAGGCCTTTGGCTGGGAGATGCTGCTGGTCGCCGCGGCCGACCCCAAGCGCTTCACCAAAGTGCTCGACGGCTTCTTTGAGCGCACGCTCTACCACATGCGCGCCTGGGCCAAGACCTCGGCCGAGGTCATCATCCAGCACGACGACATGGTCTGGACGCAAGGCGCGTTCATGCACCCCAGCTTCTACCGCGAGGTCATCTTCCCGCGCTATGCCAGGCTCTGGGAGCCGTTGCGCGAGGCGGGCAAGATTGTGCTGTTCTGCTCCGATGGCACGTTCACCGAGTTCGTCGACGACATCGTCGCGGCCGGCGCCAACGGGCTCATCTTCGAGCCGACCACCGATCTCGACTATGTCTGCCAGCGCCACGGCCAGACCACGGCCATCGTCGGCAGCAAGCTCGACTGTCGCACGCTGACGTTTGGTGGGCGTGAGCAGATCAAGGCCGAGATCGACGCCACACTCGAACTGGCCTTCGACTGCCCCGGCTTCATGTTCGCCGTGGGCAATCACATCCCCAGCAACGTCCCGCTGGACAACGCGCGGTTCTACATGGACTACCTGCGCGAACGCTGGGCACGGTAGCCCGCCATGCGCGACCTGGGCGACCTGCACAAGCGACTCCGCCGCCGGCTCAAAGGCTCCAGCGGCGCTTCCTTCCTGCCCGAGCAGGCCGCGCAACCCAAGCCTGAACCGCCCGCCGCCGGCGACTCCTTCTTGCCCGGTGCGGGCGTCGGCACGAGCGGCGCGCCGGTGCCGGTCGACGCCCTGGGTGAGTCGTTCCTGCCCGCCACCAGCCAGCCGTCGCCGGGCGAGTCCATCCTGCCGCCGCTGGAACGCCGCGCCGAGACCAGACCGCTGCGCTCGGGCACGCTAGAGGAACTGCTGCCGGGTGAGCAGGTGGTCACAAGCCAGGGCACCTGCTGGCGCATCCGCCAGCCAGGCAGCGAGGTGGCCGCCGACAGCCCGGCGCTGCACCAGGCCTGGCTCGGCGCGCCGCGCGGCCGCCGCAAGCTGCACGAGGTGCTGGCCGCGCCGCCGGGCGAGGTGGTCTTCCTCGATATCGAGACCTGCGGGCTGCGCGGGCTGCCGTTGTTCCTCGTGGGCTTGGCGCGCCTGGGTGAGAGCGACGTCGAGGTGGACTACCTGCTGGCCCGGCAGCAGAACGAGGAGCCCGCGGTGCTCGCGCTGGCCGCGGAACTGCTGGTCGGCGCGAGCTGGGTGGTCACGTTCAACGGCAGCACGTTCGACCTGCCCTATCTGGAGCAGCGGCGCGCTTTCCATCGCACGCCGCCCTTCCCCAAGCCGGCGCACTGCGACCTGCTCGACCATGCGCGGCGCATCGTCGGCCAGCGCTTTGGCGACTGCCGGCTACAGACGCTCGAGCGCGAACTGTGCCGCCGGCCGCGGCCACCGGGCGATGTGCCCGGCGCACAGATCCCGAGCACCTATCAGCGCTGGGTGGACACGCGCGACGCGGGCTTGCTGGCGCCCATCGTCACGCACAACGGCCACGATCTGCTGACCATGGTGGGTCTGCTCACCGCGCTGGCCGACTTCCGCGCCTGACGCGCTACAGATCGGTCTCTGCCTCGGCCGGGTCGGGCGCGTCCTCACGTCCCAACGCGCGCGACAGCGTGCGTTCGGGCACGGCCACCGGACCGCGGACGAACTCGGGGATGTTGTAGGTGTACAGCAGATCGTCGTAGTAGCTCGGGTCGGCCTGGGGCAGCACGAACGCCTTGCCCACCGCGCCGTCGGCCGCGATGTGGCGCAGATACGGCCGGGCTAGCAGCCCGTTGTCGCTCTTGCGCGCCGAGACCAGCCACTCGCTGTTGCTCGACCAGGCGTGCCAGGTCTCGCGGCAGGTGGTGGCCGTGGGCTCCAGCGGCACGGCGCGGGCCGGCTGCCGCGTCAGGTCGATCAGGGCCAGGTCGGCCTGCGGGCAGAACACGGGGAACCCGCCATAGGCCGCCAGTGTGACCACCAGCCAGTGCCCGTTCGGCGACACGCGTGGCTGCAGCACCGAGCGGTCGACGTCCCTGGCGGCCAACACCGTCTCGGTCTGGCCGAAGGCGGCCCGCTCGGGGTCGAAAGCGGTGCGCACCAGGTCGTAGCGCACCCGGGGCTGCTCGGCCAGCGGCATGGTGACCTCTTCGGGCCAGAACCGTTTGAACCGGCTGTAGTAGAGCCAGCGGCCGTCGGGCGACCAGCAGGGGAAGGTCGGCATGTAGCCCGCGGGGTTGAGCTCCGGCGGGTCGACCGTCTTGCCGCTGCCGACCTCGACCAGCGCCAGTGCCGACTTGGCATCGAGCGCATCGCGGCCCGGCGAGCCGGCCTGGTGGAAGTACTGGCGGATCCAGTTGCGCGACACCACCAGCCAGCGACCGCTGGGATGCCAGGTGGTCAGCGCGGCGGGCTTCTGGCCCGGCTGGGTGCGTGTGTCGACCGTGCGCGGATGGCCGCCCGCCACCAGCACCATGGGCAGGCTGCCCTTGGTCAGTCGCGCCTGGAACGAGAACTGGTCGGGCCGGCCGTCGGCGAAGGCGTGGCAGTTGACACAGCGTGGCCCGCTGCTGCGGCTGCGCACTAGGGCCGTCTGGCGGAAGCCGGTCAGGTCGCGCTGATACAGACCCAGCGGAGTGTTGGTGGTGTAGGTGGGTCGGAACCAGCGGTAGACCAGGTGACTGTCGACCGGCGCCTGGGCCACATGGTTGCGCACGCTCGCGAAGCGGGTCCAGCCGCTTTCGCCGCGGACGAAGACGTCCAGCGTCAGGTCGCGCCCGGCGTTGGCGGCCAGCAGCCGGTGCCAGGCGCGCTCGGGGAAGCGCAGCGTCGCGCCGTGGCCACGTACCACCAGCGGCCGACCCGCGCTGCCCGACAGCCGCGCGCGGAAGCGTCGGCCGGGCTCCGCCACGCGCACGTTGAGCGGCGCGATGTTGGGCGGCACGGTCAGGTCACGATACTCGGGCGACAGGCGCGGCGCGCGGCCGGCGTCGGTCGCGCCGCGCGGCAGCGTGGCGCGACCGCTCAGCAGCCAGGTGGCCAAGGCAAGCGGTAGGAGCCAGCGCAGACGCTTGTTCATCCGCCGACCTTCAGGCGCGTCATGTAGGCCAGGAAGGTGCCTGGCAACGCGCTGGCAACCCGCGGCCAGACGGTGCGCAGGTTGCCGCCCTCAGAGGCGAGCAGGCGACCAAAGCGCCTCATGCGCTCATACCCTTCGTCGCTGATGGCCAGACCGTGCAGGTCGATCTTCGCGCCGGGCACGCTCATCTGGATCAGCAGCGCATCCTCCCACGGTGCGGGGATGCGCGTCATGCCGCAGCCGCGCAGCCGGTGCATCTCCTGCACCACGCCGTCGGGCCGACCGTTGACCAGGTAGAGCGACATGAGGTAGTCGAGTGCCAGCCGGCGTCCGGGCCTGGCATCGAGCAGGTTCGACAGCGACACGTTCTGGAAGTAGGCCACCGTCTCCTCGCCCTTGGCCGTGTCGGTGATCTCCAGCAGGTCGTCACGCTCGACCATGCCGGCGCGCAGCTCGGCCACGCGGGGATCGAACGACGCCGATGGATCGCGCGCGAGCCGACGCAACTGCTCGCGCGCCCAGCCGCCGTGGACGATATCGCGGCGCAGCACGCGCAGATAGAGGCGCGCGGCATCCGTGTCGCCCTTGACCAGGTAGGTGAGCACCAGCCGGCGCAGCAGATAGGGATTGTCGCCTGTGTGCGCCAGCGCGTTCTGCAGCGCATACTCAGCCTGGTTGGGGCGCCCGAGCAACAGGTACTGATCGGCCAGCCTCAGCCGCGCCGAGAACGTGTTGGGCACCGACATGGGCAACACCAACGCCTCGGGCAGCTGCGGATACCGGAACAGATCCTCGGCCAGCCGACCGCGATGGGCCAGCGCCGTGTCGATGTCATGGATGGCCAGCGCGTCGAGGCCCGGCTGGCGGCCCAGCCTGGTCAGCACCTGGTCCCACTGTTCTGCCAACACCAGCTCGTCGCGTTCGGCCTGCAGCCGCGCGGGCTGCCTGGCGGCGACCAGGCCGGCGAGCAGATGGACCACCGCGACGGCGCCGACTATCAGCACCAGACGCTGCCCGCGTGACGGCGCCGGCTGACCCGTGGCCGCGCGTTCGGGCCACAGCCTGATGGCCGCCGCGCAGGCTGGTGCCGCCAGCAGTAGCGCATAGGTGAGCAGCTGGGTGATCAGCGCCGGTTGCCGTGGCGCATCGACACCCGCGGGCGCCAGGAACAGGCCCGCCACGCCCGCCGTGGCCAGCGCGGTCAGGACCTGAGCCAGCGCCGCCCAGCGGCGCTCGGCGACGGCGGCCAGCAGGCCGAAGCTGGCCAAGGTGACCCACAGCCCCGCGCGGCCGTCGGCGCCACCGACGGTGTAGGCCAGCGCCAGGCACAGCGCCGCATGCACCAGCGGGCGCGAACGTGGCAGCGCGGCGCGCAGCCAGGCCGCGGCCAGCAGTCCGACGGCCATCAGCCCGATGGCGGGGTTCGCGTCGAACCGGCCAGAGAGCAGGAGATACGGCAGCATGGCCAACCAGCGCACCACGCGCGTCTCGCGGCCGGTGACGGCGGCCACGGCGCGCTGGGCCAGCCAGCCGATGAGCAGCGCCTGGAGACAGCGGATCAGCGCACCGGCCAGATCCCAGTGGTCCAGTTGGGCCAGGAACGCACCGGCATACTGGGCAGGTCCGCCGCACCAGGCCAGCTGCCGTTGGGCGAAGGCGGCGCCAACCTGGAAGATGGGTCCGTTGGCCAGATAGACCAGGCGTGGCTGCACCGCCAGGGCGCACCACGCGAATAGCCATAACACCAACGGGTCGAGCATCGTCCTCACCGACGGAAGGCTGGCCAGACTATACCACGACCCGCTGCTCACTTCGCTTGCGGCCCCAGCGTGTAGCTGTCGCCCACATCGCCATTGCGCCAGCCGTCGCGCTCCTCGCCAGCGCCGACCGCGCGGACGAACGCCACGCGCGCCGCGCCCGGCGTCACCGTCACGCGCAAATGCCCGGAGCCGCCGAGGATGGTGCCTGACTTGTAGCCGTAGTTGGCCGCCTGGCCCTCGGTGCGCCGGCCGGGATGGCCCGGCTGCGGCACCATCTGATAGACGATGCCATCCAGTTCCTGCTTGGCATAGAAGTGGTCGTGGCCATGGAAGACAGCCTCGACGCCGTAGCGGCGGAGCAGGTCGTGGATGGGCAGTTCCCATCCGGGCCGATGCTGCGCGAAGCCAGGCGTGCCGTCGGGGTTGAGGCCGCCCCACTCGAGCAACCGCGCGGCCTCGGCGCCACCACGGCAGTTGTTGTCGAGCCCGCCCACCAGATGGTGGATGAACACGAAGCGGTGCCTGGCCTGGCTGCCAGCCAGCGTCTTGACCAGCCAACGGTACTGCGGCTCACCCAGCGTGCGCGACCAGCCGCCATCCTGGCGGTTGGGCTTGCCGCGCACCGGCCAGAAAGGATCGAGCACGATGAACTGGGCATCGCCCCATTCCCAGGCGTAGTAGTCCTGCAACAGACCGAGGCCCGGCTCCGGCACGGCGTTGCCGGTGTAGATGCCGCCGGGCTCGGGATTGGGGAAGAAGCGCCGCCGCAGGTCGAGCGACCAGGCAGCCATGCTGCCGGGTGTGCCGTCGGCCAGGTAGCCCAGCTCGCCGTCATGGTTGCCCAGGGTGAGGAACAGCGGCACCGACGAGCAGAGCTGGCCGAAGTAGTAGCGTTGCGCGGTGTACTGCGCGCGCGCGGCGTGCCAGTCGCCCGGGTACTTCTCGGTCATGAAGGTGTCGCCCAGGTCGACGTTCAGGTCCGGCCGATCCGCCGCGGCGTTGGCCAGCGCACGCTGATAGAGCGCCAGGTCTGTCTGCTCGTCCAGATGCGAATCGGCGGTGATGGTGAAGGTGAACTCGCTGCCCGGCCGGCGCTGGGTATGGCAGGCGCCGCGTGCCAGCACTTTGCCCTGCTCCTCACGTAGCTCCCAGTCGTACTGAGAATCCGATTTCAAGCCTGTTAGCTCGACTGTCTGCGGCACGCCGGCGGCGAACGGGCGCAGGTCGCAGCGCTGCTCGAGCCGGCCCTGGGCCGGACCCCAGGCGACGTAGGCGCGGCGGTCGCCGTAGGCCACGATGCTCAGGCTGACGCGGTCCGCACCCGGCCGGCAGACGATGACGTCGAGGTCGTGCGCGGGGACGTCGGTGTGGAATGACACGCCGCCCTGTGGGCCCTGCGGTCCGCCCTGGCCGCCGCCTTGCCGCGGGCCGCCGGGACCACGGCCCGGGCCGCGGCCCTGGCCCAGCGCGGCCAGCGCCAGGCTGACCACGATCACGAGCACCAACCCGACCTGCCGTCGTGAGGTGTTCATTGGGCACCGCCCTGGCCGCCGCCTTGGCCGCCTCGTCGACCGCCACCACGGCCGCCACCACCCGCGGCGGGCGCCGTCGGGGCGGCGTTGGGGTCGTAGTTGGGGTTGCGGCTGACCCGTTGGGCGCCGGCCG
This sequence comes from Armatimonadota bacterium, assembly GCA_016235455.1. GTDB lineage: Bacteria > Armatimonadota > UBA10988 > UBA10988 > UBA10988 > UBA10988. The sequence continues at coordinate 11,201 of JACRKZ010000128.1, read as the reverse complement.
CGTTGAGCCAGGCATCGAGCCGTTCCTGCAGCGCGGTCACCTTGGCGGGCGAGGCCGCAGCCAGGTCGCGCTGTTCGCTGGGGTCGGCGGCCAGGTTGTAGAGATGCAGACTGGGCCCCTCGTCGTAGCGCGTCAGCTTGTCGTCGCCGACGATGATCGACGAACCGGGGCCGTTGGCGTCCATGTCGTAGTGCGGGTAGTGGAAGACCAGTTCCTCGCGCGGGCGCTTCACCACGCCCAGGCCACCGGCGCGCAGCAAGCCCGCCAGGCTGCCGCCGTCCACGGTCGCCGGCAACGGCTCGGTGACACCGGCCAGCTCCAGCACCGTGGGCATCAAGTCGCAGTTGGTCACACGCGCCGCACAGCGTGAACCGGCGGCGATGCCCGGCCCACGCACGATCAGCGGCACGCGCAGGCCACCGTCCCACAGCGTGCCCTTGCCGCCCGACAGCGGCTGGTTCGGCCCCGGCGTGCCGTGGTCGGCGAGGTAGACGACGTACGTGTTGCCGGCCAGGCCGAGCGCCTCCACCTTGGCCAGCACCAGGCCGATCATCGTGTCGACATCCTCCATGACCGCGGCGTTGCCCAGGTCCTTGTCCTTGAACCGGCCGTCGGACCGCCCGGCGACATCGGCCCAGGTCTGCGGGCGCACGTCGGCCGGGTCCTTGCCGCCGTAGTGGTCGAGTTGGAGGTAGAACGGCCGACGGGCCGCGGCGCTGCGGGCCATGAAGTCCAGGCCGCGTTCGGTCAGCAGCTGGCCTTGGCCGGGGTTGGGGTTGGCCACGTTATCCGGCCCGCCATTGGCGTTGGCACCGTCGCTCTCGTCGAAACCGTGCAGTTTGGGGTCGCTGCGGCCGACGTGCCACTTGCCGAAGTGCGCCGAGGCATAGCCGGCGGCATGGAGGCGGTGGGCCACGGTCTGGGTGCCTGCGGGCAGCTCCATGAGCGGGCTGGGCGGGAGCAGTCGGGTGTTGTCGCCGCCGGCTCGTCGCTTGCCCTCGCCGCCTTCGTTGACGAAGGTCATGTGCAGGCGCGCGGGGTTGATCCCCGTGACCAGCGCGGTGCGCGATGGCGTGCAGCGCGGCGAGGCCACGTAGGCCTGGGCGAAGCACATACCCGCCGCGGCCAGAGCCGCCAGGTTGGGCGTTCGCGAGAGCGTGCTGTGGGCGTTGGGCAGGCGAGGATCCATCGACAGGCCGAGGCTGCTCCAGCCTTGGCCCTCGCCCTGGATGATCACGAAGTTGGGGCGGCCTGTGCCAGGCTGACAGCCGCCCCGCCGGGCTGCGAGCAGCCCGGCGGCAGCGGTCAGGGTCAGGAAGTCACGGCGCGAGAGATGCTCGGCCATCGGTGGCTCCTCACTTGGCGGCGGTGAACAGGAAGTCCGAGCTGCCAAAGTCGGGCAGCGGGATCGGCTCGGAGTAGATGTACGCTCCCGTGCACGGATAATCGTCCAGGTTGCGCAGACGCTTGAGTTTGGCTGCCTGTTCGGCAGTTAGCGTCTGGCCCACCTTGGCGAAGGCCACCGCCAGGTTGTAGGACATGGCCCCGTCGAGTTCGCCGTAGCGCCGCGACAGTGCGATGACCTTGGCGTGGTCAGCGGTCTGCCCCGCCAGGAAGCGGCGCAGCTCGATGGAGATCTCGCGCCGCACCTTGACCACCTCGGCCAGGTCGCCACGCTGCAGGTCGACCAGGCTGGTGACGTTCTGGCGCTGTGCGGGGGCCAGGGCGGTCAGGAACTCCGCGCCACTGTCACCGGTCACCGACGTGCTGATGGAGGCGTTGCGCTTGCCCATCACCGGCCGGTCCTTCATGTAGAAGGAGCCGAAGTAGGTGGCGTGGCGCTCAGGGCAGAAGTAGACATCCGCCTCGACGCTGCCCGCATACCAACTGAACATCTCGCTGGCATAGGTCATCACGGCCACGTGCACGTCGTGCGGCACGCTACGCTTGTCGAACGTCTCGGGCACGTCGGGCCAGGTGCCGGAGTCGCCGAACTTGAGCTTGGCCAGGTAGGCCTTCTGCTCGGGCGTGAAGCTGCTGACGATGTGGCCCATGACGCGGGCGCGGTCGTACGCCAACTGACCGTCGAGCGCCCACAGGTCGGCCGAATAGCGCATCACCGCCTCGCGGTTGAGGCCGGCACTACCCGCGGGCACAGCGCCGCGCCGCTGGCGGTCGAACGCGCCAATCAGCGCGAACCGCCGGGTGGCGAACTCGCGGAAGCCGCCAACCTGCCCGCTGGCCAGCGTGACCAGCTCGGCCAGCTGCGCGGGCGAGTAGGTGCGCAGCATGTTGTTCGCGATGCGCGTCAGGAAGTCGGTGTTGTGACCGCCGCCCTTCGGCTCGACATCGCGCATGTACTGGAAGCCGAAGTAGTCGCACACCTTGCCCGGCGGCAGGAAGGTGTTCGCGCCGACCTCGCCGGTCAGGAAGGCCAGACCGTCGAAGGCGATGGTGTGCAACTGCGCCTGGTCGGAGATGGCCTGGGCCAGCGAGTATTCGTCCTGCCGGCCCGCGCCATCACGCGGCGGCGGTCCGCCGGCGCGCGGCGGGCGGGCGCCATCGCGCGGTGGCGGCGGCGGCCCACCCGGGCCTTGGGCACGCAGGGCACACGCGGAGAGAACCATGGTCGCGATGACCATCAGGGTGATCGCTCTCATCTCCATGCTCCTTTGGGCGCCAACGACGTCGCGCCCAAATGGCATATGCCCTGGGTTCCCTAAGATGCCCTTAAGCTGGGATGCGGGAGCGCCAAGCGCTCGCGGGTCTCACGCCAGCGTGATATCGATCTTGTCGATTTGGTCGAGCTGGTCGGTGCCCAGCCCGCGCTCCGCGGCCGAGCGCAGGTGCTTGGGGGGCCGGCCGACACGGGCCAGCGGCGGCAGTTGGAAGTGGGTCTTGCGCTGCTCCTCGATGATCTGCCAGCCGATGGTGTCGTGGGCCACGGGGTCGGAGGCGGCCATGATGAAGTTGGTGTAGAGCAGGAAGCCGGGCTTGAGGTGTGGGCCGCCGTCGGGCAGCGAGCGCGTGCCGTCGCAGATGACCAGACGGTGCTTGCCGCGGATGGCGGGCGTGTTGTTGATGTCGGCCACGGCTGGGTCGCAGTTGTCGGCATGGTACTTGGAGGGGTTGTTGATGGTGCCGTAGTGGTTCTTGAGGGCCAGCGTCACGCCGCACAGCACATGGTCCTTGACGATGGGCAGATTCAGGATGGCGTCCACCTTTTCGGTGACGATGGTGCTCAGCGAGCCTTTCCAGACGCCCTGCTCCAGCTCCGGGCTCCAGCCGACATCGGAGGTCATGACCTGCGCGCCGTGGAACCCTTCCTTGCTCATGCCGCTGTTCTTGAGATCGTCGGGATACATGTCCCACAGGATGATGTTGGCCGGTTTGACGCCCAACTCGACCAGCCGGTCGACGCACACTTTGAGGATGCAGGGCGCCACGGCGATGGTCGGGCCGCCGCGCGCGTTGACCTTGATGCCCACGCGCTCCTCGGGCTTGAAGTAGCGCGCCCAGGCCTCGCGCACCGTGGCCGCGCCGGTCAGTTCCAGCATGGCGCGGTCGACCATCTCGGTCACCGGGCCCGCCTGAACATCGTCCTTGTTGGTCGCGCCCGAGTGGCGCACGATGACCACTCGGCTCTTCTTGGCCTCGCCCGCGGGCGCCGGCGCGGTCTGGGCTGACGCGGCGCCGGCCAGCGCCACGGCGCCGGCGCCGACGGCCACGTTCTGCACGAAGGACCGGCGGGAAATCTGATCGCTATCTGCCATCGTTCTTGCCTCCAGGGCCCGACTCTCGCACCCACGGATAGGTGACATCCGCTGCTATGACGCAGATACGCCGTCGGCGTCCAGATCCATTCCACCCAAAACGGGACATGGCCGGCCCGGGCTGCCGGCCATGTCCCACCGTGCGCTGGCGTGACGCGCTACTGCGGCTGACGCTGTCCTCCACCTTGTCCGCCCTGGCCACCGCCCTGGCCGCCTAGGCCACGCTGTCCGCCGCCTTGGCCACGCTGCCCGCCACCGGGGCCACCGGTCTGGCCCTGTTGGACCTGGCCGGTCGAAACGGGCTGCACGGTCGCGGGCATAGGGCTGGGCGTCGCGCCGGTGATCGTGCCGCGCGGGGTCAACTCCCGGCCTTTGAGTGCGGCGTGGTCGGGAGCCAGCCGGAAGGCGCGGAAGACCGAGTTGAGCATGGGCAGGTTGTCACCGATGACCTTCACCGGGCCTTGCGGCGTGATGGGGTTGATGTACTCCCAGACCAGACGGCCGTCGCTGGTCACCTCGAAGAAGTGGCCCTCGGTATCCGAGCAGATGAACGTGTTGCCGTTCGGCAGCCGTTGCGCGCTGGAGCCGATGTGGCTGAAGAAGCCGTGGCTGTTGTTGGGGCTGTAGCTCCAGACGATCTGGTTGGAGACCAGGCGCGGTTGGTTGTGGGTGTCCTTGTCATACTGCTCGCGACGGTAGCCGGCCAAGGGCGGGTTGACGTACTTGCCCGTGTCGCGGCCGTTGCCGTCCAGGTAGGGGTTGACCTCCAACACAGACGAATGCGGCGTGCGCTGGTACAGGTACTGCCCGTTGTTGAAGATGAGCAGGTGGCCCGCCCCAGGCAGGCCGGCGCGGATCCACGAAACGTGGTGTGTGCCGCCCATCTGTTTGTGGCCCGAGCTTGCCGCGTCCCAGTTCTGGCCGATGGACGGCGGCTCGCCCTGGCCGTAGCGCGCCGGGTCGCCGAACCGATACAGGAAGTCGCCCGCCGGACCAGCCGCCTTGGCAATGCTGGCGGCGGCATCGCCCGCCACGAACGTGCCGCCGTGGTCGATCACGTACAGCTCGCCTTGCACCGAGTTGACCACGATCTGGTCGAGTTCGGGGCTGTAATCGATGGAGTTGCAGTGCAGCCAGTCGCGGTGCAGCGGCTTGCCGGGCATGTTGATGTTGATCCGGCCGGGATAGTCGGCTACGGTCTTGCCCTGCCCCACGTAGTTGGGCTTGGCCGGATCAATATCCTGGACGACATGGTCGAAGAACCACCACTCCCAGACCACCTGGCCGTTGGCGTCGACCTCGACCACGGCGTCCATCTGCGTGTCGCGGTACGGGCCTGTGGCCGGGTTGGCCCCCGCGGCCAGCGCCTGCTCCTCGCTGATCGTCTTGTTCGCGATGTACAGCGTCGTCAGTGCCTTGAGCTGCGGGTTGTAGATGCGGGTCCAGTCATGGTGCGGCGCATAGCCGGCGCGCTTCTCGGTGTACTCCCAGACCAGCTTGCCGTCCCAGTCCACCTCGCGCAAGCCCGCCGTGCCACTGGGGTCGTCGCGCGAGGCGTCCAGAATGTTGCCGTTGGCCAGCAGGTGCGGGTTGGTGCCCGCGGGCCAGGTATGTACCACCTGGCCCTGCAGGTCCAACAGGTACGTTGTGCCGCGCGCGCCGAACAGCGTGTAGCCCGGTTGGGCCAACTGTGGATCGGCATAGAGCAGCTCGGTCGGGCCTTGCAGCCGCTCGTAGCTGAGGGCCGGAGTGACCCAGGCATAGAGCAGCAACAGGCGGACCAGCGTCAGTTGCAGCGTTGTGAGAAGCCGGTGCGATCGTGCCAGGCGCTTCATCACTCACCTCGTTTCGTCGTCGTCAGTTGGCTGCCGCAGGGCAGGTGGCCGCTAGCCGGGGCCACCCATGCCGCCGCCGCCGCCAGCACCAGGTCCGCCCTGGCCGCCGCCAGGTCCGCCGCCTTGGCCGCCTTGGCCGCCACCTGGTCCGCCGCCTTGACCGCCTTGGCCGCCGGGGCCACCGCCAGGTCCGCCCTGACCACCACGGCCGCCACCGCCAGGTCCGCCCTGACCGCCACGACCGCCGCCGCCACCAGGTCCGCCCTGACCGCCACGACCGCCGCCACCGCCAGGTCCGCCCTGGCCGCCGGGCTCGTTGCGCGGGAACTCATCGGGCGTAGCGTTGGCCTGGTCCAGACCGGTCTTGCCCTTCTGGTCGGCGGGCAGCTCGATCAGCGCGATGGGCTTGAGTTCGCGGCCGACCAGGCCGGGGTAGTCCGGCGCGTAGCGGTGCACCTTGAACACCGCGTTCCACAGGTGGCCGCGCACATCCTTGCCGGGCAGCTCGCCCTGCGCCAGGCAGCCGCCGCGCACCATCGGGTTGACGTACTGCCAGACCATCTCGCCGGTCGGCGTCACCTCGAACAGATGGCCCACCACACCGGCGCAGACCAGCGTGTTGCCATTGGGCAGGCGGCTGGCGCCGGAGATCTCCGAGGAGAAGAAGTCCGTGCGGTTCTTCGCCTCGTAGTGCCAGACGGGCTTGGCCGGCCCGTAGGGCTTGCCCTGTTCGAGGATGTAGTGACCGTTCGCGTCCAGCGGCAGCTCGATCTCCTCGATGCTCGACCAGCCACGGTCGTAGCCGTTGTTGAAGATGGTCACATGACCGGCGCCGGGCGAGCCGTCGGGGATCCACTCGGCGTCGTGCTGCTGCACGAGCTGTTTGTCGGCCTCGGTGCCGCGCCGATAGGCCGCGGGGTTGCCCCAGCGGTAGATCAGGTCGCCGCCCTTGCCGTGGAACCCGCCGCTGTGGCCAGCGGCCTGCTCGGTGGTCGTGCTGTGGTCAATGGCCCAGATCTCGTTGCAGCCGCGCGCGCTGACCATGATCTGGTCGAGCTTGGCGTTGTAGGCAATCGAGTTCATGTGGTTCCAGAAGGCCGGTGTGGCGCGGCCGTTGCAGGCCACATCGATCAGCTCGGGATGCGCCGCAACGTCACCGAAGTTGGCCTTGGTGCGGTCGCTGTCCTGGATGAGGTGATCCCACACCCGCCACTGCCAGACGATCTTGCCGCCGTTGGGGTAGATCGGCTGCACCTCTACCACCGAATCAGGGAAGAGCTGGCGGTCGCGCAGCATCTGCGGGCTAAAGCCGGCTGCCAGCGCGTCCTCGATGCTCTTCTTCTCGACCACGAGCATGAGGATGTTGCCATTGGGAAGCGGCGCGATGTCGTGGTGCGAGAGGTAGGTGTCGCTCGAGTAGTTGAACTCCCAGACCAGCTTGCCGTCCCAGTCGAACTCCTCCACGCGCCCGCCCTCGCCACCGCCGGTGAACGCCTGGCTCTTGGTGAAGCAGCAGTGCAGAAGGTTGCCATTGGGCTTGAGATAGACCGACTGGCCGGGCTCGTAGTCGCTCTTCCACCAGTGCACCACCTGCCCGTTGTTGTCCATCAGGAAGATGATGTTGTTGTGCTTGGGCGCGAACAGCGTGTAGCCCGCGAAGGACTGCGGCTTGTTCATAAAGAGCCCGACGGTTTGGCCGGCGTTGGGCGAGGTCGGCGTCTTGTTCTCAGGCATCTCCATGCGGCCGCCACCGCCGCCACCGCCACCAGGGCCACCAGCGCCAGGCCCGCGCTGCTCGCCACCCATCTGACCGCCCGCTTGAGCGTTCTGAAACCCGCCGCGGGCACCACCTCCGTTGGGCGGCCCCGGCTGGCCCCCGCCTTGCGGGCCGCCGCCGTTGGGGTCGGCCATGCCGGTGCGCGTGTAGGTCACGCGCAGTTCGCCGCTGGCCAACACCAGGCCGTCCATGGCGGCCAGCAGGGCGGCGCGGTCCACGCGGTCAGCCGGCACCGTGAGCCGTGGCGCGCCGGACAAGGCATAGACCGTGTAGGTGTAGAGCTTGGCGCCGGGCCCCTTGGACATGGGCGGCGCGTAGGCGAGCCGTTCGTTAACGCTGTTGGTGCCCAGCGTGCCGATGCCGGTCACGTTCCTGGGCAGGCTGGTGACGTTGGCCGGGATGTTGTACAGCGTCCAGTACCACTTGGCCACGCCTTGCGGGTCGGTGTGGTGCATGATCACCGCGAAGCCCTGCGTGCCCGCCGGGGCACCGCTCCACGCCAAGGGCAGGGTGGCCGCCACGCCATCACCGGTGTACTCGGATGGCAGCGCGCCGCCGTCCTGCACCACCGGGCTGGTCAGGGCCATGCTGCCCTGCTTCGGCGGCAACGTGATGGCAGCCTGACCACCACCTTGGCCTGGCCCTGACCAGGCTGGCCCTGACCAGCGCCACGCGGCACGTCCTGGGCCGGCGTGAGCCGAGTCACGGGGCGCTTCTCGGCGTCGATGGGCAGCGCCACGCGGAAGCCGATGTGGTAGTAGGGGTGGTTGGGGTCTTCGGGCCCGCGCCAGTACGAGGGGTTGCGGTTGGAGACGCGGCCGTGGCCGTTCTCGCCGTTGAACCAGTTGCCGCCGCGCATGCCGCGATAGGGCTTGCCGTCGGGCATGAGGCTGCCCTTGTCGGGGCCGGGCGGGTTGTCGGCCGGACTGTAGGCGTAGTAGTCGCGGCCATACCAGTCGTTGACCAATTGCCAGACGTTGCCGCTCATGTCGTTCAGGCCATAGCCGTTGGTGCCCCGGGCCGTCTGGTAGGTCTCCTGTTGCGCATCGGGCCAGGCGAAGTCAGCGCGTCGGCGCAGCGAGCCGTCAAAGAAGCCGACCGGCGTAGTCCACGGCAGCGGACCGGTGCGGAACGGGTTCTTGGACTCGGGCCAGTTGGCGCGCGTGGCGTCGGCCTCATTGCCCCAGGCGAAGTTGGCATACGGCGCCTTGAGCCCGCCGCGCGCGGCGTACTCCCACTCGGCCTCGGTGGGCAGGCGGTAGCCACTCACATTGAAGTTGCAGGCCCAGGTGGCCGGATCGTAGCAGAGCGGCAGTTTGGCCTGTGCGCTCAGCCAGTTGCAGTAGAGCGCCGCGCCTTCCCATCGGATGCAGACCACGGGGTGGTTGTCCTTGCCGTCCAGCACGGTGAACTTGGCGCCGTCCCACCAGAGGCGGCTGTAGGGCGACATGGCCCGCGTCTCGCAGAGCAGGTCCTGGCCACCGGCGGGATAGACACCACCTTGCCGCACTTCGACCGACCGCGCGCCGAGAGCGCTGTTGAGGAACGCGCAGAACTCGCGGTTGGTGACATCGTTGATGCCCAGGTACAGCGCGTCCAGCCGCACGGTGTGGATGGGCGTCTCGTCGCCACCATGCTTGGGGTCGACGAACCCGATGTGGTCGCCCATCTCGAATGAGCCCGCGGGAATGAGCGCCATCCCCTGAGGCGCGGGCGCGGCCTGCGCGCTGGTTGTTAGAAGCAGCGCGCCGACCCAGGTCAGCCAGCACAGCGTTCTGTTCATCGTCGGTCTCCTTGCCGGCGCGGAGCGGCTGCGGCCGTCGCGCTGAGCGCGACCATCGCGCTGAGGACTGTTATGCCCGACGTTCCAGAAGAAGGCCTTAAGGGGCCGGCTGGATGCCACTAAGAGGCAGTTGCAGTTCGGCGGTGAGCCCGCCGCCCGGCGTTGGCCGCAAGACCAACGCGCCGCCATGGGCTCGCGCGATGCCCTCCACAATGGACAGGCCCAGGCCCGTGCCGCCCTCGCGCCGGCCGCGACCGCGGTCCACGCGGTAGAAGCGCTCGGTGACCCGCGCCAGGTGCTCGGGCGCGATGCCCTCGCCGTGGTCGACCACGGCCAGCCGCGCGCTGTGGCCATCGCTGGCGGCTCGGAGCTCGATGGGCGCGGCCTCGGGCGAGTGCCGCAGGGCGTTGCTGACCAGGTTCACCAACGCCCGGCACAGCAGATCCAGGTCGCCGGTCATCAGGAACCGGCCGCCCGGCGCGATGGTGACGCGTCCGGCGGCTGACGGCACGGCAGCGATGGCGGCCTCCAGCAGGTCCACTGCCTCGAACTCGGCGGGCTCCACGGCGAGTTGCCCGGCATCGGCGCGGGCCAGCAGCAGCAGTTGGCCGACCAGCCCGGTCATGCCGTCGGCGGCCTGGTCGATGACGCTCAGCGCCCGGCGATCCTCGTCGGCATCGGGTGCGCCGGCCAGCGCCATGCTGGAACTGACCTTGATCAGCGACAGCGGCGTGCGCAGTTCGTGCGCGGCATCGGCGATGAACCCGCGCTGCTGTTCAAACGATGCCTCCAGCCGGTCGAACATGGCGTTGAAGGTGCGCGCCAGATCGGCCAGTTCGTCCTCGCCATGCACCGCCAGTCGGCGCGACAGGTCCTCCACGCCGATCTCGGCGGCCAGCCGCGTGGCCGCGCGCACCGGCGCCAGCGCGCGCCGCGTCAGAGCGCTCCCGCCCAGTGCGGCCAGCAGCAACGACAGCGGCAGCAGCACCAGCACCGAGCGCAGCAGCGTGCCCATCATGTCGTCGTAGCCGGCCAGCGGCCGCGCCACCTGGATGACGCCGACGATCTTGCCCGACTCGCGCCACGGCACGGTCAGTGTGCGGGCGTGTTCGTTCTCCACCCAGACGTTGGCGAAGCGCATCTCGCCGCGCGCGGCCGGCTCTGCGTCGCGGCTGTTCCAGAGCAGGTTGGCATCGCTCAAGGGCAGCCGCACGGCCAGCGTGCGCCGGAAGTCGGCGCGGTCGAACTGCCGAGGCCGCGGCAGCAGGTCCTCGGTACGCAGCGGCTGAGTGGCCTTCTGCCGCAGTTCGCGGTCCACCGAGCGCAGACCACTCAGCCGCACGGTCAGCCCGGCCGCCACCGCCATCACCAACTGCGCCGCCGCCAGCACGGCGATGTACCACAGCGTCAGCCGGTAGCGAAAGGGTCTGCGTCGCATCAGCGTGGCTCGCGCTCGCGAGAATCGCGCAGGATGTAGCCGATGCCGTGGACCGTCTCGATCAGCTTGACCTCACTGTCGCCGTCCACCTTGCGCCGCAGCGACGAGACGTGGACGCTGATGGTATCCGAATAGCTGCGGTCGTCGCGCCAGACCGTCTCCAGGATCTCCTCGCGCGTCACGGTGCGCCCGACATTGGTGGCCAGCGCTTCCAGCAGCTCATACTCGCGCGGCGTGAGCCGCAGCTCCCGCCCGCCGCGCCGCACGGTGCGCGCGCCGGTGTCGATGGCCAGGTCGGCCACCTGCACCAGGCGCGAACGCACGGCCTGGCCCCGGCGCAACAGCGCGCGCACCCGCGCCAGCAGCTCGCCGAAGTCGAACGGCTTGCCCAGATAGTCGTCGGCGCCGGCATCGAGCCCGCGCACCCGATCGTCCACGCCGTCGAGCGCGGTGAGCATGAGCACCGGCGCGGCCCGCCGCGCGGCGCGCAGGCGCGCGCAGACCTCATAGCCATCGATGCCCGGCAGCATGACGTCGAGGATGATCAAATCCCAATCGGCGGCGCGGGCCTCGGCCAACCCGCTCGGCCCGTCGC
>JACRKZ010000124.1 GCA_016235455.1 Armatimonadota bacterium | reverse complement strand
TGGTCAGCTTGCTGAGCACTTCACGCGCGACAGTGGTACGATCGGTCATGGGGAGGCGGCTCCTTTTGGCGGTGGTAACCACTAGGATCGCCTCCCCGCCTCTTGGTTGCCGCCTTCACTCCCGAATACTGACATGCACCCTCTCTTTGGTCGGGGCCGCGGTCAGCCCCCACCCCGGCCCTCCCCGCGAGCGGGGTGGGAGCAGGAAAGCCGTCCCCCCGCTCGCGGGGGGACTACAGGGGGGGCTGCCTCGCGCCAGCCCCTGCCACAAGCGCCCGGCGAGCGCTATAATGCTGTCTCCAGAGATCGCCAGACATACGTTTGCGGAACGCGGTGCGCGGGTCGGTCGTCGAGTCAGAAGGCTGGGGCCAGGAGACGATGGTGAGAAGCATAGCAGTAGCAGTGGCATGTCTTGCGCTCGTAGGCTGTCGGCCGGTCGGCGCCTCGCCTGCTGATGTGGCGGTCCTGCTCCGCGACGTCAAGCAAGTGGTTGCGCCGGGCGCGTGGGTCGGCACGGTGGCGGTCTTTGGCGACGACGCTTTCACGGTGCTGACCGGCCGCAGCGGCAAGCAGCGTCTGCCCATCCTGGGCGCCGCGCGCTACGGCCAGGGCCGCATCGTCCTCGGTGGCCATGAGGGCCTGTTCGGCAACCAGCAAATCCCCGACCAGGCCGCGCTGGCCACCAACGTGGTCACCTGGCTGGCCGCTGGCAAGGCTGGCGCGCGCGTGCTGCTGCACGGCCATGCCGGCTGGGAAGCCACGCTGACCAAGGCGGGCTTCAAGGTGACCCGCGTGACCACCGCGCAACTGCCCGCCGCGCTGTCCCAGGGCGATGTGCTGTTGGCCGCGGGCGGCCAACTCGACAACGCGCAGCCGGCAGTCATCGACGCCATCGCCAAGTGGATCGAGAACGGCGGCGGCTACTTCGACGCCATCCCCATTTGGGGCTGGATGCAGGTCACTGGCCGCGATCATGCCGCCGACTGCGGCAGCAACAGGATCACCGCGCGCGCCGGGCTGATGGTGGCCGATGGCGGCGTGGACCCGACCGGTAAGGCCGCCTGGGTGACCGACGGCGTGGCGCTGGACGCCACCCACGCCCAGCAGGCGCTGGCCAGGCTGCTGCCGGGCGCGACGGTGACGCCCGAGGAACTGGCGCAGGTGGGCACCACGCTGACCAGCGCCGCGGGCGCCGCGCCGGCCGACGACAGATTGCTCATGCCCAAGCTGGCCAGGCTCATCGCCGGCCTCGGCGATGCCGCGCTGCCCACGGCCAAGGCGCCGCTGAAGCTGACCAACCCCGTGGCGCGCATGGCCTGCGTGCTGCAGAACAACGCGCTGCGCCGCGCATCGGTGGCTGAACTCAAGGCGCATCCGGCGGCGGCGACGTTCCCCGGCGCCGTGGCAGCCGAGGTGCCGCGCGTGACCCGCACCGTCGCGGTCGACACGGCTACGCCCGCCTGGGCCAGCTTGGGGCTCTATGCCGCGCCGGGCGAGGCGGTCGAGGTGACTTTGCCCGACGCCGCGCTCAAGGCTGGGCTGGGGCTGCGCATCGGCTGCCACACCGACACGCTGTGGGGCCTGGAGAGCTGGCAGCGCTTCCCCGAGATCAGCTATGCGACCAAGCTGACCAAGACGACGACCCGCTTTGGCAACCCGTTCGGCGGCGTGGTGTACATCGACGTGCCCGGCGGCTGCAAGCTCGGCCGGCTCGAGGTCAAGGTGGCCGGCGCGGTGGAGATGCCGCTGTTCGTCCGCGGCGTGACCAGCTTGGACGACTGGAAGACCCGGCTGCGCGGCTTGCAGGCGCCGTGGGCCGAGCTGGCCACCAAGAAGATCATCCTCAGCGTGCCCGCCTCGGTGGTGCGCACGCTGGACGATCCCGAGGCGCTGCTGGCGGTGTGGGACAAAGGCATGGACGCCCAGGCCGATCTGGCCGGCATCCCGCGCGACCGCCCGCGGCCCGAGCGCATGGCCTGCGACCAGCAGATCTCCGCGGGCTACATGCACTCGGGCTACCCGATCATGACCTGGCTCGATGTGCCGCCGACCATGGTCGACATCGCCAAGATGCGCGACGGCGGCGCGAAGAACTGCTGGGGCTTCTGGCACGAGCTGGGGCACAACCACCAGCAGGGCGCCTGGACGTTCGACGGTACCGTCGAGGTGACCAACAACCTGTTCAGCCTCTACTCGTGCGAGGTGGTCAGTGGCGAGAAGGTGGTCGACAGCTCCTGGCTCAACCCGGCCAAGCGCAGCGAGACGGTGCGCAAGTACTTCGCCGACGGCGCGCCGTTCGACCGCTGGAAGTCCGACCCCGCTCTGGCGCTGATGATGTACGCCCAGCTCCAGCAGCAGTTCGGCTGGGATGCGGTCAGGAAGACCATCGCCAGCTACCGGACCAACGCGGGCGGCGAGCAGCCCAAGTCCGATCAGGACAAGCGCGACCAGTGGATGGTGCGCTTCTCGCGCACGGTGGGCCGCAACCTCGGGCCGTTCTTCACCACGTGGGGTGTGCCGACCAGCGATGCGGCGCGCAAGTCCATCGAGGGCCTGCCGGTGTGGCTGCCGGCGGACATCAAGAACGGCATCCCGTTCACGATGGAGAAGTAGCGGAGATCGCCGCCAAGGCCGACAGACGCCAGGCCAGGACAAGTCCACGCGCGCCACGCATGGGCCATCCTGGCCCTATGGCCTCGCTGAGGCCGGCCATGCTGCTTGCGGCTGACCACCCGGGCGGCGGCATATCCGTGGTGGCGATCTCTTGACAGCCGGCGTCGCCCTCGGCAGACTGGTTCAAGCGCGTGGCGCGTCCCGTCCGCGGGCAGGGCATGGCCCAGTGCTGATGGTCCACCCAGGGGTTCGCCTACCTTCTTCGGCCTGACAACGCGGACAGCAGGCACCGATGGAGGGAGGCACTGATGTCCGATAGACAATCACATCCCGCAGCCATTGCGCGCTTGCGGCGGCGCGCCAAGGACGTTCTGAATCTACTCCGAGGGCACGACGCCGATGCCGCCGCATGGCTGGCTGGCCTGCATCCGGCGTTTCGCGGCCTTGAGCCAGAGACCGTATGTGGCGGTTCGCCGCGTCTGGCCGATGTGCAGTTGGCGGTGGCCCGTGAGTGTGGGTTTGGTAGCTGGCCGCAGTTGCGCGCGCATGTCGGTTTGTCGCCAACACCCGAACTCGCGCCCCTGCGTCCGGTTGAGGCCGATCTGATCGCTGATCCCACGTATCGGTCTGAGTTGGCGGCCGCCAAGGGCCTCGCACCCGTTGGAGCAGCCGCTGTGAGTCGGCATGGGGTGAGCTACATTGTCGAAGATCATGTCCTCGCCGCGACTACCGCCAACTTGGCGCGCTGCGCCGGCAAGCGGCCCGACTTCCGCCTTGATGACCTGCTACCCCGGATCAGGTTCGCAAACCTGCCCGCCAGACTGGCGAATCTGCTGCGCGAGGTCGACACCTGTACCGGCAAGGAACTGGTGTTCCTCGATACAGTGCCCAGTCTCCACCCGCAGACGGCCATTCCGGGTAGGCATCAGGTGCTGAACACCCAAGATCCGCGGTGCATCTTGTTCCACCTGGATGCCCAGGATCTACACGAGATAGTGCTTGCGCACGAGTTGGGCCACATCTGGCTCGAACTGGTCGAGGGCATAGAGGACTTCCGCGTCCCGCGGTCATTGGCGGACCTACCCCGCGTGACGCAACTCCATCTCGTGCAGTCATTCGTCCTGGATATCCGCGTGAACGCACTGCTCGCGCAACGCGGGTTCGATCTCAGCGTCATCGATGACGCCGAGCAGGACGCGCTGCGCACGCTTGCTCAGCAATGCGC